>NZ_JAHWXN010000002.1 GCF_023091245.1 Microbacterium croceum | reverse complement strand
CCTCACAGCGCCGATGGTACTGCAGGGGGGACCCTGTGGGAGAGTAGGACACCGCCGGACTTCTTTTAAGCAAATGGCCACCCATCGATGGGTGGCCATTTTGCGTTTTACACGAAATACAACGAGACCGATGAAGAGCCATCCCTGGCGGGGTGGCTCTTCGTCGTTAAGGGCGATGCATCGTTGAGATGATCCGTCGTCGAGGCGGTTCGTCGCCACGGCCGCTGCGTCAGTGACGGATCGGCAGCCGCAGCGTGAGCACAGTGCCGGCGCCTTCGGCAGAGCGGACCGACACTTCGCCGCCATGATGCCGCATCACGGTGGCGACCAGGGTCAGCCCGATGCCGGAACCGCTCACATCACGCGCGTTCTGGGCGCGCGCGAGCTCGTCGAACACCGTCGGCAGATCCCCCGCGGGAATCCCTCGTCCGGCATCCGCCACATCGATGACCGCCCAGCCGTCCTGCTCGCGCAGTCTCACCTCGATGGGCCCCTGCGTGGAGTACTTCGCGGCGTTCGCCAGCACGTTGTCGACCGCGAGAGACAGCAGATCCAGGTCCGCGGTCAGCGGTGGCACCGGCCACGGCACCCGGGTGACGGTGAGCGTCATCCGTGCGCCCGCCGCCGGGTTCTGGATCGACAGAGCGTTGATGGCTTCGGTGAGCAGCTGTTCGAGGTCGACCATCTCACGTTCCAGAGGGCGGGTCTCCAGCTCCGCCAGCTTGCGGAGGTCTCGCACCAGAGTGCTCAACTTGGCCGCCTGCGCGTCGATGACGCGCCACTCGGCGAGAGCAGAGTCTCCCTGCGCGGCCGCCGCGGTCGCGCGGATCGCGGTGAGCGGATTCTTCAGCTCGTGGTCGAGACGCGCGAGGAACCGCTGATGATTGGTGCGCTCCTGCAGCGTCGCCTGCGTCACTGCCTCGGTCACCGCCTTCTGCATCCGAGCGCGCCCCCGACGTCTCGCTCCGTGCGCGATCAGCAGGCCCGCCGGGATGGCCGAGACGAGGGCGCCCGCGATGAGCACGGCGCCGGGGAGCGCGAGGTCGATCGCGAGAAGACGCTGATCGCCCGCTGCGGCCATGGCGCCGGCGGCGATCGCGCACAGACCCACCGGCACAGCCGTCACGACTCCGAGCGCGATGCCGCGCCGGTCGGTCATGCGGACACCACACGCGGCACGAAGAGGTAGCCCATGCTCTGTGCGGTCTCGATCAGTCGTGCCTCCCCGGCAGAGTCACCCAGCACGCGCCGCAGCTCCGCGATCCTATGGTCGACCGCGCGGCTCGATGAGGCGAAGTCGAAACCCCACAGTGCGGACAGCAGCCGCTCGCGGGAGTGCACCTCCTGCGGATGCAGCATGAGGTACTCGAGCAGTGTCAGCGCCTTCGGGGTCAGCGTGAGCTCGATGTCGCCCCGCCAGACGCGACGGGCCGTGCGGTCCAGCGTGATGTCCAGTGCGCGAAGGCGCTGCGCGCCTCTCAGTGAGCCGGCCCCCTGAGAGCTGCGGCGCAGGACAGCGCGGATCCGCGAGATCAGCTCGTGCGGATCGAAGGGTTTGTTCAGATAGTCGTCCGCACCCTCGTCGAGCGCGGCACTGCGCTCCCAGGACTCGCCGACCTGAGTCAGCAGGATGATCGGCAGCCAGAGCTGCCGGTTCCGGATCCGTCGGACGAACTCGCGGCCATCCACATGCGGCATGACCACGTCGCACACGACCAGGTCGGGGACGTCCCGTTCCACTTCGGCGAGGCCGGCGCGCCCGTCTTCGGCGATGCGCACGTCGAACCCGCTCCGCCCGAGGAACGCAGCCAGCGCGCCGGTGATGGCCTCGTCATCGTCGACCAGAAGAATGCGCGGGCGGTCGGATCGTTCGGCGATCATCAGCCGCGCCCGAGGGAGTTCGCGCTTCCGCTGTCCTTCAGCACCGGCGTCGCTCCCGACCAGATGATCTGATTCGCGCTCCCGGAGATGGTCACCGTGCCGATGGTCCCGGCGAAGACGACCGTGCCCGAGCCGCGCAGCTGCAGCCGGTCGACGTCGTCGGCGATCACGGCGCCGGCATCGATGTCGATCACGAGGTCCGCGCACGCGCCCTCGACACGGATGATCGAACCATCCTGATCGAGCGGTCCGTCGGGGCAGGTCATCGTGATCGTGGCGGCGGCGGTGAGCCGCTCTCGCTCGGCCGCGTTCGGTGCAGAGAGTCCCGATGACGCCGCGTCGTCGTCCCCCTGCTGCTCACGCGCGGACGGGCGGGGTGTGGCGTCGCTCTGCGGAGCGGGATCGCCATCCTGAGCCCGTGGCGAACGGTCATTCCCCGCGGCAGGATCGACGATGCTCACCGTGCATCCGGTGAGCAGCATCACCGCGACCGCGAGGGGAGTCATCGCGGCGATGTGCCGGCGTGCAGCGCGCATGTCATCCATCCTCTCGCGTCAGAGCGTCGCCGGGATGAAGATCTCGACACGACGGTTGAGCTGACGCCCTGCGGGGTTGTCGACGCCGTCGATCTCGTTGGCGGCCACGGGGCGGGACTCGCCGAAGCCCTCGGCGGTCAGGGCGGTGCGTACTCCGCGGTCCATGAGGCCGTCGACCACGGCATCCGCACGGCGCTCCGACAGCGCCTGGTTCTCGGCGTCTGATCCGATGGCGTCCGTGTGACCGGAGACCGATGCCTGGGCGACATCGAGCTCCGTGAGCACGTCGGCGACGGCATCCAACGTCGTGGCGGCGTCGTCGCGGATGTCGCTCTTGTCGAAGTCGAACAGCACGCCGTCCTCGAATGTGAGGGTGGTGCCGCAGGACTCGAGTGGGGCGAGGGCGCCGAGCGGCGGGAACACCCCGAGCGTGGGCACGACCGGCAGCGGCTCGGCCGCCACCCGTTCGCCGTTCACCTGTGCGGTGCCGTCGCCGAAGTTCTGGATGGTGATGTCGCCGCTGGTGTAGGTGCCCGAGCCGTCTCCGAAGTTCTGGATGGTCACCGCTCCCGCGTCGTAGTTGCCCGATCCGTCGCCGAAGTTCTGGATCGTGACCTCGCCGTCGGTGTAGTTTCCCGATCCGTCGCCGAAGATCTGCACGGTCTTGGTGCCGTCGGTGTAGTTACCCGACCCGTCCCCGAAGTTCTGGATCGTGACCTCGCCGTCGGTGTAGTTGCCCGATCCGTCGCCGAAGTTCTGGATCGTGACGCCGTTGATCGTGGAGATACCCGACCCGTCGCCGAAGTTCTGCACGGTCCCGTCTGGCCCGGTGAAGGCTCCGGAGCCGTCGCCGTACAGCAGCGCGGTGCCGTTGCCGGAGATCACGGTGCCGTTCGCATCGCAGTGCGCCGGGGTCGCCGTGACGCCGGGGATGTCGTCGAGCGCGTCGTTGACCTCGATCGCGAACGCGGAGGCCGAGGAGTCGAGCAGCGACAGGTCGGGCAGCACGAACAGCGGAACCGGAGGGAACTGTCCGACGTCGTAACCGGGCACCGTTTCGACCGTGGACGCGGGCGCAGCGGGGAGCGTCGGAGCGGTGCTCGGCTTCGGCGCGGCGGTCGGCGTCGCGGCGCAACCGGTGACGACGAGGGCGGACAGGATCCCGATCGCGACGCCCTGGCGGCGACGGCGAGCGGCAGACGAGTCGGTACGTGCGGCGGTGGTCATGAATCGAGCGTATCCAGCCGTTGTGGCGACGGTGTCGCGGCGTTGTCGCAAGCCTGCGACATCCGCCCTCACCGCTTCACCCGCGACTCCAGCACTCCGGCGGTCTCGATCACGGCATCCGCCAGCGCCCGTTCCTGGAGTCCTTCGCCGCCCCAGGTGACCGCCACCGCGGCGACCGGCCACCCGGGGTGATCGCGAACCACGGCACCGACCGACCGGAGCCCGTCGGCGACCTCGCTGTCTTCGACCGCGTAGCCCCGTGCACGCACCTCGCGCAGGAGCTCGCGCAGTTCGGCGGGGCGTCGCGGTCCGAGCCCGGTGCGATCGGGGAACGCCGACGCACTCGGGTACAGCGCGCGCACCTGCTCGCGGGGGAGGGCGGCCAGCATCGCCCGGCCGCTCGCGGTGAGATGGGCGGGCAGTCGCACACCGACATCCGTCACCAGGGCAGGACGCCGGGGCGCGCGCTCCTCCACGATGTAGAGCACGTCGCCCCCGCTCATCACGGCGAGGTGGGCGCTCTCACCGAGGCGGTCGGACAGGGCGGCGATCAGCGGCCTGCCCAGCCGGGCCAGCGGCTGCTGGCGACTGTAGCCGCCGGCCAGCTCGAACGCCGAGGTGCCCAGGCCCCACCGCTGCTCCTCGCGGAAGTGCAGCACGAAGCCGTGCGCCGAGAGCGTGGTGAGCAGGTGGTAGACCGTGGAGCGCGGCAGACCGAGCTCGCGCGCGATCGCGGATGCCGCCACCGGTGCCGGACGACCCGCCAGGTAGCTGAGGATGCGCAGCGTGTTCTCGGCCGCCGGCACCTGCGGTTCTGCGCCCCGTGAGGGTGCGGTGCTGTCTGGGATCACAGACACAGGATGTCACGATCCGCTGTCGCCGTCGACACCGCGGGTGTGGAATCAGAACATGACTGATCTTGCCCCTGTTCTCGTCGGCGCCGCGCCCCTCGCGCCCGCGGATGTCGTCGCCGTCGCACGGTTGGGCGCGCCGGTCGTCATCGACCCCGCGGCCCTCGTCCGAGTCGCCGAGACCCGCAGCGTGATCGATGGCCTCGCTGCCGACCCGCATCCGCACTACGGCGTCTCGACCGGCTTCGGTGCGCTGGCGACCACCTTCATCGCGCCGGATCGCCGGATGCAGCTGCAGGCCAGCCTGATCCGGTCGCACGCGGCCGGCACCGGTCCCGAGATCGAGCGCGAGGTCACGCGCGGGCTGCAGCTGCTGCGCCTCCAGACCCTCACCTCCGGGCGCACGGGCGTACGGCCGATCGTCGTCGAGACCTACGCTGCGATGCTCAACGCCGGCATCACCCCGATCGTGCGCGAGTACGGTTCGCTCGGATGCTCCGGCGACCTCGCTCCGCTCGCCCACATCGCGCTCGCGGCGATGGGCGAAGGGGACGTCCGCAACGCAGACGGCGCACTCCGGAGTGCCGCTGATGCGCTGCGCGCCGCCGGTATCGAGCCGCTCACACTCGTCGAGAAGGAGGGCCTCGCCCTCATCAACGGCACCGATGGGATGCTCGGCACGCTGGTGCTCGCGCTGCACGACCTGCAGGAGCTGCTCCTCACCGCCGACATCGCCGCGGCCATGTCGATCGAGTCGCAGCTCGGCACCGACGCCGTGTTCGCGGCCGATCTGATGGCGCTGCGTCCGCAGACCGGACAGACGGAGTCCGCGGCGAACCTCCGAGCCTTCCTGGGTGACTCCCCGATGGTCGCCAGCCACAAGGGGCCGGATGACGGGCGCGTGCAAGACGCCTATTCGCTGCGCTGCTCACCGCAGGTGCACGGCGCCGCGCGCGACACCATGGCCCACGCCGCCATGATCGCCGGCCGTGAGCTCGCCAGCGTGATCGACAACCCGGTCATCACGCTCGACGGCCGGATCGAGTCCAACGGCAACTTCCATGGCGCGCCGGTGGCCGCGGTGCTCGACTTCCTCGCGATCTCGGTGGCTGATGTCGCGTCGGTCTCGGAGCGCCGCACGGACCGCGCCCTCGACCCCGCGCGCAGGCACGGGTTGCCGCCGTTCCTCGCCGATGAGGTGGGTGTCGACTCCGGACTCATGATCGCGCAGTACGCCTCCGCCGGCATCGTCTCCGAGCTCAAGCGCCTCGCCGTACCGGCATCCGTCGACTCGATCCCCTCTTCGGCGATGCAGGAGGATCACGTCTCGATGGGCTGGGCGGCCGCGCGCAAGCTGCGCCGCGCGATCGACGGCCTCGGCCGGGTGCTCGCGATCGAGATCCTCACCGGCGCACGCGCCCTCGATCTGCGCGCGCCGCTGCAGGCCGGTCCCGCCACCGGCGCCGTGCGCGACCTCGTGCGTACCGTGGCCGCCGGCCCCGGTCCTGACCGTTTCCTCTCGCCCGAGATGGAAGCTGTCACCGAACTCGTCCAGTCGGGCGCCGTCGCCCGCATCGCAAAGGAGCACACCCATGGTTGAGTCCGCCGCAGCTGAGTCCCCCGCAACCGGTCCTCGCGTCGTCCGCGCCGCGCGCGGCAACCAGCGCACCGCCAAGAGCTGGGGCGCCGAGGCCGCCAAGCGCATGCTGATGAACAACCTCGATCCCGAGGTCGCCGAGCACCCCGAAGACCTGGTCGTCTACGGCGGCACGGGCAAGGCCGCACGCAGCTGGGAAGCGTACGACGCGATCGTGCGCACGCTCGACGAGCTCGAGCCGGACGAGACGCTCCTGGTGCAGTCCGGCAAGCCGGTCGGCGTGTTCCGCACGCACGAGTGGGCACCGCGCGTGCTGATCGCCAACTCCAACCTGGTCGGCGACTGGGCGACGTGGCCCGAGTTCCGCAAGCTCGAAGAGCTCGGTCTCATCATGTACGGGCAGATGACTGCCGGGTCCTGGATCTACATCGGCACCCAGGGCATCCTGCAGGGCACCTACGAGACCTTCGCCGCGGTGGCGCGGTCGCTCGGCCGTGACTCTCTGCGCGGCACCCTCACCCTCACCGGTGGCGCCGGCGGCATGGGCGGCGCGCAGCCTCTGGCGGTGACGCTCAACGACGGGGCGGTGCTGATCGTCGATGTCGACGAATCGCGGCTGGCGCGTCGCGTGGAGCACGGCTATCTCGACGAGTACACGACCGATCTCGACGCCGCCGTGGCCCGCGTGGTCGCGGCCAAGGATGCCGGCGAGGCGCTCTCGGTGGGCGTGGTCGGCAATGCCGCCGAGGTCTTTCCCGAGCTGCGGCGTCGCGGCGTGCCGATCGACGTCGTGACCGATCAGACCAGCGCGCACGACCCGCTGGCGTATCTGCCGGTCGGCATCACGGTCGCGGACTGGAAGGCCGAGGCGGAGCGCGACCCGGAGGAGTTCACCCGCCGGGCCCGCGAGTCGATGGCTGCGCACGTCGCCGCGATGGTGGCGTTCCAGGATGCCGGAGCCGCGGTGTTCGACTACGGCAACTCGATCCGTCGCGAGGCCGAGCTGGGCGGCTTCGACCGGGCGTTCGAGTTCCCGGGCTTCGTGCCGGCGTACATCCGCCCGCAGTTCGAGGAGGGACGCGGACCGTTCCGCTGGGCCGCGCTGTCGGGCGACCCCGAGGACATCTACAAGACCGACCGTGCGATCGCCGAGCTGTTCCCCGAGGACGCCGCGCTGCATCGCTGGCTCGAGAAGGCCGGCGAGAAGGTGCACTTCGAGGGGCTGCCCGCACGCATCTGCTGGCTCGGCTACAAGGAGCGGCACCTCGCCGGGCTCAAGTTCAACGAGATGGTGGCGTCGGGCGAGCTGTCGGCGCCCATCGTGATCGGTCGGGACCACTTGGACTCCGGTTCGGTCGCCTCGCCGTACCGCGAGACCGAGGCCATGAAGGACGGCTCCGATGCGATCGCCGACTGGCCGCTGCTGAATGCCCTGCTGAACACGGCATCCGGTGCGTCGTGGGTCTCGCTGCACCACGGCGGCGGCGTCGGGATCGGCCGCTCGATCCATGCCGGCCAGGTCACGGTCGCCGACGGCTCCGCGCTCGCAGCCGAGAAGCTCGAGCGCGTGCTCACGAACGACCCCGGCACCGGCGTCATGCGCCACGTCGACGCCGGATACGAGCACGCTCGGGAGGTCGCGCGCGATCGCGGCCTCACGATCCCGATGCTCTGACACACTCGATACAGCGGTGAGGGGCCAAGACACGCCGCAGCATCCACTCCGGACAGGGCGTGTCTTGACCCCTCACCAGGAGGAAGCACCATGACCACGCTCATCACGAACATCGGCGAACTGACGACCAACGTCGTCGTCGATGGCGATCCGTGCGGGACCCTGACGGATGCGGCGGTGCTCATCGACGACGGCCGCATCGCCTGGGTCGGTGCGGCCGCGGATGCGCCCGTCGCGGACGAGACCGTGGATGCTGCGGGCGCGGCCGTGATCCCCGGCTTCGTCGACAGCCACAGCCACCTGGTGTTCGGCGGAGACCGGGCCGCGGAGTTCGAGGCGCGCATGGCGGGGCAGAAGTACGCCGCCGGTGGCATCCGCTCCACCGTGGCCGCGACGAGGGCCGCGAGCGACGATGAGCTGCGCGCGCGACTGCGCGGTTTCCTCGACGAGATGCTCGCGCAGGGGACCACGAGCGTCGAGATCAAGAGCGGCTATGGGCTCAGCGTGGTCGACGAGGAACGACTTGTGCGGCTGGCGGCCGAGGTCACGCCCGAGGTCACCTTCCTCGGCGCGCACGTGGTGCCGGGGGAGTACGCCGATCACCCCGACGAGTACGTCGACCTGGTCACAGGGCCGATGCTCGATGCCTGCGCGCCGTACTCCCGATGGATCGACGTGTTCTGCGAGAGCGGTGCGTTCACGGTGCCGCAGTCCCGGCGGGTGCTCAAGGCGGGGATCGCCCGCGGCCTCGCTCCGCGCGTGCACGCCAGCCAGCTCGGACCCGGCGAGGGCGTGCAACTCGCGGTCGAGCTGGGCGCGGCCTCGATCGATCACGGCACCTATCTGACCGACGACGACATCGCGGCGCTCGCGGCCTCCGACACCGTGCTCACCCTGCTCCCCGGGGTCGAGTTCTCGACGCGGCAGCCGTATCCCGATGCGCGCCGGTTGATCGAGGCCGGCGTCACCGTGGCGCTGGCGTGCGACACGAACCCCGGGTCGAGCTTCACCTCATCCATGCCGTTCTGCATCGCGATCGCGGTGCGCGACATGGGGATGACGCCGGCCGAGGCCGTGTGGGCGGCGACTGCGGGCGGGGCCAGGGCGCTCCGCCGTGACGACGTGGGCGTGATCGCGCCGGGATCTCGCGCCGACCTGGTGCTGCTGGATGCTCCGACGCGCATCCACCTCGCCTACCGGCCCGGCGTGCCGCTGGTGCGCACGGTCTGGAAGGACGGCGTCGCCGTCGTGTGACCGAGACTCACGCGTCCGGGGCACCCGTCATCACCGGACGGCGTCGCTCAGAGCCTGCAGACGTCGCACCGGATCGCCGGTGATCACCAGGCTCCGTCGTACCGCGCCGTCCTGCTCCAGGTCATCGAGCAGCTCGAGGAGCACGTCATCCATGGCCTCGCGAAGCTCCGGGTCCTCCTCAGCGGGGACTCGGATCGGACGCGCGGCATCCAGGGGGACGACCGCGACCAGATCCACCGTCGCCAGCGACCGCTCGACGATCTGCGTCGCCCGTGCCAGCAGGGAACCACCGCTGCGTCCCAGCCGGTCCAACGCGGTCAGGTAGGCGAGGAAGTCCAGGGGCCCGCGCTCCGCGATCACATCGGTCGCATCGGCCGTCGCCTCCAGGCGGGCGGCGGTGAGTCGCAGCTGCGCGGCGAAGCTCGCCTCGCTGGAGGGATCATCGAGGTCGAGGTCCTCGAAGGGATCGCCCAGCACGCGGTAGTGCGGATGCGCGGCGTGAAAGTCCGCGATGAGGGTGCTCTTGCCGCTCCCGTGCGTGCCCGAGACGACGATCCTCATGAGCGCGCCGCGAGCCCGGCCAGCAGTTCCAGCACGCAGAGGGCGGCGAGGCGGACGGTGCGGGCGTCGTCGGTGTCGGCGGTCGCGTCGACCTCGGCCAGGTCGGCGCTGACCACGCGCGGGTCGGACGCCACGGCGCGGGTGAGGGCGCGCAGCTCCCACGCCTGCAGGCCGCCGGGAACGCTGGCCGGGCAGCCGGGGGCGACGGAACGGTCGCACACGTCGACGTCGATGTCGAGATGCACGCGCGGGTCGGGGCCCGTGCCGGCGATCTCGAGGGCCTCGGCCACCACGTCATCGATGCCGCGGCGCCGCAGCTCGTCGAGCGTGATCACGCGGATGCCCCAGTCCGCCGCGCGCTGGGCGTAGGCGGCGGAGTTGGCGAAGTCCGCGATGCCGATCTGCACGATGCGCGCGGGGTCGATGCGCGCCGTGTCGAGGGGCGAGGCCGCGGGGATGTCTGCGACCAGGCGCCGCACGGGCGTGCCGTTGGAGACGCCGTCGCGCAGATCGAAGTGCGCGTCGAACGTGACCAGCCCGGTCGCCTGCGCGCCGAGTGCGACGGGATAGGTGAGCGAGTTGTCGCCGCCGAGTGCGATCACGAGCTCGGTCGCCGCCGTCAGCTCGCGCACGCGCGCGATGACCTCGGCCTCGCCTGCGTCGCCGTCCGGCTCGGCGATGTCGCCGGCGTCCGTGATGCGCAGCCGCTCGTTCAGGTCGACGATCGGCGGACCCATCAGGGTGCTGCCGTACCGGGGGAGCGCGTCGCGGATCGCGGCGGGCGTCGCATGCGCGCCGGTCGGCGAGAGCGAGGTGCGCCAGGTCGGTACACCGAGCAGCACGGCATCCGCCGCACCATCGAACGCGGGCCAGGAGCCGGCGCGCGGCCAGAGCGGATCGTGGGAGAGGGCCATGTCAGACTCCAGGGATCAGGGCGTGGGCGATGGCGAAGATCGCGAGGCCGGCGAGGGCACCCACGAACGTGCCGTTCAGGCGGATGTACTGCAGGTCGCGGCCGACCATGAGCTCGATCTTCTCGGTCGTCTCGGCGGGGTCCCAGCGCTCGACGGTGTCGGTGATGATCGAGGCGATGTCGTGGCGGTAGCGGTCTACCAGGAAGACCGCGGCATCCGAGATCCAGGTGTCGACCCGGGTCTGCAGCGCGGCATCCGTGGTGAGACGCTCGCCCACCTCCTGCAGCGCCTGCACGGCCCGGCGGCGCAAGCCGCTCTCGGGGTCGGCGAGGGCGGTGAGCAAACCGTTCTTCGCCGTGTTCCACGCCTCCGCGGCGAGGGCTCCGACGCGGGGGCTGTCGAACAGCGACGCCTTCGCGTTCTCGAGCTTGGCGCGGGTGGCGGGGTCGTTCTGCAGACTGTCGGCCAGTCGTGCCAGGTACCCGTCGACCGCGAGTCGCGCGGGGTGGTGCGGGTCGGCCTGCACGGCGTGCACGAACTTCACGGCCTCGTTGTAGACCGTGTCGTCGACGAAGCGGTGGGCGAGGCGCGGCACCCAGGAGGGAAGGCGGCGCGAGACCAGCCCGCTGAACGACTCCGCGTTGACCTCCAGCCAGCGCGCGATGCTGTCGGCGGCGAGGTCGACGGCGCCGTGATGGGCGTCGGCCTCGACGATCTTCTCCAGCCACGCGCCGGCGGGCGGGCCCCACTCCGGGGTGACCAGGTGCTCGCGGGCGAGGTCGGAGATCAGGTCGCGCACGTCGTCGTCGCTCAGCGCGTTCAGGATGGCCGTGGCGATGGTCGCGCCCTCCGCTCCGACGCGTTCGGCATGCGGGGCCTCGCGCAGCCACTCGCCGGCGCGCTGGGCGATCGCGGTGCTCGACAGCTTGGTGCGCACCACCTCGGCGGCCAGGAAGTTCGTCTCGACGAACTCGCCGAGCGTGCGGCCGATCTCGTCTTTGCGGTTCGGGATGATCGCGGTGTGCGGGATGGGGAGCCCGAGCGGACGGCGGAACAGCGCGGTCACGGCGAACCAGTCGGCCAGCGCGCCGACCATGCCGCCCTCGGCCGCGGCGCGGACGTACGCCAGCCACGGCTGGCGCTCCTGGAACATGAACGCGATCACGAACGCGATCGCCATGAAGAGCAGGGCGCCCAGCGCCACCGCCTTCATACGCCGCAGCGCGCGCAGTCGGACCTGGTCGGAGGGAGACAGCATCGCCATCGGTGTTCGCGGCATGTCGACATCCTCGCACGCGGGTGCGACGGTTGCGGCCGGCGTCCGCGAGGCGGAGTCTCGTCGGCGAGACGTCTACACAACTCAGGACGGAAGGGAGTGGAGGGGCCCATCTGCCGTGGTGTGCGGGATCTGCGGGCGGGATGTCCTGAGTTGGGGACGACGGAGGCGCCGCCGATCCAGGTCCTGCGGCGCGGAGTACCCTCGGAGGGTGATCGAAGACATCAAGAAGCGCGCCCTGCACCGCACCAGCATCCTCGAGGGTCAGATGCGCGGCGTCGCGCGGATGATCGAGAACGAGGAGTACTGCATGGACATCATCACGCAGTCCCGTGCCATCCAGCGCTCCCTGGAGTCCCTCAACCGTCTGCTCCTCGAGAACCATCTGCGCACCCATGTCACGCACATGTTCGAGGAGGGTGGCGAAGAGCGGGACAAGGCGGTCCTCGAACTGCTCAAGGCCTTCGACTTCGACCGCAAGTAGAGCATTCCGAGCCGGGCACGACACAGCGCCCCGACTGGATCGTCGAGGCGCTGCGCGGTGATTCACTTGCCGCTGCCGAACACCTCGCCCTCCATCGCGTCGTAGCCTTCGGCCTGCGGGTCGCCGTGCGAACCGCCCGACAGCGCGTATTCCTCTTCGGGGGAGAGCACGAGGCGGTGGCGGAAGAACAGCGCGAACCCGAGCAGGATCACCACGTAGACGATCGCGATCGCGACGATGGCGGGACCGAACGTCGGGTTGAGCAGGAAGCCCACGAAGATCAGCGCCGCGATCACCAGTGCGACGGCGGCACCGGGAATGCCCCACGGGCTGCGGTACGGGCGGTCGACGTGCGGGTACTTCTTGCGGAGGATCATGAACGAGATCAGCTGGAGGCCGTAGGCGAGCACGGCGCCCCAGACGGCGATGTTCAGCACGATCGCACCGGCCACGGTACCTGCGCCCTCGGCGTCGACCGCGGCGAGGACGTCGAGCACGATGAGAGCGACGAAGCCGATCGCGGCACCCACGACGAGGGCGACCCACGGGGTCTGGCGCTTGCCGGTCAGCGACAGGAAGCGCGGGTAGTAGCCGGCGCGGGACAGCGAGTACATGTTGCGGCCGTAGGCGAACATGATGCCCTGCAGCGAGGCGAGCAGACCGATCAGCGCGAACAGCGCGAGCACGGCGGCGAGCTGGTCTCCGACGATCGCGCGGAAGCCGTCGAGCAGCGGCTCCCCGGCCTTGCCCGTCGCCTCGGCGCCGATGACACCCGTGTTGAGGAAGAGCACCAGGAGCCCGGTGACGATGAGCGTGCCGCGGGCCCAGAATCCGGCCTTCGGGATGTCGCGCGTCGGGTTGTGCGACTCCTCGGCCGCGAGCGGCAGCTCCTCGATGCCGAGGAAGAACCACATCGCGAAGGGCAGCGCGAACAGGATCGGCAGCACGCCGTGCGGTAGGAACTCGGTCTGCCCCTCGTCGGGGACGATGTCCCACAGCGCATCCCAGCTGAATGCGCCGGAGAAGATCGCCATCAGCGAGAACACCAGGATGATGCCGATCGAGATGATCGAGACCACGATCGCAAAGCGGAACGAGATCGCCGCTCCCGCCGAGTTCAGGGCGATGAAGACGATGTAGAGGATGAGGTACCAGGCCCACCCCGGCAGCTCGAGACCCAGCAGTTCGCTCGTGATGCCGTTCGCATACGACGCCGAGAAGTAGACGATCACCGCCGTGGTCGCGACGTACTCGATGGTCTCCGCGGCTCCCGTCACCAGGCCGCCCCATGGGCCCATCGCAGAGCGTGCGAACGAATACGCGCCGCCGGTGTGCGGCATCGCGGCCGCCATCTCCCCGATCGCGAAGATCATGCCGTAGTACATGACCACGAGGATCACGAAGGCGATCAGCATGCCGCCGAAGCCGGCGAAGTCGATGCCGAAGTTCCAGCCGGAGAAGTCGCCGGAGATCACGGCGGCGACGGCGAGGCCCCACAGGCCCCAGACCCCGGCCGACCGCTTGAGGGTCCGTTTCTCGAAGTATTCACTGCCGGCGCGTGTATAGGTCGCTCCGGCGACCTTGCGGGCACCGCTGTTCTGTCCAGACATCCGTTCTCCGCTCGCTGAAGTACAGGCGCCGGGTGCACCTTGGGCATGATTGTGGCAGTCAATGGTGGTTTCGTCTACCTTTAAACGCGACAGTGATCTACTCTGATGGCGAAGCCGGTCGGTCGATCGCTTCACCACGACGACGGGAGCGAGAAGATGTCGGGAAACCTCAGCATCGAGCAGCTGGATGCCGGCATCGCCGCCGGCGAGATCGACACGGTGATCGTGGCCTTCGCCGATGCGCAGGGGAGACTGGTGGGCAAGCGGGTCTCCGCGCGCCTGTTCCAGGAGGACATCCTGCATCACGGCGCCGAGGCCTGCGACTATCTGCTCTCGGTCGATGTCGACATGAACACGGTCGACGGCTACGCGATGTCGGGGTGGAACCGCGGCTACGGCGACATGGTGCTGCGCCCCGACGTCGCCACCCTGCGGCGGATGCCATGGCTCGAGGGCAGCGTGCTGATCATGGCCGACCTGGTCTGGCAGAACGGCGAGCCCGTCGGGCCCTCGCCGCGCGCGATCCTCGACCGGCAGCGCGACCGGCTCGCCGAACGCGGATGGACGGCGTTCTCGGGCACAGAGCTCGAGTTCATCGTGTTCGAGAACACCTACCGCGACGCCTGGGCGCGCAAGTACGAGGGGTTGACGCCGGCCACCGACTACAACGTCGACTACAACCTGCAGGCCTCGACCCGCATGGAGCCGTTGCTGCGCGACATCCGCCTCGGGATGGACGGTGCGGGTCTCTACTGCGAGGGCGTGAAGGGCGAGTGCAACCTCGGCCAGCAGGAGATCGCGTTCCGCTACGCCGAGGTGCGCGAGACGGCCGACCAGCACGTGATCTACAAGAACGGTGCGAAGGAGATCGCCGCTCAGCACGGGCAGTCGCTCACCTTCATGGCGAAGTTCAACGAGCGCGAGGGCAACAGCTGCCACATCCACCTGTCTTTGCGCGCCGAGGACGGGACTCCGGTCATGGCCGGCGACGGCGAACACGGCTTCAGCCCCGTCATGGAGCACTGGATCGCCGGCATCCTGGCCACCCTGCGCGAGTTCACGCTGCTCTACGCCCCCAACATCAACTCCTACAAGCGTTTCGCCAAGGGCAGCTTCGCGCCCACCGGCGTGGCCTGGGGCATCGACAACCGCACCTGCGCGCTGCGCGTGATCGGCAGCGGATCGGGGCTGCGGGTCGAGAACCGGGTGCCCGGCGGCGACGTGAACCCGTACATGGGCATCTCGGCGATCATCGCCGGCGGCCTGTACGGCATCGAGAACGAGCTGGCCCTGCCCGAGCGCTTCGAGGGCAACGCCTATGAGGCCGGCGTCGACCATCTGCCGACGACGCTGCGCGAGGCCGCGCAGCTCTTCAGCGAGTCCCGGATCGCCAGGGAGGCGTTCGGCGACGACGTCGTGGACCACTACCTGAACCAGGCACGCATCGAGCTGGAAGCTTACGATGCCGCCGTGACCGACTGGGAGCGCGTCCGTGGCTTCGAGAGGCTCTGAGCGAGCGCCGCTGGTCGGCATCACCACCTACCTCGAGCGGGCGCAACAGGGCGTCTGGGATGTGCGAGCCGCATTCCTCCCGGAGCAGTACCTGACCGGTGTGACCTCGGTCGGAGGCATCGCGCTGCTGCTTCCGCCGCAGGACCCTGACACGGCGGATGCCGCGATCGCCGGACTCGACGGACTGATCCTGTCGGGCGGCGCGGATGTGGCACCCGAGCTGTACGGGGCGGAGCGGCATCCGACCACCGACCCCGCCCGCGTCGACCGCGACGCCTGGGAGCTCGCGCTGTTCCGCGCGGCCGAGCGCCGGCGCATCCCCGTGCTCGCGATCTGCCGCGGACTGCAGCTGGTCAACGTCGCCCGCGGCGGAACCCTGCAGCAGCACCTGCCGGAGTCGCTGGGCACCGAGCGCTACCGGATCGGCGGCGGCGTCTTCGCCGAGAACCAGGTCGCGGTCGCGCAGGACACCGCGCTCGCCGAGGTGCTCGGACAGGACTCCGTCTCGGTGCGCAGCTACCACCACCAGGGCATCGACCGGCTGGGGGAAGGCCTCGTCGCCGCGGCTCACTCCGACGACGGACTCGTGCAGGCCTTCGTCGACACCGAGGGCGGCAGTCACGTGGTCGGCATCCAATGGCACCCGGAGGAAGACGCCGAGGACCGCCGGCTCTTCCAGGATCTCGTCACACAGGCCCGCGCGTTCGCGCGGCAGAAGGAAGGCACGTCATGACCGCGTTCACGGTGATCAACCCGGCGACGGGAGCATCCATCCGCGAGGTGGCCCGCGCGGGAGTGGCCGAGACGGATGCCGCGATCGCCCGCGCCGTCGCGGCGCAGCGGCGGTGGGCGGCGCTGGCTCCGGTGGCGCGCGCCGATGCGCTGCGCGCGTTCGCCCGCGCCGTCGAAGGCGCCACCGAGGAACTCGCGCAGCTCGAGGTGCTCAACTCCGGGCATCCGATCGGGTCTGCGCGCTGGGAGGCCGGGCACGTCGCCCAGGTGCTCAACTACTACTCCGCCGACCCGGAGCGGCTGTCCGGGCGACAGATCCCGGTGTCCGGGGGGCTCGATGTCACCTTCCACGACCCCTACGGCGTGGTGGGCGTGATCGTGCCGTGGAACTTCCCGATGACGATCGCCGCCTGGGCGTTCGCGCCGGCGCTCGCCGCGGGCAACGCGGTGGTGCTCAAGCCCGCAGAGCTGACGCCGCTGACCGCCATCCGTCTCGGCGAGCTCGCGCTCGAGGCGGGTCTTCCGGAGGGTCTGTTCGAGGTCGTCACCGGCTCGGGCTCTGTCGTCGGGCAGCGTCTGGTCGACCACCCCGATGTGCGCAAGGTCGTGTTCACCGGCTCCACCGAGGTGGGCATCGAGGTCGCCGCCGGATGCGCGCGGGCGCTGAAGCCCGTGACCCTGGAGCTCGGCGGCAAGAGCGCCAACATCGTCTTCGAGGATGCCGACCTCGAACGGGCTGCCGCGGCGGTGCCCGGGTCGGTGTTCGACAACGCCGGTCAGGACTGCTGCGCGCGCAGCCGCCTGCTCGTGCAGCGCTCGGTCTACGACCGGTTCCTCGAGCTGCTGGAGCCCGCGGTCGCCGCCTGGCGCGTGGGCGACCCGGCCGCTGATGACACCGACATGGGACCGCTCATCTCCGCCGGTCACCGCGACACCGTCGCCGGCTTCCTCGACGGCGCCGACATCGCGTTCCGCGGCACCGCACCCGAGGGTGCCGGCTTCTGGTTCGCGCCGGCGGTCGTGTTCGCGCAGCCGGGAGACCGCATCGCGCAGCAGGAGATCTTCGGGCCCGTCGTCGCCGTGATGCCGTTCGACGACGAGGCGGATGCGATCCGACTCGCCAACGACACCATCTACGGTCTTGCCGGTTCGCTGTGGACCGAGAATCTCGGCCGCGCGGTGCGCGTGGCGCGCGGTGTGCGCAGCGGAGTGCTGTCGGTGAACTCGCACTCCTCCGTCCGCTATGCGACCCCGTTCGGCGGGATGAAGGCCTCCGGCCTCGGGCGCGAGCTCGGGCCCGACGCGGCCGAGCATTTCACCGAGACCAAGAACGTCTTCTTCGCCACCGACCCCCACTGACCCCCACTCGGAGGAACCATGAGCATCGATCTGACCCAGCGACTCCGTGACAAGGTCGCCATCATCACCGGAGGGGCGAGCGGTATCGGCTTCGCGACCGCGCAGCGCTTCGCCGCGGAAGGAGCGTTCGTCGTGATCGCCGACGTCGATCCGACCTCCGGCGAGGCGGCGGCTGCGCAGATCGGCGGAGTGTTCCGCCCCGTCGACGTCGCCGACGAGGCCAAGGTGAACGCGCTGTTCGACGGCGTCGCCGCCGAGTTCGGCCGCATCGACATCGCCTTCAACAACGCCGGCATCTCGCCCGCCGACGACGACTCGATCGAGACGACCGAGCTGCCGGCCTGGGACCGTGTGCAGGACGTGAACCTGAAGAGCGTGTACCTGTGCAGCCGGGCGGCGCTGCGGCACATGGTGCCCGCCGGTCGCGGCTCCATCATCAACACCGCCTCGTTCGTGGCACTGCTCGGCTCGGCCACGTCGCAGATCAGCTACACCGCCTCCAAGGGGGGCGTGCTGGCGATGTCGCGCGAGCTGGGCGTGCAGTTCGCCCGGCAGGGTGTGCGTGTGAACGCGCTCTGCCCCGGACCGGTGAACACTCCGTTGCTGCAGGAGCTCTTCGCGAAGGATCCCGAGCGTGCGCAGCGCCGTCTGGTGCACGTGCCGATGGGGCGCTTCGCCGAGCCGGAGGAGCTCGCCGCAGCCGTGGCCTTCCTCGCCTCGGACGACTCCTCGTTCATCACCGCGAGCGCCTTCGTCGTCGACGGCGGCATCACCAACGCCTACGTCACCCCGCTGTGAGATCCGCCCACCTCGCTGTGACAAGGTGAGAGCATGAGCGAGCACCCCGTGGACGGCGACCTGGTCGAAGTCCGTCGCGCGGTCTACCGGCCGCTGCGCCGGGGCAACGCCCTGGAAGACACGGTGGCGCGACTCGTGCAGACGATCCGTCTCGGCGTGGTCGCTCCGGGGGAGTCGCTGCCCCCGGAGCGCGAGCTCGCCGCCTCGTTCGAGGTGAGCCGCGACACCGTGCGGGAGGCGATCAAGGAGCTCGCCGATGCGGGGTATCTGATCGCCCGGCGCGGTCGCTACGGCGGCACGTTCGTGGCGGATCCGCTGCCGCAGCCCGCGGAGGCGGCCGGGGTGACGGTGGCGGAGCTGGATGACGTGCTCGGGCTCCGCCGTGTGCTCGAGACCGGTGCTGCACGGGCTGCCGCGAGCCGCTCGCTGGACGCGGCGACCAGGGCGGATCTGTGGGCGCGGCACGAGGCTGCACTCCCGGCCGGGCCCGAGGAGTACCGCCGCCTCGACACCCTCTTCCACCTCGCGATCGCCGAGGCCGCCGGCATCCCGTCATTGGTCGCGCTCGCCGCCGAGAACCGCGCCGACGTCAACGCCTGGCTCGACACGTTCCCTCTCATGCCCCGCAACATCCAGCACTCCGGCGAGCAGCACGAGCGCATCGTCACGGCGATCCTGGCCGGGCAGCCCGAAGCCGCGGAAGACGCGATGCGTGATCACCTCGCCGGGTCCGAGGCACTGTTGCGTGGCTTCCTGGTCTGAAGCGACTCGGTCGGTCGCGGGCGGTCGGCGTCGGCGACGAATCCCTGAGGGGATGACGAAACGCGGATGTTTGCGCGTGAATCTCTCGGCGAATCGTCACAGGCTCCGCGGATCGTCCGGGTCGAAAGACGGGAGGCTGTGCTCCGCGACCTCCTCGTCCGAAGCGACCAATCGGTAGCCGGTTCAGTGATCTACAACGGATATCGTTGCGATTCGATGAACTGACTTCTGATTTCGCTATACCTGAGGCCTTTCCTATGACAGACTCGCCGCAAGTGATTCTCAATGGGGAGGTTTCATGCCCGGCACCCTGCCTGCATCGACGGCGACGCGCGAGGCGCCCGCCGCCACCGGCGCCGTCCACATCGACGGCGTCACCAAGCGCTACGGATCGGCCGTCGCAGTCGACGATCTGACCCTCCAAGTGCAACCGGGGGAGTTCCTCTCGCTCCTGGGTCCCTCCGGCTGCGGCAAGACCACGACGTTGCGCATGATCGCCGGGTTCGAGTACCCGGATGCCGGCGACATCCGCATCTCCGGACGCAGCGTCCTGAACCTGCCGCCCTATCGGCGCGAGGTCAACACGGTCTTCCAGGCCTATGCGCTGTTCCCGCACCTCACGGTCGCCGAGAACGTGGCGTACGGCCTGCAGCAGCGCCGTGTTCCGAAGGCCGAACAGCGCGAGCGGGTGAGCGAAGCGCTCGACATGGTGCAGCTGCGCAGCTTCGCCGACCGCAAGCCGACGCAGCTCTCGGGCGGTCAGCAGCAGCGCATCGCGCTCTCGCGTGCGCTGATCAACCGGCCGAGCGTGCTGCTGCTCGACGAACCGCTCGCCGCCCTCGACCGCCAGCTGCGCGAAGAGATGCAGCTCGAACTCAAGCTGCTGCAGGCGCGGCTGGGCACCACGTTCGTGTTCGTCACGCACGACCAGGCCGAGGCCCTGTCAATGAGCGACCGGATCGCGGTGATGCGCGCGGGCCGGATCGAGCAGCTCGACGCCCCGGCCGCGATCTACGCCGAACCGGCATCCGCGTACGTCGCCTCGTTCATCGGGCAGCAGAACTTCGTGCACGGCACGGTGCGTGCAGACGGCGATGCGGTCGACACCACGATCGGTGCGATCGCCGGCCGCTGGGGTGGCGAGCGCGTGGCCGCCGGACAGCCGGCCGTCGCCGCCATCCGTCCGGAGTACGTGCGTCTGGAGCACGGTGAGGGCGCCGGAGTACCCGGGCGTGTGCTCGGCGTCTCGCACCTCGGCGAGACGCTGCAGGTCGCGGTACGCGTCGCGGGAGACGCGACGTTCCTGTCGCGGATGCCGGCGCCCACCGCCCCGAGCGTCGAGGTCGACGACGAGGTGCGCTGCCTGTGGGATCGGGCCGATGCACGGCTCTTCGCCGCCGACGGCATCCCCACCACCGCCACGCACGTGATCTCCCTGCCGAAGGGCGGCGGCCGGTGACGGGCGCGCCTCCGGTCCGCGTGCTCGCGCACCGGAGCGCCGCGCGGGTGATCCGCACCGAGCTCACCCGCCGCGGGTTCCTGGCGACCGCGCTCGCCGCCGGTGGGGCGGTGCTGCTCTCCGCCTGCACGCCCGGCCAGAACGCCGCCGCGGTGCACGCCAAGGGTGGACCGCTCGAGGACCGGCTGTCGATCTACAGCTGGGGCGACTACGACGCTCCCGAGGTGCTCGAGCAGTTCACGGCCGAGAGCGGACCGCGCATCGTGCTCGACGCGTTCAACTCGAACGAGGAGCTGATCGCCAAGCTGGTCGCCGCGCGCGGCACCTCCGGCTACGACATCGTCGTGCCCACCGGCGTCTTCGTCGGGCCCATGGCCGAGAACGGGCTCCTGCAGAAGTTCAACCTCGACCTGATCCCGAACATGTCGCATGTGGCGCCGGAGTTCCGCGGACGCTCCTGGGACCCGGGCAACGAGTACTCGGTGTGCAAGGCGTGGGGCACGACGGGCTTCGTCTATGACCGCTCGGTCATCTCGCGCGAGCTCACCACCTGGAGCGACTTCATCGATGCCGCGCAGAACGAGGCATCCGGGTCGACGTCGGTGCTCGACGATCCGGCCCCGCTGCTGGGCATCTACTTCTGGGCGAACGGCATCGACTGGACGACGACGGACCCCGACGACCTCGACGCGGTCGAGAAGTTCCTCGTGAAGGATCTCGCTCCGCACGTCTCTGCCTTCGACTCGTACCCGGGCGGCTCCTCTATCCCGCAGGGCTCGCACGCGCTGCTGCAGTCGTACAACGGCGACGCGCGCCTGGGCATCTTCGAGTCGGGCGATCCGGACCGCTGGCAGTGGGTGCTGGGCAGCCCGGCGACAGAGCTGTGGATGGACAACTGGGCGATCGCCGCCGGCGCTCCGCACCCCGAGGCCGCGCACGCGTTCATCAACTTCGTGCTGCAACCCGACGTGCAGCTCGCCCAGGTCGACTACATCGGGTATGACACCGGGATCAGCGGCATCCGCGACGAGGCGGAGGCCGCCGGGCTGGAGCGGCTCGACATGGTGTTCTTCGACGAGGAGCAGGTGGCGACCATGCACGAGGGCAAGCTCACGGAGGCGCAGGACCGCGTCGTCTCGATCTGGAACTCGATGAAGGCGGCCGCCGGTGCCTAAGCTCAAGTTCGGTCTCGCCATCCCCGCCTGGGCGTGGCTGCTCATCTTCTTCGTCGCCCCGATCCTCATGGTCGTGGTGTTCAGCTTCGGCTACAAGCCGAGCATCTTCGCCACGCACGCGCTCGACCACCTGTCGTTTGACCGGTACCTGGAGGCGCTGTCGCCGACGTTCTTCAGCACGTTCCTGAACACGCTGTGGATCGGTATCCTCGGCACCGTGCTGTGTCTGGTGATCGGCGCCCCGGTTGCGTACTGGATCGCCGTGAAGGCGCCGCCGTCCAAGCGCGGGCTGCTGCTCGCGCTGGTGATGGTGCCGTTCTGGACCAACTTCCTGGTGCGCACGATCGGGTGGCAGGTGATCCTGGCGCCGGAGGGATGGCTGTCGCAGCTGCTGCAGGGAATCGGGGTGATCCCCGGCCCTCTCGATCTGCTCTACTCGCGCGGTGCCGTGCTACTGGGGGTGGTCTACAACTACCTGCCGCTCATGATCCTGCCGCTGTTCGTGGCGTTCGACCGGGTGTCCGGTCCGCTGCGTGAGGCCAGCAAGGACCTCGGTGCCGGGAGCGTGTCGACCTTCCTGCGCGTCACAGTGCCGCTGGCACGACCGGGCATCATCGCCGGCGTGCTGCTGGTGTACATCCCGCTCATGGGCGACTACATCACCGCCACCGTGCTCGGCGGCGCGAAGGGAAACATGATCGGTCAGGTCGTGGCGAGCCAGTTCCAGACCGCGCAGAACTGGGCGCTGGGCTCGGCGATGGCCGTGCTGCTGATCATCGTCATCATGCTCTCGATCGCCGTGGCCGCCGGACTCCTCTGGCTCGTGACGCTGCCGCTGCGACGACGGAACCGACTCGTCCTGGGGGAGGGATCATGACCGATACGAAGACCACCGCGCCGCGCGCTCGCCGTGGTGCCGCCCGGTTCGTGCTCCCGATCTGGGCGGCCCTGGTGTTCCTGTTCCTGTTCCTGCCGATCCTGGTGATCATCGCCTACTCGTTCAACGTCGGGCGTCTGCTGGTGTCGTGGGACCACTTCGGCTTCGAGTCGTTCCTCGCGATCGTCGAGAAGCCGGCCATCCGCGACGCCGTGCTGGTGTCGGTGCGCACCGGGCTGCTCGCGGCTCTCCTCGCCACGGCTCTGGGCACACTGGCCGGCATCGCGATGGCCCGCAACCCGGGCAAGTGGGTGTGGTGGTTCCTCGGCCTGCTGCTGTTGGTCTCGGTCACCCCCGAGATCGTGGATGCCGTCGCCCTGCTGCCGTGGCTGGTCTTCCTGGGACAGGACGTCGGGATCGGACTGTTCAACGACGGCACGATGCGGCTGGTGGTCGGACAGTCGCTGTTCTCGATCGCGATCGTGTCGTACATCGTGCGGGCGCGCCTGGTCGGACTCGACGCACGGCTGGAGGAGGCGTCCGCCGACCTCTACGCGCCGCCGGTGCGGACCTTCCTCAAGGTCACGCTGCCGCTCGCGATGCCGGCCGTGCTCGCCGGGTTCCTGCTGTCGTTCACGCTGAGCCTCGACAACACGGTGGTCTCAGCGTTCGTACAGGTCTCGGGCACCACACCGTGGCCCGTGTACGTGCTCAGTGCGCTGCGCAGCGGACTGCGCCCGGAGATCGCGGCGGTGTCGACGATCATGCTGGTGCTCACGCTGCTGGCGCTCGCCCTGGTCGCGGTGGTTCTGAAGAGAGCGGGGGACTCGGCGACCGAGATCGCCCGCACGATGGCAGGAGGATGACGATGGTCTTCGCTGATCTGGTGTTCACGGGTGGCGCGCAGGGTGGTCGGGTGTTCCTGTCGGACGGAGCGCGCACGACCGCGCGGGCCGTCGCCGTGGCGGACGGGATCATCACGGCAGTCGGTCATGACGTCTCGGCGCTGATCGGGCCCGACACCGAGGTCGTGGACCTGGCCGGCGGGCTGCTGGTGCCGGGGTTCCAGGACGCGCATGTGCATCCGGTCTGGGGCGGGCTCGACATGCTGCGCTGCGACCTGTCGGCGCTGGCGACGCGCGAGGAGTATCTGGCGCGGATCGCGGAATACGCCGCGGAACATCCGGATGACGAGTGGATCCTCGGCGGCGGCTGGCAGATGTCGGCGTTCCCCGGCGGCACACCGACCGCGGCCGACCTGGACTCCGTGCTGTCCGATCGCCCGGCATTCCTGCCCAACCGCGATGGACACGGCGCCTGGGTCAACTCGCGGGCGCTGGCGCTCGCCGGCATCACCCGCGACACCGCGGACCCCGCGGACGGTCGGATCGAACGCGACGCCCACGGCGCTCCGAGCGGCACGCTGCACGAGGGCGCGATGGGGCTGGTCAACCGGTTGCTGCCGACCGAGGCGCCCGAACGGCTCGTGGAAGCGCTCCTGCAGGGGCAGCGCCACCTGCACTCCTACGGCGTGACCGCGTGGCAGGACGCGATCGTCGGCACCGAGTACGGTGATGCAGGAGATCCGCTGCCCGCCTACCTCAGCGCCGCTGCATCCGGGGCACTGACCGGCAGGGTCGTCGGCTCGCTGTGGTGGGACCGTTCGCGCGGGCTGGAGCAGATCGACGACATCGCGGCCCGCCGTGACGCCGGCACGGTCGGGCGGTTCCGCGCGCGCAGCGTGAAGATCATGCAGGACGGCGTCGCCGAGAACTTCACCGCCGCGATGCTGGAGCCGTACTGCGACGGCCACGGGCATCCGCGCGAGGACTCCGGCATCTCCTTCGTCGAACCCGAGCTGCTCAAGGAGGCCGCGATCCGGCTCGATGACCTCGGCTTCACGCTGCACTTCCACGCGATCGGCGACCGAGCCGTGCGGGAGTGCCTGGATGCGGTCGAGGCCGCGCTCGTCGCCAACGGCCCCCGCGGCAACCGGCACCACATCTCGCACATCCAGGTCGTGCACCCCGACGACATCCCGCGCTTCCGCGCGCTCGACGTCACCGCGAACATGCAGATGCTGTGGGCGACGCTCGAGCCCCAGATGGTCGACCTGACCCTCCCGTTCCTGGGGGAGCAGCGCAGCGGGTGGCAGTACCCGTTCGGCGACCTGCTGCGTTCCGGTGCCGCGCTCGCCGCCGGGAGCGACTGGTCGGTGAGCACGCCGAACCCGATGGCCGCGATCCACGTCGCCGTGAACCGCCGCTCGGCGCCCACCGAGTGGGAGGGCGACTACGAGCCGTTCCTTCCCGAGCAGTCGATCGATCTCGCGACCGCGCTCGCCGCGTACACCGCAGGCTCCGCGCGCGTGAACCACCTCGACGACACCGGCACGATCGCGGTGGGGATGCGCGCCGACCTCGCCCTGCTCGACCGGGATCCGTTCGAGCATCCGGCCGAGGAGATCGGCCTCACCGAGGTGCGCGGCACCTGGGTCGACGGGGTGCGGGTGTACGACTCCGGGGAGTGAGGTGGGCGGCCGGGCCGTTGGGTGCGGCCGGTGACGAATCACGGAGGTTGTGACGAATCACGGAGTCTTCGACGTGAATCGGTCCGCGAATCGTCACCGGTTCCGCGTTTCGTCGCGTCGACACGGCGGATGCAGAAGGGCCCGCCCTCGTGAGTGAGAGGACGGGCCCTTTCCATGTGGATGCTCAGCCGGCGGCGGCTTCGTCGGCCACGGCCAGCGCACCGTCGATCGCGGCCAGGCCGCGCACCAGGTCGTCCTCGCTGATCACGAGCGGGGGAGCGACGTGCACGCGGTTGAAGTGCGTGAACGGCCAGACGCCCGCCTTCTTCGCCGCCGCCGCGAACGCGCCCATGGGGGCGGCATCCGCTCCGGAGGCGTTGAACGGCACCAGCGGCTCGCGGGTCTCGCGGTCGCGCACGAGCTCGATCGCCCAGAACAGACCACGCCCGCGGACCTCGCCCACGCTCGGGTGCGACTCGGCCCAGGCGCGCAGGGTCGGCTCGACGATGCGCTCGCCGAGATCGCGCACGCGCTCCAGGATGCCGTCGCGGCGGAACACCTCGAACGTTGCCACACCCGCGGCGCACGCGAGCGGGTGGCCCGAGTAGGTCAGTCCGCCGGCGAACGGCAGGGTGTCGAAGGCCGCGGCGATCCGCTCCGAGATGACGACGCCGCCGAGCGGAACGTAGCCGGAGTTCACGCCCTTCGCGAAGGTGATGAGGTCGGGCTTCGCGTCGAACGCGTCGACGCCGAACCACTCGCCGAGGCGACCGAAACCGACCATGACCTCGTCGGCGATGTACACGATGCCGTAGCGGTCGCACAGCGCGCGCACGCCCTGCAGGTAGCCGGGCGGCGGCACGAGCACACCGTTGGTGCCGACGACCGTCTCGATGATGATCGCCGCGATCGTCTGCGGCCCCTCGAGCTGGATGGTCTGCTCGAGGTGCGCGAGCGCGCGCTCGGACTCCTGCTCCGGGGTCTCGGCGTGGAACGGCGAGCGGTACAGGTAGGGACCGAAGAAGCGCACGGTGCCGTTGTCGACGCCGTCGTTCGCCCAGCGGCGCGGGTCGCCGGTGAGCGAGATCGCGGTCGAGGTGGAGCCGTGGTAGCTGCGGTACATCGACAGCACCTTGCGGCGGCCGGTGGACTGGCGGGCCATGCGCACCGCGTACTCGTTGGCTTCGGCGCCGCCGTTGGTGAAGAAGACCTTCTCGAGTCCGTCCGGTGCGACCTCGGCGATCAGGCGGGCGAGCTCGCCGCGCACGTCGTTCGCGATCGACGGCTGGATCGTGGCGAGACGCCCGGCCTGCTGCTGGATGGCGGCGACGAGGTCGGGATGCTGGTGCCCCAGGTTCAGGTTCACCAGCTGGCTCGAGAAGTCGAGGTAGGCGTTGCCCTGGTAGTCCCAGAACGTCGACCCCTCGCCCGCGGCGACGGGCAGCGGATCGATCAGCGCCTGCGCACTCCAGGAGTGGAAGACGTGGGCGCGGTCGTCGGCGCGCACCTGCGCCTCCGCCTCGGGGGCCGGCAGCGGGTGCGAGATGCCGTGGCGGTCGGTGAAGTTCGTCATCGTGGTCGCTCCTGTCTCCGTGTCCGACATCAGTGGTTGCTCGGGAAGCCGAGGTCGATCTGCGACGGCGTGTGGTCGGGCCAGCGAGTGGTGACGACCTTGGACCGCGTGTAGAAGTGCACGGACTCGGGGCCGTAGATGTGCGAGTCGCCGAACAGCGAGTCCTTCCATCCGCCGAACGAGTAAGCGCCGATCGGCACCGGGATCGGCACGTTCACGCCGACCATCCCGACCTCGATGTCGAACTCATACTGCCGGGCGGTGCCGCCGTCGCGCGTGAAGATCGCGGTGCCGTTGCCGTAGGCGTTCGCGTTGACGAGTGCCACCGCCTCGGCGTAGGTCTCGACGCGCACGACCGTGAGCACCGGGCCGAAGATCTCGTCGTCGTAGACCTTCATGCCGGGGGCGACCTGGTCGATCAGGCTGACGCCGAGGAAGAAGCCGTCGGAGTCGAACTGCTTCTGCGTGCCGTCGACCACGACCTTGGCGCCCTCCGCCTCGGCGCCGGTGACGTAGGAGGCGACGCGGTCGCGGTGCTCGCGCGTGATGAGCGGACCCATCTCGCTGGCGGCATCCGTGCCGGGGCCGATCGTCAGTCCGTCGATGCGGGAGGCGATCGCCGAGACCAGCTCGTCGGCGATGTCGCCCACGGCCACCAGCACCGAGACGGCCATGCAGCGCTCGCCGGCGGAACCGTAGGCGGCCGAGACCGCGGCGTCGGCGGCGCCGTCGATGTCGGCATCCGGCATCACGACCATGTGGTTCTTGGCGCCGCCGAGGGCCTGCACACGCTTTCCGGCGGCCGAGGCGCGCTGATAGATCGAGCGGGCGATCGGGGTGGAGCCGACGAAGCTGACCGCCGAGACCTGCGGCGACTCGAGCAGTGCATCGACGGCCTCCTTGTCGCCGTGCACGACGTTCAGCACGCCGTCGGGCAGGCCCGCTTCGGCGAAGAGCTTCGCGATCCACACCGCGGCGGACGGGTCCTTCTCGCTGGGCTTGAGCACGACCGTGTTGCCGCAGGCGATCGCGGAGGCCACCATCCACAGCGGCACCATCACGGGGAAGTTGAACGGGGTGATCGCGGCGACCACGCCGACCGGCTGCTTGACCGAGTGCACGTCGACGCCGCGCGAGACCTGCTCGCTGCGCTCGCCCTTGAGCAGGTGCACGAGCCCGGCGGCGAACTCGACGTTCTCGATGCCGCGCGACACTTCGCCGGCGGCATCCGAGAGCACCTTGCCGTGCTCGGAGGTGACGATCGCGGCGAGCTCGGGGGTGCGGTCCTTGAGCAGCTGGCGCAGGCGGAAGAAGACGTCGGCGCGCTTGATGAGGCTGGTCTCGCGCCAGGCGGGTGCCGCGGCTGCGGCGGCGGCGATCGCGGAGTCGACCTCGGCGGTCGAGGCGAACGCGACCTGCTTCGACACCTGACCGGTGGCGGGATCGAAGACCTGGCCGGTGCGAGCCGCCTCGGCGGTCTCCACTCCGTTGATGACGTGACGGACGATGTCCACGATGTTCCTCCGACTGCTGAAGAATGCGGTCTCGAACACTCTGACCGGTGTTCGATAGGCTTGTGCTCCTCAATGATCACAGAGCCAAGGAGCTGATCGTGATGTCAGAACGTCAGGACTTCCGCTCCATACGGACAGATCGTCCGACGCGCGATGATGCGCTGCTGACCGTGGCGGATGTGCTCGCCGAGCCCGTGCTGCAGGCCGGCGCTCCCGAGGTGATCGTCGGCGGCCGCGCGCTCGACGCCGCCGTGCGCTGGGTGCACGTGTCCGACAGTGTCGGCGTCGCCCGTCTGCTCGACGGCGGGGAGCTGCTGCTCAGTACCGGGGCCGGCTGGCCGACCGCTCCCGAGGAGCTGCGGGACTTCGCGGTCGGGCTGCATCGGGCCGGGATCGCGGGCATCGTGGTCGAGCTCGATGCCGGACAGGCGCGCATCCCGGATGCCGTCGTCGAGGTGTGCGCCGAGCGCGAGCTCGCCCTGATCGCGCTGACCAGCGAGGTCAAGTTCGTCGCCGTCACCGAGGCCGTGCACCGGGCGCTGATCGCCGCACAGACCATGGCGCTGCGCGAACGTCAGCACCTGCATGAACTGTTCACCGCGCTGAGCCTGCGAGGAGCCCCGGCCGACGTCGTGGTGGCCGAGACGGCCCGCGCGCTCGGCGCTCCGGTCGTGCTCGAGAACCTGGCGCGCGAGGTGATCGCCCACGAGACCCTGCGGATGCCGGTGGCCGAGGCGCTCGGAAAGCTGCGTTCCGCTGACCGTGTGCCCGTACAGGCGCGCGGCGTGCGGTGGGGAACGCTGCTCGCCCTGCCCGGTCCCGCGCATCCGGCCGGACGTCTCACGGTGCTCGAGCAGGGAGCGACGGCTCTCGCGTTCGGATGCCTGGCGGACGGCGGCGATTCCGAGTGGTCGCTGCTCGCCCAGCGCGGCCTCATCGACGACCTGCTCGGCGCCCGCTTCGCGAGTCCTGATGACATCGAGGCCCGTCTCGCGACCAGCGGCTTCGTGCTCGCGGGGCGGCACTGCCACGGCATCGTGGCCCGGGGAACGGAACCTGCGATGTACCTCGCGTCCCGCGCGGCGCAGGCCGGGGTGGCCGTGGTCGCCGCGCGGGTGGGCGACGACGACGTCGCACTGCTGTCGCTGCCGGCATCGGTTCCTCTGTCTGATGCGCTCGTCGCGATCATGGTCGGTCCGGATCGCACGGTCTTCGTCGGACCTCCTGCGGATGACGTGCTGGGGCTGCTCGCCTCGCTGCGGGCCGCACGCGATCTGGCGGCGAGCGACCGTTCGGACACCGGTCCGCGCGTGCGGCGCGTGGACGACCGCCCGTTGGAGCGCTTCGTCGCCTCGCTGCGCGACGACCACCGCCTGCTCGCGCACAGCGAGCGGATGCTGGCGCCCGTCGTGGCCTACGACCGCGAGCGCCGCGGCGACCTGCTCGACGTGCTCGCCGCACTCGTCACGCATCCCGGCAACCGCTCGGCCGCGGCCGCCGCGAGCCATCTGTCCCGCTCGGTCTTCTATCAGCGCCTCACCCTCATCGGCGACCTGCTCGAAGCCGACCTCGACGACGGGGAGACGCTCGCGGCACTCCACCTCGCACTGCTCGCCCGCCGGGGAGGGATGCCGTCCTGAACGGGGCAACGGCTCGATTCGCGCACTCGCCCCGTCTCGCGTAAGCTGTTCCGCGGTGACGTGTCCGAGCGGCCGAAGGTGCAACTCTCGAAAAGTTGTGTAGGGTAACCCCCTACCGTGGGTTCAAATCCCACCGTCACCGCCACCACGAAGGCCCCGACTCCCTGGGAAACATAGGGAAGCGGGGCCTTCGTCATGTCCGGAACGTCAGCAGCGGTAACGCGAGCCGAGTCGTGGTGAGGGCCGCGGGGCGGCGCAGACCTGACACTGCCACGGTCTGTTGAAAGTCACGTCGTTGGAGGCTTCGAGCATGAGTTCTGGCGCACTCTGAAGGTCCGTATGACTCTCACCTCGCGGTGAGGATGAGAGAGGTAAGGCCTGTCCCGTTCCACAGGACATGTCCGGCCATCGAGACGAGAAGGTTGCGTCTCGACAGCAGGTAGGCCGTAGCCAACGCGGCGGAGAAGCCCACATACAGTATGGCGAGCGGCCACTCGTCCAGCCCGCGCAGGTGGATGGCGGCGAATTCGAGGCTGGACAGGACGAAAGCCGCCCAGGTCGACAAAGAACGTCGCAGTCGTGCGAAGGGAAGCTCTCTGAACACGAGACGCGTCATCGCCGCTGCCTCGTTGCTCGGTGCACTCACCGCTGTACCTCGGCCTTACTTCTTCGGAGTGATGGCTCAGCGCGGGTGCACAAGGAGCCCGAGCGCGGCGCGGGCGATGCCAGCATCAGCACGCCGACCCACTGTGAACAGTCTGTCAGCGAAGCGCGCTGACGAAGACACGCGGAGAATGACCGAGCATCGGCGACCGCGAGTTCGTTCTGTCTGACAAACGCAGCGGCACCTTCATGAACGATGATGGCCGAAGAGGCGATCCCGATACGATCAGTGCGGTGCTCCCGCACCGCACCACGCAGTCCCGGAAGCAGTCAATGACGTTCATCGAAGTCCCCATGCTCCCGATCGTGATCCCCTTCGGAGTCGTGATCTTCCTCGTGCTCCTCTGGATCCTCCGCTCCCGCGGGCGCGTCACGATCGCCCGGGCGAGCGTCGCCGCCGTCCTCGCGGTCTACGCGGGCGGAGTGCTCGCCAACACGGTCTTCCCGATCTTCCTCCGCGTCGGAACGGGGTTCTATGACGGGCCGCGCCCCTTGCCGCTCTACCTCGTGCCGTTCGCCGACTACGGGCTCGAGGACGCTCTCATCAACGTCGCGGTGTTCGTCCCGCTCGGGATGCTCGTCCCGCTGCTCATCGCGCGGCCGCGCTGGTGGAAGGTTCTGGTGATCGTCGCCGCCGCGAGCCTCGCCATCGAGCTGCTGCAGATGGCCATTGCACGACTCGCGTCCAGCGGACACCTCGCGGACATCAACGACTGGCTGACGAACATCCTGGGCGGGATGATCGGCTACGGCCTGTTCCTTCTCTTGACGCGCTCGACGCGGATCGCCGGATTCGTCCAGCAGTTCCGATGGCCGGCGCGTGAGCGCGCGGGCGTGGACGGGTAGAACGCGGTCGCTGTTCGATCCGCGCACCACAAGTGGTTCACGCAGGAACCGTTCGAGGTGTCATCCCCCTGTTATGGGGGGGCTTTCCGAAGGGTGCGACGTCGCGCGGGGCTGCGTGCGACGATGCTGTCTGATCACGGCAGGCTCACCGGTCTGCTTGCGCTGCCGGGGAGGGGTGCTGCGCCCGCAAGGGAAGCTGCCATCATTCCCCAGGCTCGCTGGAATCCTCGGCGCGGCAGATGAGAGAGCCGCACGCTGAACCAGTCGTGCAGCGATCACCCGTGGCTCCGCCATCAATGCCCCCACGCAGTCGGTCTTGAATACCCGACTCGACCACTCCCGCTAGGAAATGGAAGTCCAACCATGACAGGTACACCAGTGACAGTTTCGGCACCTCCGCGAGGAGCGCGTCTCGCGATCCTCGCGGTCGGACTCGCGGCGGTCGGATTCGGCATCGCGATCCTCGTGTGGCCGACGAAGGCTGCGGTCGCACTGACCGGCGTGATCGCTGTGTACGCAATCCTGGCTGGCATCGTGTACGTCGCCCTAGGGGTCTTCGCGAAGAACCTGGGTGCTGGCGGCCGTATCGGGCACGTCCTGCTCGGTCTGCTCTACGTCGTCGCCGGTGTCTACGCGTTCTTCTCGCTTCAGCAGTCGGCGGCGTTCCTGGCGTTGTTCCTGACGATCATGGTCGGTCTGATGTGGGTGATCGAGGGCTTCACCGCTCTGCTCACATTGGGGCGATCCGGGTCGAAGGCTGTCGATGCGGTGTTTGCGATCGTCTCGGTGATCGCTGGCTTCACACTCCTCAGCGGCCCGCTCTGGGGCGCGATCTTCCTGTGGTGGTTCCTCGGGGCCGCTCTCGCTGTGCTCGGAGCGCTCAATGTGGTCCGCGCCATCACCGGGAAGGGCGGTGCGCGCGATGGCGAATGACCGCTTCGCAGGTCCCGTCGATTTCCTGGTCTTCGTCTTCGACGAGCACGCCGACCTCGGCACGGGTCTGGTCGCACTTCTCGAGCGGGTGGAGTCGGGACTCATCGAGATCCTCGATATCGAGTTCGTCGCACGCGGTGCTGACGGCGGCGCCGTCAAGCGAGCCATCGCTGATCTCGATGGCATCACCGGAGTCGACCTCAGAGTCTTCGAAGGTGTCGAGAGCGGCGTGCTCGACGCCGTCGACCTGGCCGCGATTGCAGCGGAGCTTCATCGAGGGCAGGTGGCACTCGCCATCGTGTACGAAGACCGCTCGCTCGCAGCGGCAGCCGAGGCGTGGGTGACTGTCGGCGGCGCGGAACTGTTCTCCGGAGGCGTCGACATCGCTGACCTCGAGAGTGCGCTCGAAGAAAGGAAGCCCGCATGAGCCTTCTCCGCACCGCGGCCCGCGCCTCCGTCGCGACCCGCGTGATCGGCAACACTCACCGACGGCAACAGCAGAGGTGGGCTGCACAGGATGCCGCATCCGCGACGACGCCACCCGCCCCGAACCCCGCTGGTCCAGTGACCGCCTCGGTTCTCGACCAGCTCACGCAACTCGGCCAGCTCCGCGACGCGGGAGTGCTCAACGAAGCCGAGTTCGAGGCCCAGAAACAGCGGATACTGTCCACATGATCCGTTGCAGCGTCCCCTCGACCGACTGTTTCGGTTGAGGGGGCCGGGCCCCAACCTCGACAATTGAGCCACCACGCGTACTGGGGGGCTGATCATTTCCGACCGGACAGACATCGTAAGCGCTGCGACGAAGCTCTGGGGCTTCGACCGCACGCTGACTCGGCTGTTGAGCGCCGCTGGCTTGGCGGTCCTTCTGGCATGGTTGCTCATCGATGTGATCGCCGGTCCCAGCCCGTATGCGTCGTGGTGGCTGTGGGGACACGCTCTCCTCGCGGTGCTGTTGGTGGTGGCCGCGGTTTCCCCGGCACGGGTCCTGAGAGCGCCTGTGCTGAAGGCGCTGTGGGTGATCATCCCCATCATGGGCATCCTGCTGCAGCTCACTGCCTTCATCGCCGAGGCGACGCCTGAAGGCGCCGCGCTGCCGGGGGAGGCCACCATCTGGCAGGTCACGTGGATGCTGACCGCGGTCTACGTCTCCTTGCTGGCACTGCTGCTCGCGCGGACCGGCGAGCCGACGAAGGCGCAGCTCCTGGTCCGGCTGAATGTGGCCGCTGCGGTTCTTGCCGTCGCTCCCGCATTGAGCGTCTGGGTGCAGTATCGAGACCTCGCGCCGTTGCTCATCTCCATCACCGTGATCCAGTTCGGCAACGTCTCCTTCGCGATTCTCTTGGTGCTGTTCCGGGCCCGGATGATTCCCTACTTCGTCGTGCAGGAGCGCTGGCAGCGGCGAGCTGCTGCTGTCGCCGCGGCCGAAGCGCGCCTCGCTGAGGAGCGTGAGCTCGCTCGGGTGGCGCACGACAACGTGCTCGGTGTGCTGAACAGTGCAGCGATGTGGTCCAGCGCGGAGACCGTGAAGCTGCCCGCTCTCGTCGTCAACATGGCTGCTGACGCTCTGCGCGCGCTCGACCTCCGGGTGGCGAGTCGTGCTGCCTCGCACCCGCTGGGCGTCGCGCGGCAGGTTCTCGTTCGCACGGCTGCTCGTCTCGGAGTCGACAACGTGGAGCTGGGAAGCGACGAGGGCGACGCTTCTCTTCCCAGCGAGATCGTCCAGGCGGTCGCCGACGCGATGTCGGAGGCGATCCGCAACAGCGCCCGTCATGCGAGCGCCACCAACGTGCGCGTCTACGGCGTCATGCACCGCGGCGAGATCGACCTCACCGTCGCCGACGACGGTCCGGGCTTCGACCTGGCCGCGGTGCCCTCGGATCGCTTCGGGATACGCGAGTCGATCTTCGGGCGTCTGGAGCGCATCCCGGGTGCGAGCGCTGGTATCGACAGTTCCCCGGGTTCCGGAACGCGCGTGCATCTCGCGTGGCTTCGTCCGACCGAGGACGCGGAGGTCGCGTCATGAGCACGCGGACCCTGCTCGGTCGCGGTGCACGCGGTGCTCTGCTGTGGATCAGTCTCGTCACTCTGTCCGCCCCTGTGGTCGGCGGCATGGTGAAGGGGAGCTTCGCGCGGGCAGACAACTGGCCTCTCCACGTCGCCGTCGTCGGTGCACTGCTGGGGGTGACCGGGCTGCTGCTGCCCTGGGAGGCTCGCCTTCGAACGGGCCTGCAGTGGCGGCCGCTCGTCATCGTCGCAGCCGCGGTCATCACCGCCTCGGTCGTGCTTCTCATCGATACCCCGGCCTACGAGCCCTCCATGTTCACCATGGCGGTCGCCCTGTGCGGCTTCGTGATCCTCTCCGGCCACGCGAAGCTGGGAGCGACTGTCGGCTTCGTGCTGATCGCCGCGCGCGGGATCGCGGTGGTCATGATCGTCGACTCGCCGGGGATCCTCTACGTCGTCGACATCTACCCGATCCTGATGCTGAGCCTTGCTTTGGTCTGGCTGCACTACGCGCACGTGCGCGCCCGTCGGGAAGCCGGATTCCGTGCGCGTTCCGCTATCGCGCTTCGACAGCTGCAGAAGCGAGAAAGGGAACTCGCCCAGCTCCGCATGCACACCTCCGTCGCATCCTCCGGTGCCCGCTCTGCGCTGGAGCGGATCGTCGCCACCGAAGAGCTCACACCGGATCTTGCCCTCGACATCCGAATCGCCGAGGCTGCCCTGCGCGATCACATTCGCTGCGCTGTGCTGGAGCACCCTCAGCTCACTGATGCCATAGCCGCCGCCCGTCGCCGAGGCGCGAGCGTGCTCCTGCTGGATGCGCGCAGCGGAGCCCGCCCGTCTGGCGAGCAGATCGGCGATGGGCTCGCGCAGGAACTGGCAGCGTGCGTGCGCGGGGCTTCTGCTCAGGACCAGGTGACGATCAGAGTTCTTTCCGGATCACCGGGTGACCCCGTCGCAGTCTCCGTCTTGATCGATCGAGCTGACGGCTCCGACGACTTGTTCGTGCTCGAAGCAGACGGGGATCGACGTCCTGATGTCGATCCCCGTCTGCTCGGTTAGTTCCCCGCAGCTCTCGTCGCTGTGGCGAGGGCACTCCTACGATGCAGCAGCAGCGCGATGATCCCGAACAGGAGCAGGAGCGCTCCGAAGATCGACGCCGCGAGGGGCAGCGACCCTCCGGTCGCTGCCAGAGATCCTTCGTGGCTCGAGGCGGGTGCACCCGCACCGGTTGTCGAGCCCGGCGCCGTAGGTGCAGGCGTCGCACTGGGCGCAGGCGTCGTGGTGGGTGTGGGCGTGGGCGTAGGAGCCGGCGCGGCGCTCACCGCGACACCGAGTGCGGCTTCGACCCCGGTCGACGCGGTTGAGTTGAGGCTCGAGAAGACCTGGCAGGGCTCGCCGCCCACCAGACCGGGCGACTGCACCCAGTGGAGCTGTTCTCTTGCGGGGCGCACATCGTCGGCCGAGGCGGTGACCGTCTGGGGCCCGGCTTCCGGCCAGGTGATGCACAGCTCGACCGATGCCTGCTCTCCGTTCGGCGTCGACAGTTGAAGCTCACCGTTCGTGTAGGTCGCCTGCGCTGCAGACGACTCGCACACGGTGACCGTCGCCCCGGGGGCGGAGATCTGGATCGGCACGGCGGTGATGTTCGTCGTGACCTTCACCTGTGTCGTCTCACCTGCCACGACGGAGCCCTCAGCGCCGGCCAGTTCGAGCACCGGGTTGTCGACCGGGTCAGCGGGTAGGCCAGCGAGGATCTCTGCCAGCCGCTCGGGCGGGAAGTTGTCCCCACAGAACTGCGCGAGGAAAGGGATGTCGTCGTACTGTTCGGTCACGCACCACACCGCTCGCTGGCGAGCGTTGCGTGTGATTTCCGAATCGTTGCTCGTCACGACGTCCTCCCCGTTGCGGATGACCCCGATCTCGGCGGTGAGCAGGTAACGAACCAGGCGCTCCTGGTCGGCGGTCAGGCGCGGGTTGGAGTCCAAGTCCTCCAGCGGCGGGACGATCTCTCCGTCCTGCGTGAGGTTGCCGTTCTCGTCGGTGACGTTGCAGTAGAGCGAGTGGAAGTCCGTGCAGTAGGACCAGTCCGAGACAGGTCCCACGCCCTCGACGTATCGCACCCCGCACATCGGGGTGCCCGGGACGTGGTCGTCGCTGATGGTGTAGCCGGAGTCGTACAGGAACACCATCCGCCCGTCGTTGTAGTCGACCAGACGCTGTCCGAACACCATCGTGAGGTCATTCACCGGACCTCCCGCCTGGGCCGGATCTGAGGGTGTCGTTCCTTCGCACAGCGGCGCGGAGAAGGGCTCCATCGCGGGCGGCGAGGGGACGTCAGCTCGAGACATGGTCGGCCCTGCGGCGACCCCGGCAAGTACGAGCATGACGATGAGTGTGAGAGAAAGGATGGCGCGCGGTAAGCGCTGCGCGATAACGGGCGTGGATTTCTGCATGGAAGCCTCCCCTGCTGCAGCTGGCCCCCGCCCGCTGCAGGCCTGAATGTCGGAATACTCCAGCCAACGCCGTGCGCACCTGCACCGCCAAGACAGCCGCCTGCTATCCCCCCTTTGTGGGGATAGGAGGCGGCTGATGCCCGGGAGGTCGAATCGACCAATCGGCGTGCCCACAGGGCGCATCCCGATCCGATACTGTGAGCATGCTCCTCCCACAGGGTTTCGCCCGAGAAATCCGCCCCCCGCCCCCGGCACTGCTGCCCTTCATCCGGCGACTGCACGACGTTGTGACGGTCGCGGCCTTTCACCCTGGAGACCGCACATGAAGACACCCTCGAGCGACGGCTCCACCTCCAGACCGCGACCTGCCCCGTCATCGCGGCCGAAGACTCTCAATATCGGCCTCGTCGACGATCACCCGGCTCTCGTCGTGGGGGTCTCCACGATCATCAACTCCTTCTCCGGCATGCGCGTGACGGGTGCCGCGAGCCGCGTGGACGCGCTGCTCGATCCCGGTGGCAGCTTCGATGTCGTGTTGCTGGATCTGCAGCTGGCCGATGGAAGCAGCCCTCGCCGCAACGTCGAGCGGCTGCTGGCGGGGTCGGGAGCCGCGGTGAAGGTGATCGCCTTCACCAGTGGGGAGAACGCTGCTCTGGTCCGCGAGGCTGCCCACGCGGGCGTGGTCGGCATGCTGCGCAAGTCTGAGCTTCCCGACAAGCTGCGGCGTGCGATCGAAGCCGCCCACCGAGGCGAGACGATCGCCACACCCGACTGGGCTGCGGCACTGATGGGGGACGAGGCCTTCGTGAGTGCGTCTCTCAGCGCTCGCGAGCGAGATGTGCTCTCGCGATACGCGTCGGGACAGACAGCCGAAAAGGTCGCGGCCGCGCTCGTCCTCTCGAGGGACACGGTCGTCGATCACCTGCGCCGCATCCGCAGCAAGTACGCCGCCGTCGGCCGCGAAGCACCGACGAAGATCGACCTGCATCGACGAGCCATCGAAGACGGGCTGATCTAGGGCGCATCGCCTCGGGCTGATGATGCCGATGCGGTCCAATCGCGAGGGAGGCGCGTGTCGAGACCTTGCGAGCGCAGCTAAGCCGCGTCGAGCTCCTCCGCCTCGGAGGACTTGTCCGCCCTACGGGGCCAGGCGAGTGCGAGGCAGCCGATGAGTGTCGCTCCGGACCAGAGCGCCCACCAGGGCACGCCGGGGTCGTTCGCGTTAGGGGCGACGGCGGCGGCCGTGTCCGAAGCGGTGGCGTCCGGGACGCGTTCTGCGCGCACCAGCAGGCGGTGCGAGTTCACGCCGATCGGGGTGCAGGTGAGAAGAGTCACGTAGTCGTGACCGGCGACCTGGCGGAGGTCGGAGGCGTCGTCGGGGGCGACGGTGAGGATCTGATCGACCTTGTAGGTGAGCGTCTTGCCCGCCACGTCGATGTAGATGAGGTCGTCGTTCTCAAGCTGATTCACCTTCGTGAACAGCTCGCTTCCGGGAAGGCCGGAATGCCCGGACAGCACAGCGTGAGTGTCGATGCCGCCGACGGGGAGGGAGGTGCCGTAGAGGTGCCCGACGCCCTTGTCCAGGACGGTGTCTTCGGTGCCGTGATAGATCGGCAGATCTACGTCGATCTCGGGGATGCGGATGCGAGCCATGGGGGCCTCGGTGCCGAAGTCCAGCTGGGAGACGTAGTCCGCCCAGCCGGCTTCGATGTCGTTCGCGCGGCCATCCTGGTCGAGGACGAACGGGTCGCGCAGCGGACCGGACTGCAGGTCTTCGTTGTACTGTTCGGCGGCTTCCAGGATCTTCTGGAGAGCGGATTCGCCGAGGTCCTGCACGTCCTGGATATACCCGGACACCTCGGTGGCGTGGGCACGGTCGCTGAACCAGTTCGCGGCGGTGGGGTAGGTGACCGTACCGACTCCGACCAGGAGCATGGCAGCCACAACGGCGGAAGCGAGGGAGAAGTGACGGCGGGGGCGCTCTCGATCGGTGCGGCGCGTGCGCGGTGCGTCTTCGAGAGCGGTCATCAGAACTCCTCGCAGATGAGAGTGAGGGGGCGACTCATATGGAGGAAGAGTCGCCCCCTCGTGGGAGTGGCGATCACCGAGGGGGCGGTGACCACCGAGCACGGCGCCGGGGAGGGGATGCCGGCGCCGTGGAGCGGGTCAGGCCTCCTGCTTACGACGGCGGGTGACGATCATGAAGATCGCACCACCGGCGATGAGCGCGAAGCCGACCAGGTAGAGCAGGCCCGTACCGGTGCCACCGGTGATGGGCAGGATGAAGCCGCCGTTGCTGGGCACGTTGACGACCTCGAGGTCCACGCCCGCCGCGGTGGTCGCGGCGGTGACCGTGAACTCGATCGGCTCGGCGAGCAGCTCGAACCCGTTCGGAGCCTTGGTCTCGACCAGGTAGTACTGGATGAAGCCCGCGTCGCCCGCCGCGACCGTCTGGTTGTTCGCGAAGTCGCTGTAGCGAAGGCCGTACAGGGTCAGCCCACCCTCAGCGTCGACATCGAAGGTGGTCTGTCCACCGAGCTCGACCGGGTTGGTCTGCGCGGCGGCGTCGGCGGCCGAGGTGAAGACCTGGAACTGCGCACCCTGGAGGGTGTCGGTGCCGTCGGTCTTCTTGATGGTGAACGCGCCCCACTTGGTCTCCGGAGTGTTCGTCATGACCGGGCCCCCGGGCTGACCGGGCGCGATGTCGAACGCCGCCGCGTTCGGGTAGACGAGCGCCTGGTTGGAGATCTCCCCGATGGTGTTGACCGCGGTGTCGAGGGTCACGACGACCGAGACGTCGTTGTTCGCAGCGAGCTTCAGGAGGCCTGCCGCGGTGAACTCGACGGTGACCGTGTTGGTCGCCTCATCGAACGTGACCGTGTAGTCGGCGGGGACGAGGACCCGGCCGCCCGAGAGCTCGACGGTGGTGCTCATGAGGTCGAGCTTGCTGTCGAGCGGGTCGACGATCTTGTACCCGTCGATCGGGGAGACGTTGGGGATGTCAGCGGTGATCGTCCAGGTGACGATGTCGCCGAGCTGGATCGACGCGGCGTCGGTCACGGTCTTCTCGGCGGCGGTGACCGCGTTCTTCGGGTAGACGTGCACGTCGTACAGCCAGGTGTTCTGGTTGTTCGGGTCGGTCAGCGGCACCGTGATCAGGAACGGCGCGGCCGGCGTCACCCCGGCGGGGTAGCTGGTCTCCTGCACGAGGTACAGGCCGACGGGAAGCCCCGTGAACGCAGCCTCGCCCGCCGCGTTGGTCACCTGCGACGACCCGGCACCGAGTGAGTAGCCGGCGCCGGTGATCGAGTTCTCGGCGTCGGCTGCGTCGAACACGCCCGAAAGCGCGGATGCCTCAGCCCAGCCGGCGTTCGTCGACAGGTCGATGGTGTTGACCTGCTGCACCTGGAATGTCACACCCGGGAGCGGGGTGAGACCAGTGGTGTCGGTGGGGGTGCCGTCGCCGGGCTGGCCGAAGCCGGACTGAGCGCCGCCGTTGTTCCCGCCGCCGTTGTTGCCGTTGCCGTTGCCGCCGTTGCCGCCGTTGTTGCCGCCGAGCGGTTCCGGTGTCTCGAACTTGTGGACGGTGATCGAGCCGATCTGGTCGGGATCGACCAGGGGCGCGGCCGACGCGGGAAGCGCGAGGCCGAGTGTGGCCACGGTCGCGGCGGCGACGGCGGCGATTCCGACGCGCAGACCGCGCCGGGTGAACGGGTTGTTCATCTTCCTTCTCCTTGGTGAGGGGTCGTGCAATGGATGGGTGGACGGCTGACTCAGTCAGCCTCGGGGTGTGATGCCGCGTGCATCTGCGTGATGCGGCGGCGCGTGGACAGATGCATGGCGGCGAGGACCGCCAGTGCGGCGAGGATGATCCCGCCGCCGGTGAGGTAGATCCACGTCGTGCCCGTGCCGCCGGTGGTCGGCAGCGCGAACTGGGGCACGTCCTGGACCCAGATGGTCGAGACGCCGTCGGCATGCCTGACCGTCACGTTCGACGACGTTCCCTGCGCGAGCTGAACCTGACCGTCGACGCCCACGGTGAACTGCACGCGCTGGGCGAGCAGCTGGAACCCGGGCAGCGCCGTGGTCTCCTCGAGCCAGTAGGTGCTGCCGGCCGTGAGGGTCGTGGCCTCGAACAGACCCGTCGAACCCGCGCCGGACAGAGAAGCGATCACTGCCGTACCGCCCGTGGCGCTCGAGTAGATCGCCCACTGGGAGCCATCCATCGGAACGATCTCGCCGGTGGTGTCCTCGCCGATCTTGAGCACCTGGATCGTGACGATCTTCGGTACCACGGGGTTCTCGGTCTCGCAGGCACCGGTGTCACAGCCATCGCTCGTCACGACGTTCGACAGCGTTTCCGACTCGGTGCCCAGTGACGTCACCGTCACCGAGTAGGTGATCGTGACCTGCTGACCCACGGTCAGGTCTCCCGACCATGCGAGCGTCTTCGCGGCCGCGTCGAAGGACGCGGTGCTGGAAGTGGCGCTCAGGTCGTCGTTCCAGGTGGCGTCGTCGAGCACGTCGCTGAGGTCGTCCTCCAGGGATGCTCCGGTCACTGCGCCGGTGCCGACCTGGGCGACGGTGACGGTGTAGGTCACCGTGTGGCCTGTCTGGACGTCGGTCCCTGATGCAGGATCGACGCTCTTCGTGACGGTGTAGGTCCCCACCGGGTGCGTGGTCTCGCAATCGGCAGCCGTGAGGCATCCGTCGCTGGTGACGACGTTTCCGAGGGTGTAGTCCCCGCCTCCTGCCAGGCCGGTGCGGTCCTTGACCTTCACCGTGTAGGTGATCGTCGCGACCTGACCCGCCGGCACGGTGCCGGACCACTCGAGAGAGGTGCCGTTCAGCGTCGCGGTGCCGAGGCTCGATGTGACGGTTCCGACCATCTCGGCGTCGTCGAGGACGTTCGACAGATCATCGCTGAGGCTGGCATCGACGGCGTCGGGGCCGCTCTGCGTCACCAGGATCGTGTAGGTCACCTCGTCACCGGGGGAGACGGTGTCACCCGACGCAGGGTCGGAGGTCTTCTCCACCGTGTACGTGGACACCGCCGGCACGATGACGGTGTTGGTCCGCACATCGACCGTGTGGAACATCCAGTCGTCGATCGACCGTGCGTCTCCCCAGGCTCCGCCGACGCCATCGTTGGGGTTGAGGCCCGGCTGTCCGAAGCAGTTCCAGGTGTGGCGGGGGCCCCCGCTGGTGTCCACACCCGCGGTTGCGTCCAACTGCCCCGGCCGGCACGGCAGCCGCTGCCCGGTCTGCAGGAACGAGTCGTTCCAGTAGATCGTTGACATCCCGCTGTTCGGTCCGTTCAGCGCCGTTATGCTGATGCCCTGACGAGACTCCACATCCACGCTCAGCACGTGGACCTCACCGGCCTTGTTCACGCCCAGGTAGGCGCTCATCTCGACGGAGATCGGGATGGGATTGCCGGCTCCGTCGAGTCCGTCGAAGGCGTAGGTCTGCGTGCCGTCGCTCGCGATACCGACGGGGATCCTTCGGTCCAGCGGCCCGCCGTATTGCCCGTCGCCGTCGGCGTCGATCAGCAGCGTGGACGTTCCCAGAGCAGACGTCGCGGTGAACGTAAACTGCCCACTGCGAGTGTTCGGCGCATCGGGGGTGAAGGTCAGACCGCTGACCGTCGGAGCGACCGGCGTGCGGTTGAGCACGTGCGTGGCGCCGGACGCATCGACCGCCGAGACCGGCAGCGCAGCCGCCGGCGCCTGGAAGAAGACCGCGTACGGCTTTCCGCAAACCTGCGACTTGTTGTCGAACGCGGGGTCGTAGTACGGGCCGTTCTTTGCGATCTCGATGCTCCGGTAGGCCGATGTGCAGGTGCCGGTGTAGATGTTCCCGAACTGGTTCGCCTCGAAGATGCTGTCGACGCCGAAGAAGTCCGTGTGCGTCGCCTTGTACTTGTAGCCGAGCGGCGACACGTACCACATGTCGAAGGTCGCGGGGTTGGAGTTGTACATCAAGTACCGGTAGCTCCACACCCGGCCGCTCAGGTTGTTCATCCCCTGCTGGACCTGGATGCTCCACGTGTGGAAACCGAGGCTCACAGAGTCGTCATTCGCGTAGAAGTAGACCTCCCACACGCCTGCCGTCGGCGACGTCAGGTTGAGCCGGCTGCAGCTGCTCCCCGACGCGGTTCCGATGGTGCAGAAGGTCTGAACGCCGGCGGGGGAGGTGATCCGCAGCAACGTCGGGATCGTGGAGCTCGTCGTCCGAGTGAAGGTCACATCGAGGTTCTGCCCGGGCGTCGTGTACGCGTAGAACTTCTGCGGTTCCCGGATGGTCGTGCCGGTGGGGCTTGTCTCGGCGTTGGCGGGCGAGGCCGTGGCCAGGGCAATGGACGCACCGAGACCGACCACGAGGAGAAGCACCACCGCGAGGGCAGCGAGACGACCGCGGCGCGGCGTTGGCTCACCGAGGCGAGGTCCCTCCGGCGATATATGGGTGGATGAGTAGGTCATTCTTCTCCTCCAGGGTCAGAGCTGAACGGTGAGCAGCGGCGCGGCGGACGCCGGAAACGGGTGTCTTGACCGAAGAGTCCCTTCGGGTCGCTGTCGGGTAGCGCACGCGCCGCGACCTCTGGGCCATGCGCGTCACAGACATGAAAGAAGCACGCGATGCATGCTCGCCAGGCTTAGGCGTCCAGTCCCCCCGATGTGGGGGGTGATCGGATGGTCATCGGTGGCCGCGGAAGTGCTGTAGAACAGCGCGCAGCGGCTGCAGAGCGAGGGCACCGGCATCCGGTCGGGGCCGCGTGACCACGAAAGTGGACGGGCGCGACAGGGCGCCGGGCCCCGCACCGCTTCGGCAACCTCGAGGGGGGAAGGGGCTGGGCATGCGGACGATCGGGCTCATCGGCGGAATGTGCTGGGATTCCACGGCGGAGTACTATCGCATGGCCAACCAGCAGATCGCCTCTCACCTGGGCGGATTCCACTCCGCCCGAATCCTGCTCGACTCACTGGATTTCGCGGAGATCGAACGCTTCCAGGTCGAGGGGGACTGGAACAGCGCGGGAGCGGTCCTCGCGCGTTCGGCGCGGACCCTCGAGCGGGCCGGCGCCGCCGTCATTGTGCTGGGCACCTCGTTCACGATGGAACAGCCGTTCCACCGCGAACGCCTCGCATCGCACGGCCTGACCGTCGTGGTCCCTGATGCCGACGACCGCGCGGCCGTGCACCGGATCATCTACGACGAGCTCGTCCACGGGGTGATCCGGGAGGAATCCCGAGCCGTCTACAGACGAGTGATCGCCCGCCTCGTCGATGCGGGGGCGGAGGGCGTGATCCTCGGATGCACGGAGATCGAACTGCTGATCACTGCCGCCGACAGCGCGGTCCCCCTCTTCCCGACCGCGCAGATCCACGTCGCCGCAGCGGTCGACTTCGCGCTGAGCGAGTGAAGCCGCCCTGCCCGGCCCGCCTCACGCGCTCAGGCGGCGACGAGGCGCGAGGACAAGGCGCGGATGCGCAGGCAGAGGGCGTCGAAAGCGGCATCGAAGGCGGCGGCGGTGCCGACGCGGGCGGGGTCGCGGATCGACCAGTGCAGGTCGTCGCCGTCGCGCAGCCGTTCGTGGGCGTCGTCGCAGACCGTGATCACCAGGTCGCCATCCGCGCGGACGTCGTCGATGTGCTGCGGCGGGTGCGAAGGGCGCATGGCGAGTCCGTGCCGGGCTGCCGCGGCGATGGCCTCGGGGTTCACCTCCTCGGCGGGACGGGTGCCGGCGGAGGCGACGTCCACCGCGCTCGCGTCGCGCCAGATCGTCTCGGCGAGCTGGGATCGCGCGGAGTTCGCGGTGCACACGAAGAGGACGCGTCGTGGAGGGATCACGCTCGGGGGAGCGAGGGTGTCGAAGACCTCGGGGCGCAGCCCGATGTAGGTGCGTCGCCGGTCGAACTCCGAGCGGGTGCGGGCGACGATCTGGGCGGATTCCAGGACGCCGAGGTGATGCGCGATCAGATTCGAGCGCAGATCGAGGGTCGCGCCGATCTCAGATGACGACAGATCGCCGAGAGTGAGGAGGTCGACGATGCGCAGGCGCGTCTGATCGGCGAGTGCGGCGAAGATCCCCGCGCGGCGTTCCAGATCGGTCATCGACTCCATCCCTACCACCTCGCGGCGATTATGTCCATGAGGATTGACTCAACGCCGATTGACCTTATTGTGTCCCGTGCGGGCCGCAGATCCGGCCCCGGAGAGGAAGCAGCATCATGGGTATCGGAACCGGCATCGCGCTCATCGTCATCGGAGCGATCCTCGTCTTCGCGCTCAACATCGACACCGGAGGGTTCGTCGACCTCGATCTGATCGGCTACATCCTCATGGGCGCCGGCGTCCTGGTCTTCCTTATCAGTCTCGTCCTGGTGATGCGCAGCCGTCGCACCGAGTCGGTCGCGCGCACCGCGGTCGACCCCGCCACGGGGGAGCGCGTGACGCGCCGGAGCATCCGCAACAGCGATCCTCTCGCCTGAGCCCCGTGTCCGACGTCGCCCGTCGCCACACGGCGCTCCTCGTGGGCATCGCTGCCACCGTCGCGTTCGTCGCCCTGCGCGGCATCGTCGCAGTCGGTGGGCACGAGCCGCTCGGGATCGACGTGTGGTGGAACGACCTCATGCGGGCGACGACCGGCGACGTCGGGATCATCGTCGCCTGGGTGCCCGCCGTCGTCGGCGGCACGATCGGCATGATCGTCGTGGGGGTCCTGCTGATCGCGTGCCTGCTGTGGCGTGGCCGGAGAGCGGATGCCGCGACGCTGGCGATCGCGATGGTGGTCGTCGTCGCCGTCGGCGCGACCATGGCCGCCGTGATCGGTCGCACGCGCCCTGCGGACTCGCTCGCCGAGAGCGTGGCGACCTCCTTCCCCTCCGGTCATACGGCGGTCGCCACGACGGTGGTCGTCGTGCTCGGCATCGTGCTCCGCCGCTGGTACGTCTGGGCGGTGGGGGTGGTGTGGGTCGTCACGATGATGTGGAGCCGCACCTTCCTGCACGCGCACTGGCTGAGCGACGTCGTCGCCGGGCTGCTGGAGGGGATCGCCGTCGCGACTGTGGTCTGGGTCTGCGTCGAGGCCGTCCGCGACCGCCGTGCGATCCGCGCGGTCGGCACCCCGTCCCCCGAACACTCGAACGAAAGCGTGAGCTCCTCATGAACATCTCCTCGTCGGCTTCCTCCACCGCCGCGGCGGCCCAGGATTCCCGGGCCTTCCGCACCCTCGCGAGGATCGGCTATGTCGTCCTCGGCATCCTGCACATCCTGATCGGCGTCATCGCCATCTCGATCGCGATCGGCGGGGGTGGTGGCGAGGCCGACCAGGGCGGGGCGCTGGCGCAGATCCAGCAGGCGCCCGCGGGAGTCCTCCTGCTGTGGGTGATCGTGCTCGGACTGCTCGCGCTCGCGATCTGGCAGATCGCCGAAGCCGTGGTCGAGCGCGACCCGGACTCCACGAAGAAGTGGGGGCACCGGGCGAAGTTCCTCGGCACCGCCGCCGCCTATCTCGCGATCGGAGCGACCGCGCTCATCTACGCCCTCGGCGGTCAGTCGCAGTCGTCCGAGTCGTCGCAGTCGTTCAGTGCGCGTCTGCTGGCGGTGCCTGCCGGCGTCGTGCTGCTGGTGGTCGTCGGCCTCGGCGTGGTCGCCGTCGGCGTCGCGTTCATCGTGCGGGGGATCACCCGTGCCTTCGCGAAGAGCCTGGCGCTGCCGGCCGGGGCCGCGCGTTCCGGGATCGTCGCCTTCGGCATCGCCGGCTACATCGCGAAGGGGATCGCGGTCGGGGTGGCCGGGGTGCTCTTCGTCATCGCCGCCGTCACGCACGACCCGGAGAAGGCCGGCGGACTGGATGCGGCGCTGCGCAGTCTGGCCGGGCTGCCCTTCGGCGTCATCATCCTGTGGGCGGTCGGAGCCGGCCTCGCCCTCTATGGGGTGTTCTGCTTCGCGCGTGCCCGCTACGCGCGGATGTGAGATCCGGAGCGGCGATGCTGTGGGTCGGTGCCCCCACGGCGAGCTCAGCCCACTGCCCAGAGAGCGGAAGGTCTTCCTTCGATGAGGAACACGGGACCGTCGACGATGACATCCTGGTAGACCAGAGCCGTCGCCTCGCCGCATCGGGGAGCCCGGCAGTTCGCGTATCCGGAGGAGCCACATGCACAGCAGGACGAAGGCGCCCGTCCCGACCCCGGTCGTCACCGGGCTCGTGGAGCACCATCTCGGCGCCCCGGTCGCCGGTGTCGACGAGCTCGCGGACGGCACGTACAACGCGGCCTATCGCGTCGCGCTCGCGGACGGCGCGCAGGTCGTGGTGAAGGTGGCGCCCCCGGACGATCTCCCACGCCTGGCTTACGAACATGCGCTGATGCGTTCCGAAGTGTCGTACTACGCGCGTGCAGCGGGACGAGCGCCCGTTCCGGCGGTGCTCGCCGAGGACTTCACCCGCCGTCTGATCGATCGCGATGTGATTGTCCTGTCGTTCCTCGACGGCGCACCGCTCCAGCGCATCGGGAGCGACCTGACGCCCCAGGGGCTCACCGCGGTGCGAGCAGAACTCGGCACGGCCGTCGCGCGGCTGCACGAGGTACGGGGCGAGTCTTTCGGCTACGACCGCCCCGGCGACCGCGACTCCCTGCGGGGCGACACCTGGAGTGAGGCCTTCAGCCGCATCTGGGACGCGGCCGTGTCGGACATCGTGCGGTACCGGGTGCGTATCGGCCCGTCCGAAGAGCTCCTCCGCTCGACGGTCCGGCGCCACTCCGCCCTGCTCGACGAGGTGTCCGAGCCGACGCTGGTGCATTTCGACCTCTGGGACGGCAATGTGTTCGCGGCTCACGACGGCGACGCGGCCCGTCTGACGGGGCTGATCGACGGCGAGCGGATGTTCTGGGGGGATCCCCTGGCCGAGCTGGTATCGACGTCGCTGTTCCGCGAACCGGCAGAGGACGTCGCGTTCAACGTCGCCTATGCGCGCGCCGGAGGACGGGAATGGACCTTCGACGAAGACCAGCGCACCCGCTTGGCGCTGTACGACGCCTACCTGTGCATGCTCATGCTCGCGGAAGCCGTTCCGCGCGGTTATCGGGGCATGGACGCGGTGATGTCTCAGCGGTTCATCCGCCGCCGTCTCCGCACCACACTGCGCCGGCTGCACAGCTAGCGGCGGTCCTTCTCTGGGGTACGTTCGGAGTCAGGCTGTCCTGAGGGCGATCCGCTGACGTATCCGCCCCGACGATCCGGAGGAGCGACACGTGACCGCGAACACCAGCAAGGCCCGCCAGTCGACCAACCTCGACCCCACTCTGAGCATCAACCCGGTCTTCGTCCGTCCGGGAGAGGCCACCGAGTTCGACAGGTTCACGCTGCCGGCGGGGCCGAGTCTGCCGGAGACGGCGTATCAGATCGTGCACGACGAGTCGATCCTCGACGGCAATTCGCGGCTGAATCTCGCGACGTTCGTCGGCACCTGGATGGATGACGAGGCGAAGAGGCTGTATCTCGAAGCCGCCGACAAGAACATGATCGACAAGGACGAGTACCCCGCTACGGCGGCGATCGAGGACCGGTGCTGGCGCATCCTCGCTGACCTGTGGAACGTGCCGGACAAGGACGACACGATCGGCACCTCGACGATCGGGTCGTCGGAGGCGTGCATGCTGGCGGGACTCGCGCTCAAGCGGCTGTGGCAAGAGAAGCGCAGGGCCGAGGGCAAGTCGACCGAGAAGCCGAACCTGATCATGTCGGCGGCCGTGCAGGTGGTGTGGGAGAAGTTCTGCAACTACTGGGATGTGGAGCCGCGCTACGTTCCCGTCACGCGGGAGCACATCACCCTCGACGGTCACGATCTGGAGGATTACGTCGACGAGAACACGATCGGCGTGGTCTCCATCCTCGGGCAGACCTTCACCGGTCTCTATGACGACACCATCGCGATCGCGAAGAAGCTCGACGAGATCCAGGCGAAGACCGGACTCGACGTGAAGATCCACATCGACGGCGCATCCGGTGCCATGGTGGCGCCGTTCTGCCAGCCCGATCTGGTGTGGGATTTCCAGCTCGACCGGGTCAACTCGATCTCGACATCGGGGCACAAGTACGGTCTGGTCTACCCGGGCGTGGGCTGGGTCGTGTGGCGCAACACCGCGGCGCTGCCCGAGAGCATGATCTTCCACGTCAGCTACCTCGGGGGCGACATGCCGACCCTCGCGTTGAACTTCTCGCGCCCTGGCGCCCAGGTGCTGCTGCAGTACTACCAGTTCCTGCGCCTCGGGTTCGAGGGCTATCGGGCGGTGCAGCAGAACTCGATCGACGTCGCCACCTACCTCTCGAGTGAGATCGCGAAGATCGGTCCGTTCGAGCTCGTGAGCACCGGCGACACGATCCCGGTGTTCGCGTGGGTGTTGAAGCAGGGCCACACCGACATCTGGACCCTCTACGACCTCGCTGACCGTCTGCGCATGAAGGGGTGGCTCGTGCCCGCGTATCCCATGGCGGATGACCTGGCCGATGTCGTGCTGCAGCGCATCGTGGTCAAGGTCGGGCTCAGCCGCGACCTCGCCACGGCGCTGCTGGCCGACATCCGTGGCGAGGTCGAGTTCCTCGAATCGTTGACCACGCCGTTGCCCGACAGCGCCAACGGGTCGCACTTCCACCACTGACGCCTGTGCGCGCAGCCGCCGGGAGAGATCCACGGTGCCGACGATCGCTCGGGGGAAGCCCCGAGGATCGCGTCGTAGGGTGAACGACATGATGCCTGACGACGGATCCGCCGCGCGCCGCGATGGCGTGCGCGACAGCTCCGGTGACGACCGCGGACTGGGCCTCGTGCTCAGCGGTGGCGGCGCGTTCGGGGCCGCGCACGTCGGCGTGCTGCAGGTGCTCGCCGAGCGCGGCATCCGTCCGGGGATCGCGGTCGGGACGAGCTCGGGTGCCCTGGTCGCCGCGGCCTATGCGGCCGGGTTCTCCGTCGACGCGATCGAGCGGGCGGCTCGGGCATTCCGGTGGCGCCAGATCGCGCGGTGGACGAACACTGCGCGGTGGGGGCTCCTCGATACCGTTGCGACGCGAGAAGCAGTGCACCGCATCTTCGGCGCTGATCCATCGATCGAGGATCTCCCTCGTGTCTTCGGCGCCTATGCGACGAACCTGCGCACGCGTGAAGGTGTCATCCTCGACCGCGGCCCGTTGAGCACGGCACTGCGATCGACGATCGCCGTGCCGGGACTGCTGCCGCCGGTGCGCCACGAGGGGATGCTGCTCGTCGATGGCGGGATGATCGACAACGTCCCTGTGGTGGCTGCGCGCGCCCTCGGTGCGGAGCGCGTCATCGTGGTGCGGCTCCATGCCAAGTGGGAGAACGTGCGCATGATGAGGACCGTGACCCGCACGGCTGCGCTCGCCGCCGACGAGTCGGTGCTGCTGATCCAGCCCGAGATGCAGCGGCGCGCGCAGTGGACGATGCGCGATGTGCCGCTTCTCATCGCGGAAGGACGCCGCGCGGGCGAAGAGGCGCTGCAGAGGGCCGCTCTGCGCCCCGGCGCAGACGGCTTCCTCCGCCTTCCCCGCTGACGCCGCGTACCCGCCGGCGCCGAGTTGAAGCCCTCGGAAGCTCGTGGATAGGGTGGTGATGACTGCCAGCTTCGCGCGACGAGAGGGAGAGCATGCGACGCCGACGCTCGACCGCAGCCGATCGAGGCGCCTTGGAGCTGATGAAGTTCCGCATCGCCGGGCGGGAACGACTTCTGCACGCGAAGGCGCTCAGCGCCTATCTGTCGTCGGCGAACTTCGGCTTCACCTCTGTGCGCGACGAGCACGCGATGCTGCGCGCCAACCTCGTGCACATCGGTCGCTACACCTTCGCCCACGTGCAGCTTCCGCCGGCGACGCTGGAATGGCCGCGCGACGAGCTGTCGCGGAGCAGGGTCGTGGTCATCGTGGCCGAGGCTCCCGGTTTCACGGTCGCATCGGAGGGTCCTGTCATCGTGCGCGAGCCATCGTGGTTCGTCATCCCTCCGGGCGGCGCGACCGTCACATTCGAGGCGACGATGCCGACGGAGCTCGTGTTCATCTCCCTCGACGAGGACGCACTGTCGGGTGGGCGGCAGGTCGATTTCGATCGGGTGGGCGAACAGCCTCCGAGCGAGGAGACCTTGCGTCCCCTGACGAGCTTCGTCAAGTCGTTCTGCGCGATCGAGGCGGATGAGCCGGACGGAGTCGTGTCGCCCCTTGAGGATGCCGCGTGCGAGGTCGCGCGTACCCTCGTGGCGACGGTGGTGGGCGAACCGGTCACGCGTCCGCAGCTGTTCGATTCCGTGATGCGCTTCATCCTGCGCGACTACTCCTCGCCGCGCCTCTCCGTCGCGGGTGTGGCCGAGGCACTCGGCGTCTCGGTGCGCACCGTGCAGTCCGCCCTGAGCGAGCATGGCACGACCTTCTCGCGGGAGCTTCGCGCCATCCGACTCAAGGCGGCCGCGGATCTGAAGAATCGCAACCCCGGTCTGCCGTTGGCGACCGTCGCACAGCTGACCGGCTTCGGGACCAGGCAGTCGCTGCATCGCGCTCAGCGCGACGCGCTTTCGCGCTGAGCGCGAGAGCGCACGCGGAACGTTTCGCGCAGATCCTCCTGCAGGATGTCACGTTTCGCGCAGGGCGATGTTCGCTGATAGCGCTCTCAACCTAGGCTCCGGCGTGGCGGTATATCGGATGAGTTCTCGGCGCCTGCGCCGAGAAGCAGACGCACGGGGAGAGAAATGAACACGGACAGCACTCGCTGGAGACGGCGCGCGCCGCAGGCACACGGACGGTTGCGCAGATCGCTGGCAGCGGTCGCCGCAGGAAGTCTGGCGGTCGCGACGCTCGTCGGCCTGAACGTGGCGACGGCGGTGCCAGCGCAGGCTGCGCCAGGGGATGCGTTCGACCCGAGTTCGCCGACCGTCTTCGTCGCGCAGTCGCGAGTCGCAGGCGATCCGACCGGCCTGTTCCGATCAGAGACGTCGGGCGACGGCGCCTATTCGTTCACCGCTGAAGGCCCTGCTGTCGCGTCCGGAAACTACAACGCCATCAGCTTCAACACGAACGACAACTACATCTACGGCGCCAGCATCCAGGCGATCAGCGGAGGAATTCCTGCGAATGCCGTGGTCCGCGTCGGACAAGAAGGTCGCGTCACACGCGTCGGAAACTCCACCTACCCGATCGCTCAGTGGTCGGGTGCGTTCAACCCGGCTGACGGCCGGCTCTACACGACCAACGGCACCGCAGCGAACTCCCGCATCGTCTATGCCACGACCACGACCGGCGTGATCACGGCGGCGTTCACCATCGCCGCCACCGACTACACGATCGCCGACATGGAGTTCCTCGACGGCTTCCTCTGGGCCGTCGACTACAACGCCTCTCAGCCCGCGGGAACTCTGATCCGGATCGACCCCAGCAACGGTGCCGTGCTGAGGTTCCGGGGCGTGATCCCCGGCGGTCTCGGCGGGGCGTGGGGAGCGGCCTGGAAGTTCGGCAACGGCAACCTGGGGTTCTCGAACAACAGCACCGGAAGCATCGCACAGATCCGCATCACGAACGGTGCGTCCCCCTCGCCGACCATCACCGTCTTGCCACTGGTGTCGGGCCCGCCGTCGAACGGCAACGACGGTACAGCGATCCCGGGGCTCCCGGCCGACCTGTCCATCGAGAAGACGGGTCCTGCGACCTTCACCACGGGTGACCGCATCGGCTACGACATCACCGTCACGAACAACGGGGCCGGTGTCTCCAGCGGCTGGACCGTGACCGACGCGCTGCCTGCAGGCCTGAGCAACCCGACCGTGACCGGCGATGTCTCGTCGACCGTGTCGGGGAACACCGTGACGGTGAGCGGTGCCCGGCTCGGGGTCGGTCAGTCGACCACATTCACGATCGAGGTCGACACCGATGTGAACCCGCCGGCCTGCGTCGTCAACACCGCTTCCGTGGACGGGAACGAGGCCGACCTGAACCCGGAGAACGATGAGGCCAACGCCGAATCCTGCGCCCTCGCACTCTCGGTCGCGAAGACCTCGGATGCCACGGCTGATGCGCGTCCCGGCGATGTCGTGACCTACACGGTGACAGCCACCAACACGGGGGCCGGCGCGTACACCGCCGACAACCCGGCTGTGGTCTTCGATGACCTGTCCGGTGTGCTGGACGATGCCACGTACAACGCAGATGCCGCCGCCACACGGGCCGGGTCTCTGGGCTACCAGGCTCCGCTGATCTCCTGGTCCGGCGCCCTCGGCGTCGGCGAATCGGTCGACATCACCTATAGCGTCACGCTGCAGAGCGGCGGCGATGGCGAGGTCGCCAACGTGACCTGGGTGCCGAACGACCCCGAGATCACGACGCCCCCGACGTGCGACCCGGCAACCGGCGGCGTCGACGACGCGACCGGCCAGCCCTGTGCGATCGAGGAGTTCGACCTCCCGCGGCTGACCATCGACAAGTCCGTCGACACTTCGGAGCTCCCCGAGATCGGTGAGCAGGCGACCTTCACGGTCGTCGTCCGCAACGCGGGCCCCGGCGACTACACCGCGGCTGCCCCCGCGACCGCGTCCGACGACCTCAGCGAGGTGCTCGACGACGCGACGTTCGACGATGCGTCGCTGACCGCGGATGTCGGCACGGCCACGCGCGACGGCGACACGCTGGAGTGGAGTGGCGCGCTCGCCGCGGGCGAGCAGGCCACCATCACGTACTCGGTGACCTACACCGGTGAAGGGGACCAGATCCTCCGCAACCTCGCGTGCATCCCGGAAGACGACACGGCCCCCGGCGCCCAGAGCTGCGACCGGGTGCAGGTTCCCGGCGCGCTGCTGACCCAGTGGAAGACGGCCCAGGCATCGTCCGACCCGGTCGTGGCCGGTTCCACGATCACCTACACGCTGTTCTTCGACAACGACGGACAGTCGCCGGCCGCGGTCGACGCGATCGACGACCTCACCTACGTGCTCGACGACGCGGCGGTCACGACCGAGCCGACCGGATCGGACGGGTTGACGGTCGTGCGGGACGGCGCGCAGATCTCTGTCACGGGATCGGTGCCGGTCGGACAGACCTCCACGGTCAGCTACACCGTGACGGTGCTGCCGGATGACGAGCGCGGCGACAGCGTCGCATCGAACTTCCTGCTGGAGCCCGGTGAGACTCCTCCGACGGATGGCGTCTGCGTCCCCACGGACGACGAGGCACCGAACTGCACGACCACTCCCATCACGGGCGTGACGTACACCAAGTCGGTCGAGGCGTCGGAGACGCCGGTGCGCACGGGCACCGAGCTCACCTACACGATCGTCGTGACCAACACCGGCGCGACCGTGGTCGACGTGCTCCGCGATGACGACCTCAGCGATGTGCTGGACGACGCGACCCTCACCGGTGCGCCGGAGTCCGACACCTCGTCGGTCACGGTCGACGGACCTGACGACGGCATCCTGGCCCTTCGCGGAACGCTCGCGGCGGGTGCGACCGCCGAGGTCACCTACACGGTCACGGTCAACGCGGTCGGCGACCGGGGCAACAACGTCTCGTCGAACTTCCTCGTGCCGCCCGGAACACCTCCGGCCGGCCCCTGCGACCCGGAGTCTGCGCAGTGCACGGTCACCCCGATCCAGGGGTACACCGTCGCGAAGTCGTCGGACTCCGACACGACGACCCCGGGTGCGGTCGTCACGTACACGGTCACGGTCACGAACGTCGGCGCCGTGGACTACACGGATGCCGAGCCGGCATCGTTCGAGGACGACCTGTCCGGCGTGCTGGATGACGCGACGTACAACGACGACGTCTCTGCCGGCGGCACAGTCGACGGCAGCACCCTGACGTGGGCGGGTCCGCTCGCGGCGGGTGCGAGCACCACCGTGACGTACTCGGTGACGGTGAACGACCCCACCACGGGCGACTCGATTCTCGGCAACGTCGTGGTGCCGAGCGACCCGACGGGCGAATGCCTGCCGGACGAGTGCGGAACGACCACTCCGGTGTCGTCGTTCACGGTCGCGAAGTCGGCGGACACCGCCACGGTGATGGCCGGTGACGTCGTCACCTACACCGTGGTCGTCACGAACACCGGACAGGTCGACTACACGGACGCGGCGCCCGCCTCGTTCGAGGACGACCTCACGGCCGTGCTGGACGACGCGACCTACAACGACGACGTCTCGGCCGGCGGTTCCGTCGCAGAGAACACGCTGACGTGGTCGGGTGCTCTGGCCATCGGCGACACGGTCACGGTGACCTACTCGGTCACCGTCAACGATCCGCTCACCGGCGACCAGGAACTGGTCAACGCCGTGGTTCCCTCCGCTCCCGGCGGCAGCTGCGACCCCGAGGCCGAGTGCGCGACGCAGACCGAGGTCGCCTCGTACACCGTGTCGAAGGAATCCGACTCCGCGACCGTGCGTCCGGGCGGTGTGGTCACCTACACCGTGACCGTCACCAACACGGGTGAGGTCGCCTACACGGCGGATGAGCCCGCATCGTTCGAAGACGATCTGTCGGGCGTGCTCGATGACGCCGTCTACAACGACGACGCCTCGAACGGCGCAACGGTGTCCGGCAGCACGCTCACCTGGTCTGGTGCGCTGGCCGTCGGCGCCACGGTCACCGTCACCTACTCGGTGACGGTGGACGACCCGATCACGGGCGACTTCACGCTGCGGAACGCGGTGACCCCGTCGGGTCCCGGCGGAAGCTGCGATGAGGTGTGCGAGACGAACACCCCGGTGGGCTCCTACCGTGTGGTCAAGTCCACGACCTCGACCGAGGTCGTGCCGGGTGACGTGGTGGAGTACACCATCGAGGTCACGAACATCGGGCAGGTCGCGTACACGGAGGATGCACCGGCGTCCTTCGCCGACGACCTCTCGGCAGTCCTCGATGACGCGACGTACAACGCCGACGCCACGAGCACTTCCGGGACGGGCGTGACGTACACGGCTCCGCAGCTCGGCTGGTCGGGGGCGCTCGGCATCGGCGAGACGGTCACCATCACCTACTCGGTGACGGTGAACGACCCGGCATCCGGTGATCGTCGACTCGACAACACCGTGGTGACTCCTCCGGGCTCTGGCGCCAACTGCGCCGAGGGGTCGACCGACCCCGCGTGTGTCGCGAACGTCCCCGCAGCCTCGTACTCGGTGGCCAAGTCGGCTTCTGCGAGTCAGGTCCTCCCCGGAGACACCGTGACGTACACCGTCACGGTCACCAATACGGGCGAGGTCGCCTACACCGACGAGAACCCGGCCTCCTTCGAGGACGACCTCTCGCGCGTGCTGGATGACGCGAGCTACAACGGCGACGTCTCCGAAGGCGGCGAGGTCGCGGACGGCACGCTCACCTGGTCGGGTGCGCTCGCCGTCGGCGAGACCGTGGAGGTCACGTACTCGGTGACGGTGGACGACCCGATCAGGGGTGACTTCTCCCTGCGAAACGTGGTCGCCCCGTCTGCTCCCGGTGGCGAGTGCATCGAAGGCGAGTGCATCACGGACACCCCCGTGGCCTCGTACGCCGTCGCGAAGTCGGCGGATATGCAGGATGTCGTGCTCGGCGGTGTCGTCACCTACACCGTGACCGTGGAGAACATCGGACAGGTTCCGTACACCGCGGATGCTCCGGCATCCTTCATCGACGACCTGTCCGGCGTGCTGGACGATGCCACGTACAACGACGACGCGACCTCCGGCGCCGAGGTATCGGGAACGGCACTCACGTGGGAGGGCCCGTTGGAGATCGGCGAGAGCGTGAGCATCACGTACTCGGTGACCGTGAACCAGCCGGCGACCGGCGACGGGAACCTGCGCAACGCGGTGACCGGTGACGGCCCCGGCGGCGGATGCTCGACCGAGGGCGGATGCGTCACCGAGACGCCGATCGCGAGCTACCGCGTGACCAAGGACGTCTCGTCCACACGGGCGACGATCGGTGACCGGGTCACCTTCACGATCACGGTGACGAACACCGGTCAGGTCGCCTACACCGATGAGCGTCCGGCGTCGTTCACCGATGACCTCGCGACATCGCTGGCCGTCGGCACCTACAACGGCGATGCCACCAACGGCGCCGAGTACGAGCGTCCGGTGCTGTCGTGGGCCGGAGCGGTCGGGGTCGGCGAGAGCGTGACCGTGACGTACTCCGTCACGCTGCGCTCGACCGGCGAGATCCGCAACGTGGTCGTCACCCCCGACGGGTCCGGTGCGAACTGCAGCACCGGGTCGACGGATGAGGACTGCGACACCACCACGATCGTCGTTCCTCCGGGACTGGCGTTCACCGGCGGGGCCCCGTGGATCGCGGGTGGAGTCGCGGGAGCGGCACTGCTCGCGCTGGGACTCTGGCTGTTCGCGCGCCGACGGGCTGAGAACGCCGCGGCGCTGCAGGAGAGCTGAGTGATCGACGGCGGCGGCTGCGGGATCGACCCCGCAGCCGCCGCCGTCGTGTGCGGGGGAATCGGCTTCCTCGGCGCGGAACTCTAGACTTCATGCGCGGGTGTTCTTCTGGTGAGACGTGCGACGATCGAGGATCTGGGGGCTCTCGCGACGGCCGCCGGGGATGCCGGCGCCGCGGAGGAATCGGGCGGCGTCTGAGCGGGGCGTCCGGCATCACGAGACGAACCCCGGGTGCCGCCGGCCGCATCCGCAGCCGGCGACACCCGACGGTATCACCGTGTGATGCCCTCCCGAGCGCTCAGGCGCGCGAGCTCTGAGACGGTCGGGCTTCCTTCCCAATCGCCGATCGTCGTGCAGGCGTAGGCGCCGGCGGCCGCGGCCCGACGAAGGCGATCCGCCATCGTCGACTCTGCGTTCCAGAGACTCAGGTAGCCCGCCACGAAGGCGTCGCCCGCCCCGACGGTGTCCACCACGTCCACGGCGTAGGACGGCTGCAGACGATGCTGGCTGCCGTCCAGGCCGATGGCCCCGAGCTCGCCCCGCTTGATCACGACTTCGTGGGGACCGAGGTGCCGCAGGCGCTGAGCGAGCTCGGCCGGTTCCCCCTCTCCGACGAGCAGGGCGGCCTCGTCCTCGCCGGCGAAGACGATGTCCGCCGATTCGACGAGTTCGGAGTACGTGGGACGAGGGTCGCGTCCGCGCCACACGGATTCGCGGTGGTTGATGTCGAACGAGACCGGGATCCCCGCAGAGCGCGCCCGCTGCGCGGTGGACAGTGCGCAGGCGCGGGCGTCGGCGGAGAGGCCGGGGAGGATCCCGGTCAGGTGCACGAGGTCGGCATTGCGCAGCAGTTCGTCGGGCACATCCGACGGATGCAGCGTCGACGCCGCGCTCCCCGTCCGCCAGAAGCGCACAGTGGCCGTCGAGGTCGTGCGACGGTGCTTGTGCATGAGTCCGGTCGGCAGCTCGGCGTGCCGGGATGCATGCACATCCACCCGTTCCGCGCGCAGCTCACGGGAGATCAGGTCCCCCAGCGGGTCGTCACCGAGACGGCTGACCCACGACACCCGAGCGCCCAGGCGGGCGAGCGCGATCGCCACGTTGCTCTCCGCGCCGCCGAAGCTGAATGAATGCGCGCGTGCCGTCGACAACGGTCCAGGGCGGTCGTTGGCGAACAGCCCCATCGTCTCGCCGACTGTCACGACATGCAACGGCGCCCTCGTCATGCGGCCCTGCCCTCGATGACGCCGGCGAGTGCCCGCCGTGCTCGCTCCTTCAGTGCGTCGAGGCTTCCACCGGCGAAGGCATCGCCGATGAGCGGCCCCCCGAGGCTCACCGCGACGCATCCGGCCCTGATCCACTCCGGTATCTCTTCGAGCGTGACCCCGCCGGAAGGCAGCGTCAGCAGGTGGGGCAGGGGGCCGGCCAGCTGGCGCACGTAGTCGGAGCCGACGGACGCCGCGGGGAACACCTTCACCGCGGTCGCGCCGCGCTCCCACGCCGCGTGCACCTCAGTCGGAGTGAGCGCACCGGGATAGACCGCTGCACCGAACGAGTCCGCGACCTCGATGACCTCGGGTGACACCGTCGGCGACACGAGGAAGCATGCCCCCGCCTCCAGCGCCGCGCGGGCATCGTGCGCCGTCAGCACGGTTCCGACGCCGATCTCGGCCTCAGGGACGGCGGCGATCAGCTGCGGAAGCATCTCGAGGGTTCCCGGGGTGGTCATCGTGAGCTCGATGCAGAGCACTCCGGACTCGGCGAGTGCGGTCACCACCGGCTCGTACAGCCGTGCGTCGGCGGCACGAAGCACCGCGACCACCCCTGTGCGCGTCAGCGTGTCAGAAGGGGCCGAGCGCATCGGTCACGCCTCTCGGTGTCGGTCGGGCAGGAAGGTCGGCGACTCGCTTCGTCATGATCGGGCGGTCGCGGCGAAGTCCGGCCGGGTGCCGTAGCGCGCGAGCGTGTCCTCGTCGAGGGTCACGCCGAGACCCGGCTTCGACGGGATGTCGAGGAAGCCGTCGGCATCCAGCCTCCAGCCCCCGCTGATGAGGTCGTCGACGTACGCGGATCCGGTCTTGTACTCGACCAGGTCGGTCGAGGCGAGAGCCGAAGCCAGCTGCAGATCCGCCGCGAGCCCGATGCCGGTGTTCCATCCGTGTGGGATGAGGCGGATGCCGCGGTCCTGAGCCGCCCATCCGATCCGGCGCGACTCGCTCAGCCCGCCGCCCTTCGTGGTGTCCGGTTGCACGATGTCGAACGCGTGTCTGTCGAGGTACGGCTGGAAGCTCTGGCGTCGCGTGAGCACTTCGCCGCCGGAGATCCGCACGGGCGACGACGCGCGGAGCTCGGCGAACCCGTCGATGTCGTCGGGGGCGAGCGCTTCCTCGAACCAGGCGACGTCGTAGTCGGCGAGCATGCGGGCGGTGCGTTTCGCCCAGGCCAGGTCGCCGGGGAAGAAGGCCTCGGAGCCGCCGGCGTCGACGGCGAGCAGGCGATCGCCCACCGCGGCCCGCGCTGCGGCGACCGTGGCCTCGTCGGTCGCCGCATCCACGCGCCCGAACTTCCACCAGCCGATCTTGAATGCGGAGAAGCCGGTCTCGACAAGTTCTTCCAGGTTCGCGGTCATGGGCGCGGGGTCGTCCATCAGCACCGACGCGTAGGGGCGCACTCGTTCTCTGTGGCGGCCGCCGAGGAGCCGGCCGACGGGCTGGGACGACGCCTGTCCGGCGAGGTCCCACAGCGCGATGTCGATCGCACTGGTCGCGTGTGTGAGCGAGCCGCCGCGTCCCATCCAGAAGGCGGTCTGGTGCAGGGTCTCCGTGAGGCGCTCCACCTCGAGAGGGTTCTGGCCGATCAGGTGGGGGGCGAGCAGATCGATGGCGCCCCGCACCAGGTTCTCGGATGTGAACGCGCTGCCGACGCCCACCCTGCCGTCGTCGGTGTGGACCGCGACGAGGGTGTGGACGATGTCGTCGGGCTGCAGCTCGTGCGACCACCCTCCCTCGGGCGTCGCACCTCGCAGGCCGCACGTGTCGATTCGGAGGATGTGCATGAAGACCTTCTAACCGTGATGAGGACGGGAGAACCCCGCTGCCAGAATTCGAAGATAGTCGATTGTCGACAACAGAGCAATCTCCGGGTATTGTCTGTTCCTGCACCCCTCAGCGGTGCGTCCACAGACCCACAGCGTTGTGCACGATGGCAGCGCCGGAGGCCGAACCCGAAAGGCATCACAATGAAGTTGACGCGCATCCTTGTCGGCGTGGCGGTAGCCGCGACGAGCGTCCTCGCACTCGCCGCGTGCACCTCGAGCGGGAGCCCGGGGGCGACAGCGCAGGAGAGCACCCTGACGAAGGTCCTCGAGAAGAAGACACTCGTGGTCGGCGTCTTCGCCGACGCGCCTCCCTACGGAGTCATGACGAGTTCCGGCGAATACGAGGGCTTCGACATCGACGCCGCGCAGGCGCTCGCCGACTCCCTCGGCGCGAAGATCGAGTTCGTCTCCACCACGAACGCCAACCGCATCCCCCTGCTGGAGACGGGCAAGGTCGACATCATCGTCGCGGCCCTCACCAACCTGAACGAACGCGCGCAGAAGGTGGCCATGTCGCGGCCGTACGCCGCCGAAGGCCAGGTCGTGCTCGTCCCCGCCGGCAGCGACATCACCTCCTATGACGCGCTGTCCGGGCGAACCGTCGCGGCGACGCGCGGCAGCGTGCCGGCCACGATCCTCGAGACGCGGTTCCCTGAGGCGAACGCGAGCCTGTTCGAGGCCGTCGCCGACTCGATCCAGGCGCTGCGCAGCGGCAAGGTCGACGCGCTCATGGAGAGCAACTCCGTGGCACAGGGGATCCTCGACGACTCCGGCAGCGAGTTCACCGTCGTCGACGCACCGCAGCTGAGCCCGTCCGTCGTCTCCATGGGACTGAAGCAGGGCGATCAGCTCTGGCTCAACTATGTCGACAACTTCATCCTCAACTACAACATCAGCGACGCCGCGAACGACTCGTACAACGAGTGGCTCGGCACCGACGTCCCCGAACTGATCAAGTAGCGACGACCTTCTTCGGCTGCCCCGCCTCGCCGGCGGGGCAGCCCGAACGGACCTCTCATGCAACTCTTCTTCGGGGACCTGATCCCCTACGCTCCCGAGCTGCTCGCCGGTCTCGGCGTGAGCGTGCTCATCACCGTCGCCGCCGTGCTCATCGGCTCACCGCTCGGCGTCGGCGTCTACCTGTTGCGCGCGTCGGGCAATCCCGTCGCGCGAGCCGTCGGCAGCACCTATGTCGAGGTCATCCGCAACACGCCGCTGCTGCTCCAGCTCTACCTCATCTACTTCGCGCTGCCCTCCGTGGGGGTCAACTTCGATCCCATCACGGCGGGGATCATCGCGTTGAGCGTGAACAACTCCGCCTATCTCGCGGAGATCTACCGGGCCGGGTTCGAGGCGATCCCGAAGGGACAGATCGAGGCCGCGGACGCACTCGGGCTGTCACGGCGCACCACGTTCTTCCACGTGCGGCTGGTGCCGGCGATGCGCAACGTCCTGCCGTCGCTGACGAACCAGGTGATCCTGCTCTTCCTCGCGTCCTCGATCGCCTCGATCGTCGCCGTGCCCGAGTTGATGCACGTGATGATGGGCATCACGACGAGCACCTTCCGCACCATCGAGACGTTCGTCGTCGGCGGACTCCTGTACTTCATCGTCGCGTTCCTCATCGCGGGAGCATCCCGTCTCGTCGAGACGCGCGGCATCCGCTGGAAGGTGGCCTGATGTTCACATCCTTCGATCTCCCCGACCTGCTGCTCATCCTGCAGGGCGCTTTCGTGACGCTGCAGATCTGCTTGCTGTCCGTGATCCTCGGCGGCGTGGTGGGCATCGTCTCCGGCATCCTCGCCGCAAGTCCGTCCGCTCCGCTGCGCTGGATCAGCGCGATCTGGGTGGGCGCGATCCGGGGCGTCCCGGTGCTGCTCATCATCTTCTTCGTCTACTTCGCGCTGCCGCTGATGTCGCCGGGAACCAATGTCCCGGACTACTGGGCCGCCGTTCTCGCCCTCACGATCTTCGCCTCGGCCTACATCAGCGAGATCGTCCGGGGGAGCATCCAGGCGATTCCCCGCGGCCAGTTCGAAGCGGCACAGGCGCTGGGGCTGTCGTGGCCGCAGCAGCTGCGCCACGTGGTCATGCCGCAGGCCGCGCGCATCATGGTGCCGCCTGGCATCGGGTTCCTCGTGGTGCTGATCAAGGACAGCTCGCTCGTCGCGGTGATCGGACTCATCGAGCTCACCCGAGCGGGCAACATCGTCGCTTCGCAGACCGGACAGCCGATCCTCGCCTACCTGGTGGTCGGTGCGGTCTACTTCGTCATCTGCTTCGCCCTCTCCGCCGCCGGTCGGCGGTACGAGAGGCGACTGACCATTCACGCGCGGGCACCCCGAGTGGAAGACGCGCTCACCCCCTCACGAGGAGACTCGAAATGATCACTGTCACCGACCTGCGACTCAGCTTCGGCTCCACCGAAGTCCTGCACGGGATCACCTGCGATGTCGCGGAGGGCGAGGTGGTCTGCATCATCGGGGCATCCGGCTCGGGCAAGAGCACCCTCCTGCGCTGCATGAACGGCCTCGAGACCCCCAGCCGCGGCAGCGTCGAGGTGAACGGACACCTGCTCACCTCGAAGGAGCGCCGAGCGGATCTCGCCGCCGTTCGCCGCGATGTCGGCATGGTGTTCCAGCAGTTCAACCTGTTCCCTCACCTCACGGCGCGGGAGAACGTCACGCTGGCTCCGCGGAAGGTGCTCGGGCTGAGCGCCCAGGAGGCCGACGAACGTGCGGGCAGGCTCCTGGCCAAGGTCGGGCTCGCCGCGAAGGCCGACGCGTTCCCCGGCAACCTGTCCGGGGGCCAGGCGCAGCGCGTCGCGATCGCGCGGGCGCTCGCCATGCAGCCGAGTGTGATGCTCTTCGATGAGCCGACTTCGGCACTGGACCCCGAGATCGTCGGCGAGGTCCTCGCAGTGATGAAGGAGCTCGCGGCCGAGGGGATGACGATGGTGGTCGTCACACACGAGATCGGTTTCGCGCGCGAGGTCGCCGACCGCGTGATCTACATGGACGACGGGCGCATCGTCGAGAGCGGCGCACCGCAGGAGCTGCTCTCCCACGCGAAGACGGAGCGTGCCCGCGCGTTCCTCGGCAAGGTGCTCTGACCTCGTGATCGACGTGCTCATCCGCGGCGCGAGCGTGATCGACGGTTCCGGCGCCCCTCCGTTCGTGGCGGACGTCGGGATCACCGGTGAGCGCATCGCGTTCGTCGGTCGTGACCAGGGAGCAAGAGCCCCCCAGGAGATCGATGCCGCGGGACTCCTGCTCACCCCCGGCCTCATCGATCCCCACAGCCACAGCGACTGGTCGATCCTCGGGAACCGCGACGCACTCAGCACCGTGCATCAAGGAGTCACCACCGAGATCGTCGGCAACTGCGGCGTCACGTATGCGCCGATCGCGGAGGGCGACGAGGAGACCGCTCGTCGTGCGCTGGCCGCGTTCGGGTACGAGGGCGAGGTGCGGTGGCATTCCTTCGCCGAGTTGCTGAGCGTCGTGCACGGCGGAGGCACCGCGCAGAACCTGGCGTGGTTCGTCGGGCACACCGGACTGCGCCGGGCCGCCGAGCGAGAAAGGGGCGACCTCGTCAGCACGATGGAGCGGCACCTGCAGGAGGCGTTGGAGGCGGGGGCGCTCGGCTTCAGCTCCGGGCTCGAGTACGGCGCCGGGCGGAACGCGGAGACCGCGGAGCTGGAGGCCCTCGCGCGCGTGGCGGGCCGACACGGCGCGATGTACGCCAGCCACATCCGCAACCGCGACGCCGCGCTGTCCCAAGCCGTCGAGGAGTTCTTCCGCGTCGTGCACGCCGGAGGGCTGCGTGCACAGCTCTCGCATCTGAACGTCCGGCACCGCACGGGAGCCGCGGAAGGAGCCTGGGCGGAAGCGGTGGCGCGGCTGGAGCGCGAGCGTCGTTCCGGTATCGACGTGCTGGCGGACATGACGCCCTATCCGGACGGCATCGGGCTCGCCGCAGGCCTGCTGCCCGAGTGGCTGCTCTCCGACGGGGAGCAGGCGGCTGCCGATGCCCTCCGGCGTCCGGAGGTGCGCGAGCGCGTCCGCGCGGACTCCGATCGCTACTGGCGATTCGTGCACAGCGGGCAGTGGGATCGGGTCCGTCTGGCCGTGAGCCCCGCCACGCCCGAATGGGAGGGCCTCACATTCCCGGAGATCGCCGCCGCCAACGGGACGGACGAGTGGGACGCCTACTTCGACGTCATCGCGGCGTCCGGCGCCGATCTGGGAGCGGTGCAGTTCATGGGAGCGCTGTTCGCGCCGGATCATGTCGCCGAGGCGGTCGGCCACGACCTGTTCCTGCTCGGCGTCGACGGCTTCACCTCCCGCCGCGACGGCATTCTCGGCGCGCGGACGCCGCATCCGTTGTTCTTCCACGGATACCAGCACTTCCTGGGGCACCACGCGCTGCGGACGGGCACCCTGACGCTCGAGAACGCCGTGCACAAGATGACGGCGGCGGTCGCGGCGCACTTCGGCCTCCGCGACAGGGGGCGCGTCGTGGAGGGGGCGTTCGCCGACCTGGTGCTCTGGGACCAGCGGCTGCTGCGCGAGACGGACACCTTCGTCATGCCGGAGCGCTACGCCACCGCGGCCCGGCATGTCTGGGTGAACGGCACGCCGGTCGTCACGAACGGAGCCCGCACCATGCACCGACCTGGAAACCGATTGGAACGAGTAGATGTCACCTGAAACGTCATCCCCGGCCCTCGGCCCCGCGCCGACCCGCCGCCGCGGCCGCGCGCCCGGAACCGCACCGGACAGCGTCGGGGAGAGCGGGCGCCTCACCCCGGCCGTGACCGGGTTCGCGGTCGCCGCGGCGGTCGGTGGCTTCCTCTTCGGATTCGACACCGCGGTGATCAACGGCGCAGTCACGGCGATCGAGGGCAATCTCGGCCTGGACGCCGTCGGCCTCGGCGTCGTGGTCGCGGTGACGCTCCTCGGTGCAGCGCTGGGCGCGCTCGGCGCGGGGTGGATCGCGGACCGCATCGGGCGTCCCCGCACGATGCTCGCCGCCGGCATCGTCTTCTTCATCGCGGCGATCGGATGCGGCATGGCCCACGGGGTGTTCGATCTCGCCGCGTGGCGACTCGTGACCGGTATCGCGGTCGGCTTCGCCACCGTGCTCGGCCCCCTCTACATCTCGGAGATCGCCCCCGCACACGCCCGTGGGCGACTGGCCTCGATGCAGCAGATGGCGATCGTGCTGGGGATCTTCGTGGCTCTCCTCTCCGACAGCGGCATCGCGTTGGCGCTGGGTGGTGCGGATGCCGAGCTGTTCCTCGGGCTCCCGGCGTGGCGCTGGATGTTCATCGCGGGCGTGATCCCCGCGCTGATCTACCTGGTGCTCGCGCTCGTCGTCCCGGAGTCCCCGAGGTACCTGGTCGCGCGCGGGCGGGTCGAGGCGGCCCGTCGGGTGCTCATCCGCCTCCAGCGGGTCGATCCGGCCGAGGCACGCATCCTCACCGATCGGATCGAGGACACGCTGCACCAGAAGGAGTCCGGTCGATTCCGCGATCTGCTGGACAGACGCCGTGGCCTCCTCCCCGTGGTCTGGGTGGGCATCGGGGTGGCTGCGTTGCAGGCGCTCGTCGGCATCGACGTGATCTTCTACTACTCCACCTCGCTCTGGGAATCGGTCGGATTCGAGGAGTCCGCCGCGTTCGGCTTGTCGGTGCTCAGCTCCTTCATCAACGTGGCCGCCACCGTGGTCGCCATCGTGCTCATCGATCGCGTCGGGCGCCGCGCGCTGCTTCTCACGGGGTCGGTGGGGATGTTCATCAGCCTCGTCATCGTGAGCATCGGGTTCTCGACGGCGCGCATGGTCGACGGGTCGCCCCAGCTGGATGGCGTGTGGGGACCGATCACCCTGGTCGGCGCGAACCTCTTCGTCGTCGCTTTCGCCGTCTCCTGGGGGCCGGTGGTGTGGGTGTTGCTGGGTGAGATGTTCCCGAACCGCATCCGCGGAGTCGCGCTGTCGGTATGCGCCTCGGCGAACTGGTTCGCGGGAGTGGCGCTGAACTTCTCCTTCCCGAGCCTGCGAGACATCTCGCTTCCCGGCAGCTACGCCCTGTATGCCGTGATGGCGGCACTGTCGTTCCTGCTCGTGTTCTTCTGCGTCCGGGAGACCAACGGCCGCTCCCTCGAGGAGATGCACGCGGGCGGGGGAGGCCGTGAGGGGGAGGGGCGATGACGCCGTCATCGACCCGGACGGCCCGCGCAGACCTCCCGACGCCGGCGGCGGAGGTCCTCGTGCTGCGCGCCGGCGGCGCTCGGGTGTCGATCGCACCGGCTCACGGCTGCGTGATCCAGTCGATCGACCTCGGTGAGGGCAACATCCTCTGGACCGACGGGCGTCGGCCGCGTGCACTCGAGCAGTCCGAGGCGGTCGGTGAGGAGTCGGCCCGCGAGTTCGACGATGAGGTCCTCATCGGCGGCTGGTTCCCGATGTTCCCCAGCGCAGGCGTTCCCACCGCGACGACGCAACAGCACGGCTGGGCGCCCCGCGTGGCGTGGGCGGTGCTCGAGCGCAGCGCGACGAGAGCGGTCTGCACGGCGACGGGGCCGTTCCTCGACGGAGGCATCGCGGAGGTGGCGCGGACCATCGAGCTCGAACCCGACGCCCTCACGGTGTCGAGCACCGTGCGGAACGCGGGCTCGGGGGTGCGATCGTTCACCTGGGGCGAGCATCCGTGCTTCTCGCGCGACCTCTTCGCCGGGGGTCATGCCTGCTTCGCCGGGGAGCAGGTGGCGGCGGTGCCCTCATCTGCGAACCGCGCCGCAGGGCATGCCGCCCGCAGCGACGCGGGCGCAGCGGCCGGCGTCGTCGGCCGGAGCCTCACGATCGCTCTGAGCGACGAGGCCGGCACGCTTCCGCACTGGCTGTACTGGTACAACTACGCGGCCGCCGAACTCCCGCGCGCAGACACGCTCGCGTGGGAACCCTCGACAGCGGCCGGCCTGAGCGTGGGCGATGCGATCGCCGCAGACGCGGTGGAACGACTGGGCGCCGGTCAGAGTTTCCGCGCCTCTCTGAGATGCGGATGGACTTTGTCGACAATCGCCGACTCGCGGGTATGATGACATGATGAGCGCTCTCTCCTCCCTCCCCTCCGTCCCTGCCGCGTCGCGTCGTGAGCGCGTCGCGGAGATCCTCCGCGAGGCCATCACGACCGGGGATCTGGAAGTGGGGCAGAAGTTGACCGAGCTGGAGCTGGCCGCGCAGCTGGGCACGAGTCGTGCACCGGTCCGCGAGGCTCTGCGTCAGCTCGAGCAGGAAGGCCTCGTCGTGTCCTACCCGTACCGCGGGACCGAGGTCCTCGGCGTCTCGCAGGAGGAGATCGAGAATGTGCTCGTGCCGATCCGTGTCGCGCTCGAGCGCTTCGCGTTCGACAAGGCGATGTCGGTGGTGACGGACGACGATATCGCCGGACTGGAGAGCATCATCGACAGCATGGACGCGGCTGCCTCCGCGGGTGATCTTGCTCGTCTCGCCGATGACGACATCCGGTTCCATGAGGCCATCGTCATCCTGTCCGGCCAGCAGCACTGCCTGCAGATCTGGCGCACGATTCAGCCCCGCGTCCGTGCGTACTTCCGCCGTGACGCGAACTACTACGGCGACTCGCACGCGGTGGCGGAGCAGCATCGAGACCTCATCCGTGCGCTGCGCAGCGGTGACAGCGACCACGGCCTGCAGGCGATCACGGAGCACATCCGCACGCACTTCTCCTCCGCAGCGGTAGCGGAGAGCGACCGGTGAGCGCGGTCGTCGTCACGGGAGCCGCATCCGGGATCGGCCGCGGCATCGCCATCGGAGCGGCGAAGCGAGGAAGACACGTCGCCCTGCTCGACATCGACGAGCAGGCGCTGGCCGACGCGGCATCCGCGGTCCTCGCTGCGGGCGCGGCATCGGCCCTTCCGCTCGTCTGCGATGTGAGCGATGAGCGTGAGGTGGACGCTGCATTCGAGGCTGTCGCCGATCGGCTGCCGGCGATCTCGGGCGTCGTGGCCAATGCGGGTATCGAGGTGAGCGAGCCCCTCGCCTCCGCGACCGTGGAGTCCTGGGATCGTGTGATGGCGGTGAACCTCCGCGGAACATTCCTCACGTCTCGGGCGGCCGTGAATCACTGGCGTGCGCAGGGATCGGGCGGATCGCTGGTGTGCGTCTCGTCGCCGTCTGCGTTCGTGGGCTTCGCCGGAGGTGCGAACACCGCCTACGGTGCGTCGAAAGGCGGCATCTCGGCATTCGTGCGCGCAGCCGCCCTGGACGGCGCCCCGGACGGAGTGCGCGTGAACGCGGTCGTGCCCGGGGCCACCGATACGGACATCCTCTACTTCGGGTTGGAGGGGGAGGCGCTGCTGGCCCGTCGTGCCGAGCTCGCGCAGGCGGCGCAGCGTCAGATCCCCCTCGGCCGGATGGCGCGACCGGAGGAGATCGCGGATGCGGTCCTCTGGCTCCTGAGCGACGAGAGCGCCTACGTCACGGGCAGCCATCTCGTGTGCGACGGAGGTCTGCTGGCCAAGAGCGCGAACACGTTCTGAGTTCGCGTTCGAGGGTGCGCTCGCTGCCGTCGAGCGCCCGCAGAGACGCCCTTCGAGAACAGACGGATCACGGTCTGAGGATGATTGTCGACAATCGACTAGAGTCGATCCGTCGGCAGGGCTGCCGGCATTCAGCTACCGAATGGGCGGAAGGCGTGAACACTATGGAACGACGACTCTGGGGTCGGCGCGGAACAGGCATCACCGTCGCGGCACTTGCCGCGCTGGCTGTCACCGGGTGTGCGGGAGAGGGATCGCCGTCCGCGGACGGCTCGACGACGATCACCTACTGGACTCATGTCAACGCTCCTGCGCAGGCGGTCGAACGCGAGTTGATCGCTCAGTACGAGAAAGACCATCCGGGCGTGCGCATCGACTACCTGCCCATCGAGTTCGGGACCATGGCCGCCAAGCTCAACGCCGCGATCGCGGCAGGCGGCGGGCCCGACCTCGTCAACTACTTCCAGTCGTATGCCGCCGGCCTGATCGGCAAGGGCTACCTCGCCCCCGTCGACCACGAGGCGTACGGCATGACCGCCGACGAGCTCGCGGCCCAGTACACCGAGGCGATCGGGGCCGGATTCTCCGCCGACGGAGAGTTCATCGGCATCCCGCACGAGATCTCCACCTATCAGTTCTGGGTCAACGATCAGCACTTCGCCAACGCCGGCCTCGATCCGGCGAAGGACTTCCCGAAGACGTGGGCCGACGTCGCGACCGTGGGGGCGCTGGTCCAGGATGCGCCGGGTGGTCCGGCCGAAGGAGTGGCGCTGTCACTGAACAACCAGGTGCGTGATGTGCTCGTGCTCGACGCCATGACCAGGCAGGCGGGCGGAATGCTGTTCGGTCCCGACGGCTCGGAATCGTTCGTCAACTCGCCGGAGGCCGTCAAGGCGCTGCAGACCTGGGGAGACCTGGCGAACGATCACGGCGTCAACGACCCCGCGCTCGGGCCGACCGCCTCCACCAATGCGGAGGACCTCTTCGGTGACGGGACCGCGGCGATGGTCAACACCGGCGGCTCCTGGTTCATCCCCACGCTGGAGGGAACCTATCCGGACATCGACTGGACGGTCGGCCAGTACCCCACGTTCGGTGGGGAGGAGGTGGGCGCGGATCTGTACGGCTACGGACTCTACGTGCCGGCGACCAGTGCGCACCAGAAGGAGGCGTGGGAGTTCGCGCGTTACCTGGCCGATGCTTCTCCCACCTACTTCGCGGAGGCCGGGATCTGGCTCGGAGACAACGATGTGCTGATCGATGAGGCGACCGCCGATGTTCCGAGCTGGGACGTGTTCGTCGAAGGGTTCGCTCGCGGCAACTTCCTCCCGCCGCTGAGCCAGTACAACGAGATCAGCCAGATCCTCGAGAGCGCCATCCAGCGAGTGGTCGTCAACGGCGACGACGCGCAGAGCGCGCTCGATGCAGCGCACGCCGCGATCGAGCCTCTGCTCGACAACTGAGGCGTCGGGGTGCGGTCGATGCGTCGACCGCACCCCGACGGAACGGAGAACCATGGATGACTCAACCTCGGCGATCGTGACACCGCATCGACGCGAACGCCCCGCCTCCCTCCCTCGCCGCGAAGCACGTGTCGGAATCGCGTTCGTGGCGCCGACCTTCCTCTGGCTCACGGTGTTCGTGCTGGGTCCGTCGGTCGCCGCGATCGTGCTCAGCTTCACCGAGTGGTTCCTCGTGGGGAGCCCGAAGTTCGTCGGCGCGGCCAACTACCTGGCTCTGTTCGAGGATTCGGCATTCGGGCAGGCGCTGATCGTGACCTTCCAGGTCGCGGCCGGCGTCGCACTCCCCGGCTCCGTGCTGGCACTGGTCCTCGCTCTGCTGATGAGCAACGTCGCTCGCGGTCGGGCCGCCTATCAGGCGGTGTTCTATCTGCCTCTGGTGATCCCGAGCGTGGTCTCGTCCATCATCTGGGGTGCCATGTACCTGGGGCAGGGCGTGATCAACACGCTGCTCGGGACGCAGATCAAATGGCTCGCCGATCCGGTGTGGGCACTCGTCTCGATCCTCATGCTCATGGTGTGGACGAACGTCGGCTACTACACCATCCTCGTGTTCGCCGGTCTTCAGGACATCCCCGCCGAGATCCTGGAAGCGGCCAGCATGGACGGTGCGGGGCCCCTGCAGCGATTGGTGCACATCATCGTGCCGTTGCTACGCCCCGTCCTCCTCTTCGTGCTGGTGATCGCGACGACGGAGGCCCTGACCTTGTTCGTCCAGCCGTACCTGCTGACTCAGGGAGGGCCCGGCGGTGCGACGCAGACGCTGTCGCTGTACATCTACCAGGTCGGATTCTCGTTCGGAAACGTCGGCAAGGCCTCGGCGATGGCCGTCGTACTGCTGGTCATCGCCATCCTCTTCGCCATCGTCCAGTTCCGCGCACTGAGGAGTTCGCATGACGACTGACACCCGTTCGCTCCGGATCCTGCGCCGATCCGGCCCGCATGTGCTGCTCGTCGGGGCGGCCCTGCTCGTCGCGACGCCGCTGATCTGGGCGGTGAAGTCGTCCTTCACCCCCACCGGGGAGGTGATGAGCACAGGGCTGTTCCAGCTGCCCACTCGATTCACCCTCGACAACTACGTGCAGGGATGGCAGTCGTCTCCGTTCGTGACCTACTTCGCGAACAGCTTCCTCGTCGCGATCGCTGTCACGGCTCTCACGCTGGTGGGCAGCGTGACGGCGGGCTACGGGTTCGCGCGCTTCTCGTTCCCGGGGAGACGAGTGCTGTTCGTTCTGACGCTCGCGGCGATGATGATGCCGTTCCAGGCCATCATGATCCCGCTCTTCATCCAGGTGCGCACGCTGGGGTGGCTCGACAGCTTCGCGGGGCTGATCATCCCCGGTGCGGTCAGTGCGTTCGGAGTCTTCCTGATGCGGCAATTCCTCTCGGGGCTGCCGCAGGCGCTGTTCGAAGCCGCACGCATCGACGGCGCGGGTGAACTGCGGATCTTCCTGAGGATCGTCCTGCCCCTGGCGCGGGGGCCGCTGGCGGCTCTGGGGGCGCTCACCTTCCTCGCGAGCTGGAACAACTTCCTCTGGCCGCTCATCGTGGTGGGAAGCACAGGGATGACGACGGTGCCCCTCGGACTCTCCCAGTTCCGCGGCTCCAACGCCACCGACTACGGTCAGGTGCTCGCCGTCTCGATGCTCGCGGCGATCCCGGTGATCCTGGTCTTCCTCGCGCTGCGTCGTCACATCGTCGCAAGCTTCGCCTCCAGCGGGCTCAAGTGATGCTCGGCGTGCCCGCATCCACCTCCCGAGAGAAGGAATCCTCATGACGCAGCGAACCCCTGACCTGTCCGAACTCTCCGTCCTCGCCATCGGGGCCCATCCGGATGACATCGAGATCCTCTGCGGCGGGACGATGGCGCTGTATGCCGAAGCGGGAGCGAAGGTGACCTTCGCGATCGCCACCAACGGCGAAGTCGGGGGAGGGGGCGCCGATCCCGCGAAGATCGCCGCGCAACGTTTCGACGAGGCCGAGGCTTCCACCTCCCGTCTGGGGGCCGACCTGATCTGGATGGGCTTCCCGGACGAGATGCTCTTCAACGACCGCGCGAGCCGAGTGGCGTTCATCGACGCGTATCGCCAGGCGCGAGCCGACGTCGTCTTCGTGCACTCCACCGACGACTACCACCCCGATCACCGCATCGCGGGCCAGATCGCGATCGACAGCCGCATCCCTGCCGCGGTGCCGCACGTGCGCACTCGGTACCCGGCACTGGACAGGATCCCGCATCTGTTCGTGATGGACACGCTCGGCGGGATCTCGTTCGAGCCCGAGTTCCTCGTCGACATCTCGCGACACCAGGCGCTCAAGGAAGAGCTCTTGAGGTTGCACGCGAGCCAGGTGGAATGGATGCAGCGCGCGTACGGTGATGACTACATCGCGGAAGCCAGGAAGCAGGCGGAAGTGCGAGCCGGGCGAACTCGCTGGGACTTCGTCGAAGGCTTCCGGAGCGTGCCCACCTATCCGGTCACGGGTGGAGCGGAATTGCTTCCCGGAGACTGGCGTGCGGCGGCGGAGTAGTCGATCCCGGCCCGGGGTCAGCGCACGAGCGTCGCCGTCATGCCGGCCGCGCGGGCGGCATCCGCGCCGATCGTGCTGTCTTCCACGGCAAGGCATCGCGACGGCTCCACCTCGAGCAGATCTGCCGCGAGGAGGTACAGATCGGGCGCGGGTTTGGGGCGACGACCCTGGCTCCACCCCACCAGCGGTACGGCGGACAGCAGCGGCGCCGCGCACTGGATGGTGAACTCGAGCCGGAGCTGTTCGCTGTTGCTCACGACCGCCACCGGGACGCCGCTTCGTCGGAGTCGCACCGCAGCCTCGTACACCGGCGTGATCGGCTGGAGCTCTGCGCGATAGAGGCGGCTCAGCCGGGACCAGTAGGTGCGGTAGAGATCCGCTGACGGGGGCAGCCCGGGATGCTGTGGGCGGAGCGCGTCGACCCTCTGCTCGAAGCTGGAGCCCACCGCCGAGTCGTCGGGAGTGCGAGGGAGGCCCAGGTCGTCGGCGACGGAACTCCAGGCCCGGTCGCACAACGGTTCCGAGTCCACCAGAGTGCCGTCGCAATCGAAGAGCACCGCGGAGAACGCGCCGCGTGCGGCCTGCTCCGCGAGGTGCTGCCAGTGGTGAGGGGAGGTGTGCATGCATGCGTCCGATCCTGGAGTGGCGGATGCGCCGCGTCTCCGGCCTCGGTGGCGGCCATGGGCGGGGCGCGCCTCCCGGCATCTTATCGTCGATTGTCGACAATTTACGGCATGTCGGTGAGGAGGCCGGGAAAGGGGGATCCGCTCCGAGCTTCCTGCGGGGAGACAGCTCGAGATCGGCCTGGCCCTCAGATGATCGAGGACAACCGCTTCTTGCGCAGGTTCTCCTTCACGATCCACGCGACATCGGGGTCTTCCGACGAGAGTTCTCGGAAGGCGGCAAGGCCGGGCTCGGGGTCGGCGGCGATGGCGATGCTCCAGCAGTAGCCCAGCGCCTGCCGGAGGTTCCTCGCCGCCGGCTCGGACCGGCGCTCGCGGGGAAGGGCGGTCAGGTGCCGAGTGGTTCGGCGGCAGATGTCGAGGGCAGCGGCTGCGGCTGCGGCGGAGCGCAACAGCCGCGGTTCGCAGATCGCCGCGGTCGCCGCGCGCTCGACGTACAGGTCGGGATCGTCCGCCCAGGCGCGCACGGTCGCGATCAGCGCGTCGGGCGACTCGTCGCCGAGCAGTTGCAGGCCGATGACGACGCCCTCGCGCACACGCCACCGCTCATCCGTCGCCAGGGTGCGCGCCTGCGCCGCGGATGCGGGTTCGGCCGCGCGTCGAGCGATCGCCGCCGCCGCGCACATCATCGGGTACTCCGCGCCGTCCACGAGCAGGGCTTCGATGGCCGGGGGATCGGCGATGCGAGCGGCCGCGTCCACCAGCGTGAGGTTCGCCCGCGGACCGGGAAGTCCCGAGCGGGCGGTGAGAAACTCCGGCCAGCGCTGCGGATCCAACTCGCGCAACTCGCTCTGCAGCACCTGTGACGTCGACATGCCCCGAATGTACTCCGCTGTCGCCCACTCGGCGGGGGATGCCGGCGCTCAGCGCACCGAGGCCGTCGCCGGCGCGTCCACGATCCGTCCGTCGACGAGGTGGCAGCGGGTACGTGCGCGCCGCGCCACGGCGGGATCGTGCGTGACCACGACGAGGGTCGTGCCCTCGGCGTTCAGCTCGTCGAACACAGCCAGCACCTCCTCGACGGACTCGCTGTGCAGAGCGCCCGTCGGCTCATCGGCGAACACGATGCGGGGCCGGTTCACGAGCGCGCGGCAGATGCCGACGCGCTGGCGCTGGCCGCCGGACAGCTCGTGCGTGCGGCGGTCGCCGAGGTGCCCGATCCCGAGTCGCTCCATGAGTCCTGCGGTGTGCGCTCGTGTCTCGTTCGGAATCCGTCCTCGTCGCCGGTGCGCGGGGAGCAGGATGTTGTCGCGCACGAGCAGTTCGTCGAGCAGATCCGTGCGTTGGAAGACGAACCCGAGCGTGGTGCGCCGGGTGCGCGCGAGGCGAGGGTCGTCGAGGGTCGCGAGGTCGGTGCCGGCCAGGCGCACCGAGCCCGACGTGGGCTGGTCGAGGCCGCTGAGGCAGGACAGCAGGGTGGTCTTGCCCGATCCGCTCGGACCGGTGAGCGCGACATAGTCTCCTTCCTCGATCGCGAGATCGACGCCGTCCAGCACCGTCGTGCGGTCGTCGCCGGCTGCTGGGAACCGCCGGGTGACGCCTCGGGCGTCGATGAGAGGGGAGCGGGTCATGATGCTCAGCTTTCGTTGCGGAGGGTCGGGAGAGCGAAGGAGGCGATCAGCGTGCCGGCGAGCACGGCTGCCGCCACGCTCGCCGCGGTCATGACGGGCAGGACGTCCGGCGGGGCGAGTGCGGTCGCCCCGCCGCCGAACGAAGAGAGCATGGCGCCGAGCACGGAGGGACCGAGCGCCTCGGTCGCGATGGCTCCGAGGAGGAGCCCGAGCGCGGCCACAGTCACGGTGCGGAGCATCGGAACGGCGCGCACGGCGCTCCCTGACCACCCGAGCAGCCGCAGCAGCCGCAGGTCCGCCTCATCACGCGCAGACTCGAGTCGGCCTCGCAGCGCGAACACCAGGAGCATCACCACGGCCGCCGAGCCTCCGGCGACCATCGACGCCGCCTGCATCCGCTCGACCGTGTCGCCGAGGGTGTACTGCACGAAGCGATCCAGCTCGGTGAACGAGGCCGCGGGATGCTCGCCGGACAACGACGTGGCCTTCGCGTGCTGATCGACTCCTTCGCGCACGTCGATCAGCACGGTCCGCCACAGCGGCACACCGGTGGCCTCGTCGAACGACGCGGTCTTTCCGGATCGTCCGCCGTTGGTGATGTCGTGATAGACCGCCGTGACCCGGTAGCTGCGGCTGGTGTCGTCGGAGATCACGTCGACCGACTGCCCCACCCCGACCCCCGCCGTCTCGGCGGCGAGCGTCGACAGCGCGATCTCGCCGGGATGCCTCGGTGCGGTGCCGTGCACGTACGCGACGGGGAAGAGAGAGGTATCGCCTGCTTCCAGCGCGATGGTCTCACGGTGGCTCCCCGCGACCACGTCGACGCGATAGCTGGTCGCACTCGCGAACCGATCGATGTCGGGGTCGTCCGCCAGCGATCGCTCGAGTCGTCCCGGCGCGCTGCTCTCCACGCCCTCCCGGACGAACGCGCGGATGTCGCTCTGTCCGACGCCCATGACCGTGACGAAGTCCGGTGCCGCAATCGTCTGAGTCACCCGCAGCGGCAGGGCGGACAGCGTGACCGCGCAGGCGACCATCGCGATCAGCAGCACGGCAGCACCGGGCCGGGACGTCAGGCCGCGCAGGGCGAGGCGCAGGGTGACGGGCGTCGGGAGATCCCACCGGAGTCGTCGCGGGCGGCGCCCGGTCTGCGGCGACACCTGCGGTCGGGTCAGCGCAGCCAGCGGGCTGATGCGGCGGATGCCCCGCAGCAGCTGAGCGGCGACCAGGACCGGCAGGATGGACGTGATCACCACGGTGATGATCGTCGCGGCCGACACGAATCCGCCCTGCGGGCCCGTCAGCGTGGCGCTCCCCGTGCTCGTCAGAAGCGACGACACCGGCCAGACGAGGAACAGCGCCACGATCGATCCCGCGGCGGCATGCACGGCGTAGCCGATGAGCAGGGTGCCTCTCACGTCGCGGTGGGAGAAGCCGATCGCGCGGAGTACGCCGATCCGTCTGGCATCCTCCTCGAGCGCGGTGAGCACCATGATCCGGAGGCAGAGCAGCGTGATCGACAACAGGATCAGGCTCACCAGGATGGTGACGATCGCCACCAGCCCGTCGGACAGTGCGGTGATCAGGCGCAGCAGTGACCCGTCGACGGCGGCACCGTTCGCGGGCAGCTGCGCGAGGCGATAGGCCTCCGCGAACCGGTCGCCGGCGCCGTCCACGAGGCGGAAGGTGAGGATGTGCTCTGGGGGAAGGCTGCCGGAGAGCCGCTGCCAGTCATCGGCGGAGACGACGAAGCGCTTCGAGTTGACCAGGCTCGGACCCATCTGGGCGTCCTGGATGACGTCGGATACGGTGTAGGGCTGTGCCGCTCCGTCGATGACGAGATCGACCATGTCGCCGGGGGCGAGCTCATAAGCGCTCGCGTAGTAGCTCGGCACCGCGATCTGGCCGTCGCGCACGGTCACCGGCTCGCCCTCCGCGTCCAGCAGAAGATCGAACCGCGGGCTCTGCGTGACCAACAGCAGATCCATGACGCCCGCTCTGGCGACGTCGGATTCCCCGTCCACGCGCAGTGCCAGGTTGTCGAGCTGGAGCGCGACCTGGACCTGATGGTCGCGGACGATGTCGGGGTTCGCCTCGGCGAAGGCGTCCAACGCGTCCGGGTCGAGCGGGCCGACGTGCATCTGCACGGCATCCGGAGCCTGCGCAAGGCGGAAGAGCCGCTCGGTCGCGCCGATCGACGAGGTCAGCGCGAAGACGCCCGCGCCCGCCGTCGCCGCACTGATCGCGATGAGCAGCATCAGCGCGATGCTGCTCAGAGGGTTCCTTCGGATGCGGGCAGCGGTCATGCGCCCCGTGCTTGCGAGGTCCATCAGGGTGTGGCCGGTGGCGCGAAGCTCCACCCGTGCACGATCGCGGCGACGCCCGCCTCGAACTGCCGCTCGGCGGAGGGGGCCCAGCCGGCGGCGACTACGCGTCCGAGATGGGGCAGCGCCGCCAGGAGTTCCGCCTCGGCATCGTCGTGCCCGGCAGGGTTCCCCTCCGCGTGCGCGGCATCCGCTTCTGCCGGCTCGGTGCCGGCAGGCGCCGCGAACTCTCCCATCGCCGAGGCGACCGTCACCATGACGAGCACGTTGACGAGGTCGCCGAGCGACGGATCGACCGGAGCGCCCAGGTCCAGCAGTGCACCGATGGCCTCGTCAGCGACCGTCAAGGCCGCAGGCGAGGTGATCGGATGCGTCGAGACGATCGGGATCAGGCCCGGGTGCGCCGCCAGCTGGGAGCGGATCGTGCGCATGAGCGCCAGCGCGTAGGCGCGCCAGTCCGCGGACTCCGCAGGCGAAGGGAGGGAGAGGCCCACCCAGAACTCGTCGGCGAGGGCCGCGGCGATCTCGGCTTTGCCCGAGAAGTGCCGGTAGGCGGTCATCGGGTCCGCACCGATGGCAGTGCCCAGGCGCCGCATCGTCAGCTGCTCCAGGCCCTGCGCATCCACGATCTCGCGGGCGGCCGAGAGCACGTCGTGGCGGGATACCCGCTCGGGACGGGGAGTCATCATGAGGTTCCTTTCCGCGCACGCAGCGCGAGTGCGAGTGCGGCGAGCACTGCGAAGCAGGTGGTGAAGGCCAGGAGCGTCAGTATGGGCCCGGCGACATCGTGCAGGTCCGCCCGATCGAGGGTGATCGCACTCATCGCCCGCAGAGCCCAGTAGGCCGGCGATGCCGGCGCGATCGCCTGCATCCACGTCGGCAGGGCGTCGACCGGGCCGAACGCCCCACCGACACCGGCCATGAGCATGGCGATGACATTGCCGATGACCAGCGCGAACTCGAGCGAACGCGACACCGAGACCAGCAGCAGTCCGAATCCGATCATCGCGGCGGAGAAGGCGACGAGCACGAGGGCGAGGGCGGGGAGGGAACCGGTCGGGCGGAATCCGAAGAACAGCGCGCCGCCGACGAGCACGGTGACCAGCTGCAGCAGCTGTGCGCCGAACGCGGTCATGGACTTCCCGACGAGCAGGTCGGTGCCGCGCGCCGGCGACGTGCGCAGCCGATCCCAGGTGTTCCACTGGCGCTCGCGGAAGAACGCCGTGATGACCTGCTGCACGCACAGCAGGGCGAACAGCACCGCCAGGCCGGGCACGGCGTACTCGACGCCCGACGCGGAGGGATAGCCGGCGGCGACGAGCTGCGCGCGCGCTCCCGGTGCGAAGAACGGCACGAAGACGAGGGGGATCACGGTCATGACCACGACCGGCGACGGGTCGCGCAGGAGGATCCGGGCGTCGATCGCGGCGACCGCCAGGCTAGGCCGCAGCATCGTGCACCCCCACGATCGAGGGCGATCGGGGCGCGCGTTCCTGGAGGATCCGCAGGTAGGCGCTCTCGAGCGTCGGACGGGAGAACTGCACATCGGTGATGCCCCCGGCGCGCTCGCCGAGCCCGGTGATGAGGTCGGCGAGGAGTTCTCCCGTGGCCGTCGGCGCCGGTTCGCCGACCAGCCACTCGCCCTCGCGCACCCACCCGGTCGGAGGGTGCGCATCGCCCGGCACCCGCACGCGCAGTGCGCCGCCGCCCTGAGCGTGCACCACGTCGTCGACCGTGCCCCGCTCTTCGACGATGCCGTCATGCAGGATCGCGATGCGGGCGGGGAGCTGCTCGAGCTCGTGGAGATAGTGCGTCGTGTACACGACGGCGGCACCGTCGGCGGCGATCCGGCGCACGAGGTCGAGGATCTGCTGTCGCGACTCGACGTCGGCGCCGACCGTCGGCTCATCGAGGAACAGCAGGCGAGGCTGGTGCGTGAGCGCCATCGCGAGATGCAGGCGCCGCTTCTGGCCTCCGCTCAGGTGCTCGGCGGGCAGGCGGGCGCTCGAGGCGAGTCCGAGGCCCTCGATGACCTCGGTGCATCGCGCGCGCAGAGCGCTGCCGCGGAGGCCATGCAGCCGCGCGAATGCCCGGACGTTCTCCTGCAGGCTCAGCGTCGGGTAGATCCCGAGGCTCTGCGGCGCGCTGCCGATCACCGCGGCTGCGGCCCTGCGACGCGTCCGCAGGTCGATGCCGTCGACCATCACCGAACCGGCGTCGGGTGCGAGCGTGCCGTCGGCGATGGCGATCAGCGTCGACTTGCCTGCGCCGTTGGGCCCGAGCAGGCCCAGGACCTGTCCTGGTTCCACGCGCAGGTCCACGCCACGCAGCACTGCACGCTCGCCGAACGACCTGCGGATGCCGCGCATCTCCAGTCGTGTCTGTTTCTTCGCCGTGTTCATATCTCTACACTGTAGAGTATGAATCCCGACTTCGGGAAACCGACGTGACGAGTGCGGCACCCGTCCGCACGATCCCCGCTCGGCCGGCGGCGACGAGGGGCAGGAGCAGGCGACGAGGAAGCGCACGGGGAGTCATGATCTCGACGGTAGGGCGGCGAGGAGACGGTGCGCATCGGCCTCCGGGGGTATCAGGCGTTCCTCCCGGAGAGGGATGCGCGTCTGCTCGAGCCATGATTGCATCGATGTACAGCGATCTCCGCTGAGCGCTGCGCGACTCGCGCTTCGTCCCGACGATCGAGAGGGTTCTTCTTCCCATGACCTCGCCGCACGACACGACCACAGCACTGCACGACGCCGCCCTGGATGCGGGCTTCAGCGGAGTCATCCGCGTCGACGCACCCGATGCGGAGCCCTTCGCCCGCGCCTACGGTTCCGCCGATCGCGCTCGCGGCATCCCCATGACGGTGGACAGCCGCTGCCTCGTCGCCAGCATCGGAAAGGGGTTCACCGCGCTGGCGGTGGGGGCGCTCATCGACGACGGCGTCCTCGCGCTCGACACTGCGGTGCGCCCTCTTCTGGGCGACGATCTTCCGCTCGTCGACGACGCCGTCACGGTCGACCACCTGCTGTCCCATACGTCAGGCATCGGGGACTACATCGACGAGTCGACCGGATCGATCACGGACTACGTGATCGATCGCCCGCTGCACGAGCTCGACAACACCGAGGCATTCATCCCGGTGCTCGACGGGCATTCGCAGGTCAGTGCCCCCGGGGAGCAGTTCGCGTACTGCAACAGCGGTTTCGTGCTGCTGGCGCTGATCGCGGAGCGGGCGTCATCCGTGCCGTTCCATGAGCTGGTGCAGCAGAAGGTGTTCGCTCCCGCGGGGATGACGTCGAGCGGCTACCCGCGGACGGATGACATGCCCGGCGATCTGGCTCTCGGCTACCTCGGCGACACCGACGACAGGACGAATGTGCTGCACCTGCCGGTGCGAGGTAATGGCGACGGCGGCGCCGCCACCACAGCGCGTGATCTGCAGGCCTTCTGGGCGGCGCTCTTCGCGCACCGCATCGTCTCCGAGCGCACGCTGCGCACGCTCACGGAACCTCTGTACTCCGTCGACGACGAGGAGATGCGCTACGGCCGCGGCTTCTGGCGCGGCTGGGAGTCCGACACCGTTCTGCTCGAGGGGTACGACGCCGGCGTCTCGGGCCGCACCTGGCACGACCCCGACTCCGGTGTGACGGGAACGGTCATCGCCAACTCCTCGGAGGGGGCGTGGCCGGTGCTGGGAGCGATCGAGTGGTCGTGACCACCGCACGCCGTCGACATGACGGCGCAGCAGAAGGCCCCGCCGTCCCGGGGCCGGGGAGGCGGGGCCTTCGTCGCTGCGGGATGAGGATTCGGGTCACATCGCGCAGCCGCTGATACGGAGGGGGGATGCCGTATCAGCCGACTCCGTCCATCGCCGAGGTCTCGGTGTTGCCGATGCGGGCGATCACCTCGGGCTGGCGGGCCTTGAGGTACCAGTACCGGCTGAGCGCCGCGAGCACGCAGACGATGAACACGTAGGGGATCACGTTGAACGGGAACGCCGGAACCGGGAACACGTTCGCGAAGAAGACGTACGCCATGGTGGCGACCGCGATGGTCGCGCACACCCAGACGAGTCCGTTGCGCATTCCGGCGCGCTGCGTGTAGACCACGCACGCGATCGCGACGAGCGCGTACGCGACCATGTAGCCGTAGGTGCCCCAGGTGTTGACCCAGACCAGGATCTCCATGGGCTCTGCGCCTGCGATCAGGAACACGATGTCGACGATGACGGCCAGGGCGCCGGCGGCCAGCAGCACGCGGTGCGGCGTGAGGTGGCGCTCGTGCGTGCGGCCGAACCGCTCGTGCACCACGCCCTCCTTGCCCATCACGTAGACGATGCGGCCGATGACGTTGAGCGGGGCGACGACCACGGCGAAGAACGATGCGGCGACGCCGAACGTCAGCACCGGGGCGAACCAGGCCGGCATGCCGATGAGCTCGGACATGCTCTCCAGGGGGCTCGCCGCGGTGGCCAGGTCATCGCCGAGCACGGCGATCTGCGTGTACGCCGCGAAGACGTACAGGATGCCGACGGTGAGGGCGCTCCACATGATGGCGCGGGGGATGGCCTTGTACGGGTTCTTCGCCTCTCGGCCGAGCGCATCCGCCGAGGAGAATCCGACGAAACCGAGGATGCCGAGCACCATGCCGGCGGCGATGCCCTGGAAGGAGGATCCCTCGGCCAGCAGCTGCGCCGGGTCCCAGGCCCCGGGGCCTGCCCACACGAGCGCCGAGATCAGCAGCACGAGGATGATCGCGACCGACAGCAGTTCGAGCACCAAAGACACCCGCGCAGAGAGCCGGATGCCGCGGATGGTGAACAGCGTGGCGAGACCGCCGAGCACGATCGCCAGCCCGATGCTCCAGCCGAGGCCGGAAGCGGGGACGCCGAGCAGCGTCAGGAACTGGCTCATGTACGAGACCGACCCCATGAGCGATGCCGCCGCGATGCCGAAGCATCCGATCAGCAGCGTCGCACCGGCGAGGTATGCCCCCGCCGGTCCCAAGCCCTTCGACACGTAGGTGTAGAGCGAGCCGGCGGAGGCGTGCTTGCGGGCGAACACCACGACGCAGTAGCCGACGCAGAGGATCACGATCGTCGCGAGGCCGAACGCGTAGATGGTGCCGTTGCCGGCTCCGAGGAAGATCGCGGCGGCGGTGAACGCGATCACCGCGCTCGGGGCGATGTTGGCGATCGCCTGGGCGGCCAGCTCGGGGCCGCTCATGACGCCGCGGCGCAGGCCCGCGTCGGTCGGCGCGCCGGGCGGTTGCTGGTGGGCTGTCGTGGTCAAGGGGTGCTCCTTCGCATCGGGTCTTGTCGGAGTGCGGGTAGGGGAGGGAGTGCGGGTCAGGGGATGAGGAGGGTGCGCAGCGCCTGGCCGGATTCGAGCTCGGCGAACGCCTCGGCGGCCTCGGCGAGGGGGCGGCGCGAGGAGATCAGCGGATCGAGGATCAGCTGCCCGTCCATGTACCGGTCGACCAGGGCCGGGATGTCGATGGCCGGGCGCACCGAGCCGTAGTTGGAGCCGAGGATGCGCTGGTCTGCTTCGGCCAGCACGAGCGGCTCGAACGAGGCGCGGGCCCCGGTGGGCGGGAGGCCGACGATCACGGCGGCGCCGCCGAGACCGAGCATCTCGATGGACTGCTCGGTCGTGACGGTGCGGCCGATCGCGTCGAAGGCGTAGTCGACGCCGTCGGGCAGGAGGGCGCGCAGCTGTGCGACCGCGTCGCCGTCGGGGGCGACGATCTGGTCCGTGGCGCCGAACTGTGCGGCCAGGCGGGTCTTGTCCTCACGGACGTCGATCGCGACGATCCGCTCGGCGCCGGCCAGGCGCGCGCCCTGGATGACGTTCAGACCGACGCCTCCGCATCCGATCACGGCGACGAGCGCACCGGGCTCGACGCCGGCCGTGTTCATGACCGCGCCGACGCCGGTCGCGACTGCGCACCCCACGACGGCGATGACATCGAGAGGGGCGTCGTCGCGCACCTTGATGGCGCCGGAGGCGGGCACCACGACCTCCTCGGCGAACGAGGAGACGCCGAGGTAGTGGTGGATCGTCTCGCCGTCCTTGCTCAGGCGCGAGGTGCCGTCGAACAGCACGCCGTGCGGGGCGACGACCGTCGCCACCTTCTGGCAGCGCGCTTCGTGGCCGGAGCGGCAGTAGCGGCACTCGCCGCACGGCGGCACCCAGCTGAGCACGACATGATCGCCGACCGCGAGCGAGGTGACGCCCTCGCCCAGTTCCACGACCACGCCCGAGCCCTCATGGCCCATGACCATCGGTGCCGCTGCCGTCCACTCTCCGCGCTTGACGTGCAGGTCGGAGTGGCAGACGCCTGCGGCGGCGATCTTCACGCGCACCTCGCCGGCAGCCGGGGGTGCGAGCTGCACCTCGGTGTGCTCGATCGGGCTGTCGGTGTCGCGGAATACGATGGCCTGCATGTGGCCTCCTTCGTTCGTGTAGGTCGGGCCCCATCGTAGGAACGCGCGCCCCTCCGTGTCATTCATCAAAATGATGAGTGCGTGTGGGTGTGATCGACATTCCTTATACTTCGGATATGGCTCGAGACCTGGCGTCGATCGCCCGCCTCCTGGGCGGGACCCTTGTCGACGGCGGTGCGCTGGGCGCCCGCGCAGCCGTGTCGAGCGTCGTCCCGCTCGCGGACTTCGCGGTCGTGCCGCATCCGCAGTTCGCGACCCTCGTCGTCGGCGACCCTGCCGATGTCGTCGCCGCCCTCGACAGCGACGAGCGTGGCGCCCCGCTCCGGCTCGCCGTCGTCGTCGTGACGGGAGTCCTCGATCCCGTGCCCGATGGCGTCACCGCGATCATCGACCCCGCCATGGAACCCGCAGTCGTGCTCCCGACTCTGCAGGCGCTGCTCGCGACGGATGCGGCGGCGGAGGATCGTGCTGTGCTCGCGGCGACGAAGGTGCTGGCGCTCGCGGCGCGCCGCAGCGGCGTCGCCGGCGTCGTCGCCGAGCTCGCCAGGCGTCTCGACGGATGGGCGGTGCTGCTCGACCGCGACGCGCAGCCGATCGCCTCGGCCGGTGCGGGGGCGCTGCATGTGGGGGATGCCGTCGCCGTGGCGTTCAACCGTCCGGTGCGGGTGCGCAGCCGGGCGCTGCAGGTGCACCCGGTCGGCACGGACGAGGACATGTCGGCGTTCCTGGTCGTGACTGCTCGGAGCGGCTCGACGAGCCGGGCGCGCGACCTGAGCTCGCAGGCCGCGGCGCTGCTCGACCTGCTGCTGCGCACCCATGACGGCAGTCGTACGGAGCGGCTCGGCCGGGCCACGATGATGCGCGTCCTCGAAGAGGGCGGGTCCGCCGCTCTCACGCTGGCGAAGGACTGGGGCGTGCGCGATCGCACCCTCGCGGCGTTCGCGCTCTCGGCACGCACATCCGACGTGGATGCGGAGCGGGTCGTCATCCACTGGCTGGAGGATCTCGGGGCCCCGCATCTGCTCTCGCCCTCGCAGGGGGTGGTGGCCGGCTTCGCGCGCGAGGAGCACATCGAGGAGATCGCGCGGCGGGCAGCGGCGTTCTCGGTGCCGCTGCACCTCGGTCTCGGATCTCCCGCCCCCATCGACGCGCTCGCGGGCTCGGCGGAGGAGTCGCGACGCGCGTACGAGGTCGCCGTCGCCGAGGGGCGAGGGGTGGTGCGCTATCGCGGCATGCCGACCATCGATCTGGTGCTCGACCGGCTGTCTCCGCCCGATACGCGTCGACTGGCATCGGTGCTGGAACCCCTCCGCGACGACGACCTCCTCGACACGCTGCGGGGTTTCCTGGCCGAGAACGGCGCGTGGGGCGCAGCAGCCGCGCGACTGGGGGTCCATCGCCAGACGCTGGCTGCTCGGGTGCGCCGGATCGAGCAGCTCACGGGGCTGTCGATGTCGAGTCCCGACGACCGTGCTGCCGCCTGGATCGCGCTGCGTGCTCAGGCGTAGAGCGGCATGTGGCCGTGAAAGCGGACGCACCATGAGTTCGACCCCTTGCGGGCCTCGTCCAGGGTGACGAGGCCCGCAACGGGGTGTTCCGCGATGGGAGATCGGTGTCGCTCGGGTGCGTACCGACCGTCGCGGGGAACAGGCGCCCCTCTCGAGTTCTCCGGCTCCCCAGCCGGATTCTCGAGGGGCGCTGCCGCCAAGAGGTGGCGCCTCTGTTCCTTGCTTGTGGGTTCGGCGCCCCAGACGCTTCACCCGTGTAGCCCCAGCTACGTTGATCGAGAATAGCGCGAAATGTCGTGTCCCCCAAATGGGGGACACGGTATTTTGCTGAGAGTTTCCTGAAGGTCTCCCTGAGGCGATCGTTGCGCGGAGTCCATAGTTGCCATTCTGCAACTAATAGTTGTATAGTTGATTCTTATCAACTTTCTACGCAGGAGCTCTATCCCCGTGACAACACCCTCTTCTTCACCGGTCTCCGAGGCCACACGTTCGCCTCGCGAGGTCTTCACCGCGATCTCCGGCCTCGTCGTCGGCATGTTCGTCGCGGTGCTCTCGGGCACCGTCGTCTCGACCTCGATGCCGGTCATCATCGCCGACCTCGGCGGTACCCAGTCCCAGTACACCTGGGTCATCACGGCGAGCCTGCTGGCGACCGCCGTGTCCACCCCCATCTGGGGCAAGCTCGCCGACCTGGTCGACCGCAAGATCCTCGTGCAGCTCTCGCTGATCATCTTCACGGTCGGCACCGTGGTCGCCGGGTTCTCGACCGACACGAACATGCTGATCGCCGTGCGCGTCGTGCAGGGCATCGGCGTCGGCGGCCTGATGTCGCTCGTGATGATCGCCGTCGCCCTCATCATCTCTCCGCGCGAGCGCGGCAAGTACATGGGTGTCGTCGGCGGCATCATGGCCCTCGGCACCATCGGCGGCCCGTTGCTCGGCGGACTCCTCACCGACGTGTGGGGCTGGCGCTCCAACTTCTTCGTCGGCGTCCCGTTCGCGATCCTCGCCCTCGTGCTGCTGCAGTTCACGCTGCATCTGCCGAAGCCCCAGCGTGACACCAAGGTCTCGATCGACTACTTCGGCATCGTGCTGCTCGCGGTGGGCGTCTCGACGCTTCTCATCTGGGTGTCGATGGGCGGCAGCCAGTTCGACTGGGACTCCTCGACGAGCATCATGCTCGCCGTGATCGCCGGTGTCGCGATCGCCGGTTTCATCGCGGTCGAGTTCTTCGTCACGGAGCCGATCGTCCCGATGTCGCTCTTCACGGGCCGCACCTTCACGCTGTCGGTCATCGCCTCGATCGCCATCGGCGTCTCGATGTTCGCCACCTCGGTGTTCCTCGCGCAGTACTTCCAGCTGGCCCGTGGGGCCACGCCCACGGAGTCGGGCCTCATGACGATCCCGATGATCGTCGGTCAGATGGGCGCGTCGATCATCATCGGCCAGCTCGTCAGCCGCTTCGGCAAGTGGAAGGGCTGGATGCTCACGGGCGCCACTCTCACCACGATCGGCGTCAGCCTGATGTCGACGCTGCGCTACGACACCCCGTTCCCGCTGGTCGCCGTCTACATGTTCGCGCTCGGCGCCGGTCTCGGCATGGTCATGCAGAACCTCACGCTCATCGTGCAGAACGACACGCCTCCGCAGCAGCTCGGCGCGGCGTCGTCGAACGTCAACTTCTTCCGCACCATCGCCGGCACCATCGGCGTGACGGTCATGGGCGCCATGCTCTCGACGAGCGTCGCCAGCTACATGACCGATGCGCTGAAGGGGTTCACCCCGACCACGCAGGACGAGGTCGACGCGCTGCAGCACCTCGCCTCGGGTGATGTGCCGAAGGTGACGCAGCTTCCCGACACGATCCGCGCGATCGTCGAGGGAGCGTACGGTCACGGCATCGCCGACGCCTTCATCGTCGCGATCCCCCTCGCCGTGATCTCGATCATCGCGATCGCGTTCATCAAGAACAAGCCGCTGTCGACCAAGAATGCCGCCGAGCAGCTGCGCGAGCAGGCCGAGGAGTCGGTGATCGAGGTCGCCGAGGCCGAGGTCGGCGCCTCGATGGCCACCGGTTCCATCCGGATCGCCGGTGCCGAGTCGACGTCGGCACCCACCGGAGCGGTGACCGTGCTCGAACGCGAGGACCGGGAGTCGGGGCGCTGACATGGTCGCTTCGGAAGCGGCGATGTCCTCGGACGTCGACACGGCGCTCAGCGATCTGCAGACCCATCTGAACCTGATCTTCGCGCGCACGCGGACGCTGTGGAAGGAGTCGGCGGCCCGCATCGATCCGGAGCTGCAGGTCGGCGGCTACAAGCTGCTGACGTTCATCGAGCGTGCGGAGCGGGCGAACGCCCACGAGCTCGCGGACAAGTTCGAGATGGACAAGTCCGTCATCAGCCGCCACGTGCGGATGCTGGAGGACCTGGGTCTGCTGGAGTCCCGTCCCGACGAGCGCGACGGCCGCCAGCGGGTGCTGACGGCCACGCCCGCGGCGTGTGCCGCACTCGCCGAGCTGCGCCGCGACCACGCCACACGCCTGCGCACGGTCGTGGCGGGGCTCACGCAGGACGAGATCGCGGCCGCGTCGAAGGTCTTCCGGCTGCTGTCCGAGGTGTGATCGAAGCCCCTGCCGTCACTCCGATGGCGGGGGCTTCGCCGTAAGCTGGCGGGCATGAGTGCCGCGTCCGACGAACCCGCCCGCACCGAGGCGCCGGACTCCGCCGAAGGCTCCGATCTCGACCAGGCGGTCTCGCGCGTCGAGCACGAGCTGGGGCGCCTGTTCGCGCGGATCCGGGTGAGCTGGCGCGAAGCCGCCGCCACCGTGCATCCCGATCTGCAGCCGTTGGGGTACCAGGTGCTGACCTCGATCGCGACGGGCAAGGCCACCTCCGCCGGAGCGATCATCGAGCGGCTGCAGACAGACAAGTCCGCCGTCAGCCGCCACGTGCGTCAGCTCGAGCAGCTGGGTCTGGTCGAGAGCGTCCGCGACCCGGAAGACCGCCGGGCGCGTGTGCTGGTCGCGACCGAGCTGGCACAGGAGCGGGTGGCGCTCGCGCGGTCGCGGTACGAGGCCCGTCTCGCGGAGCGGTTGCGGCGCTGGTCGGCCGCGGACCTCGACCACTTCGCCGAGCTGCTCGCCGACTTCGGTGACTGAGCGCCACGTCAGGTCAGCACGAAGGGACGGAACCATGGACGACCGCATCGGCTTCATCGGGCTCGGAGTGATGGGGCAGCCCATGGCCCTCAACCTCGCCGGCGCCGGCATCCCCCTGTTCGTGTGGAATCGCACGGATGCGCGCACGGAGCCGCTGCGCGCCGCCGGGGCGGACGTGGCCGCGTCGGTCGATGACGTGTTCCGCCGCACGTCCACGCTGTTCCTGATGCTCGTCAACGAGCGCGTCACCGATGAGGTGCTCGGTCGCGGGACGGATGCCTTCGCCGAACGGGTCGCGGGGCATCTGATCGTCTCCACCGGCTCGACCTCGCCGGAGTACTCGCGTGGTCTCGCGGCCGACATCCGCACCGCGGGTGGGAGGTTCGTCGAGTCTCCGGTGTCCGGGTCGCGGATCCCGGCGGAGGCGGGCCGGCTCGTCGCGCTCGTCGGGGGCGCCGCAGACGATGTCGCGGAGGTCGCGCCGTTGCTCGAGCCTCTGACGAAGACCGTCATCCACTGCGGCCCGGTCGGTCACGGGCTGCTGATGAAGCTGGCCGTGAACCACTATCTCGTCATCAGTATCGCCGGTCTCGCCGAGGCCGTGCACTTCGCCGACGGGCACGGCCTCGATCTCGACGTGCTGAGCGAGGCGCTGAACTCCGGCCAGCTCGCCAGCGACATCACCCGCGCCAAGCTGCCGAAACTCTCCGCGCGGGAGTTCAGCGTGCAGGCGGCCACCGAGGACGGACTGGCCAACGCGCGCCTCGTCTCAGAGGCCGCGCGGGCGCAGGGGATCGCGAGCCCGCTGCTCGACGTCGCCGAGGAGCTGTATCGCGAGGCCGTCGACCTCGGCAATGCGCGCATCGACATGAGCTCGGTGATCGACGCGGTCGCGGCGCGGGATACGACGGGGCACTGACCGACCATTCGCGACCACGGCGACACCTGCGCGAGGGAGGATGGACGCATGACCTCCCATCCGTACGACTCCCGCCCGTGGCTCAACTCCTATGCGGAGGGAGTCCCCGCGGAGATCGATGAGCCGACGCAGACGCTGCCCGAGATGATGGCGGCGAGCGTGCGCACGTTCGCGCGGCGCCCGGCTCTGGAGTTCTTCGGCGCCGTCACCACCTACCGGGAGCTCGGCGAGCAGATCGAGCGTGCGGCTGAGGGATTGCGGCGTCTCGGCGTCGGCGCCGGAGACCGCGTCGCGCTCGTGTTGCCGAACTGCCCGCAGCACGTCGTCGCCTTCTACGCGACGCTGCGCCTGGGGGCGATCGTGGTCGAACACAATCCGCTCTACACCGCCCGCGAGCTGCGGCATCAGTTCGAGGATCACGGCGCGCGGGTCGCCATCGTCTGGGACAAGGTCGCCGATACGGTCTCAGGCTTCCCGTCCGACCTCACCGTCGAGCACATCGTGAGCGTCGACCTCACGGCCGCGATGCCGCTGTCGAAGCGTCTGCTGCTGCGCCTGCCGGTGCCGAAGGCGCGCGAGTCGCGCGCCAAGCTGACCGCTGCTCCGAAGGCGCGGCATCTGATCGCCTGGAAGAAGCTGGTGGATCACCGCAAGCTCTCGCGCCGCACCCCGGGGCCGACGCTGAGCGACACCGCGCTGCTGCAGTACACGAGCGGCACCACCGGGGTGCCGAAGGGCGCGATCCTCACCCATGCGAATCTGCGCGCCAATGCGATGCAGGGGCGCGCCTGGGTGCCGGGGCTGGTCGACGGACAGGAGACCTTCTACGGGGTCCTGCCGCTGTTCCACGCCTACGGCATGACGCTCTGTCTCACGTTCGCGATGAGCATCGGCGCGAAACTGGTGCTGTTCCCGACGTTCGACCTGGGGCTGGTCACCGCTGCGGCGCGCACGAGTCCGCCGACGTTCCTCCCTGCGGTGCCGCCCATCTACGACCAGCTCGCTCGTGCGGCGGCGCGGGGCACCATCGACCTCTCGACCGTCCGGTTCGCGATCTCGGGCGCGATGAGCCTTCCGGTTGCGACGGTGCAGCGCTGGGAGGAGGCGACCGGTGGTCTGCTCGTCGAGGGGTACGGCATGACTGAGAGCTCACCGGTCGCGCTCGGCAATCCGATCGGGCGGACCCGTCGTCCCGGCACCGTCGGCGTGCCGTTCCCCAGCACCGAGATCCGCGTCGTCGATCCGGATGACACCGACATCGACCTTCCGACCGGAGAGCGCGGTGAGCTGCTCATCCGCGGTCCGCAGGTGTTCCAGGGCTACTGGGGGCGGCGCGGTGAGACCGCCGATGTGCTGCTCGCCGACGGATGGCTGCGCACGGGAGACATCGCCGAGGTGTCGGAGGACGGGTTCGTGACGATCGTCGACCGGCTCAAGGAGCTCATCATCACCGGGGGCTTCAACGTGTCACCGAGCGAGGTGGAGGACGCGCTGGAGGCGCATCCGGATGTCGTCGCTGCGGCCGTCGTCGGGCTGCCGCGATCCGGCGGCGGCGAGGAGGTCGCCGCGGCCGTCGTGCTGCGCGCGGGGGCTGAACTCGACGCGAGTGCGCTGCGCGACTTCTGCCGCACCCGGCTCACGCCCTACAAGGTGCCCAAGCGCATCGTCGCGGTCGACGACCTCCCTCGCTCGCTCATCGGCAAGGTGCTGCGGAAGCAGGTGCGGGAGCGGATGCTGGACGGCGACTGACCGGAGTCGTCGCGCAGGGAATACTCCACACCCCCTGTGCCTTGTCTCCCACTGTGAGTCTTTACGAGCCCGCCGTCTTCGGCGCCCTGCCGCTGTCCAACCGCGTCGTCATGGCGCCGCTGACCCGCACGCGTGCCGACGCCAACGGTGTGCCGACCGATGTGATGGTCGAGTACTACCGGCAACGCGCCGGCGTGGGCCTCATCATCACCGAGGGCACCTGGCCCGCGGCCGAGGGCAAGTCGTACCCGGGACAGCCCGGCATCGTCACGCCCGCGCAGATCGAGGGATGGCGGCGCATCGCGGATGCCGTGCACGCGGCGGGCGGCACGATCGTGATGCAGCTCATGCACGGCGGACGCGTCGGTCACCCGGCGATCTCGGGGGAGCCGCGGGTCGTGGCACCCAGCGCTCTCGCCGCTCCGGGACAGACCCGCACACCCGAGGGCAAGGCCGACCTGCCCGTCGCGCACGCCCTGACCGCCGAGGAGATCCCCGCCGTGATCGAGCAGTTCGCGCAGGCCGCGCGCAACGCGATCGCCGCCGGACTCGACGGTGTGGAGGTGCACGGCGCGAACGGCTACCTCGTGCACGAGTTCCTGTCGCCGGTGTCGAACGTCCGCGACGACCAGTACGGCGGATCGCCCGAGAACCGCGCGCGCTTCGCGATCGAGGTCACCGCGGCGGTCGCCGAGGCTGTGGGGGCGGACCGCACCGGGATCCGCCTCTCGCCGCAGCACAACATCCAGGGCGTGCTCGAAGAGGATGACGCGGACGTCCGTGCCACCTACTCCGCTGTCGCCGAAGGACTCGCCCCGCTTGGCCTCGCGTTCGTCGACGTGCTCCAGGCCGCGCCGACCGGCGAGCTCGTGCAGCACATCCGTCGTACCGCCGGAGCGCCCCTGATCGTCAACACCGGTTTCGCCGTGCCGACCTCCCGTGTCGAGGCGGAGGAGCTGGTCGAGGGCGGCTGGGCGGATGCGGTCGCCGCCGGGCGTCCGGTCATCGCCAACCCCGACCTGGTCGAACGCTGGCTGCAGGATGCCGAGCTCAACGAGCCCCGCCCCGAGCTGTTCTACGGCTTCACCGCCGAGGGGTACACCGACTACCCCTTCCTCGAGACGGTGCGCGCGGGGGCCTGAGCGCTCGGCGGGCCTGAGCGCTCAGCGGCGGACGCGGGCGCGGGTCTTCGTCACGCTCCCGAGCGTCGCACGCACCGGGGTGCCGAGGTACAGGCCCAGTGACGCGCCGGAGGCGAGCCCGACGCCGATGACCGCGGCATAGATGAGCGAACTGCCGGCGCCGACGACATCCGAGGCGGAGCCGTCGGTGTGCACCATCTCGAGCAGCCCCTGGAACACCGCGACTCCGGGGACCAGGGGCACGATCGCCGCGGTCGTCACGGCCACGGACGGCACGTGCAGGTTGTGCGCGATCAGCACGCCGATGAAGCTCGCCAGCAGGGCGCCGATCGCGCTCGCCGCGGCGGGGTGAAGGTTCAGACCGGTCGCGAGCGTGTAGCCGGCGATCGTGATGGCGCTCAGCAGCGCGCTCACCAGGATGATCCGGATGCCGGCGCCGTTGAACACGGCCACGGCGACCGCGATGATGATCGCGCCCGCGAACACGCTCGGCAGCGGGCCGAAGGTCGCGGGGTCATCCGGCAGCTCCATCGTGAAGCCGAGCACGGTGCCCAGCTCGAGTCCGACCAGGATGCCGATCACCACGCCCAGGGTCTGCATCGTGAGGTCGAGGATGCGGCCCCCGGCGGTCAGCGCGAACCCGTCGATCGCATCCTGCGCCGCACCGACCACGGTGAGCCCCGCGAGCATCAGCACGATGCCAGAGGCGACGATGATCGACGGGCGGATGCCGACGAACGGTTCGATCCCCGCCGCCCCGAGCGCCGACACGGCGACCGCGACCACGGTGGTGACGAACCCTCCGGCGATCTGGCTGAAGAACAGCGGCACACGCAGGCGCGCGAGCCCTGCCTGGGTGAGCGCGGCGGCGAGGGCGGCGACGAAGGTCAGGCCCACGATGAGCGGCGACGCGCCGAGCAGGATGCTCACCCCGACCGCGAGCATGGCCCGCGCGACGATGACCACCGACTGCTGGTAGCGGAACGGGACGCGACGGATCACCCGGAACGCGGTGCGGGCGGACTCCAGGTCGAGGCCGCCGCGGATGTCCGAGACCAGCGCCTGCACACGTTGCAGCTTCGCGTGATCCGGCGCCGCCACACGCACCACACGCACCAGCGTCTCGGGCCACACCTCGCCGCTGAGGTGGAACGACACCGTGATCGAGTTGTACGTGACGTCGACCTGCACGCCGCGGAGCCCGTAGGCGTCGCACACGCGTGTGATGGCGAGGGTGACCTCGTGCGCGGAGGCGCCGACCGCGAACATCGACTCGCCGATGCGGGTCGACAGGTCCAGCACCCTGGGCACCATGCCCTCGTCGATCACGGGCATCACTTCGGTGAGCGCGACGGCTGAGGGGTCGCTGTGCACGATCCGGCCGAGGGAGGCGAGCAGTCGCCGCGGGTTCTTCGGAGACATGCTTCTATTGTCTCCCGCGTGTGCAGTCCCGCGTCGGCGCGCGCCGAGTGCACGACTTCCTGCCCAGTGCACGGCGCATCCGCGCAGGGAGGTCGTGCACTCGACGCGAAGTCGTGCACTCGGTGGCGCAAGAGCGCGCGGAATACTGCATCCGTGCTGTGCGGGGCAACCCCCTCGTCGTCGCAGGGCGTCTCGACATACGTTCAGGAGTGTGGAGCCGTCGAGGCCTCGGGAGGGTGCGGCCTCCGCGTGAGCTCCGCACGCCGGTGGTCCACCGTCGTCCTCAGGGGGCGACGTGGGTCACCGGCGATCTTCGGATGCCGGGGGGTGCGGCCGTAGGGCCCGCGCGACGTGCAGGAGAGTTCGCCGAGTGCAGGAGCGAACGCCCGGGGATCATCCTGCGATCCGCGAGTTCTCCTGCATGTCGCGCGACGGTCCGCGCCGGTCCGGCACGCAGGGTCAGTCGGCGTCGTTGCTCAACCCCAGGTCGGGGTCGACGTTCGCCTCGTCGCCCTGCTCGAGCGGGTCGAGGCCGTCGCTGTCGTCGTCGGCACCGTCATCGGCGGTGAAGACCTTCTCGCCGGCCGGCGCTTCGGCGGCGGCGTCGAACGGGCCCTGGTCTTCGGGGTAGGAACGGGGGTCGGACATGATGGCGCCTCTCTGAGGGGATGCCGCACCATCGGATGCGGCACCGATCGACGACGGCCGATCGGATGCTCAGCATCACGCACCGCGCGCAGACTCGCGCACCCGTTGACAACGCGCGCATCCCGTGGTCGCAGGTGCCACGGACCGCCCGCGCTCAGTCCCCGCAGGTCTCGAACACGTACGCGGGGTCGTCCGGCGTGACCAGGTCGCGGTCGCGCAGCACCATCGACGCCGGCGACTCCGCATCAGCGCACATCTCCGCGAAGCTGCGCGGCAGTTCGTCGCTGTACTCGATGTCGATCACGTGGTCACCGTAGACCGCGGCGTAGACGCCGCACTCCTCGTAGACGGCGCACTCCTCGGTCACCGCGAAGTCGAAGCCCGCCTGCTCGCGCAGCTGAACGGCGTCTTCGGCGGCGTTCTTCTGACCGGCCGCGAGACCGGCGCCGTGGGCGGCGTCGACGAACAGTGCGGCGAGGGCGAGGTTGTCGTCCAGCGAGAGCGCGTCGTGCGACCGGGTGTAGGAGTCGAGGTTGTCGAACTCGACGGCGGCGAACCCGTCATCCGCGCACCCTTCGATCCAGGGGATGATCTGCGCGGCGATGCGCTCGCGGCGGTCGGCGGTCGACGTGTCGAGCAGGGCCTCGTCCGGCCAGTCCGGGTCGAACACGGTCTCGCCGCCGTGCTGCAGCAGCAGGTCGGCATCCCAGGTGTCGAGCTCGCCCGGCTGCGTCTGGAACCCGTTCACGTAGCAGATCGAGTAGACGTCGGCCGCGGGCTCCGCCGACCGATCGCGGCCGACGATGCCGACCTCGGCCGCCGGCTCGTAGGCTCCGCCGAGCTGATAGTCGGGCACCGCGCCGGCGGGCGGCAGTGCCCAGTCGGCGGGGGCGGCGGGAGAAGGGGTCGTCGCCGCCCCGGACGTGCAGCCGGTGAGCGCGAGCAGGGTGATGAGCACGGCGACGCTGCCGCGGGCGCCGTACCGGTCTCGTGCGAGCATCCTTCGAGCATACGGACGTGCGCGCGGGACGGGCGCCGTCATCGCGTCGCGGGCACCGGACCTCCCGGGGCGGGCACCGGCGCGTCCACGGCCTCGACGGGATTGCGGCGGATGCCGATCCACGACACCACGCCGCCGAGCACGAGAAGCGCGGCGGTGACCCAGGCGGCGTTGTGGAAGCCGCCGAGATCGAGAGAGCCGCCGACGATGGTCGACAGCATCGCGACCACCAGCAGACCGGCGACGCGGGAGACCGCGTTGTTCACGGCCGAGGCGATGCCGGAGTGTTTCTCGTCGATCGCACCGAGGATCGCCGCGGTGAGCGGGGCGACGGTGAGCGAGAGGCCGAGACCCATCACGATCATCGCCGGCAGCACCTGCCACCAGTACGAGAACTCGGTCGACACGAACAGCAGCAGCAGTGCGCCCGCCGCCATCAGCAGGGGCCCGACGGTCATGAAGATGCGGGGGCCGAAACGTCCGGCCCACTGCCCGGCACGGGAGCTGAGCAGGATCATCAGGATCGTCATCGGCAGGCTCGCCAGGCCCGCGGCGGTGGCCGAGAGGCCCGCACCCTGCTGCAGGTAGACGCCGATCACGAAGCCGCTGAGCGACAGCGCGGCGTAGACGAACAGGGTAGCCAGGTTCCCCCAGCCGAAGTCGCGCACGCGGAACAGCCAGAGCGGCATGAGCGGCTCGGTCGCCCCCCGCTGACGCAGCAGGAACCAGACGAACAGCGCGGCGCCGACGATGCCGGGGATCCAGATCGCGGGGGAGTCCCAGCCGAGGTTGGGCTGCTCGATGAGCGCGAACACGACCGCACCGAGCCCGACCGCGCACAGGGCGCCGCTCCACCAGTCCACCCGCACTCCCCGCGGATGCTCCGGCAGCCGGAGTCGGGAGAGCAGCAGCAGCGTCACGCCGATCGGGATGACGTTGATCAGGAACACGAAGCGCCACGAGAGGTAGTCGACGAACAGTCCGCCCAGGAGCGGCCCCACCAGCTGCGCGCCGGTGGTGAATGCCGTCCACACGCCGATCGCCCGCGCCTGCACGCCGGCGCGCATGGTGGCGGTGATCAGGGCGAGCGAGCTCGGCACGAGCAGCGCGCCGGCCGCCCCCTGCGCGGCGCGCGAGATGATCAGCATGAGCGGATCGATCGAGGCGGCGACGGCGATCGAGGCGATACCGAACGCGATCAGTCCCACGCGCATCACGACCACCCGGCCGAAGGCATCGGACACCGAGCCGGCCAGCAGGATCAGCGCGCTCAGCGTGATCAGGTACGAGTCCACGACCCACTGCTGGGTGGTGATGCCGCCACCGAGCTCTTCGCTGATCGCGGGCAGGGCGACGGTGACGACCGTGCCGTCGAGGAACGTCACGAACGAGGCGAGCACGGCGATCGAGATCACGAGTCGCTGGAGAGGGGCGAAGGCGGCCACAGCCCGACCCTACTCCCGGGCGACGACCTCGGGGGCGGACGCAGCGCCGCTCACGCTGAGGTCGCCGCCGTGCTCTGCCGATAGAGCTCCCTCAGTCCGTCGACCCCGGCGTGGGCGAAGGCCCTCCGCTGGCGCTCGGCACCCGTGCCGTCCGAGCGGATGCGCGCCATACGGTCCTCCACGAACGCGCGGTCGTCGTGGTCATCGAGTGCAGGCCCGATGACATCCAACAGCCGGGACGCCGCTGTCGTCACTCCCACGACGTCGGGGGCAGCCGGGTTCATGATGCGGGCGTGCGTGCCGTGGCGCGCCGCGGTCCACAGCGAGGCGTCGATCGCGTCGATGCTGCCGCTGGACCACGCCGCCCCGTCCGTCGAGGCGACCGCGCGCACCAGTGCGGCGGCCAGCACGCTGTCCTCGGGATCGAGTTGTGCGTCGAAGACCCGCACCTCGACCGTCGGGAAGCGCTCGGAGATCCGCACGGCCCAGGCCAGCGATGCGGGTTCGCCGATCGCCCCCAGCGTGACCAGCCGATCCACATGCGCCAGGTAGTGCTCGAAGTCGTGGAACCGGGGAGGGCACCACGAAGAGGGAAGACGTCGGATCAGGATGCTGCGCCAGCTGTCGAAGCCGGAGTCGAGGCCGTTCGTGAACGGGCTGTTGCCGGTGAGGGCGAGCAGGAGCGGGAGCCAGCCGCGGATCCGGTTGAGCACTCGCACGCGCTCTTCCGCATCGGGCACTTCGACGTGCACGTGCAGGCCGTTGACCTCATGCCCGCGCGTGATGTGCCGCAGGAGTGCGGCGACCTCGTCGTAGTGCGGCGAGACCGAGACCTCCGCCGTGTTCGTCGTGGCGAAGGGGGTCGCGGTCGATGCCGCGATGGTGTCGTTCGCGGTCGCGTGCGCGGCGATCGACGTGCGCAGACCGCGAAGCTGCGCCAGAGCATCCGCTCGCGTGGACACGGGATCCGTCGCGCACTCGACCTGACAGGTGAGGTATTCGGGGGTGATGCGGCCGCCGGTCGCGGGGGCGGTCAGCTGCCGCCGCTCGTCCGCGCCGACCGCTGTCGGCACCAGCGCCGCGGCCTCGACGAAGACGAACTCCTCTTCGATCCCGAACCTCGTCATCGCCGGCACCTCGTCATCACGGGCACCTAATGGTTCCGCAGTGCGGAGATCAGTTCCGCCTTGCGCAGGCCGCTGTATCCGGTGAGGCCGAGCTCCTTCGCGCGACGGCGCAGTTCGGCGACCGTCCAGTCCTCGTAGTCGCCGTGCTCGCCGCCGCGACGACCGATCGTGCTGCGGCCCTCTTTGGCAGCGGCATTGGAGATGCGCGCGGCCTTCTCCTTGGAGGCGCCGTCACTGCGCAGCTCCTCGTACAGCTCCGGGTCCTTCAGTGAACTGTTCCGGTTTCCTGGCATCTTCTCGGCCTCTCTGGCATCTCGGAGGTGTCCACGTCAACCCCCTCCCCAGGAACGGGTGGGCGCGATTAGCGTGATGAACCGCAATCGGGGTGCCCAGCCCCGGAAGAAGGGAAGACCGATGAACATCCTCCTCATCATCGTCATCGTCATCGCCGTGATCCTCGCGATCACCGGCGGACTGGTCCAGTCGCTGCAGTTCCTGCTCTGGGTCGGACTGGTCCTGCTGGCGATCGCCGTGATCGCGTGGTTGATCCGGAGCATCTCCGGCAGCCGCAAGGTCTGACCTCAGCTGTGGGTCCGCCGGATGGCGGGCCCCCTCCTGAACCGAGACTCAAGGAGTGAGACCCGCCATCGGCGAAGGTCTCACTCCTTGAATGCGTCCCGGACGTTCTCGCCCGCCTTCTCGGCGGCATCCTTCACATCCTGGCCGGCCTGCTTCGCGGAGGCCTTGACCTGATCTGCTCGGCCCTCGGCCTCGAGCTTCTCGTTGTCGGTGACCTTCCCGACGTTCTCCTTGACCTTGCCCGCTGCCTTCTCGGCGGCATTCTTGATGTCGTCTCCAACGCTCATGGCGTGTTCCTCTCGTCGAAGGGTCGATGGGACTGCCACCATCGCATCCCTCTCCCGACCCGGCCACGGGATTGACAACCGGCGCTCGGCGTGACAGGCGAACCGGGGCTGTCAGCGACCCATCGACGTGGGAGGCGCTGCGGACTAGCCTGGCGACAGGCGGGTGATCCGGCCCGCGGTCATTCGGTGGAAGCCGACGATGGGAGCGGTGTGCGATGGACTCGATGATGATGGATGAGATGTCGAAGAGCATGAAGGCGATGCCCGACATGGCGGCGATGGACATGTCGGTCATGCAGGCCTGCATGGATGCCTGCGCCGCCTGCGAACAGGCCTGCACGGTCTGTTCGACGCAGATGATGGACTGTTCCGCGGCCTGCATGAACTGCGCCGACATGGCGAACACCATGATGCGGTCGATGATGCGGGTTCAGGGCATGACGCCGGCGTCGATGATGGCGATGCTCGACGCCTGCATCGCCATGTGCCAGACCTGCATGGACGAGTGCATGATGCACGCCGATGACAGCGACGTGTGCCGCATGTGCGCTCAGGCCTGCCAGGCGTGCATGGACGCCTGCATGGCGGTGCGGTCGATGATCATGGCGTCGGCCTGACCCGGCACGATCAGAGCGAGGCGATCAGGCCGCAGCCTGATCAGAGTGCGGCGACGTTGAACTGCGTACGGCCGACCGCGAGCACGCTGTAGCGGATGTGCAGCGCCACCGGCGTGCCGGGGGCGGCCTCGAGCGCGGCGCCCGCGTTGTTCCAGAGTGCGTGCGCGTCGCCGTCGAGCGTGCGCACCACGAGCTCTCCGCTGACCGCATCCGCCGACTCGACGATCCCGTCGACCCACTCGGCCGGGGTGGCCGAGGCGATCCGCGCCTGGATGAGGTGCAGGGCGTGTCCGGGGGCGAAGGAGGAGCATCCGTCTCCCTGTGCGCACATGCAGGCCGAACGTTCGCGCACCGAGGGGGGTGAGAGGCGGTTCAGCGGCGTGGACACGGGGTCTCCTTCGTGAGCGGATGTTCCGGCAAGACTAGGTCGGGTCCGTGTCGAGGGGAACCCGGGCCGACACGAGACGAAACAAAACCCCGGGCGTGTCGGGTGTAGGCTCGCCGGGTGCTGTTCTCGATGAGCGTCCGCGTGGCGCAGAGGGGAGCCGCAGGCGCACTCCGCGCCGGCGGCAGAGGCTGACGACCAGCCGGAGGCGGAACACCCGTCCCCGGAGCTGCGTCGTACCCGGTGTCCGTTCGGATGCCGTCCTCTCCCTGTCATCCCGCTCGCCCGTGTCGGCGAGCACCGTACGAAAGCATTCATCCCATGCGTCCCATCGACGAGCGCGCCATCCGCGCCTCCTTCCGCAACGCCTCCCGCAAAGAGGCCTCCGACCTGAACCTGCCCGCGGGCTTCCGCGACATCGACTTCAGCCGGCTGGACTACCTCGGCTGGTCAGACCCCAAGTCGCCTCGCCGCGCCTATGTGCTCGTCGAGGTCGACGACACCCTCGCCGGCGTCCTGCTGCAGCAGGCCGAGCAGCGCGTGATCGCGCGAGCCCAGTGCTCTTGGTGCGACGACGTGACGCTCCGCAACGACGTGCAGCTGTTCACCGCGCGCAAGACCGGCGCGGCCGGACGCAAGGGCGACACCGTGGGCACCCTGGTGTGCGCCAACTTCGAGTGCTCGGCGAACGTGCGACGGCTGCCGCCGCTGGCCTACCCGGGCTTCGACCGGGAAGCCGCACGCGCGCAGCGCATCGTGCGCCTCGGTGAGCACGTGCGGGCGTTCGTCCGCGCGCTCGACGCGTGAACCGGGAGCGACCATCCACGTCCTCCGCGCCCGACACGTCGACAGGCTCAGAGACCCGGAGGTCCCTGAGCCTGTCGAAGGGATGAGTCTGTCGGAGAGCCTCAGCCTGCGGCCACGATCTCGATCGTGGTCACGGTCTCCTCGTGGTCGCACGCCTCGCCGACCCAGAGGCGGATGCGTCCTGGCTCCACCCGACGGATGCCGTCGACGCCGGTGAACGCGAGGCGCTCGGTGGGTACGTCGAAATCCACACGCTGCTCCTCGCCGGGCGCCAGGCGCACGCGCTGGAATCCGACCAGCTGCGCCACGGGCCGAGCCACGCTGGCGACCTCGTCGTGCGCGTAGAGCTGCACGACGTCCGTGCCCTCGCGCGAGCCGGAGTTGCGCACGATCACCGAGACGCGGAACGCCTCGCCCGCGATCACAGACGCGTCGGCCGTGACGTGCTCATGCGTGAACGTCGTGTAGCCGAGGCCGAAGCCGAACGGTCGCACCGGAGTCGGATCGACGCTGGTCACATCCGTCCGTCCGCCGAGCGCGGGATGCAGGTACGAATACGGCTGCGCTCCCGCCGACCGCGGCAACGACACCGGCAGACGACCCGACGGCGACACGATGCCGCTCAGCACCGCGGCGACGGCCGGTCCGCCCTCCTCGCCGGGGAAGAACGACTGGAGCACCGCGGCGGGTACCGGCCGCTCCGTCCGCACGGCGCCGACGGCCGGGGCGGGGGAGTTCACCGATCCGAGCCCCGCGGTCGCTCCCGCTGTCGTCTCGCGGTGCGGGAGCGCCCAGTCCAGAGCGTAGGGCCGCCCCGTGAGGGCGACGACCACGACCGGCGTCCCGGTCGCGACCACGGCCTCGACCAGCTCGCGCTGCACGCCGGGGAGCTCCAGCGAGTCGACGTCGTTCCCCTCGCCGACCGTGCCGCGTCCGAACAGACCGGCGCGATCGCCGATCACGACGATCGCGATGTCGGCCGCTGCGGCCTCCGCGACCGCGGCCGGGAACCCGCTGCGATCCTCGCCTTCGACAGCGCAGCCCGTGGCCGTGGTGAACGTGGCCGACGGGAGCGCGGTGCGGAGCCCGTCGAGCACGCTCGGCAGGGCGATGCCCGCCGGCACCTCCGGGTGGTGCGCCAGCACGTGGTTGACGAACGAGTAGCAGCCCATGAGCGCCTCGGCACTGTCGGCGTTCGGCCCGAGCACGGCGATGCGCGGCGAGGCCGACGGATCGAGCGGAAGCACGCCGTCGTTGCTCAACAGCACGATCGACTCCTCGGCCAGGCGGCGGGCGAGGGCGCGATGCGCCGGGGAGTCCAGGTCGACTTCGTCGGGTGCGGAGGAGTCGGCAGCCGTGAAGTCCGCGTCCAGCAGGCCCAGTTCCTCCTTCTGCGCGAGCACGCGGGCGACCGCACGGTCCAGGATGCCCTGGTCGAGCGAGCCGTCGCGCACCTGCGCGGCGAGCGTCGTGTAGGCATCGGGCGACGGCAGCTCGACGTCGATCCCGGCCGTGATCGCCAGCGCTGCGGCCTGTGCCGAGTCGGCCGCGACGTGGTGCATGCTGCGCAGGAAGTCCACGGCGAAGTAGTCCGAGACCACGACCCCGTCGAAGCCCCAGCGTCCGCGCAGCACCTCGTCGAGGTAGTACGGATCGGCCGCGACGGGAACTCCGTCGATGTCGGTGTACGAGTTCATCACGCTGCGCACCCCGCCCTCGCGCACCGCCATCTCGAACGGCGGCAGCAGCACGTCCTCGATCTCGCGGCGCCCCGCAGACACCGGTGCGTGGTTGCGGCCGGCCCGTGAGGCGGAGTACCCCACGAAGTGCTTGAGGGTCGCGTGCACCCCCTCCGACTGCATGCCGCGCACGTACGCGGTGCCCACGGCGCCGACCACGAGCGGGTCCTCCGCGATGCACTCGTCGACGCGGCCCCAGCGAGGGTCGCGGATGACGTCGAGCACCGGGGCGAGTCCCTGATGGATCCCGAGCTCGCGCATCGATGAACCGATCGCGCGGCCCACCTCTTCCACCAGATCGGGATCGAACGATGCGCCCCAGGCCAGGGGAGTGGGGAACGTGGCCGCCTTCCACGCGGCGAGTCCGGTGAGGCACTCCTCGTGCACCAGCGCGGGGATGCCCAGGCGGGTCTCCCGCTGCAGGCGTGCCTGCTCGCTCCAGAGCCACTGCGCGCGCTCGATCGGATCGACCGGACGTGTGCCGTACACGCGGGTCAGGTGCCCGATGCCGTGGGCGCTCGCCTCTTCGTAGCGGGTCGACGTCTTCTTCTCGCCGGCCATCGGAGCGACGAGCTCGTCGCCCTGATCGACCCAGAAGCCGACCAGTTGCGCCTGCTTCTCCTCCAGAGTCATCTGCGCCAGGAGGCTCTCGACGCGATCGGAGAAGCGGGGGTGGGGTGTGGGAAACACGACCATCTCTTTCTGTGGGGATTCGACCGACATGCTCAACCCTTGACGGCGCCGGTCAGGCCGCCGACGATGCGGCGCTCGAACAGGCTGAAGAAGATCAGCGCGGGGATCATCGACAGCGAGGTGAATGCCAGCACCTTCGCGGTGTCGACCGAATACTGCGAGGCGAACGACTGCACGCCCAGCGGCAGTGTGAACGCGGACGCATCGTTGAGCACGAACAGGGGCAGCAGGTAGCCGTTCCAGCTGCCGATGAAGGCCAGGATGCCGGTTGTGATCACGCCGGGGATCGACAGGGGCAGCACCATCCGCCAGAAGAAGCCCAATCGACTGCATCCGTCGATGAAGGCAGCCTCCTGGATCTCATCGGGGATGGCGCGGAGGAACGGGACCAGGATGATGATCGTGGTCGGCAGTGCGAACGCGATCTGCGGCAGGATGACTCCGCCGAGCGAGTTCATCAGGCCCAGATTGCGCACCACGATGTAGAGCGGGGTGATCGCGACCGTCAGCGGGAACATGAGCCCCGCGGCGAAGAACGCGTACAGCACTCCGCGCCCCGCGAACTTGTAGCGCGCGAGCACGTAGGCGGCCATCAGCCCGAGCGCCACCACGCCGATCGTGGTGGCGAGGGCGACGATCGTGGAGTTGAGCACCTGCCGCCAGAACACGCCGCCGGTGATCACGTCGAGGTAGTTCGTCAGGATCCAGGGCTGGGGAAGACCGGACGGATCGGTCGTGATCTGGGCGTTCGTGCGGAATCCGCCGATGATGATGTACGCGATCGGTGCGAGCATGAGCCCGACCACGATCAGTGCGACGAAGTACACCGTGGGGTTGGCCCAGGGCAGTCGCGCCCGTGCAGGGCGCTCCGGACGGCCGGGCCGCGCCGGTCGTTGCGTGACGAGTAGCGAGGTGGCGGTCATGCCCTGGTCCTCTTCTTCCGTGCGGGGGCGCCGGTCAGGGCGCCGTCGGTGTCGCGCTTGAGCACGGCGCGCTGATAGATCAGCGCCACCACGAGCGAGATCAGGAACAGCACCACCGCGACGGCGTTGCCGTATCCGAAGTTGCCGGCGTTGCGACCCTCGGAGACCATGTAGGTCGCCATGGTCGAGGTGCCGGCCGTGGAGGCGATGTACTGGCCCCAGATGATGTAGACGAGATCGAACAGCTGCAGCGATCCGATGATCGACAGGAACGCCCAGATGCGCAGCGTCGGCGCGAGCAACGGCAGCGTGATGCGCCATTGGATCTGCCAGTACGACGCCCCGTCGATCGCGGCGGCTTCGTGCAGCTCCTCGGGAATGCCCTGGAGGCCCGCGAGGAAGAGGATGACGGCGAAGCCGACGTACTTCCAGGTGATGATCACCATCAGCGTCCAGATGGCGATGTCGGGGTTCGACAGCCAGTCGTTCGCGAGGAAGCCCAGCCCCATGTTCTTCAGCAGGTCGTTGAACGCCCCGCTGGTCTGCAGCATCAGGCTCCAGCCCGTGCCCACCACGACCTCGGAGATGACGTAGGGGATGAAGATCAGCACCCGGATGAGCGACTGCCCGCGCATCCGTCGATTCAGGAGGAGGGCCAGCAGGATCGCCGCAGGCCCCTGCAACACGAGCGAGAACACCAGGATGAAGCCGTTGTGCGCGAGCGCATCATGGAACAGCGGGTCCTGCAGGATCGTCAGGTAGTTCTTCAGACCCACGAAGTCGGTGGGCGGGCCGTAGCCCTGCCAGCTGAAGAAGCCGTAGTAGGCCGCCATCAGCACCGGGAAGATGACGAAGGCGAGGAAGACCAGGAGGGCGGGCCCGGCCAGAAGGATCACTTCCAGCCGGGCGGCCGCCTTATGCCTTGGCTGCGGCATCCTGGACGGCCTTGACGATGTCCTCCGGGGTTCCCTGACCGGCGAGCATGTTGACCACGGCGACGTTGAGCGCGTTGCCGACGTTCTGTCCGTACACGGTGTCGAGCCACTGCGAGGCGTACGGTGCCGCGTTGTAGGCCTCGAGGATCGACTTCAGGTAGGGCTCGGTCACAGCCTCCTGGGCGACGGTGTTCACGGGCGGAGCGTTGAAGGACTTGTAGTAGGCCGTCTGCACCTCGGACGTGCCGAGGTAGTTCAGGAAGTCGACGCAGGCATCCGGCGCATCGACCGAGCACGAGTAGCCGTCGACACCGCCCATCATCGAGCCGGGCTCGCCTTCGCCGCCCTCGACCTCGGGGAACGGGAACCAGGCCAGGTCGGCCAGCGGCTTCTGGTCGGGCGTCAGCGAACCGATCACACCCGGGTCCCAGGCCCCCATGAGCTCCATGGCAGCCTGGTGGTTGGCGATGAGTCCAGCCGAGCTGCCGGCACCCTGCTGCGCGGTGGTGGTGAGGAAGCCGTCGTTGAACGGCTCGGTCGCGGCGAACGCCTGCAGGTCTTCTCCGGCTCGCACCCAGCAGTCGTCGTCGAAGTTCATCTCGTCAGCGGCCTTGGCGAGCGTGTCGTTGCTGCACTCGCGCAGTGCGAGCCAGTAGTACCAGTGCGCCGCAGGCCAGGCATCCTTGGCGCCGAGGGCGATCGGATCGGTCCCCGACGCCTTCAGCTTCTCGGTCGCCGTCTCGAGCTCGTCGAGCGTGGTCGGGTTCTCGGTGATGCCGGCCGCGTCGAACAGGTCCTGGCTGTAGAACAGGCCACCGGGGAGCACGGCCACCGGCATCGCATAGCGCTTGCCGTCGAGGCTGTTGGCGGAGAAGGCCGCGTCGGGGATCTCTTCGGCTGCGGGCCCGCTGATGACGTCGGTCAGGTCCTTGAGCTGCCCGGCCTTCACCATCGCGGCCATCTTGCCGCCACCGCGCTGCAGGAAGATGTCGGGGGCGTCGCCAGAGTTGAGCGCGGTCTGGAGCTTGCCGTCGAGGTCCTCGTTCTGGATCGACTGGATGTCGATCGTGACACCGGGATTCGCCTTCTCGAAGTCCGCGACGGTGTCCTCCCAGAACTTGACTCCCGGACCGGTCGTGGAGTTGTGCCAGAGGGTCATCGAAGAACCCCCGCCATCATCAGGGGTGCTGGCTGTGCACCCGCTCAGCGCGAGTGCTCCGACGGCTGCGAGGGCGGCCGCGGAGACCAAGGAACGCCGTGTGCTGTTCATATGATCGTTCTCCTCATCGAGAGTGGTGCGCCGCGTCGATGCGGGCGCCGCGGCAGCAAGGTGAGACCGCGTCGGGATGCAGTCTTATGCCGTTCCGCCACCTCGTCAAACGTTTTCGAAAACAGTTTCCATAATGGGGACACTCGCCGATACGCTGAGCAATCATGAGCGGAAGAACCACGATCCACGACGTCGCACAGGCGGCGGGAGTCTCGGTATCGACGGTGTCGAAGGCGGTCAACGGGCGATACGGGATCGCAGATGCGACGGTCAGGCGCGTGCTCGACGTCGTGCAGGAGCTCGGGTACGAGTCGAGCCTGGTCGCCAGCAGCATGCGTGCTCGACGCACGGGGGTGATCGGGGTGCTCCTGGCCGGCTTCGAGCCGTTCAGCGCCGAGATCCTCAAAGGCGTCGGCGCCACCGTGCACGACTCGGCCGTCGATCTGCTGGCGTACAGCGGATCACGGCACGGGCAGGGCGAGGGGTGGGAGCGTCGGTCGCTCAGCAGGCTTTCCGGAACGCTCATCGACGCGGCGATCATGGTCACCCCCACCGTCGTCGGGGCGTCGACCGAGATTCCCGTGGTCGCGATCGATCCGCACACGGGTCGTGCCGATCTGCCGACCGTGGAGTCCGACAGCTTCGGAGGCGCGCTGGCTGCCACCCGGCATCTGCTCGAGCTCGGACACCGCCGGATCAGTTTCCTGGGCGGGCGGCCCGACCTCCGCTCCGCCGGGCTCCGAGACGCCGGGTATCGTCGCGCGCTGTCCGATGCCGGCATTCCCATCGACCCGGACCTGATCAGGTCGGGCCGTTACGAGCACGAGACGACGAGGGATTCGGCGCGGCTTCTGCTGGCAGGACCCTCGCGGCCGACCGCGGTCTTCGCGGCGAACGATCTGTCGGCGATCGCGGTGATCGAGGTGGCGCACGAGCTGGGACTTCGCGTGCCGGAAGACCTCTCCGTGATCGGCTTCGACGACGTGCCGGAGGCCTCGCGCCGGGCCCTGCCCCTCACGACGATCCAGCAGCCGATGCGCCGGCTGGGCAGCGTCGCGGCGGAGATGGTGTTCACGCTGCTCGCCGGGCAGCCGGTCGAGGAGATGCACGTGACACTGCCGACGCGCCTGGTCGTGAGGGCGACGACCGCAGCGCCGAGCACCGCCGCGGTGTGACGACGGCGGTCAGGTGCCGGTGACCGCGTGCACGTGCGCGCGCGCCGGGACGGCGAGCGCCGACGACAACCGCGCGAACTCATCGAAGCTGCGACGCCCTGGCCAGTCGATCGGCAGCATCGACGGCGGAAGGCCCGGGTCGACATAGGGGAGCACCCGCCAGCTGTCGATCAGCTGCACATACGCCGCGAACGGCTCGTCGGGAAGCGCGTCGAGTGAGCGCTGGAATGCCAGGTGCTCGGTGCGCAGCGCCTCCAGGTCCCACCAGCCGGCGGCGGCATCGACCAACGGGACGGATGTCTGCGGCGCGCCGGCCTGGAACAGGGTGACCCAGCGGCGTGCATCCAGCTCATCGAGGAGCAGCTCGACCTCGCCCTGCAGATGTCCCGGGCACATCCACAGCGCCGGTGAGACGGTGCCCGCCCCGATCCACTGCAGCCGTCGGCGCAGCTGATGACGCACGCTGCGTGCGCTCTCCGGGATCGAGAACGAGATCAGGCACCACGGGTCCTGGTCCTGCATCTCGCGCATCGCGAAGATGCGTCGGTCGCCGCGTTCCAGCATCGGCACCGCGGCGGGGTTCAGACGGTAGCCGATCGCGTCGTCGCGGTCGGCGAGCAGCAGCCCCTTCTGCTTCAGACGCGTGATCCCGGTGCGGGCCTGCGCGCTCGGGATGCCGAGGTCGCCGGCGAGCGCGACCAGGTCGGCCGCCGAGATCCAGCCGCCGAGCGGCCGCAGGAACAGTCCGATGAAGGTGCGCAGCAGGGAGGCGGTGCTGCCGGGGCGGGCATCGATGTCGTCGAGCACCCGGGGGGCCGCGGAGGCGTCGGGCGTCACGCGCGCCTGCGCGGTCATGCGCGCAGGGCGTCGCGGACGGCGAGCACGCCCGTCACGGTCTCGATGTGCGAGGTGCTCAGAGGCGAGAGCCCGAGGCGGATGCCGTCGGGGAACCGGAAGTCCGGGATGATCCCCTCCGCCCACAGCCGCTGCGTCACCGCGCGGAAGTCCGGATGCCCGATCGTGACGTGCCCGCCGCGGAGGTCCGACTCGCGTGGACTCAGCAGCCGCACGCCCGCCGGCGCGAGCACCGCGTCGTAGGCTTCCACCGCGAGGTCGGTGAGGGAGACCGACTTGGCGCGGATGTGCGCGATCGACGACTGCTCGATCAGGTCGAGCATCCCCTGCATCGCGAGCATCGAGGTGACCGGAGGGGTGCCGCTGAGCAGCTGGCGGATGTCGCCGGCCGGCACGTACTCCGGCCCCATCGCGAAGATGTCGGCGGCGCTCCACCATCCCTGGATGGGCTGGCGCAGCACACCCTGCAGGTCGCGGCGCAGATAGGCGAACGCGGGGGACCCGGGGCCGCCGTTGAGGTACTTGTAGGTGCAGCCGACGGCCATGTCGACGCCCCACTCGTCGAGCTGCATCGGCACCACGCCCGCAGAGTGGCACAGGTCCCACATCATGAGGGCGCCTGCCGCGTGCACCGCATCCGTGATCGCGGGCATATCCGCCAGTGCGCCGGAGCGGTAGTCCACGTGGCTGAGTGAGACCAGGGCCGTGCGCTCGGAGACGACGGCGGCGACATCGTCGACCGTGACGCCGCGCACCGGGTCCGGTTCGAGCCAGCGCAGTGTCATGCCCGTCTCGGCGGCGACGCCCTCGGCGAGGAAGCGGTCGGTGGGGAAGTTGCCCGCCTCGATGACGAGCTCGGTGCGGGCGGCGGATCCTGAGCCTGACGAAGGGCGAAGGGCCGCGCGCATGAGCTTGTAGATCAGCACACTGGTGGAATCGGCGACCACGGTCTGTCCGGGGGCGGCGCCGAGGGCCACCCGGCCGATCCGGTCGCCGAGCTCCATGGGCAGCGCCATCCACTGTTCGTCCCACGAGCGGATCAGTCGGGTGCCCCAGTCCTCACGCACGAACGCGGCGAGCTTCTCCGGGGTGTCGCGCAGCGGTCGACCGAGCGAGTTGCCGTCGAGGTAGGCGGTGACTCCCGGTGCGTCGGCGAAGGCCGTGAGATGTGCGTGCAACGGGTCGGCGGCATCGAGGGCGCGGGCGCGGTCGAGCAGGCGGGTGTCGATGGGGTCGGTCATGTCACACCTTCAGATCGGCGGGGGTGAGCGGGCGGGCGAGCAGGGGGTCGGCGGTCGCGCCGGGGAGGAGGAGCAGGAACGTCGAAGGATCGCGGGGGTCGCACGGCGCGAGCGCGCGCAGGAGCGAGGCATCATCGAGGCCGGCGTCGCGGAGCGCCCGCAGCTCGGCGCCGTTGACGCCCACCGGTGTGGGGCCGTTGCCCATGTCGGTGCCGTAGAGCACGGTGCCGCCCGCCGCATGGAACCGACGGACGTTGTGGAGGGCGATGGTCAGGTCTGCTCCGCCGTGGATCGCGAGCGTCGAGATCCAGGCGACGGATGCCGCCTGCTCGGCGATCTCGTCGTCGCTGAGGCGTTCCGTGAACGGGGCATGAGCGAGGCGACGCGCACCGAGACGGGCGACGCGCTGGGCTTCGCCCCGGCCCTCGGCATGGGCTGTGACGTCGAGGTCGCGCGCCGCGGCGAGCTCGACGATCACGCGGAACAGTGCGTCGTCGAACACCGGGCCGGCGCTGCCGTTGCTCGCGACCTTGATGCAGGAGGCTCCAGCGTCCGCCATCTCGGCCACAGCTCGTGCGGCTGACGCGGCATCGGCGATCTCCCGGAAGGAGCCGGCCGGTGCCCAGCTGCGGTCGGACGGGTAGCCGCCGGTCGGGGTGAGGAAGGCGCCGGCGAAGTCGATCTGCACCGGGCGCGGGGTTCGCAACTCCTCAAGAACAGAGGTTCTGGGGGCGGAAGTCGTCCCAGAACCCGCGCCGGGCGAGTTCTTTGAGGAGTTGTGAACCGCCAGCGGCGCCACGACCTCCGGATTCGCGCCCAGATCGACCACCCGGCCAAGGGTCGAGCCGGCCAGCCGGGTGTGATCGACGAGCTGCAGGTGCACGTGGTGGTCGGTGAACCCGCCCACGATCAGGCCGTCGAGTCGGGGCGCGTCGGCGGGGGCGGGGTCGTCGCGCAGCACCAGGCGCCCGTCGGTGAGGTCGATGACGCCCTCGCGCCATTCCTCGCCGTCGAAGAAGGTCGCCGCGTTCATCAGCCGCCGATCTCCGTGCGCACCGTGTACAGCTCGGGGAAGAACGTGAGATCGAGGGCGCGCTGCAGGAAGCCGACGCCGCTCGAACCGCCGGTGCCGACCTTCATGCCGATCGTGCGGGCCACGGTCTTCAGGTGGCGGAAGCGCCAGAACTGGAAGTTGTCCTCGAGGTCGACCAGGTCCTCGCACGCCTCGTAGAGATCCCAGTTCTCCTGGTGGTTCTGGTAGATCTCGCGGATCGCCGGCACGAGCGAGGGTGTCTCCCGGTAGGGCTCGCGCACGTCGCGGTCGAGGATCTCGGCGGGGATCGGGAGCCCGCGACGAGAGGCGTAGCGCAGGAACTCGTCGTACAGCGTGGGCTTCTCCCACTCGGCGGTCAGCAGTGCGAGGTTGGCGGGGTGATCGCGGAAGACGCTCAGCATCTTCTCGTTCTTGTTGCCCAGTGCGAACTCCACCGCGCGGTACTGCACGGACTGGAAGCCGGAGGAGCTGCCGAGCGCACCGCGGAACTGCGCGTACTCGGTGGGAGTCAGGGTCGCGAGGATCGCCCACTGCTGGGTCATCACGTCTTGGATCTTCTTCACCCGCGCGACCCGCTTCAGCGCCTCCCGCAGATCGTCGCTGGCCAGCAGCTCGCGGGCGGAGGAGAGCTCATGCAGCAGCTGCTTGAGCCAGAGCTCGGTGGTCTGGTGCTGGATGATGAACAGCAGCTCATCGTGGTGCTCGGGAACACTGACCGGATGCTGCGCGGTGAGCAGCTGGTCGAGCGACAGGTAGGAGCCGTAGGTCATGCGCCCCGACATGTCGGTGACGATGCCGGCTTCGAGGGCGCGCTCGTTCTGCTGCTCGGTGCTCATGACGAGAACATATCACGATCATGTCGAGCGTCACAGGTGTGAAATGTCTGGATGTTCGCGTGTGACCGCGGACCCTACGCCAGCGGGGGTGTGCGTGGTGGTGGCACGCGCCGCGCCCCCGGAGCGCCGATCGCTTCGAACCCCGCGGCGAGGCGCAGCAGGTTCGCGTCGTCGTATGCCCGTCCCGCGAACGTCAGCCCGATCGGCATGCCGATGTCGCGCATCACCCCCATCGGCACCGTGACCGTGGGGATGCCGAGGTGACGGATCGCGAGGTTGCCGTTCGCGATCCAGACACCGTTGCGCCAGCCGAGGTCGGCGGATGCCACGTTCACGTCCATGTCGGCCGGTCCCACGTCGGCCACGGCGGGGAAGACCACGGCGTCGAGCCGCAGACCGTCCATCCACATCTCCAGGTCGCGACGGCGAGTCTCCTCCAGTCCGCGCAGCCCGTCTTCGAGTTCGGGTATGTCCCTGAACGAGGTGCCGGGGTGGCGGCGCACCCAGTCCGGATACTCCGCGATGTCGTCGTCGAACCCTGTGTAGCGGTCGGGCAGCGCGCCGTCCGGATGCGGGAAGATCGTGGCACCGTCGACATCCGCCAGGGTGAGCAGTGCCGGGTCGCCGTTCGCCCGCAGGAAGTCCTCCCACGCCCACGCCGAGAGGTCGACGATCTCGCGGTGCAGGTACTCGCGCGACACCAGGCCGCGGCTCGCGATGGTGGGGGCGCCGGGGCGATCGCCCTCGTAGTTCGACACCACCGGGAAGTCGACCTCGACCACGGTCGCCCCGGCCGCTTCGAGGTCGCGCCGCGCGGCCTCCCACCGCTCCACGATCGACGGTCGTGTCTCGATGCGCTGACCGGTCGGTCCGCCGATGCCTGGATACTGCGCCGTTCCCGCAGCCGGATCCGCGTTGACGTACATGCGGGGGATGCCGATGCGGGCGCCTGCGAGCGCGCTCGCCGCGTCGGTCCCGAGCGCCGGATACGACTCCGGACGGACGGCGGATGCGGCCGGCAGCGCGACCCAGGGCTGCGCGCGCCAGAAGTCGCCGCGGGTCTCGGCGTCATCGGCCACGATCACGTCGAGCACCTCAAGCAGGTCGGCCATCGTGCGGGTGTGCGGCACGACCACGTCCATGGTCGGCACCAGCGGCCAATTGCCGCGCGTCGAGATCACGCCGCGCGAGGGCGTGTACCCGCACAGGGCGTTGTTGGTGGCAGGACCACGACCCGACGACCAGGTCTCCTCGCCGAGGCCGAAGGCGCCGAAGCTCGCCGCCGTCGCCGTGCCGGAGCCGTTCGACGATCCGGACGCGAAGGGTGCGGTGAGCCAGCCCGCCGAGTACGGGCTCTCGGCCCGGCCGTAGACGCCGCGCTGCATGCCGCCGTTCGCCATCGGGGGCATGTTCGTCAGGCCGAGGCAGATCGCACCGCCCGCCCGCAGCCGAGCGATCGTGAAGGCGTCGCGCTGCGCGATGAGTCCCGCGAAGGCCGGACTGCCGGCCGCGGCGGTGAGCCCGCGCACCAGATAGCTGTCCTTCGCGGTGTACGGGATGCCGTCGAGCGGACCGAGGGTGTCGCCGCGGGAACGCCGGGCATCCGACGCCGCCGCCTCGGCCCGGGCGTCGGGGTTCGCGACGACCACCGCGTTCAGCGCGGTCGGGGTATCGGGGGTGTCGTAGGCCGCGATGCGGGCGCGAAATGCGTCGACCAGCTCGACCGCCGTCGTCTCGCCCGCCTCGAGGGCCGCGCGCAGTTCGGCGATGGAGGCCTCGGTCACCTCGAACATCAGGCGCCCTTCGACCCGGCGCTGCGCTCCTCGCTCGGCAACCGCGCGGGCTGCTGCTGCGTGATGCAGTGGATGCCGCCGCCGCGGTCGAACAACGGGCGGGCGTCGACCGTCACCACGCGGCGTCCGGGATAAGCGTCGGCGAGGATCTCGCGCGCCACGGCATCCGCCTTCTCCTCGCCGAAGCCGCAGGCCACGACCCCGTCGTTCGTGACGAGGTGGTTGACGTAGCTCCAGTCCACGGGCCCCTCCTCGTCGCGCAGGGTGGCGGGAGCCGGCAGATCGATGATCTCGAAACGGCGGCCGGCGGCATCCGTCTGCTCCGACAGGAGGGCGCGCAGGTCGCGGGTGACGACGTGGTCGGGGTGATCGGGGCTCTGCTGGTCGTGGAGCAGCAGTCGCCCGGGTGACACGATCGTGGCGACGATGTCGACGTGGCCGTTCGTGCCGAAGTCGTCATAGTCGCGGGTGAGCCCGCGCGGCAGCCAGATGGCCGTGGTCGCCCCGATCGTGCGCGCCATCTCGGCCTCCACGCGCTGGCGGTCGGCGTAGGGGTTGCGACGCGGATCGAGCTGCACGGTCTCGGTGAGCAGCACGGTTCCCTCACCGTCGACGTGGATGCCGCCGCCCTCGTTCACGAGCGTCGAGCTCACGAGCTCGGCCCCGACGGCGTCGGCGATGATGCGCGCGTGCTGAGCCGCCTTGCGCCACTCGGCCCAGTCGGGGGCTCCCCAGCCGTTGAAGATCCAGTCCACCGCGCCGAGCACGCCGGGGCGCTCGTCGTCGGTCACGAATGTCGGGCCGGCGTCGCGCATCCAGAACTCGTCGACCGGCGCTTCGACGATCTCGATGCTGCTGCTGAGCATGCGTCGGGCGCGGGCGATCTCGGCAGGGTCGACGAGCATCGTCACCGGTTCGAACTCGGCGACCGCGTGGGCCACGGCGGTCCAGGTTGCGTAGCCCTCCTCGCGGGCGGCATCCGTGTCGCCGAGGGTCTCGCCCTCCGCGGGGAACGCCATCCAGGTGCGCTCATGGCGTGCGGTCTCCGCGGGCATGCGCCAGCTCATGGGGGTCTCCTCGCTGTCGAGACGGCTCTATTGAACATGCGATCAACAGGTGTTACGGTAGCCCGTGATGAAGACCACGTCAATAGGTACCTCTCCTCGGCGCATGTCGCCGGAGGAGCGTGATCGCGCGATCTTCGAGGGCGCCATCGGACTCGCCCGAGAGAGCGGACTCGAGAGCATGACCGTCCGCGCGGTGGCGCAGCGCGTCGGGGTGACGCCCGCTCTGGTCGCGCACTATCGGCCCGTCATGGATGACTTCCTGGCCGAGGTCTTCGGCGAGATCGTCGGCGCCGAGCGCGATGAGGTGATGTCCGGATTCGACCCGGAGCGCGGTGTGCGCGAGGACCTGTTCCGCATGGTCGAGACCCTGCTCGACGGGAGTCGCGACGACGTCACGCTCGTGTGGGTGCAGGCCTGGGCGCTCGGTGTGCGCAACGAGACGCTCGCCGCGCGGGTGCGCACCGAGATGGACCTCTGGCAGAGCGCGATCGAGGAGCACCTCGCGCGCGCCGTCGCCACGGGGGAGATCGCCGCATCGCGCACCGACACCGCGGCCTGGATGCTGCTCGCCATGATCGACGGGATGAACGCCCACTCGCTCGTGAAATGGGCGCCGCATGATCGCGCGGATCTCGCGCGCCGGGTGCTGTCGGTCGCCCTCGACCATCCCGCTCACTCGCCCGATGCGCCGGCTCGCGCATCCCTCTCGTCCCGACAGTAAGGAAACGCCCATGGATGCTGTGCGCATGCACGCGGCCTCGCCCGAATCCACCGCGATCGTCGACGCTGTGCTCGACTATTCGCGGCGCCGCATGCTCGCCGCCGACGTGCCGCTCGACAAGCCGCAGACCGAGGCCGAGCTGCGCCGCCTGGTCGGGCCCACGATCACGGATGCCGGCCTCGGTGCGCCGCGGGCGTTGAGCGTGTTCGAGCACATCCTGGCGCCGGCCTGTCTGACCACGAGCCATCCGCTGTACCTGTCGTTCATCCCGACCGCGCCGACCATGGCCGCGATCGCGTTCGACCTGGTCGTGTCGGCCTCGGGACTCTACGGCGGCAGCTGGCTCGAAGGCGCGGGCGCCGTGCATGCCGAGAACGAGGTGCTGTCGTGGCTGGCGCGCGAGTTCGGTCTGCCCGAGACCGCGGGCGGGGTGTTCGTGCAGGGCGGCACGATCGGCAACCTCTCGGCCCTCGTCGCGGCGCGTGAAGCGGCGAAGGCGCGCCTGATCGACGAGGGCAAGGAGCTGCCGCGGCGGTGGAAGATCGTCTGCAGTGTCGAGGCGCACTCCTCGAACAAGTCGGCGGCGAAGGTCATGGACGCCGACGTGCTGCTGGTGCCTGCGGGCGACGACGGTGTGCTGCGCGCCGACGCCGTGCGCGAGGCGCTGCGCGAGCACGGCGACGAGATCTGCGCGGTCGTGGCGACCGGCGGCTCGACGAACTTCGGCATCGTGGATGACATCGAGGGCATCGCCGCGCTCAAGGACGAGTTCGACTTCTGGCTGCACATCGACGGCGCCTACGGGCTCACCGCGATGCTCGCGCCCGAGACCAGACACATCTTCGCCGGCGTCGAGCGTGCCGATTCGGTGATCGTCGATCCGCACAAGTGGCTGTTCGCCCCGTTCGACTGCTGCGCGCTGATCTACCGCGACCCCGACAGCGGACGTCGGGCGCACACGCAGCACGCCGAGTACCTCGACACCCTCACCGACGCCGACGAGTTCAGCCCCTCGGACTACTCCATTCAGCTCACCCGGCGTCCGCGCGGACTGCCGATGTGGTTCTCGCTCGCGACCTACGGGGTGACCGCCTACCGCGATGCGGTGAGTGCCACGATCGCGTTGACGAAGAAGATCGCGGCCGAGATCTCGCGTCGTCCCGAGCTGCGGCTGGTGCGCGACCCGCAGCTGTCGGTCGTGGTCTTCGAGCGCGACGGCTGGGAGCGCGCCGACTACGACCGCTGGTCGGCGGCGCTGCTGGATTCGCAGCGCGCCTTCGTGGTGCCCAGCTCGCACGGCGGACGCCCGAACACGCGCTTCGCGATCCTCAATCCGCTCACCACCTTCGACGACCTGGTCGGCATCCTCGACACCATGAAGTAGCCGGCCCCTGCGGACGCGCCGGGCGTCGGCGATCATCCGTGGGCGATCGAGCGTAGGCGATCGACCGGGCGTAGGAGGATTCGGGCGGATTCGGCCTACGCCCGTGTTTTCGCCTCCCTCCGGATGGGCGAGGCAGGGTGGAAGCGCAGCGGTCCAGAGCGGATGCGGGTCAGCGGGTGGTGTGCGCGCCGAGGAAGTCGATCGTCTTCTGCAGCGCGGTCTGCGCATCGGGCAGGTCGAGGTGGAACTGGTACTCGTGGGGGAGTTCCGGCTGGTGCGGTGCGGGCCAGAACAGGGTCGTCACGTCGACGCCGAGCTCGTCCAGGCGCTGCGCCATCGGGATGGACTGCAGCCAGGTGAGGCCGTCGCCGTTGCCGCCCGAGATGTAGGTGGCCGGGAAGTCCTTGGTCACCCAGTCGACGGTCGACATGGTCGCGCCCGTCGAGTCCTCTGCCCAGGTCTTCGTGCCGGAGTAGGCCCACATCGCCGACTTGAAGCCCCAGCCGGCGACGCCGTCGAGCCGGGCGAGGGCCGCGAGGTCGTAGACGCCGCAGTTGAGCACGGTCGCGGCCAGCTGGTCGGCCCCGATCGACGGTGAGATGTCCATGAGCGCGGCATACTCGGGGTTCGTGATGAGGGTCGCCATCTGGCTGGCGAGCTGTGCGCCGGCCGAGTCCCCCGCGAGCACGATCTGGGTGGGGTCGACACCCAGTTCCGCGGCATGCGCGTCGATGTAGGCGAGGGCATCGTTGAGCTGGTGCACCGCGAGCGGGTATACGCCCTCCGGGCCGATCGTGTAGTTCACGCCGATCGTCGTGTAGCCCTCGGCGGCGAGGATGCGCAGGTAGGGGTCGATGTTCTCCTTGACTCCCGAGATCCACGCGCCCCCGTGGATCCACACGATCGTGGGCAGCGGGCCGCTGGCGGCCGCCGGGGCGAAGACATCCATCGTGGTGTCGGCGCCGTCATCCGCGTAGGCGACGTCGAGCCGCTCGGTGAGTTTCGTATCGGGGACGTGCTTGTCCATCTCGGCGGCGGTCTCGTCGCCGCCCTTCGTGAACACCGCGCGGATGATCATGGCCGAGGGCCACGGGGTCAGCGAGCCGACGATCGCCACGATCGCCGTGACACCGACGACGCAGGCGATGGCGACCTTGGTGCGGTGCCAGGGTCGGCGGACCTTCCTCGTGCTGTCCAGCTCTGCGTCGTTCTCGCGCGCGGTCATGTCGCCCCTCTCCGCGCCTCAGTGTGCCAGTATTCCGGTCGTCGGGTGAACTGGTCGTCGTGTTCGGCTGACGAATCGCGGAACTCGTGACGGATCCCGGAGACATCGACGGTGATCCGTCCGCAGAGTGTCATCGGCTCCGTGATCCGTCGTCCCGATCGGATGATTCTCGGCTCCGGTCTCAGCCCGTCAGCCCGGCGAGGAGACGCTGCAGTCCGTAGTCGAAGGCGCGGTCGACGTCGCCGCCGAGGCGGAACGCGCCGGAGAGCTCCATCTGCAGGAAGCCCGTCGCCCAGGCCGTGAGGAGGCGGGCGGCATCGAGCGCGTCGTCCTCGCCGACCAGAGCGGATGCGGCGCGGATGAGCGGTGCCGCCGAGCGCTCGAGCGCATCGTGCGGGGAGGCCGCCGTGAACATGATCCGGAACCCCTCCGGGTGGTCCTGTGCGAAAGACCGATACGCGTGCGCGAGGTCGGTGAGGTCGTCGCCCGCCGCCTCGAGCCGGGTGGTGAGCGCGTCGATGGATGCCGTGGCGACGGCGGCGTGCAGGGCATCGCGGTCGCGGACGCGCTTGTAGAGCGAGGGTGCGCGTACTCCGACGCGGTCGGCCACCGCCTGCATCGTGAGTCCGGCGGGACCGGCGGTCTCCAGGATCTCGCGCCCTGCCGCGACGATCGCCGCGGTCGATGTGCGTTCAGGTGTCGGCATGCGGCTCTCCTTCATGGCTATTGACAATAGCCATGATAGCTACGTAACGTAGCCATCGCAATCATCCTGAGAGGACCCGCCATGAAGCTCGCACCGCATCTGCACCGGCTCGGCAACGACATCGTCGCCTCCTACCTCGTCGACCTGCCGGACGGCATCACCCTGATCGACGCGGGCCTGCCGGGGCACTGGCGCGATCTGCAGCGCGAGCTCGAGGAGATCGGGCGGCCGCTGTCCGACATCCGCGGACTCGTGTTGACCCACGGCGACGGAGACCACATCGGCTTCGCGGAGCGCCTGCGCAAGGAGGCGGGGGTGCCGGTGTTCATCCACGCCGCGGATGCCCACCGCGTGCGCACGGGCGAGAAGCCCACGACCCCGATGGGACCCGCGCGTCTGGGCCCCACGCTCGGGTTCTTCGCCTACGGCATCCGCAAGAGCGCCCTGCGCATCCCGCACGTGACCGCGGTGACCGAAGTGGCCGACGGGGATGTGCTCGATCTGCCGGGAGCGCCGGTCGTGGTCGGGATGCCGGGACACTCGCCCGGCAGCATCGCGGTGCACGTGCCCCTCGCCGACGCGGTGTTCGTGGGTGACGCGCTGACCACCAGGCATGTGCTCACCGGGCGGACGGGAGCGCAGCCGGCGCCGTTCACCGACGATCCTCAGGAGGCACTCGCGTCGTTGGACCGGCTCGCGGAGGTCTCGGCATCATGGGTGCTGCCCGGACATGGGGCGCCCTGGCGGGGATCTCCCGCCGAGATCTCCGCGGCCGTGCGCGCCGCGGCCGTGCGTGCGGCGGGCTGAGCGGACTGCGGCGAAGTGAACGCGGACGGATCGCGGAGCACATGACGGATCACGGACTGATTCCCTGAATACGTCCGTGATCCGTCATCGGGTCCGTCATCCGTCGCCCGGTTCGCCGCGGGACTCAGCGCGTCGCGAGAACCGTGGCGGAGTCGCTGATCGTGATCTGCGGCGGGTAGAGGCCCATGACCTGCACAGCCGCGGCATGGTTCTCCGCCGTCGATCCCGCGCACGCATCCGCCGCGACGGTCACGTGTGCACCGGCATCCGCCGCCGCCAAGGCCGTCGAGATCACGCAGCAGTCCGTCGAGACGCCGGTGAGCACGACGCGGGCGCCGCGTCCGACCACCGCCTCGATCTCGGAACCCCACTTGCCGAACGTCGGCAGATCGAGCGTGGGATGCGGCGACAGCGGTGCGGCCTCGGGCACGAGAGCGAACAGGGCGTCGCTCGGCGGCTGGTCGGCGAACGGCCAGGCGGCGAAGTAGTCACCCCACGACGTCGAGCGGTCGGCCGTCGGCATCCAGCGCGTCACGAGCACGCGCTCGCCGAACGCTGCGGCCAGCTCGCGGATGCGCGGCATCGCCTCGGCGAAGAACGGAGAGCCCCATGCGGAGTCGGGTGACGCGAAGATCGCCTGCGGATCGATCACGACCAGCCACGCGGCATCCGCTGCCTGCTCTTCGTGCGGCGCTGAGCTCGCCGAAGGACCCGTCACGCCCGCTCCTGCCGACGGATCTTCCCCGCCCGCGCGAAGTAGGTCACCGCGAACGACAGCACGAGGGCGAAGAACACACCGAGGTTCGCATACGCCCACTGGCCGTCCTTGCCGCCGATCAGGAACAACAGATACCCCTGCCAGTTGTTCCAGGCGGCGTCCTCGGCGAAGTTGTTCACGACCAGGCCCCAGCCGATGGCGCTGGTGACGATCATGGTGCCGATCGAGGTCCAGTCCCAGGCGCCGTAGCGGCCGTTCTCGTCGAACAGCGCGTCGTCGTCGTAGTCCTTCTTGCGGCGCAGGATGTCGGCGATCAGGATGCCGGCCCAGGAGGCCAGCGGCACGCCGAGGGTGATCAGGAAGCTCTGGAACGGGCCGAGGAAGTCCGTCGCGAAGAAGACGACGAAGATGGTGCCGATCGTGAGGATCACGCCGTCGATCGCGGCCGCCGAGGGGCGGGGGATGCGGATGCCGAGGCTGAGCAGCGTCAGCCCGGACGAGTAGATGCCGAGCACGGCACCCGAGACCAGCGCGAGCACGGCGGTGAGCAGGAACGGCACGAGCACCCACACGGGCAGGATGGTCGCGAGTGCGCCCACGGGGTCTGCCTGCACGGCGTTGAAGAGGTCGTCGTTGGACCCGGCGAGCAGCAGACCGAACACCACCAGGATGATCGGGGCGATCGAGCCGCCGATCGTGTTCCACGCGACGATGGCCCCGTCGGACGCCGTGCGCTTCTGGTACCGGGACCAGTCGGCGGCGATGTTGATCCAGCCGAGCCCGAAGCCGGTCATGACCATGACCAGGGCGCCGATGACATGGCCGATGCCGCCGTCCGGTCGTGCCATGACGGCGGCGATGTCGATGCTGGGCGCGGCGAGGATGATGTACAGCACCGTCACGATGCCGGTGACCCAGGTGAGCACCGATTGCAGCTTCATGATCGTGTGATACCCGAGCACGGATGCCGCGACGATGAGCGCGGCGACGATCACGGTCGCGGTGATCTTCAGGGCGATGCTGTCACCGTCGCCACCGAGCTGCGTGATGACGGTCGCGGTGGCGAGCACCGCGAGGATAGCGAGGAAGGTCTCCCAGCCGATCGACGTCAGCCATGACACGATGCCCGGCACCTTCTGCCCGTGCACTCCGAATGCGGCCCGCGAGAGGACCATGGTCGGTGCGGAACCGCGCTTGCCGGCGATGGCGATCAGTCCGCACAGCAGGAACGACACCACGATGCCGATGACGGACACGATCGTCGCCTGCCAGAACGAGATGCCGAAGCCCAGCACGAACGAGCCGTACGACATGCCGAACACCGACACGTTCGCCGCGAACCACGGCCAGAAGAGGTCGCGGGGCTTCGCGGTGCGGTCGGATTCGGGGATGATCTCGATGCCGACGCGCTCGATCAGAGCCGGCTTGATGTCCGTCATGCCAACATCCTGGCACTGCCCGGGGCATCTGGGGCGCCGATGGGGTGAATATTGCGGGTGGTGCGCCGGTCATCCGGCTTTCGCGCTCGTTCTGGGTGTCGGGCGCTGTTCGCGCCCTTCCCTCGCGTGTTCTGACGTGCGTGCCTGGCCGATCAGCCCGCGAAGAACGCCTGTGCGGTGCGGGTCAGGTCGTGCAGGTCGGAGACTCCCGCGAGCTCCCGCGCGGAGTGCATCGAGAGGATCGGGATGCCCACGTCGACCGTGCGGATGCCGAGGCGCGTCGCCGTGATCGGCCCGATCGTCGACCCGCACGGCACGGCGTTGTTCGACACGAACTCCTGCGTGTGCACTCCCGCGCGTTCGCACCATGCTCGCCAGGACGCGGTGCCGACGGCATCCGTCGCGTACCGCTGGTTGGCGTTGAGCTTGAGGATGGGGCCGGAACCCAGCACGGGCTGGACGACCGGGTCGTGCTTGGCGACGTAGTTCGGATGCACCGAGTGCCCCACGTCGCTGGAGAGGCACCACGACGAGGCATACGCCTGGCGCCGCGCGGAGGAATCGGCACCGAGCTCGGCGTAGACGCGCTCCAGGACGTCTTCGAGGAACGGGCCCGCCGCGCCCGAGCGGGATGCCGATCCGAGTTCCTCGTGATCGAAGGCGGCGAGCACGGCGATCGGAGCGCCGGCCGCGGGGTCGTACGTCTCGAGAGCGACGAGACCCGCGTGCACCGAGGCGAGGTCGTCGAGTCTCCCGGCGGCGAAGAACGCGTCGTCCTTGCCGAACACCGCGCCACGGGCGGTGTCGGCGATCACGACGTCGTAGCCGCGGATGTCGGATGCCGCGATATCGGCCGAGCGGGCGAGCTCGGCGAGGATGTCGGCCTGCGTCGGGTCGCCGAGACCCCAGACCGGCTGGGTCTCGACCTGCTTGTCGAGAGCGAGTCCGGAGTTCGCGGATCGGTCGAGGTGGATCGCGAGCTGCGGCAGGCGCAGGAGCGCTCCGGTGTCGGCGAGCACGACCCGGCCGTCGGCGAGGGCGAGCCGCCCGGCGAGGCGCAGCTCCCGGTCGAGCCAGGAGTTCAGCAGCGGGCCGCCGTACACCTCGACGGCGGCCTGCAGCCAGCCGCGGGTTCCGGTCGTGGGCTGCGGCTTGAGCTTGAAGCCGGGGGAGTCGGTGTGTGCGCCGAAGATCTGCACGGGTGTGGTCGCGGTGGCGTCGGTCGGGACGACCCAGGCGATCGCCGCGCCATCGCGGACGACGACGTAGCGTCCGCCGGCCTGCGACGGCCAGGAGTCCTCCTCGTTCACCCGAGTGAAACCGACGCCTTCGAGGCGGCGAGCGATCTCGGCTGCGGCGTGGTAGCTCGAGGGGGAGGCGGCGATGAAGTCGGCGAGGTCATCGGCGTGCGAGAGGGCGACCGGGGTGACGGGCATGGTGTGCCTTCCTGAAGACGGGCGTGATTCGAGCGTAGTCGCGGTGGCGAGGTGGTCCTCGCCCGGAGTGCTTCAGGTTCGCATCCGGGATCGGACCAGTGCTGTGTGCCGGGCGTTCATCGGGCGCGGTCTTCCAGGTCGCGATAGCGTCTGGGACTCGTGGCACTCCCGTGGTCGGTGCTGCGGCGTCGCACGCGGCAGGGAGCACCGCTGTCCGCGGCATCAATCGCACGGGCGCAGGTCTGGGGGTCGCCGATGTCTGTGGAGAACGGGAATCCGTAGACCTTCGTGGAGCGGTAGTGGGCGGGGAGCGCATGCCGAAATATCGCCCTGAACAGGGATAAACAGGCGATGAATGTCGGTGCCCCCGGGTTGGATGAGGGGCATGGACAACGCCGAGGAGATCCTGGAGCAGGTCGTCAGCGACCTGGATCGGGCCCTGAGCGCGGGCTCCTTTCAAACGTTCTCGGATGACGCCAAGATGCGAGTGCTGCGGCTCGCAGGAGACGTCCAGCGCAAGGCAGATGCCATCGTCGTCGAGACCGTGGCCTCGGTGGCCGCTCGGCCGTCGGGGTCGGGAGATCCGGCGTTCTGCGGCATGTTCGGATGCCGCACGATGCATGAGCTCCTGCAACGTGTGCTGAGGGTCGATGCCACGGGCGCGAGCCGTGTCGTTCACGCTGCAAGGGCCGTCCACCGTGAGGTCGAAATCTCATCGGGAAGCGTGCAGCCTGCGCGCTGGCCCGCGCTGCGGGAGGCGCTTCTTGACGGGTCGGTCGGAATCGCGGGGCTCCTCGCGGCGATCGGCCCGCTCGAGAAAGCTCAGCGTCGGATCTCGGACGAGGCGCGAGCTCAGGCTGACGCGCAGCTCGCGCGTCTGGTGCGCGGTGTGCCTGTCGGTGATGACGAACCCGGGGTCCAGAACTCTATTGAGGCGGCACCGGTGACGACGCCGGAGGATCTGCGGATTCTCGCGCAACGGATCGTGATGTTCCTCGATCCGGACGGGGCCGAACCCGCGGAGGAGATCGCGATGCGGGGGCGTGGGGTAATCCTGGGCCGGGCGAAGAACGGGCTGATTCCGATCCGCGGAGACCTGTTGCCGGAAACAGCGGGGCAGCTGCAACGGATCTGGGACGCGTACCTGAACCCGAAAGTCGACGGGCCTCCCATGCCGGGGGTCCGGTTCGTGCCGTCTGACAACGGGGACGCACAGTACGCGCGGGAGGAACGGGATGCTCTGGACGTGCAGGACAGGGCGGATCGGGACGGTGGTGTGTTGCCGTCCGGGGATCCAGGCGGCATGGTCGACCCGCGCACCCGGGCGCAGAAGCAGCACGATGCGTTGGCGGCGGTGCTGGGGATCGCGGCCCGGCATGACGAGATGCCGAAGCTCGGTGGGGCGGCGCCGACGCTGATCGTGTCCGTGACGGCGGAGGCCTATGCGACCGGCCGAGGGTGGGCGCACATCGACGGGATCGACACGCCGACCACGATCGGCACGGCCCGGCACACCGCCTGCGGAGGCACCATCCAACGGGTGTTGTTCGACCCCGAAGGTCGCATCGTCGGCATCGGGAGTACCGACCGCATCTTCACCACTCCTCAACGCCGCGCGATCACGCTCCGCGACAAAGAGTGCCTGATCCCCGGGTGTCATGTCCCCGGCTCGTGGTGTGAGATCCACCACGTGCAGGAACACTCCCGCGGCGGGCGGACGCACACCGATAACGGTGTGACGTTGTGCTGGCACCACCACCGCACCCTGGACTCGTCCGGGTGGGAGATCCGTATGGACAACGGTCTCCCCGTCGTCCGCGGACCCGCCTGGTGGGACCCCGCACGACGATGGCGCACACCACGACCCACAGGCGACGCCGCGTTCGCCGCCACGAAGAGACGGTAAGCGCTGGGTGGTGAGCGCTGGGGTGGTGGGCTCTGGGGTGGTGGGCTCTGAATGAGTGAGTGCTGAGACAGTCACGACGTTCTGCCCCAGCGCGCGTCCGTCTTCGTAGAAGGTTCGCGTGCCCGTGGCCGGGGTCCGTCTTCAGAGGGATGTGCGGCCGCGACGCGTGTGCTGCAGTTGAACCATGGAGTTGATTCATCGAAGAGGAGAAGTGGGTGTTCGCGGTGTTCGGCGGCTGCGGCTGGCGCTGCGGCTCACCAGTGCCGGTGCGATTGTCGGTGCGGGCATAGCCGTCGTCTGGTTCGGGTTCGCTGCCGCCGACGGGTCAGGCGTTCAGATGGCTGTGGCGAGTGCGATGTTCGCAGCAGTCGCCAGCGGGTGGTCGGGAGTCTTCGCAGCGATCATGGCGAAGGTGAAGTCGAACCAGTCTGCTCCGTCCTGACCGAGTTTGCTCGTCCCGCCGATAGATGATGCCCGCCCACATCACCCGCGCGCGAGCAACTCCTTCCCGGCCCGGCCGGTCGAGTCGGCAGCCTGCTCATGGCTCTCCCGGCTCGGGCCGCAACGACGGGGTCCACCGCCCGCTGAGCCGCCTCAGAAGATGCTGATCACGAGATGATGACCTTCGTCGGCTGCTCTGCGGTGCACCGACGCGAGGGCGTCCCACGCGTCGGTGAGTTCGCGACGAAGGACGTCAGGATCGTCGTCCCACACATTCGGGTAGATGCCGGCCTCAGCGAACGCCGCGAAGTCGGCACCACCGATCACCTCATCGCGATCCAGCGATTCCAGCGCCTCGATGATCGTCTGCAGCTCGTCGTTCTCGGTGCAGCCCACGAAGTCCTCGCCGTCGAAGACGTGCACGCCCACGACCGACTCGCTCAGCGGGTCATCGTCACGCGGGGTCGCAGCCGACACGCCGGTGAGCAGAAAGTGCAGACCATCCCACATCTTGTCGAGGTAGACCGTCGGAGAGCCACCCGATTCGAGCTCCTCCAGCGTCGAGACGAGCACTTCCGGCGCCAGCGACACCAGGCGGTCGAGTGTCCGCTCATCCACGAGTGTGTAGGCCGCGCGCATCCCCATCAGAGTCCCTCCGAATGCGTATCGATTCCCTTCGACTCTACGTCGAGCATGCGACGCCGAAGGACGGCTGCGGGGCGCCACGATCAGCAGGAAGATCCGTGGATGGCGATCAACCACGGATGCGGCGGGATCTCGCCATCGACGGGTTCCCTCGTGGAACCCGTGGTGAACATGCGCTGAACACTTCCGTATTGCGGCGTTCGCTCCCCTCTCGGGTTGAGAGAGTCGTTGGCAGACACTGCTCCGACCCGGAAAGACCCTGATGGCGCTGCGCACTCTCCCTCTCTTCGGCGACCTGCTTCGGATCGCGCGTCCGCGAAGGAACCGCATCGTCACCAGCCCTGGCGCACAGATCGCGACCTCGTGACCGGGAGCACCTCGTGGGCACGCTGCTGATCAGACCACCCGGCCATCGCCGGGATGTCGCCCTGCGCCCCGCCGCCACCGCGATGGTGTGGATCGGCGAGGGGCACCCGCACGAGATGATCGCCGTGCCGGGCGTCGCGCTGGGTGATGCCGATGTGCTGGTGGCGGTGGAGCTGTCGACGATCTGCGGATCGGATGTGCACACCGTGCAGGGGCGTCGTTCCGCGCCGTCGCCGCTGGTGCTCGGCCACGAGAGCGTCGGACGCGTGATCGCGATCGGCGACGAGGGCGCGCTCGCCGTGGACGGCACGCCGCTGCGCATCGGAGATCGCGTGGTGTGGTCGGTGACCGTGTCGTGCGGGCGCTGCGACCGGTGTCTGGCGGGGATGCCGCAGAAGTGCCGGGACCTCGGCACCTACGGCCACGACCGCATCGGCGTGCACGGCGACCTCGCCGGCGCCTTCGGCAGTCACATGCAGCTGCGCGCGGGAACCGCGATCGTGCGGGTGCCCGAGGCGCTGCCAGCCGCGGTCCTCGCTCCCGCCGGCTGCGCGACCGCGACCGCCTGGGCCGCGGTGGCCAGGGCGGCCCAGGGGAGGGAGCTGGAAGGAGCGAGGGTGCGGATCCACGGCGCCGGACTGGTCGGCCTGTCCGCCGCGGCGATCGCTGCGGATCAGGGCGCCCTCGTCGAGGTGCTCGATCCGAACTCTGACCGCCGCACGCTGGCGACCCGGTTCGGGGCGACCGCACTCGACCGGGAGCCGGATGTCGTGATCGAGGCCTCTGGCCATGCCGTCGCCGACGCGCTGGCCGGGGTCGCAGTCGGCGGCACCGTCGTGCTGGTCGGCAGCGTCTTGCCCGCCGATCCGGTGCCGATGGATGCCGAGAGCATCCTGCGACGCCTGGTCACGATCACCGCGGTGCACAACTGCACCGGCGCCGAATTGGCCGCCGCGGTCGGGTTCCTCGCAGGCCCCGGTCGCGCGTATCCGTTCGCCGACGCGGTGAGTGCGGTGCGGGCGTTGGCCGAGATCGACGACGCCCTGCACGCGGCGGGGGCACCGGGTGCGCCCCTGAGGATCGGCCTCATTCCCGGCCGCTGAGCACACGCAGGTTCGCGCGACACCACGGCCGCGATAGGGTCGCTCCGCCCCGGAAGTCGTGGCCGCGAGTGTCAGGCGAGGGGGAAGCGCGGGGAAGCGCGGACCCGACTCAGGTGGTGCGGTCGTCGGCTGCGGAGGCTGCCGCGTCGGCGCTGTAATCGGGACGCGGCGGCTGCAACTCCTGGTCGTCGTACTCGCCGCCCTTGCGTCCGCCGAACGGGCGACCGTGGTCGGCGAACTCCTCGCGTGCGAACACGAACGTCCAGGGGCCGGCGGTGAACTGAGCCCCGGTGCGGAGCGTCTGCGCGTCTTCAGCCTGGTGGGTGCCGTCCGTGCCGGCGCTGGCGCTGGTGCTGCCCTCGCCATGCAGCGTCAGCACGTACTCGTCGCGCTCATCGTGGGTGATGGTCGCGTGCACCGGGTCGGTGTCGGCGAGCCGCAGCTCGTTGCCTTCGGCGGATCCGATGCGGACGACATCCACATCGAGCAGATACTCGGTGCGCTCCTCGTCGCGCGTGATGCGCAGGCGCGGATCTCCGGCGCCCCACTCCGCGTGAGTGGTGGTCGGGGTGTACCCCTGCTCGGGTGTCTGCGGATCGCTCATCCTCATCGCCTCCTCGGCTGGTGGATCACCGACTCTAGGGGCTGCGGTGGTGCGGATGGAGGGGGTTGACTTCGCGTCGCGATGGCGGCATGGGCGCTTTGCCCTGACGCGGGCGCGGGCAGGGGCGACGCGGACGCGGGCAGGGGCGCGACGCGCGCGGTTCCCCGCGCGTAGTGCAGGATGTCGCGGCAGCACTTACGCTACGCAGAGGGGAAAGTGTCCGACCGGCCGAAAAAGCCCTGCCAGAGAAAGAGATCATTCCGCATGGGCAAGTTCATCTACGAAGGCGGCGTGAAGACCGAGATCGAGGATCGCGCTCTCACACACCTGCAGCTCGTGATCACGGCGAAGCTTCGTCGCGGAGAGCCGTTCCCGTTCAGCTGGCGCGAAGACGCGAGCGTCGGTGGAGGACGCACGACGGTGTGGATCCATCCGGGCAGCTCACTCGTCTTCAAGTACTTCGGCAGTCGCCAGCCCTCCATCAACCGGGCCTGGATCGAAGCGCTCGCGTTCACCGCGAACGCGCCGTCCGGCCTGTACCTGGCGCCGGAGCCGGCCGAGGGCGGCGAGGGTCCGAGGACCGGCGAGAATCCCGTGACTCTGCCCGGCTGATCACGTGGCACTACGGCTGATCACGCGGCACTGCGGCTGATCACTCGGCACTCCGAGCGCGAGAACCATCGCCGCACCGGGCAGATGCTGTCAACCCCCTGGGCGAGGACGGCCCCTTCGTCGAGAGTCGGAAGACACCTCGACGAAGGAGATCACGATGACCGACACCCCCGTCGACCCCCGTCATGCCCACCGCGAAGACGGCTTCCCCGATCAGCGGCAGTCGCAACCAGGGCTCACCGCGCAGACCAGCCCCACCCCTGACCACGGCGAATCCAGCTACCGCGGGCACGATCGGCTGCAGGGCCGCCGTGCGCTGATCACCGGCGGAGACTCCGGGATCGGCCGCGCCGTCGCGATCGCCTTCGCCCGTGAGGGCGCCGATGTCGCGATCGTGCACATGCCGGAGGAGCAGGGCGACGCCGATGAGACGATCGCCCACATCCGCGACGCGGGACGCACGGCTCTCGGCCTGTCGGGCGACCTCCGTGACGAGGACTTCGCGACCGGTGTCGTGGCGCAGACGAGAGCAGCGCTCGGCGGCCTCGACATCCTCGTGCTGAACGCCGGGTACCAGCACGACATCGATGGCTTCGAGACCCTGAAGACCGAGGACATGCGGCGAGTGTTCGACACCAACCTCACCGGTCTCGTGCAGACGGCTCGCGCCGCGTACCCCGACCTGGCTCCGGGCGCGAGCATCATCGTGACGGCCTCGGTGCAGGCGTATCAGCCCTCGCCGGGGCTCATCGACTACGCCATGACCAAGGCCGCACAGGTGGCGTTCGTGAAGGCGCTCGCCGAAGAGGCGGGTCCGCGCGGCATCCGCGTGAACGCGGTGGCCCCCGGCCCGATCTGGACGCCGCTGATCCCGGCCACCGGATGGGACGCCGAGCGGCTGGCGACCTTCGGCCAGGACACCCCGCTCGGACGCGCGGGCCAGCCGGCCGAGCTCGCCGGAGCCTACGTCTACCTCGCCTCGGACGAATCGATGTACGTCTCCGGGGCTGTGCTCCCGGTGACAGGAGGCAAGCACCTCTGAGTGTCGAGTGGACGCGGGCGATGCCGATGCCCCACGCTGGAGTACGTGCAGCAGTCAGCGTCGTCCCGTCCTCTCGTCGGCGTCGCTCTCGTCATCGGCTCGTGCCTGTCGCTGCCGTTCGGCGCCGCCGTCGCCGCGCAGCTCTTCCCGGTGCTCGGCCCCTGGGGCGTGACCTCGCTGCGCGTCGCGATCGCCGCGCTGCTCCTGCTCGTCATCGTGCGCCCGCGTCCCCGGCGCTGGACCAGGCCGCAGTGGATCGCGGCCGTGCTCTTCGGCTTCTCGCTCGCCGCGATGAACGGCTTCTTCTATGCCGCGATCGACCGCATCCCGCTCGGACCGGCCGTCGCGATCGAGTTCCTCGGCCCCCTCGTCCTCGCCGCTGTCCTCACCCGCCGGTTGGCTGATGCCGCGTGGGTCGGCCTCGCGCTGGTCGGCATGGTGCTGCTGGGCGTCGACGGGCTGATCGGCGCGGAGCCGCTCGACCCGATCGGCGTCGTGTTCATCCTGATCGCCGCCGGATTCTGGGCCATGTACATCCGCACGAGCGCCCGCGTAGGAGCGCTGATCCCCGGCAGCGGGGGACTCGCGATGGGACTCCTCATCGCGGCGCTGCTGCTCGCGCCGGTGGGCGTGCCCGCCGCGGTCACCGTGTCGGGTGACATGCAGCTGCTGCTTCTCGCGGCCGTCACAGCGGTGCTGTCCTCGGTGATCCCGTACAGCTTCGAGCTCGCGGCGCTGCGCCGGCTGCCGCAGCGCGTGTTCGGGGTGCTGCTCAGCTTGGAGCCCGTCTTCGCGACGCTCGCCGGGTGGCTGATCCTCGGCCAGAGCGCGACGCCGCTGCGGATGCTCGCGATCGCCCTGGTCGTCGCCGCGAGTGTCGGGGCCACCCTCGGCATCCGCCGCCGTTCACGAGCGGATGCCGAGGAGACCCGAGCGGATTCCCGGGATGAGGGCGATCCCCCCGCCGTCTTCACCGGGCCGATCCCCCTGCCGGACTGAGCGGCCGGGGGAGCCGTCAGGCGGCCACCCGCGCAGGCGTCGCCACCGGGAGCGGGTAGCGGCGGCGCAGGATCGCCCGCTGTGCGAGCGTCCACACCACGGTCACCGTGAGATACAGGGCGGCGGCCAGCGGGACGAACGCCGCGAAGACCGCGGTCAGGTAGTGCAGAGCGCTCATCATCCGCGCCATCGCCGGGGAGTTGAGGGGTGAGTCGTCCTCGACGGGTGCGGGACGGAACACCCGTCTGGTGACCTCGGCGACCGCGATCATGATCGCCAGCAGCGTGCCGAACACCAGGAACGTGGCAGGGGTCGCGGTGCCGCCGAAGATCGCGGACACCAGGCTCGTGCCGAGCGGGGCGCCGAACAGGTCGTGGGTGAGGAGTTCGTTGGGGTGCCCGGCGATCTCGGGACGCAGGAACAGCGTGTACAGGATGCCGACCACCGGGGCCTGCGCCAGCACGGGCAGCATCCCCGCGAACGGCGAGGTGTTCTCGGAGCGGTACAGCGCGAGCGTCTCGCGCTGGAGTCGTTCGGGGTTCTTCTTGTGGCGGCGCTGGATCTCGCGCAGCTTCGGTGCGAGGCGTGCCCTGGTCAGCTCCGCCTTGGCCTGCGAGATGCCGACGGGAATGAGCAGAGCACGCACCAGGAGTGTGACGAGGATCACGGCGGCGGCGGATGCGGCACCGCCGGCGAGGGGTTCGAGCAGGGACGAGAGCCCGGCGAGGGCGCCATAGGCGGCGTCCAGGAGGGCAGCGAGAGGTGGGAAGGCGAAGAAGTCCATCAGATGTCCGTTCGAGAGGTCGGGAAGGGTCGGCGAAAGCCGCGCGGTCCCGGTCGGAACGGACTACGCGGCGGTCGCGACTCCCGGCGCTCGCGGGCGCGGGTGCCCCGCGGCATCCGGATCGCTCTGCGAGAGGAGGGTGGAGACGTCGATGGCTCGCCAGGGATGCGGCGCGGTACGGCCCGTGGCCCGCTGCAGGCTCAGGACCAGCGCGAGCGTGAGAGCGGTCACGGCGATGAGGGCGATCGCGAGGCCGAGAGCGGCGGCATCCGGGACGGAGACCAGGCCGAGCGCCGTGAGGACGATGCTCAGCATCTGCCCGAACCACTCGCTCATGTGCGCTCTCCCCTCTGCTGCGAGGGTAGCACCGGGCGCGGGACGCCGGGCGGTCGGGCATCGGCGGATGGGGCGTCACAGCCGGCGCTCTGGCGTGCGGTGCGGCGTAGCCTCGACACATGAGTGATCTGCGCGACCTGGTCGGCATCGAGCATCCGATCGTCCTCGGCCCCTTCGGCGGCCTGTCGTCGGTGCCGCTGACGGCGGCGGTGAGCGAGGCCGGCGGTCTCGGTTCTTTCGGGCTGTACGGCTATGACGGCGATCGCATCCGGCAGACCGGAGCCCAGCTGCGGGCGGCGACGTCTCAGCCTTTCGCAGTGAACATCTGGCTCCCCATGGGCGATGAGGTCGCGCCGAACGCCCAGCATGCGATCTTCGCGCAGGCGCTGCAGCCGTTCTTCGAGGCGGTCGGCGAAGAGCTCCCCGCACGACCCGAGGCGTACCTGCCCTCGCTCGACGAACAGCTCGAGGCGGTCTGGGACGTGGCGCCCGCTGTGCTCAGCGTGGTGTTCGGCGTGCCGTCGGAGGCGCTGATCGCGGAGGCGCATGACCGCGGCGTCCGGGTGATCGGCACCGCGACCACGGTCGCGGAGGCGGTGGCGCTCGCCGAGGGAGGAGTGGATGCCGTCGTGGCCACGGGCGCGGAAGCCGCCGGCCATCGGGTCTCGTTCCTCCGCACCGCCGAGGAGTCGCTGGTCGGCACGTTCCCGCTCGTCCCGCAAGTGGTCGACGCGGTCGATGTGCCGGTGATCGCCGCCGGGGGCATCTCCGACCGCCGCGGGGTGGCCGCCGCCTTCGCTCTGGGTGCGCAGGGCGCTCAGATCGGCACAGCCTTCCTCGCCACCGCGGAGTCCGCGATCACCGACGCGCACCGCGAGGCGATCCGCCGTACCGCGGCCGATGAGATGGTGCTGACCAGGGCCATGAGCGGACGCCTCGCCCGTGGAGCCCGCAACCGTGCCGTGCGCGCGATCGAGGCCAGCGGCACGATCGCCCCGTTCCCGATGCAGAACTGGCTCACCGGGAAGTTCCGCGCCGCGGCGGGACAGCAGAACCTGGGCGAGCTGCAGTCGCTGTGGATGGGGCAGGCCGCGCCGCTCGCACGCTACGGCACGGCGGCCGAGGCGTTCGCCGAGCTCGTGGAGGGGGTTCCCGCCCGGTGACCGTGCGCGTCGGTCGTCGTCAGAGGATGACGGTCGACTTGCCGTGCACGATCACGCGGTCCTCCGCGTGCCACTGCACGGCGCGGGCGAGCACCAGGCGCTCGACGTCGGCGCCACGGCTCTGCAGCTGGGCGGCCGAGTCGGAGTGCGTGACGCGTGTCACATCCTGCTCGATGATCGGCCCCTCGTCGAGGTCGGCGGTCGCGTAGTGCGCGGTGGCGCCGATCAGCTTCACGCCGCGCTCCTTGGCCCGGGCATAGGGGTTCGCCCCGATGAAGGCGGGCAGGAACGAGTGGTGGATGTTGATCACCGGGGCATCGAGCTCACGGATGAAGTCGTCGGTGAGGATCTGCATGTAGCGCGCGAGCACGACCAGATCGACATTGCCGCGCAGCAGTTCGAGTTGACGCTGCTCCATGGCCTGCTTGTCGCCCGAGGGGATGTGGACGAACGGCACCCCGAAGGACCGCACGGACTCGGCGAGGTCGGGATGGTTGGACACCACCATGGTGATGTCGATGTCAAGCTGCCCGCGCTGCGTGCGCCACAGCAGCTCCATCAGGCAGTGGTCGTACTTCGAGACGAAGATCGCGACGCGCTTGCGGCGGGCGGTGTCGTGCAGCGACCACTCCATGCCGAAGCGCTCGGCGACCTGGGCGATGTCCGCCTCGAGCGCCGGGCGCGCGGCCGCCAACCCCTCGAGGTGGATGACGGTGCGCTGGAAGAAGCGCCCGCCCTCGGAGTCGGTCGAGTGCTGGTCGAGCGAGATGATGTTCGCGCCGTGCGCGGAGAGCACTCCGGCCACCGCCGCGACGATGCCGGGCTGGTCGTCGCAGGCGATCAGGAGGCGGGCGGTATCGGGCTGTGACATGAACGCTCCTCGGGGATGTGCTTCGATTCTGCCGTGGATGCGCGCCACCGGACGAATCGTGGACGACTCGATACCCTGAGTCCGTGAACGCGGGCGACGTAGGACTGGTGCTGATCCCTCTGCTCGCTGTCGCCGCGCCGCTGCTGGCGCGCGGCGTCCGGCCGATCGTGCGGGTCCCGATCATCGTGTTCGAGCTCGTGCTCGGCATCCTCGTCGGGCCCGCCGTGCTCGGCTGGGTCGAGCCGCACGCCCTGCTCGAGAAGCTCAGCGACTTCGGCCTGGCGATGCTGTTCTTCGTCGCCGGTTCCGAGATCGACTTCCGCGCCGTGGCCGGACGACCCGTCATGCGCGCGTCGCTCGGCTGGGTGATGAGCGTCGCCCTCGGCATCGGCGTCGGGTTCTTCTTCGCTCCGGGCGAGGGCATGGTGGTGATCGGCATCGCGCTCAGCTCCACCGCTCTCGGCACGCTGATGCCGATCCTGCGGGATGCGCGCGAGCTCGACACCCCTTTCGGCAAGGCGCTCACCGCCATCGGAGCGGTCGGTGAGTTCCTGCCGCTGATCGCGATCTCGATCTTCCTCAGCACCCGCACGACTCCGGTCGCCGCGGCCGTGCTCCTCGCGTTCGTGCTGCTCGCGGTGGTGGCGGTGGTGGCGGCCCACCGCGTGCCGCACGGCCGGCTGCACGCGATCGTGCGCGCCACGCTGCACACCTCCGATCAGTTCGGTGTGCGGTTCGTGCTGCTGCTGATCGCGGCGCTCGTGGGACTCAGCGTGATGCTCGATCTCGACATGCTGCTCGGTGCCTTCGTCGCCGGAGCCGTGTGGCGCATCATCATGGCACGCGCGCCGAAGAAGGATGCGGAGGCGGTGGAGAGCAAGCTCGAGGGGATCGCGTTCGGGTTCCTCGTGCCGATCTTCTTCCTGTACACCGGCGTGAACTTCGATCTGCAGGCGCTGCTGAGCTCGCCGGCCGCGATGGCGCTGGTGCCGCTGTTCCTGATCGCGCTGCTGGTGATCCGCGGTTCCGCCGCGCAGTTCTCCGCACCGGACCGCGCGACGGTGCGCGACCGTGCGGCTCTCGGGCTCCTCACCGCGACGGGCCTGCCGATCATCGTCGCCGTGACCGCGATCGGCGTGGATGAGAAGATGATCGAGCCGGGTACTGCAGCCGCTCTCGTCGGCGCCGGCATGCTGTCGGTGCTGTTCTTCCCGGTGCTGGGGATGCTGCTGCACGGAGACCGTGACCGGATCGCCGGCCGACGTCCCGCCGACGAACTTCCGCAAGGAGAACTGTGATGACGGCATCCGCTCTGCTGACGCAGGCCGCCCACGACCTCGTCGGCGCCCCGCAGGAGGGGCTCGGCGAAGAACGCGAATCCCGGTGGCGCGGCCGGCGCATCGTGCGGGTCGGGGCCGCGTGGCACCTCGGCGTGCTGCTGCTCACGGAGACGCACGCCTTGGCGACCGCCGAGGTGCTGCGCGCGGCGGACCCGGGCCGGCGGGGCTACACCGCGGAGTCGGCGCGTGAGCGCGCGGTGCGCCGAGAGGAAGCGTTGCGGGGCGGCTTCGCCGAGGGCGAGGTCGTGCACGTCGGCTGGAGCATCATCGACGTCGATGCCGTGGACGCCGGCGGATCCTCCGGGCCGCTCGCCCTGATCGATGGGGTGCCGCAAGTGCGCTGGAGTGCGGCCGGAGGGCACATGCCGCTGGGGGCATACCTGCGTGAACGGGTCGAGCTGTTGCGGGGTTCGGCGGGCTGAAGTCGGGCGTGCGGTCGGAGCCGAGTCGGCCTCAGGCGAAGGTGTCGGCGAACCGGCGCAGGAGCGCCGCGCCCTCGGTCACGGACGCCGTCAGCACCTGGTGCTGCACGCGGTCGAACTCCTCGGGGTCGAAGTAGCCGGTCGTGCGGTAGAACGTCATCCGATCGGCGAAGTCGCGGGGCGTGGGCTCGGGGTGGAACTGCGCCGTGTACAGGTGCGTGCCCACGCGGTACGCCTGCACGGGGCAGGAGTCGTTGGTCGCGAGCAGGGTGGCGCCGGCGGGCAGTGCGACCGCGCTCTCCTTGTGGGCGGTGAACACCGTCAGGGCAGGGGAGCTGGGACCGAAGACCGGGTCGACCGCGCCGTCGGCCGTGGTGCGGATGACCGTGGCACTCGCGGCCTCCGGGGTCGCGGTGGTCACCTCGCCGCCGAGCATGCGGGTCACGACGCCGATGCTGAAGCACGTGAAGAACACGGCGATGTCACCGTCGATCGCCCGACGCGCGATGCGGCGCAGGTCGGACTCGACGCGCAGCTGCACCTCGTCCTTCACGGGGTCGCTGACGTTGAACGGGGAGCCGCCGACGACCACACCGCGGTAGCGCGCGAGACGTGCGGGGTCGAGCGGCTCGTCGAGCAGATCGAGCCGATCGACCGCCTCGGCGCCGAGCGCACGACGGAACGACGCATGTTCAGCATCCGCCGCCCCGCGCTCAGGACGCACGCAGACGTAGAGAAGCGAAGCCATCCGGCGATTCTAACGATCAACGGGGGAGGCGAGAACGCCGTCGCGCTCGCACCGTGTCCATGACTCACGAAGAACCGAGCGCTCGGGGCACTTTTCCGGGCGTGCGGTCATCGAACCGGTACGGATCTCCTGAGTTGCGGATGCCCGGTCAGCGCGAGGAGTTCGCGGTGCGCCCGCGCACGATGCCCACGAACGTCTCGACATCGTCTGTCGTACGGTCCCGCGGCCAGACCAGGGCCACGGTCGACGACGGGCCGTCGGCCAGGGGACGGTAGTCGGCGTCCTTGCGGTGGTGCAGACGTGCCAGCGACATCGGCACGATCACGATGCCGGCTCCAGAGGCGGCGGTAGCGATGGCGTCGGCAGTGGTCTCGAGTGCGGGGAAGTTCGGGCTCACCGTGCCGGGGAGCTCGAGCGGACCGAGCACGTCGTCGCGCGGGACGATCACGACTTCGCCGGTGAGATCGGCCGTGGAGAGCTCGTCGACCGCCAGGAGGTGCGAGTCCGCGCCGGCGACCACGACCGGAACCTCGTCGTAGAGCGGGATGATGTGCAGCGTCGGATCGACGAGCGGCAGCCGCACCAGGGCCGCATCCAGATCGGCGAGTGCGGCGCGCTGCTCGGCGGCGGAGATCGGCACGAGCTCGAGTCGCACGTGAGGCATCCGCTGCTTCCACGCGTCGATCCAGCGGCCGGGAGTGGCACCGGGAACCGCTCCGAGGCGGAAGAGATGCGGCTCCTCCGGTGCGCTGCGTGGGGCGTCGAAGACGACCTTGGCCTGTGCTTTCGTGCGGGACTTCGCGGCGGGCTTCTTCGCGGCCCCCGCCCTGCCGCGACGCGCGGGCGTCGCTCCGCCGGTGCGCCGCGCCGGTCGCCGTCCCTGAGTCGCCATGTGATCCAGAGTATCGGGCGCCGGGCGGCGCACCCGTGTCATCTCTGGGGAGCAGCGCGGCGCTGGGCGTGGCGGATCAGTCCGACCGCGCCGCTCACCAGGATCAGCACGCCGATCGTCAGCAGCACGAGCGAGTAGACCGTGTTCGGAGTCAAGGTCGTGATCCAGTCGGCTGTGCTCGCGCGCCGGTCGTCGTCGGTGAGGGTCCAGATCCCGAACGCGGCGATCGCGGCGAACAGCAGCCCCCAGACGATCGCCGCGCCGCGGGTGCGCGGCGGCGTCGGTTCGGCGGAAGCCGCGGATGCAGAGGCGGAGTCTGCGGTGGATGACACCGCAGCCGTGGCCGCAACGGGGGCGGAGTGCGCCGTTCCGTCGTCGGCGGGAGGGGGAGCGTACTCCGTCTGCACCTCGCCGTTCACGTCGGCCTGCGTGGGGGACGGCAGAGCGGCAGCATCCGCGATCGGTCCGGGTGTCACGGCCGTCGCATCCGTCTCGCCCACCGCGTCATCCAGGGGGCTGGTCGGGGTGGTGTCGGCGCTCATCGCTCTTCCTCCGTGCTGTCGTAGATGATGACCCGGACATCGCCGGAGGTCTGGGTGATCGTGACCGGTTGTCGTGTCCGCACCGGAGTGTTCTCGGCGGCCGCTGTTGCGACGGCCGTCTGGGTTCCGTCCTGCTGCCCCACCAGCGGCCAGATGCCGGAGTCGAGCACGGCACCCGTGTCGGGGTCCGTGCGCATCCAGGTCACGCTTCCGGTGCCCAGGGTCGCGCTGAGCTCGAGCTCCACTCCGGGCTGCACATCGATCCAGGTCTGTCCGGTCCCCTTATCGATCACGATCGGGCGCGGTGCGTCGTCGTGAGGCAGGAGTGTGACGTTGAGGTCGCCGAACGGCTGGCGCACGTGCGAGGACTCGACGTTCGACACCGAGGCCCAGCCGAGGGTCAGGTCGTCGAAGGTCGCGAACGAGCTCGCGGTCACGCCTCCGGCCAGCGTGAGAATCGTGAGGAAGGCGAGGAAGCCGCTGCGACGGCGGAACAGACCGGCGACGATCATGCCCACCGCGAGCACCAGTGCGGCGGACAGCAAGCCCAGAGCGCCGGCCGTCGGGCCGCCCGTGAGTCCCACGGCCGCGCCGACCACCAGTGCCAGCCCCATCGCGGACGCGACGAACGCGAAGCTCGCGCGCGGGTTCGACGCCCGGCGGAGGCGGCGACGCTCCGCTGCCTCGGTCGCGAAGGTCGCTGCGGCGGCCTGGCGCTCTCGGCGCAGTTGGTCGCGCGCGGCACGTTCGGCGTCCTGCTGCTGTCGGCGCCAGGCCTGATCCTGCTCCCGCCAGGCGGCATGCTGCGCGCGCCAGGCGGCGAGCTCTTCGGGGTTCTGGGTGCTCGCGGGGAGCGGAGTGGGGGCGATCGGTCGCTCGGCGGCGGAGAACGCGTGTTCTCCGGCGGCGTCAGGCGCAGGAACCGCGGGGAGCGGCGGTGTCGCACCCGCGCCCTCGGCGGTACCCGAATCGCCGAGGGTCGCGGATGCTCCCGGAGCCGCGGAGTCGGGCGAAGCCTGCCCACTCGACGCGGAGACATCCGGGGTGCGGCTCGCAGCACGCACGATCAGGAAGAGCAGGCCGCCGACCACGACCAGTCCGGCGATCCAGCCGAAGACGGACAGGGCCGACCAGCTCTCGTAGCCGAGGCCGAACAGGCGGCCGCTCAAGGGTGCCGTCGGGATGAGGCCGACGACGGCCATGCCGAGGATGCCGAGCTGCACGGGCTGGAAGTCCCGGTTGAGCAGGTCGCGGGCGTGGATCCGCCCGTCGGCATCCGGCAGCAGTGCCCAGGCGAGGGCGTAGAGGAAGATCACCGGCAGCCCGAACAGCGCGGCGATCACCAGCACACCGCGGACGATCAGCGGATCGATGCGCAGTCGGGCCGCGATGCCCGCGGCGATGCCGCCGAGCCAGCCGTCGGAGCGTGCGATGCCGAGACCGGCGAACCAGAGGAAGAAGCGCTCGGCAGAGGGAGAGGCGGCGTGCGGAGTGCGGGTGCCGGCGGCGGGATCGGTCGCGTCGGCGGCAGGCGGAGGCGCTGTCGGAATCGTCATGCTTCGATACTGTCCGCCACCGGCGCGCGCCGACCATGGGGTGAACCCCTGAGCGACCCCTGATCTTGTCCGAGGGAATCCCCCCAGGGCGCCGGCGGGTGATTGGATGGGCGACATGTCCTCTTCCGCGCCGCCCGCCTCCGCGCGCCCTCCCCGTGTCGCCGCGCCTCCGCGCCCGGCGCTCACCAGGGACCGCGAATGCCTGGTCTCGGGCGTCAGCGCGGGCCTTGCGCGTCACCTCGGCGCACCGGTGTGGATGATCCGCGCGCTCTTCATTGCGCTCACCCTGTGCGGCGGCGCGGGAGTGCTCCTGTATGCCTGGTGCTGGGTGTTCACGCCGTGGACGGATGCCGCGCCAGACACGGTCGCTGACGGCACCGAGGGTGAGCCTGCGGCGGCTGCGTCGGCAGGCGGGTCCGCTCCGTCCCGACGGGTGCCGGTGGCCTGGATCCTGCTGGCACCGGCCGCACTCGGGGTGCTGATCCTCGCGTCGTGGTCGGTGGGCGGGAGTCCCACCGGCAGTGTGCTCTCGCAGGCGCCGGCTGTGCTGACGGCGACGGCATCCGTGGTCCTCGCGACGGCTGCAGGGCTGTGGGCGACGCTGATCGATCGCACCGACACCGCTCGCGGCCCCCGGCACACCACCGTGGTCCGTATCCTCGCGGTCGCGTTGCTCGTGGTGCTCTTCTTCGTGCTGCTGTCTCGCGCCACTGGCGGCATCCAGTTCCTGATCGCGCTGCTGCCGCTGGCCGGCATCCTGGCTGTCGCCTCATCGACGCTCATCCATCGCTGGCGGGATCTCGCCGGGGAGCGCACCCGCCGTATCCGCGAAGAGCAGCGCAGCGAGATGGCCGCGCACCTGCACGACTCGGTGCTGCAGACACTCGCACTGATCCAGAACCGGGCGGGAGCCTCGAGCGAGGCGGCTCGCTTGGCCAGGGCGCAGGAGCGCGAGCTGCGTGCCTGGCTGTACGACGGAGATGCACCCGCCGACAGCGACCTGCCCACCGACCTGCGCGACTACGCGGGCGCGCTCGAGCTCGACTATCCGGTGCGGATCGACGTGGTCTCCGCCGGATTGTCGGCGGAGCGCGCGAGCGGGGAGCTGGCCGCGGCGGCGCGGGAGGCGATGGTGAATGCCGCACGGCACGCGGGTGGAGAGATCTCGGTCTACATCGAGGGCAGCGCCTCGGGCGTCGACGTCTTCATCCGCGACCGCGGCGCCGGGTTCGACCTCGACACGGTTCCGAGTGATCGGCTCGGTGTCCGACAGTCGATCATCGGACGCATGCGCCGCGCCGGAGGCAGTGCCACCGTGCGCAGCACCGACAGCGGCACCGAGGTGCACCTGACCTTCACGACGACGGGGGAGAACCGTGGCTGACCGCGTGCGCGTGGTGATCGTCGACGATCACTCGATCTTCCGCTCCGGCCTCCGCGCCGACCTCGACGACAGCGTCGACGTGGTGGGGGAAGCAGCCGACGTGCCCTCCGCGATCGCTGTGATCCGTGAGACGGTTCCCGACATCGTGCTGCTCGACGTGCACCTTCCCGGTGGCAGCGGTGATGACGCCAGTGGTGGGGAAGCCGTGATCCGCGGCAGCGCGCCCACGACGTCGAAGTTCCTCGCACTCAGCGTCTCGGACGCGGCGTCCGACGTGGTGCGGGTCATCCGTGCCGGTGCGCGCGGCTACATCACCAAGGGGTCGTCGGGCGTCGAGGTCAGCAGCGCTGTGCATGCGGTGGCCGGCGGCGATGCGGTGTTCTCGCCGCGGCTGGCGGGCTTCGTCCTCGACGCATTCGGCGCGGTGTCGGGGGAGACCGCGACCGCGAACGACGAGCTCGACCGGCTCTCCGCGCGAGAGCAGGAGGTCATGCGCCTCATCGCCCGCGGTTACGCCTACAAGGAGGTCGCCGCGGAACTGTTCATCTCGATCAAGACGGTCGAGACGCACGTGTCCGCAGTGCTGCGCAAACTGCAGCTCTCCTCACGGCATGAACTGACGGCGTGGGCCTCGGAGCGGCGGCTGCTGTAGCGGCCGCGCTCCGGGGCAGGGTGGTTCAGGCGGCGAGCCAGAGACCCTTGGGGTTCGTGGCCACCGTGAGACCGGCCGCGACTGTCTCGTCGTCGCCGATGCGGGCTCCTCGGACGATGCGGGCACCGGCGCCGACGTCGGTGCGGACGCCGACATACGCGTTGTCGCCGATCGCCGCGCCCTGGCCGATGTGGGCGTGCGCCTCGATGTGCGCCCCTTCGCCGATCACGGCATCCGGTTCGATCCACGCACCCCGTGCGATCGTCGCCCCGGCGCCGATGCGCGCACCCGGTTCGATGTAGGCGCCGGCTTCGATGTGCGCCTGCGGGTGCACCTTCGCGCCGTGCGCGACCAGACCGCGACCGTTCGCGTGCTTGCGATACCGCAGCGTGGCGCCCTGGTCGTTCTCGATGTCGATGTAGTTCTTGCCCACGATTCCTCCCGTGCTCCGGAGATTCCCCGGATATATGCATAACCATGGGACTGGCGGATTCATTCCCTCGCCGGGATGCTGGTCACCGCTGGCACGAGGGGCACCAGAAAGTGATCCGTTCCCGGGTCGGATCAGCGCCCTGTTCACCCCGTCGGATGCGGGTTCCGCAGCGGCGGCACGGCTTTCCCGCGCGGCCATAGACCCACGTGGCCTGGCCGGGGCGATCGATGCCGGTGAACGTGCGTCCTGAGCGGTCGCGGTTGGCGCGGATGGTGCGCACGCCCAGGTCGATCAGCGCGGTGGTGTCGACCTCCGGTGTCGGGGTGGTCGGCAAGATTCCGCGGAGGAACAGGAGTTCTGCGGCGTACTCGTTGCCGAAGCCCGCGACGTTGCGCTGGTCGAGCAGGGCGACGTGGATGCTGCGGGTGTCGGCGCTGAGACGACGCACGGCCTCGGCCGCGTCCCAGTCCGCAGCGAGCGGATCGGGGCCCAGATGGCCGACCAGCTGACTCTCGTCGCGCGTGGGAACGACCTCGATCTCGGCGATGTCGACACCGACCGCCTCACGCTCGGCGGTGCCGACGATCGCGCGCACCTTGAAGGCCGGATGCCGCCACTTCTCGCCCGGCCGGTAGACGAACCAGGCGCCGTCCATGCGCAGGTGCGAATGCAGGGTGCTGTCGCCGATCCGCAGCAGCAGGTGCTTGCCGCGCGCCGCCACGCCGTGGATCGGCTGACCGGTCAGATCGACCGTGGCGGCCTGCGGCACGCGCAGGTCGAAGCGGGTGGCGATGGAGCCAGCCAGTGCCTCATCGAGTCGTCGCGCCGTGCGGAAGACGGTGTCGCCCTCGGGCATCAGCGGAGTCCCGTCGGCGGTTCGTGGGGCCCTGAGCCCGGGATCCTGAGCTCGACGAAGGGCGACGAGCCCGGCGCCGGCGTGGGCGTGCGCTCGGTCATGGTGCGGGCGAGCATCGTGGCACCGGCCACGGCCGCGGGCATGACCGCGACCGCGCCGCCGGGAATGAGGAAGCACAACTGCGTCGCGACACCGAAGCCGAGCACCCGCGCCCTGCTGCCGCCGAACAGCGCCGCACGGTCAGCGGGGCTGAGGTCGCGGGCGTCGAACGCGCGACCGGTCAGCTCGCGGGCCAGCATCCGCCCGGAGAGCACGATACCGGCGACGGGGCCGAGGAAGCCGCCGATCAGGGGGAGCAGCCCGAGCACGAGCACGAGGATCGCGATCAGCAGACCGAGCAGCACGAGGCGAAGGCCCTCGCCGACCGTGGTCCAGAAACTGCCGCCGTCGGCCGGAGGCGCATCGCCGAGGTCGCGCTCCACGGCGTGCCAGATGCGCTGATAGAACGGGTCGCCGATCGTGAGGGTGAGGGCGGTGAAGACGGCGCCCGCGAGGGCGAGACCGGCCGCGATGATGACGAGGCTGACCGCGCCGCGCAGCAGTCCGCGCCACGGCTCGATCCAGCCGTCGGCGAAGGGTGTGATCCAGGTCGAGATCGACCCGGTGCCCAGCACGAGGGGCACCAGCACGGCGGCGAGCACGATGATCGCGATGACCGCGGGGATCAGACCGAGCGCCATCAGGCCCGGCCGCGTGCGCCATAGTCCGAAGCCGCGCAACAGGAGACGCACGCCGGTGGTGAACTCTCGGATCATGGCTCTCAGACCGCCTTGCGTAGCGTGTAGCCGCGGGGGGTGACCACGAAACCGGCATCCTGCAGGGCCAGGGCGAGTTCGGTGCCGTACACGCCCTCCCCGTTGACCTTCTCGACCGTGAGCGTGTCGAGGCGCCGACTGCGGGCCGTCGCGGCGAGGTCGGTGGCGGCGGCGCGCAGCACCTCGCCGTCGTCGCTGAACGACAGCACGGTGCGTCCGCCCCGCTCGAGGTAGAGCACGAGCGATCCGTCGACCAGCACGACGAGCCCACCAGCCTTGCGGCCGGGACGATGCGACACCTCGTCGAGCTTGGGCCAGCCGAGCGCGGCGCCATAGGGATTCGCGGGGTCGGTGGCCGCCAGGGTCACCGCCGTGCGGGGAGCGGGGTCGGCGAGCCCGGCGAATGTGCGCAGACGGTCGACCGTGGCCGACGCCGCGAACTGCGCAGCGCCCAGCTTCTCGATCACGTAGCCGCGGCGGCAGTGGCCGGCTTCCTCGAAGCCCGCGAGCACCCGGTAGGCCTGCGCGAAACCTCCCGGCACGCCCTCCGCCTGCACGGCGCCGCGGGTGACGACGCCATAGCGATCGAGCAGCAGCCCTGCCGTGACCGTGGCGCGCCGCGCCGCGTCGGTCTCGACGGTGGGCAGCAACGACCAGCGGCCGCCGATCGAGGGGGGCCGCGGGGCCGTGCGCGTCAGCGACATGCCGCGGTACGTGCGGGCACGAGGCGCCTTGCGGGTCACACGATGCGCCTGGGAGCCCCCGGCGAGCAGCGAGCGGATCGGCGCGAAGGTGTCGTTCGTGACATGCCCCGACCAGGTCAGCGACCACAGCGCCTCCAGCACGGACTGCTCGTTCTCGGCCGCCGCCATCTCCTTCAGCGGGGCGGCGAAGTACGCGCCTCCCGCCTGCAGCGCCGTGAGCAGCCGCGCCTCGAGCGAGTCGGCGGCGATCTCGGCGTCGGGCTCGGGGAGCGTGAAGGGGGCGAGGTCCGCAGGGTGCAGCGACACCCAGCCGTCACGTCCGGGCAGTGTGCCGTGCCCTGACCAGATGACCTCGCCCGCTGCCGTGAGCTCGTCGAGCATCGCGGGGGAGTAGTCGCGCACCCGCGAGGGGAGCACGAGCGACTCCCACGCGCTGGCCGGGATCGGCACGCCGGCGAACTGCTCGATCACGCTGATCACGCCGTCGAGCCCTTCGAGCGGACGGCTCAGATGCTGCCAATCGGGCAGGAAGCGTGCATAGGCCTCAGGCGAGACCGGCTCCACGCTGCCTCGGATCGCGGCGAGCGACCGCATGCGCAGCCGCCGCAGCACCTCGGTGTCGCACCACTCGATGTCGTTCCCTGAGCCCGACGAAGGGTCGGGAAGGAAGTACCCGCTCGTCAGGCGCCCGGCGGCCTCGAGTCGTTGCAGGGTGTGCCGGGCCACCGCTGCCCCGATGCCGAAACGGGTGGCGACGGCATCCGTGGTGAAGGGGCCGTGGGTGCGGGCGTGCCGGGCGACCAGGTCGCCCAGCGGGTCGGAGAGCGGTTCGAGGAACGCGACGGGGATGCCGGTGGGGAGCGCGGCGCCGAGCGCATCACGCAGCCGCCCGGCATCCTCGATCGCCGCGATGCGGGTCGTGCCCGCGATCGTGACCGGGATCGCCCGGCGGGCGCTGATCAGGGCGTCCAGGTGCGCGGCGGCGTCGTCGATGCGGACGGCATCGGCATCGGTCTCGTTCTCGGGGGCGAGTCGGGCGGCGACCTCGACCGCGTCGAGCGGCCCGAGCATGCGCAGGAGGTCCGCGACTCCTTCCAGACCGCGCGCCCGGCGTTCGGGGTCGAGACGCTGGGCCTCGCGCTCGAACTGCGCGATCACCTCGGGGTCGAGAAGCTCACGCAGCTCGACGGTGCCCAGCAGTTCGCCGAGCAGTGCGGGGTCGACCGAGAGCGCCGCCGCCCGCCGCTCGGCCAACGGAGAGTCGCCTTCGTACATGAAGGCGCCGACGTAGCCGAACAGCAGATCGCGCGCATAGGGGGAGGGCTGGGCGGGCTGGGTCTCGACCAGGCGCACCCGACGGTCGGCGATCGAGGTCGCGAGGCGCCGCAGGGAGGGGAGGTCGTAGACGTCCTGCAGCACCTCGCGCAGCGTCTCCAGGATCACCGGGAAGGTGGGGTGCCGACGCGCGACTTCGAGCAGCTGCGCCGAGCGCTGCCGCTGCTGCCACAGCGGGGAGCGCCGGTTCGGGTTGGTGCGCGGCATGAGCAGCGCGCGGGCGGCGCACTCGCGGAAGCGAGAGGCGAACAGTGCGGAGCCGCCGACCTCCTCGGTGACGAGGTGCTCGAGCTCATCCGGGTCGAACACGAACAGCTCCGCGCCGGGGGGCTCGGCTTCGGCATCCGGAATGCGCACGATGATGCCGTCGTCGCTCGCGACTGCCGATCCCTCGACGCCGAGGCGCTCGCGCACCCGGGCGTTGATCGCCAGCGCCCAGGGCGCGTGCACCTTCATGCCGTAGGGGGAATGCAGGATCACGCGCCAGTCGCCGACCTCGTCCCGCCCGCGCTCGACCGTCAGAGTCCGGTCGGTGGGGAGCGTACCCGTGGCCTCGCGCTGCTCGGTGAGGTGGGCCAGGAGGTTCGCGCGGGCCTGCTCGTCGAGCCCCGCTTCGATCAGGCGTTGAGCGGCCTTCTCCGGGGCGGCCGTCGAGACCTCACGGGAGAACTTTCCGAGCGCCTCGCCGAGCTCGAACGGGCGGCCGATGCCGTCGCCGTGCCAGAACGGCACCTTGCCCGGCTGTCCGTATGCGGGGATCACGTTGACGCGGTCGTGCGTGATCTCGGCGATCCGCCAGCTCGTGGTGCCGAGCGTGAACACGTCGCCCACACGCGACTCGTAGACCATCTCCTCGTCGAGCTCGCCCACCCTGGCGCCGGTCGTCTCGCCCGCTACGAAGACGCCGAAGAGACCGCGATCGGGGATGGTGCCACCGCTCGTCACGGCGATGCGCTGGGCGCCGGGGCGGCCGGTGAGCGTTCCGGCGTCGCGGTCCCACACCAGCCGGGGGCGGAGCTCGGCGAACTCGTCGGAGGGGAAGCGACCGGCCAGCAGGTCGAGTGTCGCCTCGTACGCCGAGCGCGGCAGCGACTGGAAGGGCGCGGAACGGCGCACCGTCTCGAACCACTCCTCGACGCTGATCGCCCCGAGAGCACTGGCGGCCACCGTCTGCTGAGCGAGGATGTCGAGCGGATTGCGCGGCACCTGGATCGCCTCGATCTTGCCCGCCAGCATCCGCTCGGTGACGATCGCGGTGTGCAGCACATCGCCGCGATGCTTGGGGAACAGCGCGGCGCGGCTGATCTCGCCGACCTGGTGACCGGCGCGCCCGACGCGCTGCAGCCCCGATGCGGCCGACGGCGGGGCCTCGACCTGGATCACGAGGTCGACCGCTCCCATGTCGATGCCGAGCTCGAGGCTGCTGGTCGCCACCACGCACCGCAGCGCACCCGACTTGAGCTCCTCCTCGACGAGGGCGCGCTGCTCCTTCGACACCGAGCCGTGGTGGGCCTTCGCCAGCACGGGGTCGGCACCGGCCGTCGCGCCCGCCTGCGCCATCATCTGCGCGGGCACGGTGGTCTCGGGGAGCGGGGCCCCGATGCGCTCGGAGTAGATCTCGTTCAGGCGGCCGGTCAGTCGTTCGGCCAGACGCCGGGAGTTCGAGAAGACGATGGTCGAGTTGTTCTGCAGGATGCGGTCGACGATCGCCTCCTCGACATGCGGCCACACCGAGCCGGTGACCTCGGTGTACTCCGCATCGACGCCGGGCGCTTCGGGTGGGGCGCCGGGTGGCGGCGGAGGATTGGTCATGTCGTCCATCGGCACGACCACCGAGAGCTCGAACGTCTTGGATGCCGGCGGCGCCACGATCTCGACCGGCGCCGACCCGCCGAGGAACCGGGCGACCTCGTCGATGGGGCGCACCGTCGCCGACAGCCCGATGCGCTGAGCCGCCGTGAACTCGCTGGGCTCCTGACCCTCTCGAAGGGCGTGCGAACGCCGCAGCGCATCGAGGCGCTCCAGGCTCACAGCCAGGTGGGCGCCGCGCTTGGTGGCGGCCACCGCGTGCACCTCGTCGATGATGACGGTGTGCACGCCGCGCAGGGTCTCACCCGCGCGGCTGGTGAGCATCAGGTACAGCGACTCCGGCGTCGTGATCAGGATGTCGGGCGGATCGGAGACCAGCTTGCGCCGATCGCTCGACGTCGTGTCGCCCGAGCGCACCCCCACCGTGACGGCAGGAGCAGGAATGCCGAGGCGACGCGCGGACTGCCCGATGCCGATCAGGGGGGAGCGCAGGTTGCGCTCGACGTCGACCCCCAGTGCTTTCAGCGGCGAGATGTAGAGGATGCGCGTGCGGGGCTCGCCCTTCGCCGGCGCCGGGATCCCGGCCTCCGTCGCACGGGTGCGCTCTCGGAACACGCTGTCGATCGCCCACAGGAACGCCGAGAGCGTCTTGCCGGATCCGGTCGGAGCGACCACGAGGGCGTGCTTGCCGGCTGAGATCGCCGTCCACGCTCCGTCCTGCGCGGGCGTGGGCGCGGGAAACGCCCCCCGGAACCAGTCCTGAGTGGCGGGGGTGAAGCGGTCGAGCACGTCGCTCATCCCTCCATCATCACGCCTGCCACCGACATCCGGCGCGCTGCGGATCACTTCCGGCGGATGCCAGGGAAGGTCCAGGAGCCGTCCCGCACCTCGGGGCGCGGGCGATACAACCGCACCAGGTAGTTCCAGCCCTCCGTGATCGGCAGCGCGTTGGGCGCCGACGGATCGCCGCCGAAGCGCACCGTGATCGTGCCGTCGTCGTCGCGCTGGCCTGTGATGTTGTTCACGCTGTAGGCGCCGGACGGGTTCTCCTCGAAGTAGCCGTCGGCGTTGTACAGCGAGATCGACCAGAAGCCGTCGACCGGGACGTCTCCGATCGTCAGCGTGTACTCGCCGACCGGCAGCTCCGGGTTGACGTTGATGTAGAACGCCTCGGTCTCCGGCAGGCCGCCCCATCCGGCGGCCGCGCCGAGCAGGTGTCGGATCGGGTCGACGTCCTCCTTCCTGCCGAAGGCGCGGTCGAAACCGCCCAGTCCCTTCGCGAGCTCGAGGATCGCGCCGCGCGTCGCCGCGAAGGAGACCTCGTCATACGGGGCAGGGGTGAACTGCCCGCCCGCGACAGAGGAGAGCGCGAGCTGATCCTGCAGCGCGTTCACTGCCGCGACATCCGCCGGATCCTCCGGGTCGACCAGCACCCGCGCGGCCGCGAGCACGAAGTCGCTGCCGAGCGCGTCGGCGGTGAGGTCGTACGTGCCGCCGGAGTGCAGCACCAGGTTGATGTAGTGGTCCTCGTTCACGAACATGACCGAGATGTAGCGCTCACCGGCATCCGGGATCGTGATGGTCGCGCCCTGGGACACATCGATGATGGTGGCGCTGTAGAGCGTGTCGCGATTCATGCGGATGACGGTCTGCTGGTCGATCGGCGTCGGGGTCCGGTAGTGGTTCCAGATGTTCGATCCGCCGGCCGCGGCGGCGATGCCGGCGAACATGCGGGAGCTCTCGACGCGGACGAAGTTCTCGAATGTGACGTGGACGGAGGAGTCGACCATGGGCTGCCCTTCTTCGGAGATACGCCCATCCTGGAGCATCCGCACTGGCGCGCGCATCCCCGAGCGAGGAAGATCTCGATCACGAAGACTCGCAGGTCTCCTTCTCGGTACGAAGGCACCGTGCGGGACGCGGCGCGAACGAAAGGCACATCGCACGATGACGAATCTCACGATCGGGAGTGCCTTCGGCGACCCCGAGATCCCTGTGCAGCTCGACGCCCGACGGTTCAACCGGCACACCTTCTGGTGCGGTCAGAGCGGCAGCGGCAAGACCTATGCGCTGGGCGTGGTGCTGGAGCAGCTCCTGCTGAAGACGGAGCTGCCGCTGCTCATCCTCGACCCGAACGGCGACTACACCCGGCTGCGCGAGACACGTCCATCGGCACAGGGCGACGATGCATCGACGATCTCTGAGCGGGACATCCGCGTGTTCCGCTCCGGGCCTTCCGGCGGCGAGCCTCTGCACGTGCGCTACACCGAGCTCTCGGTGGCGTCGAAGGCGGCGGTGCTCCAGCTGGATCCCATCGCGGATGCCGATGAGTACAACGTGCTGCTGCACGCCGGGGTGGACGCTCAGGACTTCGATGCGGAGCACCTGCTCGGACGCCTGCGCGCATCGGGCGACCCGGGCGAGGCGCGGTTGGCGAACCGCATGGAGAACCTGCAGGTGCTGGACTGGGACCTGTGGTCGCGAGGTGCGTCGACCGTGCTCGAGACCATCGACGAACGTCCTCATGCCACCGTCCTCGATCTGGGCGGGTTCGCGCATCCGGTCGAACCGAAGGTCGCTGCCCTCGCGGTGCTCGAGCACCTCTGGGCGCGCCGTGAGGAGCGCCGTCCCGTGCTGATCGTCATCGACGAGGCCCACAACATCTGCTCGCCGAACCCGCAGACCGCTGTCGAGCGCGCTCTCACCGCGCAGCTCGTGCAGATCGCCGCGGAGGGCCGGAAGTTCGGCCTCTGGCTGCTCCTGTCGACCCAGCGCCCGACCAAGATCCACCCGAACGTGCTCTCGCAGTGCGACAACCTCGCCCTGATGCGGGTGAACGCGCCGCGCGACCTCGCGGAGATCGCCGACGTGTTCGGGTTCGCGTCGGATGAAGCCATCCGTCGCTCCTCCGGTTTCGCGCAGGGGCAGGCGCTGTTCGCCGGCGGGTTCATCTCCGAGCCGACGTTCGTGCAGATGGGGGCCCGGATCACGGAAGAGGCCGGAGCCGATGTGAAGGTCCCCCTGCGCCCTGTCGTGTGACACAGGAGGACCGTCACGGGCGTCATCAGCTCGCGTCCACCTCCTGCAGCGCGCCGTCGGCGTCGATCTCCAGCCGCAGATCCAGGTCGAGCCGTGCGAGGAACGCGTCGTCGTGGCTCACGACCAGCACTGCTCCGCGATAGGCACGCAGCGCCTCCACGAGCTGGTCGACCGTGTCGAGGTCGAGGTTGTTGGTCGGTTCGTCGAGCACCACGAGATGCGGTGCCGGATCGGCGAGCAGCAGTGTCGCCAGCGCCACCCGGAACCGCTCTCCTCCCGACAGCGAGGCGAGCGGTCGATCGGCCGTCGCACCGCGGATGAGGAAGCGGGCGAGCCGGTTGCGCAGCTCCTTCTCCGGCACGTGCGGTGCCGCCGCGGCGATGTTCTCGAACACCGAGCGGCCTTCCTCGAGCCCGTCCACGCGCTGTGGCAGGTAGCCGACCAGGGCAGTATGTGCCTGTGCCTGCAGAGGCGGCCGTTCGCAGCTCAGGACATCCGCGTCGGTGTCGCCCGAATCAGGCGTCTCGAGGCTCGGAGGCTCCGTTTCTCCTGAGTTGCGGACGACCGCGTCGCCGGACACTGCACCGGCACTCGCCACCAGACGCTCCAGCAGCGTGGTCTTGCCGGCGCCGTTGCGCCCGACCAGCGCCACCCGCTCCGGCCCCTGGACCACCCACGACCGCGCGCCGTCGCCGATCGTCGCGATGCGTCGGGCGCGCGACACCTCCGGATCCGGCAGCTCGATGTTCATCGACGCATCGGAGCGGATGCGGCGTCCCGCCTCGTCGTGCGCGGCGCGCGCGGCCTCCTCCTTCGCCCCGACCTCCGTGCGCAGCTTGCCGGCCGACACCTCCGCGGCCATCTTTCGACCATGCGCCACGATCTTCGGCACGCGCTTCTCCCGCTCGGCCTTCTTCGCCGTGCGTGCCCGATGCGCGAGCTTGGTCTCGGCCTCGATGCGCTGCCGCTTCTCCTTGCGCACGGACTGCGCCGCCTCGCGTTCGGCCTGCTTCGCGGCATCCTGTTCGGCGTCCAGCCAGGCGCGCCACTGCGAATACGGGCCGCCGAACACGCTCAGGGTGTGCGCGTACAGCTCGGCGGTGTCGTCCATCAGCTCCAGCAGGGACACGTCGTGGCTCACCACGATCAGGGTGCCCTTCCACGCCGCGACCATGGCGGCGAGCTTCGCGCGCGCGTCGCGGTCGAGGTTGTTGGTCGGCTCGTCGAGCAGGGTGATGGGTGCGCGGCGCAGGCGGATGCCGGCGATCGCCACCAGCACCGCTTCGCCCCCCGAGAGCTCGCCGACCCGCCGATCGAGGAAGTCCGGAGCGAGGCCGGCCTCGGCCAGCGACGCCTCGGCGCGCGCCTCGATGTCCCAGTCGTCGCCGACGGTGTCGAAGTGCGTGGCGTCGACGTCGCCCGCGGCGATGGCACGCACCGCATCGAGCGCCGGAGCGACGCCGAGGAGCTCGGACACCCGACGTTCGACGTCGAGCGTGAGTCGCTGCGGGAGATACGCGACGTCTCCGGCGCTGCTGATGGTGCCGGACGTGGGCGTCAGCTCGCCGGCCATCAGCCGGAGAAGCGTGGATTTGCCGGAGCCGTTGCGGCCGACGAGGCCGGTGCGGCCGACGCCGAAGGAGCCGGACACCTGGTCCAGCGCGGTCGAGCCGTCAGGCCAGGTGAAGGTGAGCCGGTCCAGAGTGACCGAGGCATGAAGGGTGGGGGTGGACATGGAGTCTCCTGTCGAGTGCGAGGGTGCACTGACACCGGAGCACCGGCGGGGTCGTCGAGAATCGACGCCCCCGAAGGGCGGTGCGGGCCGTGTGAGTCGGCGATCGTCGGGTCAGCGCGCGGAAAGAGAGGCGCGGAGGCGACGGATCAGATCAAAGGACTTCCAGACACGGCGGACAGGACTCCCCGACGATACCCGGGCGTGTCGCGTTTCGCAACACTCGGGCGTGTCGTGCGGCCCTGCGGCGATCGACGTCGACGTCAGGGGGCGATGTCGTCGATCCACTTCTCCAGGAACAGCCGCACGTCGACGAGCTCCTCCTCGGAGATGCTGTGGGTGAGGCCGATGTAGACGCGACCGGACAGCTCGGAGTGCTCGGGCAGCCACTGCGCGGTGTGATCGATCAGCGCAGGGGGGATCACATCGTCGTGCGAGCCGCGTCCCCAGAACACCGGCGGACGGAGCTCCTTCAGGGTGTCGTCGAGGGGCAGCTCGCCCGGTGTGGCGTAGCCGCTGAGGGCTGCCACGGCGCCGAACCGCTCCGGTGCCAGTCGCAGGGCCTGCAGCGCGACGGCTGCACCTTGGGAGAAACCGAGCAGGGCCACGGAGGAGGCCTCCGCTCCTGCGGTGTCGAGCCACCGGAGGAAGGCGTCGGCTGCGGCCGTGACGGCAACTGCGCTGCGGCCGTCGAGGCCCTCGATCGGGTACCAGGAGCGGCCGGGCATGGGCCACGGCGGTGAGAGCGGCGCGGCGACGGATGCGGCGACGATGCCCTCCGGCAGGTGGGGGACGAGCCCGAACAGGTCGTGCTCGTCGGCGCCGTAGCCGTGCAGCAGCACCACCAGCGGCATCCCGGCGCGGTCGGGCGTCGACCAGCGTGTCGCGGTGTCGTCGATCGTCAGGTTCTCGCTCACTCCTTCATCCTGCCAGGGGCCGCCGACGTGCACGCTGTGTCGGCGGAGAGGAACGGCTGGTAGAAAGGACGCATGGCCGTTCGCACACCTGATCCCGATCCTGAGCCCGATGACGGCCTGGGCGGTTTCGGCGACGGGCAGCAGCCCTCCCGAGGCGCCAACCCCGGCTGGCTGAGCGAGTTCGAACTCGCGGAGGCGCGTCGGCACCTGCCGATGCTCTATGTCGAGGCGATCCCGGTGCGCACCGACGGCTCCGGTCAGGTGACCGAGATCGGCATCCTGCTGCGGTCCACGCCGATGGGCGAGATGACACGGACCATCGTCTCCGGTCGAGTGCGCTTCGGCGAGACCATCCGCGATGCGCTCTTCCGCCACGTCGAGAACGACCTCGGGCCCATGGCGTTCCCGCTGCTGCCGCCGCAGCCGCTCCCGTTCACGGTGGCCGAGTACTTCCCCATCCCCGGCGTCAGCGCCTATCACGACGACCGTCAGCACGCGGTGTCGCTCGCCTTCGTCGTGCCCGTCACCGGCACGTGCGAGCCGCGTCAGGATGCCCTCGAGGTCACCTGGTTCTCGCCGGAGGCCGCAGGCTCCGACGCGGTTGCCGCCGAGATGGAGGGCGGCCGCGGCACGCTCATCCGTCAGGCCCTCGCGAACCTCGGCCTGCTGCGCTGAACTCGCCGCGCCTGATCGCGCCGAGCCTGGTCCCGCCGAGCCTGGTCCCGCCGAGCGCACGGGATGCTGCCGAGCGCACGACCTGCTGACGCGCGCACGCCGTTCACTCGGCACCAAGCCGTGCATTCGTAGCTGCGTCGCACGTGCGGCGGGCATATGTCCAGGGAATGTGGCGCCCGTGCCGGTTCCCGTGTATGTATGACGGAGGGGATCTGCTCAGACCGCCCTTCCATGCGGTCGCCCGGCCGCGTCCTGCTCGAGAGGATGCCCTCATGGTGTTCCCCGCTCTTTCCCGGTCCGCGCGTTCCACCGCCGCTGCCATCGCCGCGGCGCTCCTGGCGTCGATGCTGGTCGTCGCCGCCGCTCCGGCCTCGGCATCCGTCGTGCCGACGACCACCGTCGTCGACCCCGCGCACGCCGGTTTCGCCGACCGTCTGCCCGTCGCGCTCTCCGAGGCTGCCGCTCTCGCCGCGGAATCGCCGATCGATGCGACAGAGGGGAGCGCCGACGTCACGGGAACCGTCGCTTTTCCCGCGGCCACCGATCTGACAATGGGGCGTACGTTCGTGGTCGCGTATGCGCCGAACTCCGACACTTCGTCGCCTCTCGCCGCCGCCGCGGTCGCTGCGGACGGGAGTTACGTCCTGCGGGCGCCCGTCGGTCAGCTCGTGCTGGCTGTGCTCTCCGAAGGGCGCGCGGTGTTCGACATCGGTGGCCCGTCCGGTGGTGGGTTCGGCCCCGACGACGTTCGGACGCTGGACGTCGAGGGTCTCGAGTACAGCCCGACGCTCGAACAGTCCGCGCTGATCACCGGGAAAGTGACGGTCCCTGCGAGCGTCAGCACCGCAGGGCAGAAGGTCGCAGCTGTCGTCTACCCCTCCGCCGGCACCGCGGAGTTCGCCACCGCAGCGAACTACGTCACGGATACCGGCGCGTACGCCGTCGGCGGTCTGCCCGCCGGTGACTACCGTCTGGCCTTCGTCTCGGCAGCGGCCGGAGCGGCATCCGAATGGTGGAACGACGCGCCCAGCTTCGCCAAGGCGCGATCGATCGCGCTGGGGGCTGTCCAGGTCGCGACCGCCGACATCACGCTCGCGACGCTCGGCATCCTCGACACCGCGATCCCCAAGATCAGCGGAACGACCACCGTCGGCCAGACGCTCACGGCCGCGCCCGGGGCATGGACCTCGGGGGCGACGCTCACCTACCAGTGGTACGCCAACGGAGCCGCCATCGCGAAGGCGACCGCCGCGTCGCTGAAGCTTCCCGCCGCCGTCGCCGGCAAGAGGATCACGGTCAAGGTCACGGGGAAGAAGACCGCATTCGCCACCAAGACCGAGACATCTGTAGCCACCGCCGCTGTGCTGCGTCCGCTCGCCGCCCCGGTCCCGGCCATCACGGGGACCACGACGGTCGGTCAGACCCTCAAGGTGAAGCCGGGTGCCTGGACGGCCGGAACGAAGTTGACCTACCAGTGGTACCTCAACGGCGTCGCGGTTGCGAAGGCCACCGCCGCTTCGTTCAGGCTCCCCTCCTCCGCGACCCTGAAGACGGTCACCGTGGTCGTCAAGGGCACCAAGGCCGGATACGCGACCGCGTCGAAGCGGTCCAAGGCCACGGCCGCGGTGAAGGGCATCCTGAAGACGTCGACCCCGCAGATCAAGGGATCGACCATCGTCGGCTCGAAGCTGTCTGTCTCTGCCGGTACCTGGACCAGCGGCACGAAGCTCACCTACCAGTGGTATGCGAACGGCAAGGCGATCAGCCGGGCGACGGGATCGTCGCTGGCCGTGACCGCAGCGCTGGTGAAGAAGAGGATCACGGTCAAGGTGACCGGCACCAAGAGCGGCTACGTGACGGCAGCCAAGACCTCCGCGAAGAGCGGGGTCGTGAGCTACCCCGCTCGCACGAAGCCTGTGTCGGCGTGGAACTGCCCGGCCTGGGCGCCGATCAAGGGGAATGCGAACTCCGGGATCTATCACGTGCCGTCAGGCCAGTACTACTCGCGTACCAAGCCCGAGGTGTGCTTCTCGTCGGAGGCTGCAGCCGTCAAGGCGGGCTACCGCAAGTCGAAGCGCTGAGCCGCGGCGCGTGCATCCGCGGGCATCCGCGTGCATCCGCGTGCATCCGCCGAGTGCACGGGATGCTGGCGAGTGCACGGGATGCTGACGAGTGCACGGGATGCTGGCGAGTGCACGGGATGCTGACGCAGCCAAGGCGTGCGCTCGGCACCAAGCCGTGCACTCGGTGGCCGCGCGCCCGTGCCCGTGTCCGCGCGCGCGTCTGCGCCTGCGGCTCAGGAGGCCGTGAGGCGTGACAGCTCGGCGACGAACGCGTCGACGTCGGACTCGTGCGTGTCGAAGCTGCACATCCAGCGCACCTCGTTGCGCGCGGCATCCCAGTCGTAGAAGCGGAAGGACTCGCGCAGCGCATCGGCGACCCCGTCCGGGACCGTGGCGAAGACGCCGTTGGACTGCGTCGGCTGCGTGAACGAGACGCCGTTGATGGAGCCTGCCGCGATGCCGTCCTCGATCTCGCGGCGCAGACGGGCGGCCATGGCGTTCGCGTGACGGGCGTTGCGCAGCCACAGATCGCCCTCGAGCAGTGCGATCAGCTGCGCCGAGACGAAGCGCATCTTCGACGACAGCTGCATGTTGAACTTGCGGGAGTATACGAGTCCCTCGGATGCCGCGGGGTTCAGCACCACGACCGCCTCGCCCAGCATGGCGCCGTTCTTGGTGCCGCCGAAGCTCAACACGTCGACGCCGGCGTCGCGGGTGAACGCGCGCAGCGGCAGGTCGAGCGCGGCGGCCGCGTTCGACAGGCGGGCGCCGTCGAGGTGCAGCTTCATGCCGCGCTCGTGGGCGTGGTCGGCGATCGTGCGGATCTCCTCCGCGGTGTACAAGGTACCCAGCTCGGTCGACTGCGTGATCGAGACGACCAGCGGCTGTGCGCGGTGCTCGTCGCCCCAGCCCCAGGCCTCGCGGTCGATCAGCTCCGGGGTGAGCTTGCCGTCGTCGGTCGGGACCGTCAGCAGCTTGAAGCCGCCGATCTTCTCGGGGGCCCCGCCCTCGTCGACGTTGATGTGCGCCGTGGATGCCGCGATCACGGCACCCCAGCGCGGCAGCATGGACTGGAGCCCGGTGACGTTCGCTCCGGTCCCGTTGAACACGGGGAACGCCTCGACACCGTCGCCGAACTGCTCCTGGAAGACTTCCTGCAGCCGCGCCGTGTAGACGTCGCTGCCGTATGCGCCCTGGTGCCCGTCGTTGGCCTCCGCGATGGCCGCGAGGACCTCGGGGTGGATGCCGGAATAGTTGTCGCTGGCGAAGCCCCGGATCGCGGGGTCATGCTGGATGGTCACCGATACAGCCTACGGCCCCGGCTCGCCGCGGCCGGCGGACGGGCGCCCGATTCCCCCTGGCCGGGGGTGCGGGGTCGTCGAGCTGCCGACGGGTTCGTCGAGCTGCCGACGGATCACGGACGAACGGACGGATCACGGACCGATCGACGGGAGAACCTCCGCCGATCGTCCTGATCTCCGTGGATCGTCGGCCCCGATCCGTCGGTGAACCGTCGACTCGGGAGAAGGTCCGGGGGAGGGGTTCCGGATGTCGGAGGGGCGCTCTACCCTCGGAACATGCAGCGCACCGCAGCGAAGACCGCCTTCGCCAATGTCCTCGTCAACACGTTGATCGCCAACGTCACGACGAGCTTCCTGTGGTTCGCGCTCACGTTCTGGGTGTACATCGAGACGAAGTCCGTGCTGGCCACCGGGATCATCGGCGGAGCGTACATGCTCCTGGTCGCGTTCTTCGCGATGCTCTTCGGTACGATCGTCGATCGGCACCGCAAACACACGGTCATGCTGCTCTCGAGCGTCATCTCGGCGATGGCGTTCCTGCTCGCGGGAGTGCTGTACGTCTCGCAGCCCGAGAGCGCGCTGCTCGACCTCGGCGGCCCGTGGTTCTGGCTGTTCTCGGCCGTCATCCTCTTCGGCGGCGTGATCGAGCAGCTGCGCAACATCGCCCTCTCGACCACGGTCACACTGCTCGTCGACGAGGAGAAGCGCGCGAACGCCAACGGCCTCGTCGGCACCGTGCAGGGTCTTGCCTTCCTGGTGACGAGTGTCTTCTCGGGGCTCTCGATCGGGTTCCTCGGCATGGGGTGGACCCTCGCGATCGCGATCGCCGCCATGGTGCTGACCTTCGCGCACCTGCTGTTCATCCGCATCCCGGAGGGCGCTCCCGAGGTCGACCCCGAGGCCAAGAGCGCCTTGGACTTCCGTGGGAGTGTGCGGGCGATCCGGCTCGCGCCCGGACTGTTCGCGCTGATCATCTTCTCGACCTTTAACAACCTCATCGGCGGCGTCTACATGGCGCTCATGGATCCGTACGGACTCACCCTGTTCAACGCCCAGCTGTGGGGTTTCGCGCTGGCGTTCGCCTCGACCGGGTTCCTGATCGGCGGGCTGGTGGTCGCGAAGTTCGGTCTCGGCGCGAAGCCGATGCGCACCATGCTGCTGGTCGTGATCGCGATGGGGCTCCTGGGCTCGGTGTTCATGCTGCGCGAGTGGTGGCCGCTGTATGTGCTGGGCATGTGGGTCTACATGGCGCTGGTGCCTCCGGTGGAGGCGGCGGAGCAGACCGTGATCCAGAAGGTCGTGCCGTTCGAGCGTCAGGGGCGCGTGTTCGGTGTCGCCGCCGCGATGGAGGCGGCCGCGGCCCCGATCACCGCTTTCCTGATCGCCCCGATCGCCGAGTTCCTGATCATCCCGTACATGAAGACGGCGGAAGGACAGCAGCAGTGGGGATGGCTCCTCGGCGAGGGCGAGGCCCGTGGCATCGCGCTGATCTGCCTGTTCGCCGGTCTGATCATGGTGGTGGTCGGCACGCTCGCGTTCTTCACGAAGTCCTACCGTCAGCTCACCGAGCTGTACGCGAACGCGCCGGATCCTGCCCCCGAGCGGGACGACGAGACAGATGCCGGGAGCGACGAGAGCGCCGTGCCGGATGCCGTGTCGCCGGCGAGGGAATCGCGGGAGGGCGTCAGGAGGGTGGATGCTCCGCCGATCGTTCCGGGGATGCCCCCGGACGCGTGGTGACGACCGAGTGCCGACCGAGCGTCAGCCCAGGTCGATCACGCGGTCGTTGAGGTCTGCGGCATCCGTATCCCACAACGCGACGACCCGCGCCGCGAGGCTCTGCGGGTCGAGGGTCTTCGCCCGGAACACGACGGATGCTGCGCGCAGCGGCTCTCCCGCTTCGCGGGCTGCCTTGGCGAAGCCCTGTGCGACGGCGCGGGTCCAGGCCTCGCTCGCGGCTTTGACCGCGGCGTAGTTCGCGCCCCCAGCGAGGGGTCGGGCGACGGCGGTGGATGACACGATCGCGAAGCGTCCGGCATCCGACGCCTCCAGCGCCGCGTCGAAGGCGCGACTGGTCGCGCGCACCGCCTCGAGCGCGGGGAGCAGAGCGGCGAAGTCCTCGTCGCTCTGCCCGGCGAGCCCGCCGCCACCGCGCCACCCGCCTACCAGCGGCACGACGGCATCCACGTGGCCGACACGGGCAGCCAGGTCCGTCATGTCGGCGAGGGAGGTCGCATCAGCGACTTCGACCTGTGCACCGGCATCCGCGAGGTCCCGCAACCGCTCGGCCGAGCGGCCGGTCGTGATGACCTGTGCGCCGGAGGCTCGCAGCGCACGCGTCACCTCGAGCCCGGCCGCGCTCGTCGCGCCAGCGAGCAGAACCGTGCGTCCGGAGATGTCCTGGTGGTCAGTCATGTCTCTCACTTTCGCGGATGGAAGACACTTCTGCGGCCAGAACCGGCGGGATGATCCGCAGAAAGTGGTTCCGGCCGCAGAAGCAGTGCGCCCCCAGCGCTGCATTCACACGCGCCTCGGGCGCGTGACGGTCAGTCGTCGGTGCCGCGGATGCCGACCGTCGACTCGATGACGGGCTTCATCTTCTTGTCGAGGGTCTCGAAGAACATCGACAGCGGGAACTCGTCGTCCATCACGGCATCCGTGTAGCCCTTCGGCGCACCGGCGAGGATCTCGTCGGACAAGCCGCGCGCCCACTGCGACGCCGGATGCGGCGTGAGCGTGCCGCGGACGAGCTCGTAGGCGGCGAGCCAATGCGCGACCTTCGGGCGGTCGATCGAGTGCCAGTACAGGTCGTCGATCGCGTCGCCCAGTGCCACCACGGCATCCGGCACGTTCTCCCAGTCGAAGGCGAGCGCGGTGTCGGTCCAGTGCAGCACGCCGCGCTGGTGCAGCCACGCGAACAGCAGCTGACCGCCGACCGCGTCGTAGTTGCGCGTGCGGGTGCCGGTGATCGAGAAGCGGAAGATGCGGTCGAAGATCACCGCGTACTGCACCAGATGCGCGTAGTCGTGCATCTCCTGCTCGGTCTCGGTGAGCACTTCGCCGGCCGCGATACGGGCGGCGAGGGCACGCTCGATCTTCACCGACTCGCGGAACGCGGTCATGTCGCAACGCATCTCCTCCAGCGAGTACAGGAAGAACGGCATCCGCTGCTTGATCATGAACGGGTCGAACGGCAGGTCGCCGCGCATGTGGGTGCGGTCGTGGATGATGTCCCACATCACGAAGGTCTTCTCGGCCACCTGCTGGTCGTCGAGCATCGCGGCTGCGCGCTCCGGCAGGTCGAGGTTGGTGATCTCGGCCGCGGCGCGGGTGACCCGGCGGTACCGGGCAGCCTCGCGGTCCTGGAAGATCGCGCCCCACGTGAACGACGGGATCTCGCGCATCGCGACGGTCTCGGGGAAGAGCACGGCGGAGTTGGTGTCGTATCCGGGCGTGAAGTCCACGAGACGCAGCGAGACGAACAGCTTGTTTCCGTAGTCGCCCGCTTCGAGCGCCGCGATGAACTCCGGCCAGATCGTCTCGACGATCAGGGCCTCGACCAGGCGGTCGCTCGAGCCGTTCTGCGTGTACATCGGGAACACGACCAGGTGACGGATGCCGTCGACGCGGTGCTGCTGCGGCTGGAAGGCCATGAGCGAGTCGAGGAAGTCCGGCACGCCGAAGTCCCCGGACGCCCAGCGGTCGAAGTCGACGATCGAGGCGGCCAGGTACTCCGCGTCGTGCGGGAAGGCGGGCGCGAGAGCGCGGATCGCTGCGGTGATGGCACGCACGAGGTCACGCGCGGTGGCGTGGTGCGCGGCATCCGGGATGGAGCCGTCCTTGATCTGGAACTCGCGGATCGCGATCGCGGCGTCCTTGAGCTGGGCCCAGGCGCTCGACTGCTCGGCCAGAGAGGCATCCTCGACGACCTCGGGTTCGCCGACGATGGCCTGTGCAGCAGAGCTGTGGGCGGAAATGATGGACATCGAAACCTCCGATCATGCGGCATGCCGGAAATTTTCCGGTCATAACGGGATACTGACGATAATCTTACATCCATGGATGATTCTGTCGACCGCGCGATCGTCGCGGAGATCGCTCGTGACGGACGCGCGACGCTCTCCCAGCTCTCGGATGCCGTCGGCCTCTCGGTGTCGGCTGTGCAGTCGCGGCTCCGGCGGCTCGAGACCCGCGGCGTGATCACCGGCTATCGCGCGATCCTCGACCCCGAGCTCGTGGGTACGCCCCTCTCCGCGTTCATCGAGATCACCCCGCTCGACCCTGCGCAGCCCGACAACGCCCCCGAGCTGCTGGAGCACCTCGACGCGATCGAGGCCTGCCACTCCATCGCCGGTGACGCCAGCTACATGCTCTTCGTGCGGGTGGCTTCGCCGCGCGCGCTGGAGGAGCTCGTCCGCGATATCCGCACGGCGGCATCCGTCAGCACCCGCACGACCGTCGTGCTGCAGACCTATTACGAGAACCGGCCGATCCTGCCCCTCGCCACCGAGGACGCAGTCGAGTCTTGACAAGCGCTCCGTCGGCATTGTCATCCGCTGTGCGCTCGGCGATGATGGCTGTCGCACCGCTGAACACAGGAGAGCTCATGTCCTTCCAGGCTTACCTCGACAACATCGAGACCAAGACCGGCCTCACCCCGCGCCAGTTCATCGAACTCGCGAAGGCGAAGGGGTTCGACGAGACGACCAAGGCGACGCCGATCGTCGCGTGGTTGAAAGAGGAGTACCAGTTGGGCCAGGGCCATGCGATGGCACTGGTGCACGTCATCACCAAGGGCCCGAAGATCGGCGACAAGCACGTCGGCAAGCCCGGGGCGCACGGCGACAAGAGCGACACGCTCTGGCTCGACGGCAAGGATTCCAACCCCGACGCCTGAGATCGCTCGCCGAGGCCGCGCGAAGCCGCGACCCTGTCGAGGGGTGTCATCAGCGCGCCCAGTAGGATTCCGAGCGTGGCAGCATCGTCGAAGCGCAAGAGTTCTGCGCGCACCAAGAGCACCCCGCGCACCCCGAGTCGCACCAGCGGCAACCCTGCTCGACGCCCCGTCGTCGAAGCCGGACCGGTCACGGCCGCGGACTGGATCGGCGCCGCGCGACTGCGCACGCTGCCGCTCGCCGCGGCTCCGGTCATCATCGGCTCCGGTGCGGCGCGCAGCACGGGACCGGAGTTCCACTGGGTGATCGCCCTCGCGTGCCTCGCCGTCGCGGTGCTGCTGCAGATCGGCGTGAACTTCACGAACGACTACAGCGACGGCATCCGCGGCACCGACGCCGTGCGCGTGGGACCGGCGCGACTGACCGCCTCGGGGCGGGTGAAGCCCCGCACGGTGTTGATCATCGGGCTGAGCTTCTTCGCACTCGCGGCTCTCGTCGGCCTCGCGATCGTGGTGCGCACCGAGCAGTGGTGGATGCTGGCGGTCGGTGCGGCTTGCATCGTGGCCGCGTGGTTCTACACCGGCGGCAAGCGGCCCTACGGCTACGCGGGTCTGGGCGAGGTCTTCGTCTTCGTGTTCTTCGGCCTGGTCGCCACGCTCGGCACCACGTGGGTGCAGGTGTTCCAGCTGCCGCAGCAGGCCTGGCTCGGGGCGGTCGCCGCCGGCCTGTTCGCCTGCGCCGTGCTGCTGGCGAACAATCTGCGCGACATCGATCAGGACCGAGAGGTCGGCAAGCGCACGCTCACCGTGCTGATCGGCCGCCGCGCGACCCAGGTGCTGTTCACGCTGTTCATCCTGGTGCCGTTCGGGATCGCCGTGTTCCTCGCGCTGGTGTTCCCGATCGCCTGGATCTCTCTGCTGGCGCTGCTGGCGGGACTGCCCGCGGTGCTGATCGTCTGGACCTACCGTCAGCCGCGCGAACTCGTGATCGCCCTCGCGCTCACGTCGCTGACGTCACTGCTCTACGCCGGCGCGCTGTTCTGGGCGTTCGCCGGCTGACACACGCGGGCAGCGGCATCCCGCCGGTTGAGGAGTGGTCGGGAGTGGTCGCTTCGCAGGGGCGGACGCGACGATATGCGACCGGTCAGTCGCGGGTAGTGGTGCCATCCTCCACGGCGGCACCCTCGACGACCGCGTCCTCGGCGTCGGCGTCGGCCTGGCGTGCGGAGGTGCGTCCCTCGCGGCGCTCGTGCAGTTCGGCGGACGCCTTCGACAGCGGCGCGCGCAGGAAGAGCATCGAGATGCTGGTGCCGATCAGCGCGGCGAAGATAGCCGCGAGCCACCAGAACTCCCGGAAGATCGGGAAGAAGAACCACATGATCGCGAGGGGGACGAGGAACGCCAGCAGCCGCAGCACGGTGTAGACGAGGAGGGGTGCAGGCTTCACCCCACCAGTCTAGACGCGCGGCCGCAGCTCAGCCTTCGAGCCCGATCCATGCGAAGGGGATGCCGCGGACCACGCGCTTGCGCGGATGCTCGCCCAGCGACCACAGCATCCTCGCCTCGGGGTCGAGCGCCAGGTCCTCGCAGCCGACGGGCAGCCGGTACGCGTGCGGGGTCAGGGCTCCGACCGGTCCTGACCACAGCGTGCCGGGTCGCATCCCGTCGGACTGCGACACGAAGACCTGGTCGCCCCCGCGCACCGCGCCCTGCATGTGGCCGATGCCCGGCACGAACCGGTCCTTCTCCTCGAACTCACCGTCTGCGCCGGACGGGATCGCGAACTCGCCGATACGACCGCGGTCATCCGAGCGGAACTCGCCGATCAGCACCCGCGGCAGGGAGATGCCGTCCTCGTCGTACACGCGGCCGAGGAAGGAGCAGCGCAGGGCGACCGGGTGCACCCGCGTGCGCACCGCCACGAGCGACCGCGCGCCGGGACGACGTCCCGAGATCCCGCGCACGCGTCGCGCGACGGCACCCCGCACCTCGTGCACCGCACTGAGGTCGAACTCCCAGATGCCCTGCGTGGTCGCCGCGACGAACAGCCGATCACCGAACCACGCGATCCCTCCGGTGTGGATGCGGGCGGGCTGCAGCTCGCCGTCCTCCTCGATCGCGAGGGCGATGTCGATGTGGCGGGAGCGCTGCAGGTCGATCAGCACCACACGGGAGGCGAGGTGACTGCCGCTGCGGTCCTGCCGGAACCAGCTCACCGCGAGAGTGCGTCGACCGCGCCACGCGCCCACATCGATGCCCTGCGGATACCACCGCGTGGTCCAGGCCCGTGCGGTGAACCAACGCAGTTCGTCCGTCTCGCGCACGCGGCGGCGCATCGGGCGACCGTGCGAGTGCCGAGACCAGAGCATCTGTCCATCGTCGCCGATCCGCGGGGGTCCCGTGACCAGGACACCCCGCGTTTACCGCGGCGTCAGCATCCCGCCATGCGCGACTGAGACCATGCGGGCACCGTCCACCCCCGGGAGTTCCGTGCGCAGACCGCTCGTCACCGTCATCCTGCCCGCGAAGGACGCCGGCGCGTACATCGCGACGACGCTGGAGACCCTGTTGCGGCAGTTCGACGACCCCTCGGCGCTCCAGCTCGTCGCGATCGACGACGGCTCCCACGACGGGACTGGGGATCTCATGCGCCGCTACGCCGCGCGCTTCGCGAATGCCGAGGTGATCGTGAATCCTGCGCCTCGCGGACTCGCGAGCGCCCGCAACCAGGGGCTCGCGCTCGTCGAGGCCGAGTCGTTCTGCTTCGTCGACGGCGACGACTGGATGCAGCCGGGGCGCCTGGCCGTGCTGGCGACGCGGTTGCGGGACCTCGGTGCCGATTTCGTCCGTACCGACCATGTGACGGTTCGCGACGGGGTGCGTACGCTCGTGCGGGCACCGCACCCGTGGCGCGAGCAGCTCGTGCCGCCGCGTGAGGCGATCCTTCCGGACACGGAGTCGACGATGGTGGACTACCCGTTCGCGTGGGCGGGGATCTTCCATCGCCGGGTGATCGACCACGGCCTGGCCGGGTTCTCGCCCGGGCTGTTCACGGCGGAGGACCGGCCCTGGATCTGGCGGCTGCACCTGCAGGCGGAGTCCTTCGCGGTGGTGGATGCCCCGGCGCTGCTCTATCGTCGCGGTGTCTCGACCTCGTTGACACAGGTGCGCGATCGACGACAGCTGGATTTCGCCCGGGCCATGTCGGAGGTCGTCGACCTCGTCGAGATCGATCCGGAGTCGCAGCGGTTCCTGCCCAAGGCGGTGTGGACGGCGCTCGCGCTCAGCTCTCATCATCTGGTGCGATCGCGTCGGATGCCCCGCGCGCTGCGCGGCGAGATGCGGGCCGCGATCCGCGGCCTGCTCGAGCGTCTGCCGCACGCCGAGGTGCAGGCGGCGGTGGCCCGGCTCGACGGTCCTCGCCGCCGAGTGCTCGCCTCCAGCCTCCGCGGCTCAGGGCAGGCGCGATGACTCAGCTGTTCGCGGTGCACAGCACCTACGGACTCGCGACCGCCGTCGCGGCGATCGATGAGGGCCTTCTCGGCGACGCGGCGGACCGCGTGCTCGTCCCCTTCGTCTCGGCCCGGGTGCCCGAGACCGTGGTGGGCATCGGCATCGACCCGTCGCTGGAATCGCTGCGGGGGCGATTCGACCGCGTCGAAGACCTCGGGGTGCTGCTGGGAGCGCAGCATCCGAGCGACTGGCAGCCGTCCGACGCGGATCTGCCGCTGCTGGAGAAGCTGCTCACGCGCGCCTGGGGTATCGACCCCGGCGACCTGGAGCTGTTCGTGCAGAGCCCTCAGGTGGCGCCCGCGCGGACGCTGATGTCGATCTTCCCGCGCGCGCGGCTGTCGATCATCGGCGACGGGCTGATGACCTATTCGCCGATGCGGGTCGCACTCGGTCGTTTGGTCGCCGCGCGGATCGGGCAGGTCGTGTACGCCGACGTGGTGCCGGGAGTGCGGCCGCTGGTCGGATCGCCTTTCGCGACCCCGCTCCCGGTGCCGCCGAGTCGCTTCCAGCAGGTGCTGCGCGAGACCGACTCCGGTGCACCGGTGGTCGATGCCTCGGGTGCGGCGCTGGACGACGCGGTGCCGACCGTGCTCGTGCTGGGCCAGTACCTGTCGGCGCTCGGGCTGCTGTCCGTCCGCGAGGAGGCGGCTCTGCACCGCGACCTGGTCGATCGCGCGATGACGTGGTCGCCGCAGCGAGTCGTGTTCAAGGCGCACCCCGCCGCGCCGCCGCTGCAGTCGGATGCCGTCAGAGAGCGGGTTCTCTCGCTCGGGCTCGAGTACGCCGAGTATCGCGGAGCGCTGCCCGCCGAGGTGCTCGCCGAGCGGATCGACGCGGTCGCCGTGGTGGCGGGGTTCTCGACCGCGCTGCCGACCGTGCGGGCGACGCTCGGCATTCCGGTGGGATCGGCGGGGACGACGCGCCTCCTCGCGCGGTTGGCGCCCTTCGAGAACAGCAACCGCGTGCCGCTGGCGATCGTCGATGCACTCACCCGCGACGATGTCCCCGCCGCGGATCCCGCGCACCTGCAGCTGCTGATCGATGCGCTCGGCCACGCCATGCAGCCGGAGATCGCCGGGCACCTGCGGCCGCGGGCCGAACTACTGCTGCGTACGCTGGCCCCGTCGGAGCGCGACCGCTACTTCGCCCCCGAGCGGCTGTCGCTCCTGCGTCTGCCTGGAGCGCCCGCCGAGAGGCCGGTGCGACGGATGCTGCGCTCCGCGGGGGGAGTGGGGCGGGTGGAGCAGTGGCGGCTGACGGCTCTCGGGGCGCGGAACCGTGCAGCACGGGTGTGGCGAGTGATGCGAGGACGATGATGATCGACAACGCCGAACAGGTGATGACGGACGCGCCCCCGCGCACGGTGGCGATCATCCCGGCGCGCGGCGGGTCGAAAGGCGTCCCGCGTAAGAACCTGCAGCGCGTGGGCGGGATCGCCCTGGTGGCGCGGGGTGTGCGTTCGGCGCTGGCGGCGGGCATCGAGCGGGTGGTCGTGTCGACCGACGACGACGAGATCGCCGGTGTCGCGGCATCCGCGGGAGCACGCGTGATGCGCCGCCCCGCCGAGATCTCGGGTGACACGGCGTCGTCCGAGAGCGCGATCCTGCACGCGCTCGACGAGTTCGAGGCGCAGGGCGAGCACTACGACATCGTGGCCTTTCTCCAGGCGACGTCGCCGTTCATCCCGAGCGACGCGCTCGCCGCGGCCGTCGCCGAGGTCGCGGCCGGTCGTGCCGACAGCGTGTTCTCGGCGCACGCGACGTATGGGTTCCTCTGGCGCCGGGATACCGACGGCGCGGCGGTCGCGATCAACCACGAGGCCGCGCATCGTCCGCGGCGTCAGGACCGGGAGCCGCACCATCTCGAGACCGGCGCCTTCTACGTCTTCCGGGCGGATGGCTTCCGCGAGAGCAGGCATCGCTTCTTCGGCCGGATCCGCATCGCCGAGGTGCCGGAGTGGTCGGCGATCGAGATCGACGACGCGCAGCAGCTCGAGATCGCCAGGGCGCTCGCCGCGCGGCACGACAAGGTCGAGCGGATCGCCGTGCAGGCGGTCGTGACCGACTTCGACGGCGTGCACACCGACGACACCGCCCTCGTCGACGCGGACGGGCGGGAACGCGTGCGGGTGAGCCGCGAGGACGGGATGGGGGTCGCGCTGCTGCGCCGGGCGGGGCTGCCGATGCTGATCCTCTCCACCGAGGTCAACCCGGTGGTGCGGTCGCGAGCCGAGAAGCTGCGGGTGCCCGTGCTGCACGGCATCGACGACAAGGAGTCGGCGCTGCGTGGATGGGCGGAGGAGGTCGGCGTCGCGCTGCACGATATCGCGTATCTCGGCAACGACGTCAACGACCTTCCCGCGATGCGGATCGTGGGGTGGCCGGTGGCCGTCGCCGACGCGCATCCGCTCGTACTCGAGGAGGCGCGCGTCGTGCTCACCCGGCGCGGAGGACACGGGGCTGTGCGAGAGCTCATCGAGCGGGTGTTGTCGAGCTGACCGGTGCCGGTAACTCTTCGGTCGCATGGCGTTCACCCGCGAGGCGTAGCCAGGAGGGGCGGGGATCTCAGACCGCTCGACGACCGGAGGAATCATGACTGTCAGCATCGGATCGCGCGTCATCGGAGGCGGTCATCCCGCCTACGTCATCGCCGAGATCGGCCTGAACCACAATGGTGATGTCGATATCGCCCGGCGTCTGATCGACGTCGCCGCGCGCGCCGGGGCGGATGCCGTGAAGTTCCAGAAGCGCACCCCCGAGATCTCCACGCCCGAGCACATGCGCGACGTGCCGCGGGAGACCCCGTGGGGCACGATGAGCTACCTGGACTACCGTCGCCGGGTGGAGTTCGGCCGTGACGAGTACGTCGCGATCGGCGACCACGCCACGCTGCAGGGCCTGGACTGGTTCGCCTCGCCGTGGGACGTGCCGAGCGTCGACTTCCTGGAGGACCTGAACGTGGTGGCTCACAAGGTCGCCTCGGCCAGCCTCACCGACACCGAGCTGCTGCAGGCGCTGCGGGCGACGGGCAAGCCCGTGATCCTCTCCACCGGGATGTCGACGATCGCGCAGATCGACCGCGCGCTCGACACGCTCGGCACCGACCGTGTCGTGCTCATGCACGCCACCTCGACGTATCCGCTGGAACCGGAAGAGGCGAATCTCCGGGCGATCGCCACGCTGCGCGACCGCTACCCCGGCGTCCCGATCGGTTACTCCGGCCACGAACGCGGACTGCAGATCTCGCTGGCGGCCGTGGCCATCGGCGCGGTCGCTGTCGAGCGCCACATCACTCTGGACCGCACGATGTGGGGCTCCGACCACGCGGCCTCGCTGGAGCCGACCGGACTCGAGCACCTCGTGCGCGACATCCGCGTGATCGAGACGGCACTGGGTGACGGTGTCAAGCGCGTCTTCGACAGTGAGCTGGCCCCCATGGCGAAGCTGCGTCGCATCACCGCATGACAGGAGACCGCATGACCGGAGAGCGCATGACCGGAGAGCGCATGAGCGGGGCACCCAGGAGTCACGAGGGACTGCGGGTCGTCGCGATTGCCGATGCCGACTCGTTCGTGAAATGGTCGGCGTCGCTGCTCGGTGCGGTGCCCGGCATCCGTGCGCACCTGCTGCTGGTGCGCACACCTCTCACCGCGAGCGTCGATCAGCAGCGCACGGCGCTGGCCGGAACCGGCATGGCGGCCGATGCGGTCACCCGTGTGCGTTTCGCCGACGTGCAGGCCTGGCTCGAAGGGCAGCGGCCCGACGTCGTGCTGCTCGCCGGGCGTGGGCCGTTCGTACGATTGTTGGGGCGTGTGATCGACGCGCTCACCCACCGGCCGGTCACGATCTCCGGACTTCCCGGCATGGCGATCCCCGCGCAGCGCGGTGCCCTGGACTACCGCCGCCACACCGATCTGCTCATCCTGCACTCCCACCGCGAGCAGCGCGCCTTCGCGGAGCTGGGGCGACGCATCGGCGTGACGCTCCCCACCGCGCTCGCCACACTGCCCTTCGCGCGGCGGCGACAGCGGATGCTGAAGCCGGAGCACGTACGCGTGGATGCCGTGGCGCGGAGCCAGGGCGCTGTCGTGGTGGCCGAGCGTCCGTCGACTCCCGTCGCGGTGCGGCCCGCGGCCACCGACATCGTGTTCGCCGCGCAGGCCCTGGTGCCGGTCGAGCGCGCGGAGCGTGCGGAGATCGCGGCGATGCTGGTGCGTGCGGCCGAGGCCGATCCGGGAAGGCGCGTGGTCGTGAAGCTGCGCTCCCGGCCGGGGGAGTCCGAGACGCACCTCGAGTGCGCGCCCTATGCGGAGCTGTTGCCGGAGCAGCGACCCGACAACCTGGTCTTCTCCTACGACTCGATGGCCTCGGCGCTCGACAGCGCAGCCGGGCTCGTCACCGTGAGTTCCACGGCCGCGATCGAGGCGACAGCCCTGGGCATTCCGGTGATCGCGCTCGACTCGTTCGGGGTGAGCAAGAGCCTGTTGAACACGGTGTTCGTGGGGAGCGGGCTTCTCGGTGGGCGGAGCGAGGTCGTCGCGGGGAGGTTCCGGCATCCGCATCCGGACTGGCTGCGCGACAACTACTTCCACCCCGAATCCGAGTCGACGTGGTGGGAACGCGTCGAGCAGCTCGTCGCCCTCCGCCGCGCGGGGGCCCTGCCCGCGAAGCGTGTGCCGGCGGCACGCGGCGGCGCGCTGCACGACGCCTGGCATCGGGCGAGCGTGCTCGGCACCGAAGACCGCACCGTGCGGGGCGCGGCGGCACTCGCGGTCGGGGTCCCGGTCACGGGTGCGCTCGCCGCGGTGCGCCGGAGACGTCAGCCGGCCGACGGCGGCACCTGGTCCGACGCGTCCACGGACTACACGCTCGAACCGAACCCCTTCCAGGACTCTATTCGGCGGTAGGTGACTAGCGGGCGAGCAGGGCGCCGATCTGTCGGCGCACGTCGTCGGCGAGTTCGTCGACGGTGAGGCCGACCTTGAGGCTCGCACTCATCGTCAGGAACATGATGCCCGAGATGATCCGCGCCAGCGATGCGGCGTCGTCCTCGGTGACCGCCGGGTCGCGTCGCAGGATCGCGGCTGCCGCATCCTCCGTGGCCGCGACGATGCGCAGCGCTTCCGCGTGATGCGCGTCCGATGGGTCGCCGAACACCATCTCGCGCAGGTAGACGCGCCCGTTGTCGATCTGCACGCGATTGCACTCGATGATCGGACGCAGCAGCGCCATGAGCGCGTCGAGGGGATCGGAGATGCGCGCGGCCATCGCGATCCCCGACTCGAGCGCGACGGCGTAGTGCGTGTTCTGCACCAGCAGCAGCAGCTCACCCTTGGTCTTGGCGTAGAGGAACAGCGTGCCGGTGCCGACATCCGCCCGTTCGGCGATCTGCTGCGTCGTGACGTCGTCGATGCCGCGCTCCGCGAAGAGCTCGGCGGCTGCCGCGGTGATGCGCGCGAGCTTCTGCTGCTTGTTGCGCTCGCGGCGGCCCACGGCTGCGTCGGATGACATGGAACCTCCGGGAATAGAAACTGAGTGTGTTCAGTTATGAGTGAAGTCGCTTACGTGCGCACTCAGAATCCATTGTCGCAAAGAAGAGAGAACAGTCCATGCCTTCACTCACCGGATCCGTCGTCCTCATCACCGGAGCGAACGGAGGCATCGGCACGCAGTTCGTCGCCGAGGCGCTCGCGCGCGGTGCCGCCAAGGTCTACGCGACGGCCCGCACGCCGCGGACCTGGGATGACGAGCGGGTGGTGCCTCTCGCTCTCGACGTCACCGATCCCGCATCGATCAGTGCCGTCGTGGAGGCGGCACCCGATGTGACCGTGCTGATCAACAATGCGGGGGCGTCCGTGCCGACGGCCGGCATCCTGAGCCATTCGGATGACGACATCCGCAGCAACGTCGAGACCAACTTCCTCGGGCCGCTGTTCCTCGCGCGCGCTTACGCCCCGCTCCTCGCCGGTCGCCCCGGTGCCACGATCATCGACATCCACTCCGCGCTCTCGTGGTTCGCGGTCGCCGGGATCTACAGCGCCACGAAGGCGGCGCTGTGGTCGGTGACGAACTCGCTGCGGCTCGAGCTGGCGCCGGCGGGAGTGCACGTCGTCGGGGTGCACGTCGGCTACGTCGACACCGCGATGGCCGCGCACGTCGACGACCCGAAGACCGACCCCGCCGAGCTGGTGCGTGCCGTCCTCGACGCGACCGAGCGCGGCGAGTACGAAGTGCTCGCCGACGAGACCTCGGTGCAGGTCAAGGCGGGCCTGAGCGCGCCGCTGGAAGCGCTCTACCCGCAGCTCCGGGCCGCGGCGGCCTGATCCGCGACCGTCGATCGAGCAAAGGGAGAGCACGGAGTCATGCGCGCATTCGTCGTCGAGAAGTACAAGCAGCCGCTGGTCCTCAGAGACGTTCCGGAACCCGTGGTGGGGGACCGGGACGTCCTGGTCCGGGTCGAAGCGGCCAGTCTCAACCAGCTGGACGAGAAGATCCGCAACGGTGAGTTCGCGCAGATCCTGCCCTACGAGCTGCCGCTGATCCTGGGCAACGACTTGGCCGGCACGGTGATCCGCGTCGGCCGGCTGGTGCGGCGCTTCCAGCCGGGTGACCGCGTCTTCGCCCGGCCGGACGACTCCCGCATCGGGACGTTCGCCGAGCGGATCGCGGTTGCGGAGGCCGACCTCGCCCTCGTGCCCACGAGCATCTCGATGGTCGAGGCGGGCTCGCTGCCGCTGGTCGCGCTCACGGCGTGGCAGGCACTGGTGGAGCGCGGCGGGGTGGGCCCGGGGCAGAAGGTGCTCATCCATGCCGGTGCAGGGGGAGTCGGTTCGATCGCGATCCAGCTCGCTGCACACCTGGGGGCGACGGTGGCGACCACGGTGAGCGCGGCGAACGCCGCGTTCGTGCGCGAGCTCGGCGCCGACGTCGTGATCGACTACCGCGCGCAGGACTTCGCGGAGGAGCTGTCGGGCTACGACCTGGTGCTCGACAGCCTCGGTGGCGAGAACCTCGAAAGGTCGCTGCGGGTGCTGAAGCGGGGCGGTAGGGCGATCGGCATCTCCGGCCCACCCGATCCTGCATTCGCCGCAGCCCGGGGCATGAATCCACTCCTGCGGCTGGCGATCACCGCGCTCAGCCTGCGGATCCGCCGTCAGGCGAAGAAGCTCGGGGTGACCTACGAGTTCCTGTTCATGCGGGCGGACGGCGCGCAGCTCGGCGAGATCGCCGCCCTGATCGATCAGGGCGTGCTGCGGCCGGTGGTCGCGCAGACGTATCCGTTCACGCGACTGCCGGAAGCGCTGGCCGGGCTCGCCGGGGGAGGGGGTCGCGGCAAGACCGTGATCAGACTCGCCGACTGAGCGTGCGCCCGGCATCCGCCCGCCCAGGATGCCGCGCGCTGGTGCCCGGCCCGTCCCCGTGGATGACACCCTGCGTCATCCGTCGACTCCTGGCGTCATCTCAGGCGCCCTCCCTGGCTTTGCAGATCACGGCCGGGTAACGTCGTGCTCATCGCGGCGATCCGGGCGGTCCCGGGCCTCAGTTCATACCTGGTGGCGTTGCGGGTTCGACTCCCGCCGTCGCGTCCATGTCGGGAGCCCCGCTTGTCCTGATGATTCAGGGCTCGCGGGGCTTCTCCTTCGACGGCTGTGGTGGCACAGCCTCCTAGACTCGCAGCATGAGGCTCCTGGCATGAGAGACGTGACACGTCGCGGCCTGCTGCTCTCTTTGCTGCTCGGCGGTATCGCGGGATACGTCGACGCCATCGGCTTCATCGAGACGGGAGGCCTGTTCGTCTCGTTCATGAGTGGCAACTCCACCCAGGCGGGTGTCGAGGTCATCGCGCAAGGGGCGGGGGTGGTGTTCCTGCCGCTCTCGCTCGTCGCGGCGTTCGTCGTCGGCGTCACCGCCGGGGCTCTCATCGGTCGGCACGGACAACAACGGGCCTGGGCTGTGGCCGCATCCGCCGCCGCCGTCGCGCTCAGCGCCGGCCTTTCATTCCTGCTGCCCGACGGACCGTGGCGGTTTCTGCTGCTCGCGGCGGCGATGGGCGCGCTGAACACTCTGTATCTGTCGGAAGGACGCGCGCGGGTCGCGATCACCTATGCCACCGGCACGCTGGTGAGCCTCGGGTTGGCGCTCGCGGCACTGGTCACAGGGCGCTCGCGTACAGCGTGGCAGCGTCCCCTGCTGTTGTGGGGCGCGCTTGCGGGCGGAGCGGTCGTGGGCGCGGCGGCTCACCGGCTCGGAGGCGGGGTGGCCCTCCTGATCGCCGCCGTGGTGCTGGGTGCCGTGGCGATCGCGCTGGCCGCGTGCCGTGCGTCGCCCGCACGCCCCTGACGCGTCGACCCGCGGGTTCTCCCGGCGTCGCGTCAGGGCGCGGGGTCGTCCTTCTCGCGGGCGTCGGGGCGGGGATCCCGTCGATCGAGGGTCGCCCTGAGCTCCGCGTTCTCATCTTCGAGCCCCATGACCGTTCTGATGCCGGCCAGATTGATTCCGTCACTCTGGTGGTCGGCGATCCGTCGCATGCGGTCGATGTCATCCGCGCTGTAGCGCCGGGTTCCGCCGTCGGTGCGCGCCGGGAGGACCAGTCCTTTCCGCTCGTACAGCCGCAGTGTCGCCGGAGGCAGGTCGAGGAGTTCGGCCGCGACGCTCATGGTGTACACCGGCACGGCGCGGGAAGTCTGATCCATGAAGGGAGCATCTCGCATGGACTTGCATTTCGTCAAATCTGGGTGTAGAAAATATGCATCAGTTGATCCAGATCTATCCGGGTCGCGAGCCCACGACACACGGGCACCGCGACGGCAGGCGACGACAGGTATGGAGGTGATCGCGTATGGCGGCGATGTGCCAGGCGGATGACACGCAGGTGACTGCTGCGCAAGAAGAGTTCGCGGACATCGTGTCCGCGGATGCGGAGTGGATCGCGTCGGAGTTCGCGCAGATCGTGGCCGTCTTGGCGGCCGAGTCCACGGCGACTGCCACCGTGCCGCGCCCCGCAGAAGAGCGCGGCGCTCTCCGGGGCCGCCGAACAGCACCGGTCGTGGAGCTGTGGGTCCGAGCACTCTCCGAACGGGTGCGGGCGCCTCCGCAGGGGGCCGCCGCGCGCGGCCGTTCTCATCACCCGCTACGACCGGACGGCTCCTGACGCCGTCCTCCCATGGAAGGAGAATCTTTCACCATGTCGATGTCATTTGATCCTTTCAGCCAGCTGGACCGCATCGCCCAGAGCGTCTTCGACACCAGCCGGCAACCGCGCCTGATGCCGGTGGACCTGTTCCGTGAAGGCGACCGCTACGTCCTCAACGCCGACCTCCCGGGGGTGGACCCAGGGTCGGTGGATGTCGATGTCGACGGCCACCTCCTGACGATCCGCGCCGAACGCACCGAGGCGAACCGTGACAACTCGCGCTGGCTGGCACAGGAACGCCCGTTCGGGTCCTACGTCCGCCGCTTCACGATCGGTGACGACGTAGACGCGCAGGGCATCAGCGCCACCTACGACAACGGCGTGCTCAGCGTGGTGATCCCGATCGCCGAGCGTGCCAAGCCGCGCAAGATCCAGATCGATTCGGTCGGCTCTCACAACGCCAAGGCAGTGACGGCCTGACCGGTCAGGGCTCGCGCGAACGAGCCCTGACGTTCCGTGGGTGGTCGCAGCAACACCGCGACCACCCACGGGTGGCGTGACGCCTCGCGACCTGACGACCCCTCCCGGTCGTCAGGTCGTCACCGCGCGGATCGCCGCGTGAACACCAGGTGCACGACGCCGGAGGGTGACGGCGTCGCCGCGATGTCGAACCGCTCCTCGAGTCCTTCCAGTCCGTCCCACAGGCGTTCGCCGCGGCCGAGCACGATCGGCACGAGCACGATGTGCAGGTGGTCGATCAGGTCGGCAGCGAGGAACTGCCGCACGGTGTCGACGCCTCCGCCGATGCGGATGTCGCCGTCACCGGCCAGAGCACGCGCCTGCGCCAGTGCGTCGACGGGATCGGCGTCGACGAAGTGAAACGTGGTGCCTCCGGCCATCTCCAGCGTCGGTCGCGGGTGATGCGTCAGCACCACGACCGGAGTGCGGAAGACGGGCTCATCGCCCCACCACCCCTGCCACTCCTCGTCCTCCCACGCACCACGCTGCGGGCCGAACTTGTTGCGCCCCATGATCTCCGCGCCGATGCCGGGTCCCCACTGGCGGGCGAACGCATCGTCGACGCCGGTGGAGCCGGGGGTCGGACCGGGCAGTCCCATCTCGCGGAACGTGCGGGTTCCGAACGCCCACTGCATCAGGCGCGAGTCGGCGTGGCCGAACGGCGCCTCGAGGGTCTGCCCTTCGCCGGCGCCGAAGCCGTCGAGGGAGACCGAGAAGTTGTGCACGCGGACGAGGGACATGTCATCTCCAGGGGACTTGTCGAGTGTGCGACAAACGTACGGCGAAGGCCGAGCGATCGGCAACAGACGCTCGCGCGGCGCCTCACAGAGCCGCAGTGCCGCCCCTCCTTCAGAGCCCGAGCTGGTCGAGCCTCTCCTCGAACCGCACCTGCACGTCCTCCGGCTCGTCGTCGTCGATCTCGCTCCAGATCGCGTCGAGCTCCTTCTGCACCAAGGGGGGCAGTGCGGCGAACTTCTCGTCCCAGGCGGCGATCGGGGTCCAGTAGCCGACGACCTTGAAACGCGTCGCGGGCAGACCGAGCTCCTTGCGCAGATACTTGCGCACATCGCGCAGCGCGACCGTCTCGCCCGCCACCCAGACGTATCCCTCGTCGAGGGCGAGGCGGTCGTCGACGATGCCGCGTACCAGCTGCCCGAGCGCGCTCGGCCCCTGACCGTTGCCGCCCACGACCCAGGTGACCTCCACGTCGCTGCCGACCTCGAACGCGATCTGATCCTGCGCGCTGGGCACCTCGAGCACGACCCGGGTGCGCACGCCCTCCGGCGCCGCAGTGGCGATGCGCGCGACGGCGGGCAGACCGGTCAGGTCGGCCACGAGCACCTGCCAGGTGATGTCGGCCGGGGGTGCGTACAGGCCGGTCGGCGCGTTCAGCCCGAGCACATGGCCGGGCTCGGCGCGGGCGGCCCACGGACCGGCGACCCCCGCCTCATGGATGACGAAGTCGATGTCGAGCTCGCCGGCATCCGGACGCACACCGCTGACCGTGTAGGTGCGCATCGGGGCCTCCGGTGCCCCCTCCGGCGTCTCCCACCAGTCGCCGGCTGGCACGGGCAGCGAGACGTCGGTGGGATCCTCTCCATGCGGGAAGAACACGCGCACGTACTCGTCGCCGATGCCGGTGCTGAGGAAGTCGGCGACGCCCTCGCCGCCGAGGGTGATGCGCACCAGGTTCGGGGTGAGGGTGGTCGTGCTGCTGACGATGCCGCGGTGGATGCTCACGGAGTCTCCGTCTCTTCGTTCGGGGTGGGGGAGTGAGTGGGGGTGGTCGGGGCGTGCGCGGTCTGGGCGAGCCAGGAGTCGCGGTAGAGGCCGTCGGCGGCGAGGAGCTCCTCGTGCGTGCCGCGCTGCGTCGGGCGTCCGTCGGCGAACACGACGATCTGTTCGGCGGTCGTGGCCTGCTGCAGCCGGTGCGCGATGAGCAGCGCCGTGCGGCCCCTGCGCAGTGCGGTGATGGCGCCCTCGACCGCGTCGCGGTGATGCAGTCCGACGTCGGCGGTCGCCTCGTCGAGGATCACGACCGAGGGGTCGGCCAGGAACGCCCGTGCGACCGCGAGCTGCTGGATGCGGCCCTCGTCCATCGGCACGGCTGGTTCATCCGACGAGTCGGCCTCGGACTCCCGGTTCAGCGCATCGACCGCCCACTCAGCCCCGACCGCCCGCAGCGCGGCGACCATCTCGTCATGACTCGCCTCCGGTGCGACCAGTCGCAGGTTGTCGGCGATCGTGCCGCGGAACTGGTGCAGTTCCTGCGACAGGTAGTACGGCGCATCCGTGGTCGAGGCCAGATGCACGCTGCCCGAGGTCGCCGGGTGGTGGCCCGCGATCACCCGCGCGAGGGTGCTCTTGCCCGACCCGGAGGTGCCGACCAGCGCAGCGGTCGTGCCGGCGGGGACGTGCAGGTTCACGTCGCTGATGCCGCGGCCGGTGGTCGGGTAGTGGAACGTCAGGTCGCGCACCTCGATGCCCGCAGAGGCCGTCGGCACGGCATCCGGTTCGGCGACCTGCGCCTCGGAGGTCGCCGGGGCGAGGTCGATGACGCCCACCAGGCGTGCGAGTCCGATCGCCGCGCGCTGGATGTCGTCGAGGCTGAAGATCAACTGACCGACCGGGCCGAACAGGCGGTGGAAGAGCAGCGCCGCGGTGGTGACCATGCCGACCGTGATGGCACCGGCGGACTGCAGCAGGAAGCCCGTGCCGAGGATCGCGGCCAGACCGACCAGTTCGCCGCCGTTGATCCACCGGAACAGCCGATTCGTCACGCGCACGCCCTCGATCTGCATCCTGATCGAGGCCTCAGCTCGCTCGGACACGCGGGCGAGCGCGTGCTCCTGCTCGTTGAACGCGGTGAGCGTGTCGATGCCCTCGACCGCATCGAGCACTGCTTGACTGCGCGCGGCCTCGCGCACGCGCACCTCGCGGAACACGACACGCGACCGGCGCAGGAACGCCCGGGTGCCGAGCACGTAGAACGGCGCGGAGGCGACGCCCGCCAGCGCGAGCCAGGGGTCGAGCGCGGTCAGCGCGACCACCGAGACGGCGATCGCGAAGGCGGCGGACAACAGGGTCGGTGCGACGTTCCCACCGGCCTCGGCCACGGCGTCGACGTCGCCGGTGACGCGCGAGAGCAGGTCGGCGCTCTCGCCGTCGTCGACCGTGCTCACCGGCAGGCGCATGGCCGAGGTGAACACGTCTTCGCGCAGGGTGGCCAGCATGTCCTGCACCAGCCCCGTGAGCACCCGCACGGCCCACAGCATCACGGCGGCGGCGCCGATCGCGCCGGCGCCGGCTCCGACGACCCAGCCCGCGATGATCGCGAATCCGGCGTCGGATGACACGGCGTCGACGATGCGCCCCAGGCACGCGGGCATCACGATGCCCAGAGCGGATGCCGCGAGGAACAGCACGGCGACGCCGGTCGCCCTGCCCGGATGCTGCCGCAGCAGTGCTCGGACCACGGCGCGCACGCGGGCGCTGGAGGCGATCGGCAACAGGGGTGAGGTGGTGCCGGGGTCAGTCATGCTGTGCATCCTTTCCGTGGGAGGCGAGCTCGATGACCCGGTCGCACGCGCCGAGCAGCACGGGCGAGGTGGTGATGACGATGACGATGACGGTGTCGCTGTGCGCCGCCAGCGAGCGGGCGATGTGCGCCTCGGTGACGGCATCCACCGCCGAGGTCGGCTCGTCCAGCACCAGCACGTCGGCCTCCGCATGCAGCGCCCGTGCGATCCCGATGCGCTGGCGCTGTCCGCCCGAGAGGCGTCGGCCCGCCTCGCCGACCTGCGACTCCCAGCCGCCGACCTGCACGACGGTATCGTGCAGCGCCGCCATGTCGACGAGGGCCGGGTTCGGCGATCCGTCGATGCCGTGCCCGCGCACCGCCTCGCGCAGGGTGCCGCTCACGATCGTCTGCCCGTGCGGAGGAGCGACGACGCGGCGGCGGTACTCCACCGGATCCCACTCCGTCAGATCCCGCCTTTCGCCGTCGACGGCGAGTTGCACTCTGCCGCGCTCAGGCGGCGTGCGCAGACCGAGAAGCCGGGAGAGCGCCCGCGCGCTGTCGCTGTCGGCGGGGCGGATGCCGAGCAGCTCACCGTCCCGCACTTCCACGAGTGACTCGTACCCCGGGCCTGCACGGAAGGCGAGCACGATGTCATCCGCCGGGTCCGCGCGTCCCTCGTGTGAGGCCGGGCCGTCGAGCAGCTCTTCCGCATCGATGACCTCGGCGAGTCGCTTGGCCGAGGCGAGCTTGTGGATCCAGTTCGAGGGGAACGAGCCCGCATGGGCCAGGTAGCCGCTGATGAACTGGGCGAGGCCGAGCACGGTGACCAACTCGCCGATGCTGATGCGGCCCTCGGCAGCGAACCACGCCGACATCCCCGCCAGTGCAGTCGTCGCGACCGCGGCCAGCGTGCTGCTGATCGCCTCATACGAGGCGAGGGATCGACCGGCGGCCGTCGCGGCGCGCCGGGAGGTGTCGCTCGCGGCGACGTAGCGCCGCACGGCCTCCTCACGAGCGCCGATGCCCACGAGCACGCGGAATCCGCTCATGAAGTCGGCGGCGACGGCCCCGGCCTCGGTGGCTGCATGCTGTTCGGCGAAGCCGCGACGTTCGAGTGGACGCGACACGGCCCGCATCACGGACATCATCGCGATGGTCGAGCCGAACACGACGAGCGTCGCGACGGGCGAGATCACCAGCATCGCGAGCCCGGCCCCGATGATCGCGGCGATCGTGGAGCACTGCTGCGCCACCGACCAGGCCACACCGGCCACGCGATAGGTGTCGGAGGTCACGAAGGTCAGCGCCTCACCCGGGGACATCGTGCGGCGTGAGAGGCGGGGGTGCAGCATCCGCGACAGGGTGAGGTGGCGCAGTGCCTGCTCGCCGTAGCCGTAGATCGAGACCATCAGGCGGGAAGCGGACTGGTAGCTCGAGGTCAGCACCAGGAACGTCACGACCAGCACGCCGATCCAGATCGCGAGCGCGAGCGGATCGGCGGGGAGCACCGCGCGGTCGATCGTCGCTCCGATGATGACGGGGATCGTGGCCTCGGCCAGGGCGTGCACGATGAGCAGCGCCGTCGCTCCAGCCAGGGCGATGCCACGTCCTTCCGCCTTCAGCGCGATCCCGAAGAGCTGCCGCGGGGTGTTCGTCACGGCCTTCTCCTCCCGAGCGGGAGCACGAGCGGCGTGCCGGAGACCGGGTCGGTGATGACCTTGCAGGGAAGGTCGTACACGGCCTGCACGAGCTCGGCGGTGATGATCTCTCGCGGATCGCCTTGCGCCACGATGGCCCCGTCGCGCATCGCCACGAGGTGGGTCGCATAGCGCGCGGCGTGGTTGAGGTCGTGTAGGACGGCCACCAGGGTGGTGCCACTGCGGTGCAGATCCGCGAACAGCTCCATCAGCTCGATCTGATGCGCGATGTCGAGGAAGGTCGTCGGTTCGTCGAGAAGCAGGTGCTGGGTCTGCTGGGCGAGGGCCATCGCCACCCACACCCGCTGGCGCTGGCCACCCGAGAGCTCGTCGACCAGGCGACGCGAGAGATCCGTCACCCCGGTGGCCGCCATCGCTTCGGAGACCGCGCGCTCATCCGCGCTGCTCCACGTGCGCATCGCGCTCTGGTGTGGGAACCGGCCCCGCCCGACGAGGTCGGCGACCGTGATCCCGTCCGGCGCGATCGATGACTGGGGGAGGAGGCCGAGCTTGCGCGCGGCCTCCTTCGGCTTGAGGGAGCGCAGCTCGGCGCCGTCGAGCAGCACGGTGCCGGTGGTCGGACGCAGCAGTCGGGCGAACCCTCGGAGCAGGGTCGACTTGCCGCACGCGTTCGGTCCGATGATGATCGTGAACGAGTCGTCCGGCACCTCCAGCGACAGGTCGGAGATGATGGGGGTCTCCCCGTAGCCCAGCGTGATGTCGCGGGCCTGCAGCGAAGCGGTCATGCGTGTTCCTTTCAGGTGCGGCGCGCGTACTGGGAGGCCAGCAGCCAGGCGAGATAGAGTCCGCCGATCGAGACCGTCACGACGCCGACGGGGACGGCGACGAGCTGGGCGACCGCGTCGGAGACCACGACGAGGGCGGCGCCGGTGAGCATCACGGGGATGGTGCCCATGGGGGTGTTCGAGCGGGTGAGGCGCTGCGAGATCTGCGGAGCTGCGAGCGCGATGAACGAGATGGGCCCGGCGGCTGCGGTGACCAGTGCGACCAGGGCGACGCCGAACACCATTGCCGCGAGCCGCGTGCGACCGGGGCTGATGCCCAGCGCCGTCGCCGCGTCGTCGCCCATCTCGAGCACCGGCAGCGTACGGTTCAGCGGCAGTGACAGCAGGGTGACGATCGCGAACACGATCGAGGCGGGGATCAGCTGGTCGAAGCCGAGCGAGGCCAGTGAACCCGCTCCCCAGGTCGCGGCCATCATCGCCTTCTCGACGCTGACCGAGATCAGGATCCAAGAGGTGAGAGACCCGAGCCCTGCGGAGACGCCGATGCCCACGATGATCAGGCGGAACGACGACAGGGTGTTCTTGCTCGCCAGCACGTACACGAGCAGCGCAGTGATCAGTCCGCCGACGAGCGCGCCGACCGCCTTGAACATGTAGGTGTTGAGCTCGAGCACCACCATCATGAGCGTCACGCCGAACTGCGCGCCGATGCCGAAGCCGATGATGTCGGGGGAGCCGAGCGGATTGCGGGTGAGCGACTGGAAGATGCCGCCGGCGAGGGCGAGAGCCGCACCGCAGAGCACCGCGAACAGCACGCGCGGCAGCCGCCACTCGAAGACGACCTGGCGGATGTCGGGGTCGGAGGAGGGGTCGACGATGGCACGGATGACCGAGCCGAAGTCCACCTCGTAGGCGCCGATCGTCATCGACGCGAGACCCGCGACGATGATCACGGCGGCCAGCACCGCGCAGACCACGATCGAGCGCACCGGGATGAGCGTCGCGATGCGCGCGGTATCGATCCGGATCTGGCGGCGTCCGTGGTCGACGGGGGTGAGATCCGCGCCGACGTGCGCGGCGGCGGTGGCGGGGACGGCGGGGCGCTGGTCGATGCTCACAGTCCGCTCACCCGCTTGCGGCGCACGAGTGCGATCAGGAGCGGGGCGCCCAGCAGCGCGGTGACGATCCCGACGCGGAGCTCGCCGCTGGGGAGCACGATGCGGCCGAGGATGTCGGCGAACAGCAGGAAGGACGGACCGATGATCATCGAGTACGACAGCACCCAGCGTTGATCCGGGCCCGTGAACCAGCGGACGATGTGCGGGATCATCAGGCCGACGAAGGCGATGGGGCCGGCGGCGGCGACGCTCGTGCCGGCCAGCAGGGTGACCGCGATGATCACCAGCACGCGCGTGACCTGCACGCGGGCGCCGAGCGCCTGTGCCAGGTCGTCGCCGAGCGTCAGAGCGTTCAGTGAGCGAGCGCAGAGCAGCCCGATCACGAGGCCGGCGATGATCAGCGGCGCCGCCCAGGCGAGCTGGTCGAGAGTGCGTCCGCCGATCGAGCCGACGCCCCAGAAGCGCATGACCTGGAGAGTGCCCAGGTCGTGCAGCACGATCGCGGTGGTGAGACCCGTGAACGCCGCTCCGAGGGCGACCCCGGCGAGCGTCAGCTTCATGGGGGTCGCTCCGGAGGCCCCGAACGAGCCCAGCGCGTACACGAGGATCGTGAGCACGAAGGCGCCCGCCAGCGCGAAGGGCACATAGGCGCCGGGGGTGGTGAGCCCGAGCACGCCGACCGCGAAGGTGACGGCGAAGGACGCACCGGCGTTCACGCCCAGGATGCCGGGGTCGGCCAGGGGGTTGCGGGTGAAGGCCTGGATGAGCCCACCGCACACCGCCAGGGCGGCGCCGACGACGATGCCGAGCAGTGTGCGCGGGAGCCGCAGCTCCAGGACCATGAGGTGCAGCGCGTTCGCGTCGTCGTAGGCGAAGAGGGACTGCAGCACGGTGACAGGATCGATCGCACGGTTGCCGACCGCGAGCGAGGCGATGGTGGCGAGCACCAGCACCACCGCCGAGACGATCAGTCCCCGCACCAGCGTCCCGCGCCGGTGCGGGGAGCCGTCTGCACGACCCCCCGCACCTGTGTTCGAGACGTCCGTGCCGTCTTCCGTCGCCAGGGACATCTCGCGCGTCACTCTCCGGCGATGGTCGGCTCGCCCTGCAGCGCGGCTGCGAGGTCGTCGACGTACTTCGGGAGGATGTACTTCAGCGACAGCACGGTCGGGGCGCTGATCGCAGAGGCCTCAGCGGCATCGGCATAGATCACGTAGGAGCCGTTCGCGATCGGGTTCCAGCGCGAGACCACCTTGTTCTCGACCGTGTACTCGCCTTCGGCGGCGGTGCTGCCCCAGGCGGCGAACAGGTCGGCCTGCACGTCGTACAGCTTCTCCAGGCTGACGCCGGTGTACCAGTTGTCGCCCTCGGCGCTCGCAAGGAAGCTGTCCATCGAGGAGGTGGAGGTGAAGCCGAGCGCCTCGGTGATGCGCACGCGGGGGTCGTACTCCAGGTAGACGCCGAGGTCGGTGCCGCCCTCGTTCAGGGTCAGCCCCCACACGAAGGTCTTGTCCTGGAACTCGGGGTGCTCTCCGGCGAGAGTGCTGATCTGCTCCTCGGTCTCGGCGATCAGCTCCTCGGCCTTGGCATCCTCCGACAGCGCCTTGCCGACGGTGCGGGTCATTCCCTCCCAGGTGCCGGGGTTCCAAGGGCCTTCGATGTAGGGCACGGTGGGCGCGATCTCGCTCAGCCGCTCGTACTCGATGTCGCTCACGCCCGAGTACAGGCTGAGGATCAGGTCGGGCTTGAGGGCCTTGATCGCCTCGTAGTTGGGGCCGTCCTCGGTGAACGGGATGATCTCGGGGCTCTCGCCGTACTCCTCGGTGACGAAGTCCTCGAACCAGGGCTGGTAGCCGCTCTCGCCGGCGCCCCAGACCTCTTCGATGCCGACGGGGTTGGTGCCGAGGGCGGCGACGATGTCGGGCGTCATCCAGCCGAGGGCGACGACGCGCTGGGGCTTCTCGGGGATCACGGTCTCACCGTGGCCGTGCTCGATGACCACGCCGTCGGTGGATGTCGACGACGGGGCGGATTCGGTGTCGTCACCGGTGGTCGAGCATCCGGCCAGGGTGAGAGCGGCGGCGATGGCCGCGGCGACGAGCGCAGAGCCTCGTCGGATCTTCGGGCGCGCGAGAGCGTGCGACATGGTTCTCCTTCTGAGAGATGGGGAGGGGAGTGCCGCGTCGGCGCGGCGAGAAGTTAGGTAAGCATGCCCTAACAGAACGATGCTAGAACGCGGATGCTCGGGCAAGTGTCGATCGATGGACGACTTGTGTCGCGAAACGGACAGATCGCGTCGGGTGGGCGCGGGAGTCAGCGCCAGTAGAGGTGGTGCGCGGAATCGGCCTGCACGCGAGCGACGTGCTGACGGGGCGTGAGTCCGAACCTCTCTTTGAAGCTCGCGGAGAAGGCGCTGGTCGTGGCGTAGCCGCACCGGTGCGCCGCGGCGCCGATGGGGGTGCCGTCGACGATCAGGCGGGCGCCGAGGGTCATCCGCACCCCGGTGCGCCAGCGACCGAACGTCATGCCGACGTCGTTCTGGAAGATGCGCAGCACGGTGCGCTCATGCAGGCCGTGGGCGAGGAAGAGCTCGCCCGCGCTGCGCGGGTCGCCCGGATCGTCCAGCACCGCCTGCACCAGGGCGCGCACACGCTCGTCGGTGGGCAGCGGCACTTCGCCCCAGCCGTCCAGTGCCTCAGGAGCCGGCTGCTGCAGCATCTCGATCAGAGTGGACTGGATGCGCACGCGCAGATCGGTGGGCATGTCGTTGATGCCCAGATGCAGCAGCATCTCCTGCACGGCCCGTGGCACGAGGATCCGTGTGATGTCAACGATCGGCGTGATCGCGGAGGTGGCGGGCAGGTAGGTGTAGCAGCCGACGGAGTCCCGCTCGTGATGCGCCGTGTGCGGCGTCCGTGCGGGGATCCACACGCCTTGGCCCGGGGCGAGGCGCCACATCGCGTCCTGCAGGTGCACCCACACGGTGCCGCGATAGCACCACGCGAGCATCGCGTCGGCGTGGGAGTGCGGAGGGGAGAGCGGGCGGGTGCCGGTGTCCTCCCCGGTGACGACCCCTGTTCCCATGAGGTACGGCGGGACCACGGTCGACGCGAGCTCCGGGCTCGCGTCCCAGTCGTCCCGCCGGTATGAGTTCATCGTGCTGCGTCGCTCGCGCTCGCCAATCGTGCCTCGATCGGCGACCAGCCGCGCTCCAGGATCGCGAACCCGGCGTCGAGCGTGCCGAGCTGGTCGTCCGTGTCGTTCACGAGCAGCTGCATCTGCAGGATGAAGCGGGAGTAGACGCGGATCTCGGCGGTGGGCTCGGGCAGTCCGAGCTCGTCGGCGATCGCATCCGAGAGGGCGTCTTCGTGGCGGAGCCACATCCGCGCCGCGTAGTCGCGCAACGCCGGTGTCTCGTTCAGGAACTTCATGAAGATGCGGGTGACGTCGTCGCCGTGCTCATCGACGTTGGCGCGGAGCTCCGTGGCGTAGAAGTCGTGGATCGCGCGGTTGATCGTGCTGCCCGTGGGTCGATCGCGTACGGCGGAGACGAGCCGGTCGCGCTGCTCGTCGTCCTCGTCGAAGACCAGCGCCTCCTTCTGCGGGAAGTGCGCGAAGACGGTGGTGGGGGAGACGTCCGCGGCATCCGCGACTTCCCGGATGCTCACGTTGTCGAAGCCGCGCTCGAGGAACATCATCGTCGCGACGTCGGAGATCGCCTTGCGGGTCGCAGCCTTCTTCCGCTCGCGGCGCCCCATCGGCTCGGTGCTGGTCATGCCTTCAGCCTATCGCGCACTCGATACAAAACTGGCTTGACACCAAAACTGGTATCGATACACTTTCGGTATGACTTCACTTATTTCTTCCCCGCGCGGCGTGAACCGCGCCTGGGTCATGCTCGTCGTGCTGACGATGCTCACCGTCATCGGGATGACCGTCGTCCTTCCCGTTCTTCCCTTCGTCGTGCTCCAGTACGTCTCGGAGGAGAAGGATCTCGCCATCTGGGTCGGCATCCTCGAGGCGGTCAACGGGCTCTGCGCCTTCCTCGTCGCGCCGTTCCTCGGACGTCTCTCCGACCGTTTCGGACGACGCCCCGTCATCATCGGCGCTGCGTTCGGCGCCGCCTTCTCCATGGCACTCTTCGGCATCGGCGGTGCTCTCTGGGTGCTGGTGCTCGCCCGCGTCATCCAGGGCCTGACCGCCGGTGACATGCCGGCACTGTTCGCCTACCTCGCCGACATCACGCCACCGGAGCAACGCGCCAAGCGATTCGGTCTGCTCGGTGCTCTCACCGGTATCGGCATGATGCTCGGCCCCGCGCTCGGCGGTCTGCTCGCAGCGGTCAGCATTCAGCTCCCCGTGTTCGTCACGGCCGGCGTCGGTCTCGTGATCGCGATCCTCAGCATCTTCCTGCTCCCCGAGAGCCTCAAGCCCGAGAACCGCGTCCCCCGGATCGCGCTGCGCGAGATCCAGCCGTTCGGCGTCTTCAGGGAGGCCTTCGGCCGCAAGGAGCTGCGGGGCCTGATGATCGCCTTCGGCATCCTCGCGCTTCCGTTCGGGTTCTTCGTCAACAACTTCAGCGTGCTCGCGTTCGACGCCATCCAGTGGGGTCCGACGCAGATCGGGCTGCTGACTGCGGCCGTCGGCATCATCGACATCCTGATCCAGGGCGTGCTGCTCGGCATCCTGCTCCCGCGCATCGGCGAGCGCGGCGTGATCGTGAGCGCCATCATCGCGCAGATGATCGGTCTCATCGGTCTCGCTGTCGTGGCCTCGGTCTTCGCCCAGCCGTGGGTCTTCATCGTCGGCGCGCTCATGCTCGCCGCCGGTCAGGGTGCATCGACGGCCGCGATGGACGGCGCGATGTCGAACGCGGTCGGCGACGACGAGCAGGGCTGGCTCGGCGGGGCGACGCAGTCGCTGACCGCGGCCATGAACACCGCGGCCCCGCTGATCGCCGGAGCGCTGTACGTCACGGTCAGCCACGCGGCTCCGTACTGGCTCGGGGCCGCGCTCATGGTGGTCGCGGCGGTGGTGGTCGCTCGCGCGCACATCGCCAACACGGCGAAGGTCGCGCCGAACGAGGCGCACGTCGAGCGGGCGGACGCTCTCGCCTGAGCCCCGGCTGGCCGCCGGGGCAGTGAGCGGAGGATGATGGATGCATGCCCTCCGCCCACCGTCCCGGCTTGCGCGTCTCGGCCGGGGTCACGATCCCCGAGTCCGAGCTCTCGTGGCGGTTCTCGCGGTCGTCCGGTCCCGGCGGACAGGGCGTGAACACCGCGGATTCCCGCGCCGAGCTCGTGTGGGATGCCGCAGCCTCGACCGCCCTGTCTCCGGCGCAGCGCGAGCGGCTCCTGGAGCGCCTCGATGGCCGCCTGGTCGACGGCGTCCTGACGGTCGCGGCCTCCGAGCATCGCGCGCAGCTGCGCAACCGGGATGCCGCGCGGGAGCGGCTCGTGGCCCTGGTGGCCGAGGCGCTGCGCCCGCCGTCCCCGCCACGTCGCCCGACGAAGCCGAGCCGCGGCTCGAAGGAGCGTCGGCTCAAGGCGAAGCAGCGACGCACCGACGTCAAGCAGCTGCGTCAGCGCCCCCGCGATTCCTGAGGCCGGCATCCGGCGCGGTCACACCCGCCCCGTTCCCGGCGCGACGTACAGGATCATCCGCGACCTGCAGGGCGAAACGGGGGGTGGATGCTCCTGCATCTCGCACTTCTCCTGCACGTCGCGTGTGGCAGCACGTGCCCCCGCTCACCCGACCCGGTCGCGGTCAGTCCTTGTCGCCGCCGCGCACCAGCTCCAGGCCTGCACCCGCGAACTGCCGCAGCGTCGCATCCGGCAGGAAGGCACGCGTCAGCGCCCCGCCGATCCGGGTGAGGTCGCTCTCGTCGCGGAACAGCAGATACATGGTCTCGTAGCGCGGGTGGAACTTCTGCTTGAACCGGTGCAGTGATCCGAAGCCGTAGACGGGCTCCAGTGCCTCGGCGAGCCGATCGCTCAGCGCCGCGATCACTCCCGCGTCCGGCGGATAGTCGTGCGCGAGCGGCGCGCCCGACAGTGACATGATCGCGGCGCCCTCCTCCGAGAACTGCTGCGCCGACGATCCGATCAGGTACTCCATCACCGGGCCGAAGCCCCCCTCGCGGCGCCGCATCAGGTCGAGCGTCCAGCCGCGCACCGCGCCGCCCTCGCCGTACACCGGGAGCCACGAGAGGAAGCCGTCGACGTCGCCGTTGGGCGCGAGCGCGAGCGCGAGTCGCACCTCGGGGTCCTCCGCCTCCTCCAGCGTGCCCAGCGTGAAGCGCATCTCGGGCAGGTCCTTGTCGCCGACCCACGCCTCGGAGATCGCACGCAGCTGCTGCTGCACGCCCCACGATTCCGACTTCAGGTGCGTCATGCGGAAGGTCATGTCCTCGCGACCCGCCTTGTTGAGCGAGGTGCGCACGGAGTTCCAGCGCTTTCCGGTGAAGGTCAGTCCCGGTAGGTCGACGATCGTGTCGTCGGCGACCACGATGCTGCGCCAGGTCGGCGGGACGGCAGCGCGGGTGGCCTCATCCGCGCTGAAGAAGCAGGGGACCAGCCCCGCAAGCTCGGCGTCGCGGATGAAGTCCTCGACCGCAGTGGCCCGCAGCGGGGCCGGGCCGATCGGGTCGGCGAGAGCCAGCGCCACGCCGTTGCGCCGCTGGTACGCGAGGATGCCGCCGTTGGTGCGCGCGTAGCTGTTGCCGTCCCACGTGGTCATCCACGACAGCGTCCCGCCGCCATGCGTGCGCAGCTCGGTCTTCGCGTCGTCGATCGTGGGCGGCGGTTGGATGCCCAGAGGGGAGCGACGCTTGGCGCGGAATGCGCGGCGCACCCATACGAGGTAGACGATCATGATCAGCCACAGGAATCCGTTGGCCATCACGAGCTCGGTCTCGCCGTCCCAGTGCAGATCGAGCTCCGCCTGGCTGGTCAGGATGATGAGAGTGAGCACCAGCGCAGCACCCAGCAGGTTGTACAGACCCAGCAGGATCGCGAGCACCCAGGCGAAGCGTCGTCCCCGACGCAGGCCGTTGACCAGCACCAGGATCACGACGAGGTCGATCGCGAGATCGATGAAGCCACCGGAAGCGGGATCGGTCGGGCCGAAGGGACCGTCGGTCGCGACGAAGGTCGTGATGAGCTCGACCGCGCCGAGCACGAGGATCGCGACCACGGCGATGAGCCGCTGCTCCCGCACAGTGGTGCGGCGCACGCGCAGAGACCGGTCGACCACCAGGATCAGCAGCACCGCGAGCAGATGCTCGAGGTCGGCGACCTTGCCCCAGAACAGCATCGCGATGAAGACGAACCCGAGCAGGATCAGCCAGCCGCGGACCCGCCAGGGAGGGCGGAAGAGGCCGACTGCTGCCGCGATGCAGGCCATGGTGCCGCCGGATGCGCCGACGTCGAGCGCCTGCGCCTGCGTCGCGGCCCACGCCCAGGGGAACTGAGAGAGCGCGAGCAGCAGGAGTGCGGTGGCGAAGATCGCGAAGAGCTGACCGATCCAGTAGTACGCGAGCGCCACGCGCGAACCGCGTCGGAACTCCAGGTACGCCATGCCCCAGAATCCGGAGATGGTGAACACGTACACCCAGGGCTGGTTGACGAAGAACGTGCCCGTCAGCGGCGTCCACCACTTGCCGTCGGCGAGGTTCGGCAGCCCGTACGCCACGGTGCGGAACAGAGCCGTGTCCTCGAACGGGGCCCACAGACCGTGCCAGATCACGCCCACTGCCACGATCAGCAGCACCATCGACAGCGTCGCCGGCATGCGCCTCGCGATGGAGAGCACGCGGTTCGGCGTGTGCGTTCGCGCCTCGGTCATGCGCTCAGCGTAGCGAGGGTGGCGGCACATCCGCCCTTCTTCGAATGCGCCGCTCGGAACGCGGCGCGAGCCCTGTCGGTGCCGCAGCGGGCACCGACAGGGAGGCCGGACTCAGCCGTTCACGGCCTTCTCGATCGCCTGCTCGAGGTCGTCCCACTCCTGCAGCACCACGGGCTCGCCGTCGATGAAGAACGAGGGGGTGCTGCTCACGCCGAGCTTCTCGCCATCGGCCTTGTCCGACTCGACGCGCTGGCGCGTGGCGGGGTCGGCGATCGCGGCGTCGTACGCAGCCATGTCGAGACCGAGGTCCTCGGCGAACGCGCGGAACACGGCCGGGGTCTCCTCGGAACCCTCGCCCCACTGCGCCTGAGTCTCGAACAGGCGGTGGTACATGTCCTCGAACCGGTCCTGCTGGGCTGCGGCCTCCGCGGCCAGTGCGGCCTGGGTCGAGTTGATGTGGCCGGGGAGCGGGAAGTACCGCACCACGTAGGTGATGTCGCCGGCGTAGGTCTCGCGGAGCTCCTCCACGATCGGGTAGAAGGCGCCGCATGCCTCGCACTCGAAGTCGAGGAACTCGACGACCGTGACGGCATCCGCACCGCCCTGATCGAGCACATGCGAGTCGGCACGGACGGTCTGCAGCTTCTCTCCGGCCTGCGGCTCCGGTGTGGCAGCGCGCTGGTTGATGGCGAAGACGATGCCGACGATCAGCAGGACGATGGCGACGGCGATGGCGATCAGGGTCGCCTTGACAGGGGTTCTCATAGGGGTCTCCAGGTACGGGTGCAACGACAGGGGAAGGGTGCCGCGGGCGGCGGCTCGTTCGACGCGGTCGTTCAGGTACGGGAGATCGAGAGCTCGATGAGGGTGAGAGCGGAGGGGATGCGCTGCGGTCCCGCGCGCACGAGCGGCACCGTCCTGGTTCCTCTTCCCGCGAGAACACCGCGGCCGCGCGCGAGCACACGGCGAAGCAGGAGCACGAGCGCCACACCGCAGAGCACGGCGATCACGCAGAGCGCGGCATCCGATGACAGCACGTCCACAGCGGCGCCCTCGTCGTGGTGCTCGGCCCCTGCGGCGGCAGCCGGGGCGGAGGCTCCGGGAGCCAGACACAGGGTGGCGTGCACATCGGCGTCACCGCGCGACGTCGACCAGGCGCCCACGACGAGCAGGAGCGCGAGACCGAGGGCCGTGACGATCTTCGCCAGCAGCATCTGCTCGGTCCGCGCTCGCAGCGGAAGATGAAGGAGCGAGAGCGGCATTTCCCGCGCAGTCTAGCAACGGCGCGTCGGTGCGGATCGGGAGGCGGACCCGGCTCCTGTCGACCCGCCTAGACTGGAAGGGTGGCGAGACTACTGATCGTCGGCGGCTTCCTCGCCGCCGTGTTCTGGGTGTTCAGCATCGTCGACTGCGCTGTGCAGCCGGCGACGCGGCATCGTGGTGTGCGAAAGCCCGTGTGGTTGGTCATCGTGATCCTGATCCCGGTCATCGGCGGGATCCTCTGGTTCGTGATCGGACGTCGCCGCGCCGATGATCAGGGCGTCCCCCGGGTGCTCGCTCCGGATGACGACCCCGCGTTCCTGCGCAGCATCAGCAAGACCGAGCAGGACGCCCGCATCCGCCGTCTCGAAGAGGAACTCGCCCGCCTGGACGACGAGACCGACGAAGGTCCGGCGCCGGAACCTCGCGCGTGACCACGTCTCCCGCCTCCGAAGCCGCGGCGTCGCTGATCGCCGAACTCATCGCCCATGGCGTGCGCGATCTCGTCCTGTCGCCGGGCTCGCGCTCCCAGGCGCTCGCGCTTGCCGCGGTCCGTCGGGCCGACGAGGGTCTGCTCCGCGTGCACGTGCGCATCGACGAGCGCGTCGCCGGGTTCACCGCCCTGGGCATCGCGCGCGAGACCGGACTCCCTGTCGCCGTGCTGTGCACCTCGGGGACCGCGGCAGCGAACCTCCTGCCCGCGGCCATGGAAGCCTTCCACTCCGGTGTGCCGCTGCTGCTGTTGACAGCCGACCGCCCTCCGGAGTTGCGGGGCGTCGGCGCGAACCAGGCCACCGCGCAGCCGGGGATGTTCTCGTCGTGGGCGCGTGAAGAGATCGATGCGCCGGTCCCGGTGGTCGGTGACGAGTGGTCGGCCCTGGCAGGGCGCGTCGTGTGCGTCGCTCTCGGCGCCGACGCGGCTCGTGGTCGTGCCGGAGTCGCCGGCCCTGTGCACCTCAACCTGCCGTCGCGTGAGCCGCTATCCGGTGGGGTCTCCACGCCCGACGCGATCCCCGGGCCGCCCCCCGTGATCGTGGCGGGCGAACCGCTCGTGCTGGAACGAGGGCCACGCACGGTGGTGATCGCCGGGGCGGATGCCGGAGCCGGTGCGGAGGAGCTCGCGCATGCCGGCGGCTGGCCGTTGATCGCCGAGATCGTCAGCGGAGCGCGGTTCGGGCGTCAGATCGTGCACGGCTATCGCGGGCTCCTGCGCCGCGACGACCTCGGCGGTCGCATCGAGCGCGCCGTGGTGCTCGGGCATCCCACGCTCAGCCGCGAGGTCACGGCACTGCTCTCCCGTCCGCACGTCGATGTCGTGGCGGTTCGGCGAGGCGGCGAGCAACTCGATCTCAACCACCGCACTCGCGCGGCGGCGTCCGTGGTCGTCGCGGACGGCACCCCCGATCGGGAGTGGCTCGGCGCTTGGCTCGAAGCCTCTGCCGGGGCGGTCGTCGACCTCAGCGAAGCGGCTCCCGACCAGGACGGACTCTCCTCCACGCACTTCGCCGCTCGACGCGACGCCGTGCGTGCCGAGCTCGACGCGGTGCGCCGGCCGTTGGATCGGGAACTGCTCGTCGACTCGGTGTGGCGGGCCACGTGGCCGCACGACCGCCTGGTGTTCGGGTCCTCGCGGCTGGTCCGGGTGGCCGATGCCGTGCTCGGCGGCAAGAAGGTGCCGGTGCACGCCAACCGGGGTCTTGCGGGCATCGATGGCACGATCGCGACCGCAACCGGCATCGCGCTGGCGAGTCAGGCGGACGGCACGCCCGGTGTCACCCGGGTGCTGCTGGGCGACCTCGCCTTCCTGCACGACGTCGGCTCGCTGCTGCTACCACCGGACGAGATCGAGCCGCGGCTGCAGGTCATCGTCGGCAACGACGGAGGCGGCACGATCTTCGATTCGCTCGAGGTCGCGAGCTCCGCAGCGCCCGCCGATCTGGACCGCGCCTTCTACACTCCGCACACCGTGCGACTGGAGCACCTGGCCATCGCCTACGGCTGGGAATACCAGCGGGTGACCACTCGCACGGCGCTCGACCAGGTACTCACCACACCTGGCGGCGGCCGTCAGCTCATCGAGGTCCCGCTGCCGCGCTGACGCCACAGGTGCGGAACCGGCCGAGAGTAGGCAGGATGAGCACATGACGAATGCGCGCCGCTGGGCAGACATCCTCCGTGTCGACGAGGGCTTCCGTCTCGCGGACGTCGACCCCGAGAGCACGCCAGGCTACGAGCACGGCAAGGCGCAGGGGGCCCTCGACCTGGAGAAGGGGCTCGGTTCGCTGAACACGCTCCAGGAACGGCTGTTCGCCGAGAGCCGCGCCGGGGTGGCGCAGGACGCCGTGCTGCTGGTGCTGCAGGCGATGGACTCGGCGGGCAAGGGCGGCATCGTGCGGCACGTCGTCGGAGGCGTCGATCCGCAGGGCGTCGCGCTCGCGGCGTTCAAGGCCCCGACTCCCGAGGAGCGGGAGCACGATTTCCTGTGGCGCATCGAGAAGCGCCTCCCCGAGCCGGGGTTCATCGGCGTGTTCGATCGCTCGCACTATGAGGACGTGCTGATCGGCAAGGTCCGCGCACTCGCCGACGCCTCCGAGATCGAGCGCCGCTACGAGGCCATCAACGCGTTCGAGGCGCAGGTCGCGGCATCCGGCGTGCGCATCATCAAGGTCATGCTGCACATCTCGCCCGACGAGCAGAAGGCACGCCTGCGCGAGCGCCTCGAGCGGCCGGACAAGCACTGGAAGTACAACCCCGGCGATGTCGACGAGCGCCTGCTGTGGCCGCAGTACATGGAGGCGTACCAGACAGCCTTCGACCGCACCTCGACCGAGGTTGCGCCGTGGCACGTGATCCCGGCGAACAGCAAGTGGTACGCGCGGCTGGCCGTGCAGGAGCTGCTGCTCGCGGTGCTGGAGGACATCGATCCGCAGTGGCCGGTCGCGGAGTTCGATGTCGAGGCTGAGAAGAAGCGCCTCGAGGCGAGCTGACCGCCGAGCCCCGCCTCAACTCAGAACGATCGGCCTCGCTCGCGCCGGAAACGGCGGATTCGGTTGGGTTCGGTTCCGTTGCGCCTGAGTCGTGGAGGTCGCGTCCCCGGCTCCCGGACCGATTCAGGCCAGCGCGTCGACCAGGGGGCGGAACTTCACGCGCGTCTCGAGCAACTCGGATTCCGGGTCGGAACCCGCGACGATCCCCGCCCCGGCGTAGGCGGTGACGTGGATGTCGTCCGCTCCCGCCTCGAACTGCGCGCACCGCAGTGCGATCGCCCACTCGCCGTTGCCCTCCGCGTCCACCCAGCCGACCGGCCCGGCGTAGCGGCCGCGGTCGAAGGGCTCGAGCTCGCGGATCACACCGATCGCGATGGTGGTCGGGGTGCCGGCGACCGCGGCGGTCGGATGCAGGGCGCCGATCAGGTCGAGCGCAGACTCGCCTTCCGCGAGCTCCCCCTCCACATCGGTCGCGAGGTGGAACAGGTTCGGCAGCTTGAGCAGGAACGGCTGTTCGCTCGCCGCGAGGGCCCGCGTGTGCGGGCGGAGCGAGGCGAGCACGCTCTGCACCGCGTACTGGTGCTCGTCGAGGTCCTTGGTGCTCGAGGCCAGGGCAGCAGACACGGCGGTGTCGGCATCGGCATCGGCCCCGCGCCCGGCCGTGCCGGCGAGCACCCGCGCCGTGACGGTGCGGTTCTGCACCGTCACCAGGGTCTCCGGGCTGGCGCCGATGAGCCCGTCGACCGCGAACGCCCACGTGTCGGGGTAGCCGGTCGAGAGCGCCCGCACGAGACGCCGCAGGTCGGAACCGGCCGGGATCGTGCCGGTGAGGTCGCGCGCGAGCACGACCTTGCTCAGCTCCCCCTGAGCGATGCGCCCGAGCGCCTGGCGCACCGAGTCCTGATAGCCCTGCGGACTCTGCGCCCCCGGACCGACCGTGCCGGCCCAGTGCGGCCCATACGGCTGGTCCTCGGCGACGACGGGGTCGGGGGCGTCCGCGGCGCGGATCGTCGTGCGCCAGAAGGTATGGCCGTGTCGTCCGATGACCTGCGAGGGGATCACGAGCACGCTGTCGGAGGCGGATTTCTCGTCGAAGGCGAGCGCGCCGAAGGCGACCAGTCCGGTGCCGGGAAGGCCGACAGGGTCGTCGATCCGAGCTCCGGACGCCAGGTGGCGCCACGCCGTCGCGAGCGCGGAACTGCGCAGTCCGGTGGAGCCGGTCGACGCACGCAGCTCGCGCAGCGGCTCACCCACCGCGACGATGCCCTCGCCGCGTCGCAGCCAGGCCAGCGGTCGCGCGGGGTCCGCCGCGGCCAGAAGATCCTCGACCGGATCGATCTCTCGGGTCTCCACGACCAGCGTGCTGCTCACTGCTCCAGCCTAAGACTCGGGGCTGGGGGCGGGACGCCATCGCGCACAGCGCGTCGCTCTAGGGTGGGCGGATGAGTGACGCACGTCCCGCAGCCGGTGCCGAGATGATCTTCCAGTGGCGCAAGTGGGACGACTCGCCGCACTGGCGGCACGAGTGCGTGTACCTCGGTGCCGACCAATGGGGCGATTGGCTCGGCCAGCCCGTGGGCTGGAGAAGCGCGCGACCCGGAGCCGCCTTCGTGGCCGCCGGGCCCAACGTGACGCTCGTCCCGCCGGAGGGCGACTTCGCGCTCACCGTCAACCGTGACCATCCCAAGGGCATGCGCATCTACATCGACCTCGGCTACGACGTGCGGTGGTCGGATGACCCCCTGCTGGCCACCGGCATCGACATGGACCTCGACGTCGTGCGGGTCGAAGGCGAGCGCGGCACCTGGGTCGACGACCGCGACGAGTGGGCGGAGCACAGCATCCGCTACGGGTATCCCGCCGACGTGATGTCGCGGTTGGAGGCTCTCGCCCTGGACCTCGAAGACCGGGTCCGACAGCAGGTGGCGCCCTTCGACGACGCCACCGCCGACATCTGGCTCGACCGGCTCGAGGAGCGGGGGCTCGCGCCCAGGTCATGACACCTACACTGGATCAGGTGACCCCGAACGAGCCCAATCGCGCCGATCTCGGCAAGGACCCCGCCCGCGTCAGCGGCATGTTCGACCAGGTCGCGGCCGGCTACGACCGCACCAACACGGCCATGACCTTCGGCAACGATGCACTGTGGCGTGCCGCCACGACCCGCGCCGTCGCCCCGAAGCCGGGGGAGCGGATCCTCGATCTGGGGGCCGGCACCGCCTCGTCGTCCGCATCGCTCGCGCGCAGCGGCGCCCAGGTCGTCGCCGCGGACTTCTCGCCTGGCATGCTCGCCGAGGGCCAGCGCCGCCACGGGGCGATGCGCAACCTCTCTTTTGTCGAGGCGGATGCCACGAACCTGCCCTTCGGCGACGCCGAGTTCGACGCCGTCACCATGTCGTACGCGCTGCGCAACGTCAGCGACCCGCGCCAGGCGCTGCGCGAGCTTTTCCGCGTGACCAAGCCGGGCGGACGCCTCGTGATCAACGAGTTCTCCACTCCTCCTGGCACGCTGTTCCGCAGCGTCTACCGCTTCTACAACGCGAAGGTCCTGCCGCGGGTGGCCCGCGTCGCCGGCACGAACGGCGATGCGTACGACTATCTGAACGAGTCGATCCGCGACTGGCCCGACCAGAAGAAGCTGTCGGCCTGGATCCGCGATGCGGGCTGGACCGACGTCGCGTACCGCAACCTCACGTTCGGCATCGTCGCCCTGCACCGTGCGCGCAAGCCGGAGTAGTCGCATGGACGTCTCACCGCTTCGCGACGACGGTAGGCTGGGGTCGTGACTTCGAGCCGCGTAGCCCCGGGTTCGCGACTGGCGAGCCGTCTCGGTTTCAGCGACCGTGTCTTCATCGGCCCTGCCGCGAGGCGGATCGCCCAGTCCATCGAAGACGGGCTGGAGCTCGTCGAGACGGGACTGGCGGAAGACGTGCGCGTCGCCGATCCGCTGGCCGACGCTGCCAGCCGCTATCTGTACGAGGCCGGGGGCAAGCGCATCCGGCCGGTGCTCACGCTGCTCGCCGCGCAGCTCGGCGACGGCAACACCGAGGCCGTGATCGACGTCGCCAAGGCGCTGGAGATCACTCACCTCGGCTCGCTGTACCACGACGACGTGATGGACGGCGCCGACCGCCGCCGCGGCGTGCCCGCCGCGCACGCGGTATGGGGCAACAACATCGCCATCCTCACCGGTGACATCCTGTTCTCGCGGGCGAGTCAGCTGATGTCGCGCCTCGGTGAGCGGGCCATCCGGCTGCAAGCCGACACCTTCGAGCGCCTGGTGCTCGGACAGATGCACGAGACCCTCGGGGCGCAGCCCGACGACGACCCGATCGAGTTCTACATCCAGGTGCTGGCCGACAAGACCGGCTCCCTGATCGCCGCGGCGACGCAGGGCGGCGTGATCTTCTCGAACGCACCGGCCGAATACGAAGAGCCGCTGCGCGTGTACGGCGAGAAGATCGGAGTCGCGTTCCAGCTGCTCGACGACGTGATCGACCTGTCCGCCAAGCCCGAGGACACGGGCAAGGTGCCGGGAACGGACCTTCGCGCCGGTGTGCCGACCATGCCCTACCTGCTGCTGAAGGCCGAGTCCGATGCGGCTTCGGTCGAGCTCGCGGCACGCATCGACGACGGAGTCGCCCGCATCGCCGACGGCGCCGATCCCGCGATCCTGGACGGACCGCTCACCGAGCTGCGAGACCACGCGGGGACGCAGAAGACGCTGACACTCGCGCACACCTGGACCAAGGATGCGATCGCCGCCCTCGCCCCGCTCCCGCGTGGCACCGTGCGCGACGCGCTCACCCGTTTCGCAGAGACCCTCGTCGAACGCTCCAGCTGACGACGGCGCGGCCTCCTCGGCTGCGCGCGGAGGAGGCGACGGCACACGAAAGGACCCCCCTATGACCAAGCTCAGACTGGCCATCGTCGGAGCAGGGCCCGCCGGCATCTACGCCGCCGACATCCTGCTGAAGGCCGAGCGCAGGTTCGATGTCTCCATCGACCTCTTCGAGCAGCTCCCCGCGCCGTACGGTCTGGTCCGCTATGGGGTCGCCCCCGACCACCCACGCATCAAGGGCATCATCACGGCGCTGCGCGACGTGCTGGACCGCGGCGACATCCGCCTGTTCGGCAACGTCCGCTTCGGCGAGGACATCACTCTCGAAGATCTCAAGCGCCACTACAACGCGGTGATCTTCGCGACGGGAGCGATCCGCGACACCTCCCTCGACATCCCCGGCATCGATGCGGTCGCCTCCTACGGGGCAGCCGACTACGTGAGCTGGTTCGACGGTCACCCCGACGTGCCGCGCGAGTGGCCGCTGGATGCCGCCTCCGTCGCCGTGCTGGGCAACGGCAACGTGGCGCTCGACGTCGCCCGCATGCTCGCGAAGCACGCGGAGGACCTCCTCGTCACCGAGGTCCCGGCCAACGTCTACGAGGGACTCAAGGCCAGCGAGGTCACCGACGTCCACGTCTTCGGACGCCGGGGACCGGCGCAGGTGAAGTTCACGCCGCTCGAACTGCGCGAGCTGGGTGAGCTGCGCGATGTCGACATGGTCGTCTACGACGAGGACTTCGACTACGACGATGCGTCGAAGGATGCCGTCGCCAGCAACAAGCAGGTCATGGTCATCGACCGGGTGCTCCAGTCGTGGCGCAAGCGCGAATCCGTGAACAACGCGGGCGGAACGGCCTCGCGCCGACTGCACCTGCACTTCTGGGCGCGCCCCGTCGAGGTCCGCAAGGATGACGCCGGTCGCGTCGCGGCCCTGGTGTACGAGCGCACCCGGCCTGATGGCCAGGGTGGAGCCATCGGCACCGGCGAGATGCGCGAGGTGCCGATTCAGGCGCTGTACCGCGCGATCGGGTACTTCGGTTCGCCGCTGCCCGGCGTACCGTTCGACAAGAAGCACGGCGTCATCCCCAACCGCGAGGGGCAGGTGCTCGCGAAGGACTCGAACCAGCAGATGCCGGGCATCTACGCCACGGGTTGGATCAAGCGCGGTCCGGTCGGGCTCATCGGACACACCAAGTCCGACGCGATGGAGACCGTGCGGCACATCATCAACGACCAGGGCTCCTGGTGGCGCCCGGAGGACCCCTCGGAAGAGGCGATCCCCGCGCTCCTGGAGGAGCGCGGCGTCACCTGGACCGACCTCGACGGCTGGCACCGGCTCGACGAGCATGAGATCGCACTCGGCGCTCCCGAAGAGCGTGCGCGCATCAAGGTCGTGCCGCGCGACGAGATGGTCCGGGTCTCCCGCGGCGAGTGAAGAACAGGTCCTGACGGGCCTGCCGCCCTGTCGTCGCGTTTCCCTCGGCTAGCCTGGCGGCATGGTCGATTGGACTCCGGACGTGCTCGGCGACGAGTTCGAGCAGCTGACGCTCGACCTCGGCGAAGACGATCAGGGTCCGGTGGTGGCGACGCTCGTGCGGGCGCTGCCGAGGCCGCTGCGCTGGTGGGAGCGCCTCGCCGGTACCAGCCGTCCGCTCGAGAGCGTCGACGTGCTCTACATCCATGGCTGGTCGGACTACTTCTTCCAGAAGCGGTTGGCGCGCTTCTGGACGTCGCGCGGTGCACGGTTCTTCGCGCTCGATCTGCGCAAGTACGGCCGCAGCCTACGCCAGGGGCAGACGCCCGGGTACATCACCGATCTGCGCACTTACGACGAAGACATCGCTGCGGCTCTCGACGCGATGGGACGCGGTGCCGACGGCACGGGCACGACGCGGAAGCTCGTGCTCCTCGGCCACTCGACCGGGGGATTGACGCTGAGCCTGTGGGCTTCCCGGCATCCGGATGCCGCCGATGCCGTGGTCCTGAACAGCCCGTGGCTGGAGTTCCAGTTCGCGTCGGTGCGCTCGGCGATCGCGCCGATGGTCGAGCTGACGGCGCGGCTGCGTCCGCTCGAGGTCGCACCCCAGGTGGATCTCGGCTTCTACACGCGGGCGCAGCAGGAGGTCCTCGATCCGGACGATCCGATGGAGATCAACCTGGAGTGGCGTCCGGTGCAGAGCATGGCGGTGTACGCCGGATGGCTCAGCGCGATCCTCTCGGGGCACCGCACTGTCGCGTCCGGACTCTCGATCGCCGCGCCGGTGTGCGTGCTGCTCTCCGCGCGCTCGGCGACTCCGACTCGCTGGTCCGATGACCTCACCAGGGCGGACTCGGTGCTCGTCGTGGATGACATCGCGCGCGCGTCGCTCAAGCTCGGCTCGTCCGTGACGGTCGAGCGCATCGACGGCGCACTGCACGACATCTTCCTCTCACGGCACGAGGCGCGGGAGGACGCGTATCACCGGCTCGCGACGTGGGTCACCGGGTGGCGCGCGACATGGTGAGCGTCGCTCAGACGTAGTACATCGCTCGGGCGAGCCGCTCCGCCTCGTCGGCATCGCCGCGGAGGATGGCGGCACGGAAACTCGCGTACGTCGTGTGCATGCGTTCCCGATCGTCGCGAGGCACTCGCCAGTCGCGCAGGTTGCGGAACAGCGCGACCTCGGCATCGTTCATCAGCGACATGTGCTGTGTGTTGCCGCTGTGATCGCTCAGGTACGAGAACACCGCCCACCGGCTCTCGGAGGTGCCCTCATCGCCCTCCAGCGCGGTGTGCATGTCGTCGACGAGCTTCGCCAGGTGCGTGCGCTGGATCGCCGTGATCCGGGGGAGGCCCATCCGGGCCGAGATCCCCGCCTGGTAGCCCGCGAACACGCGGGTCTGCTCGACGATCTCCTCCGTCACGATCGTGACCTCGGTGTACCTGCTGGGGTACATAATGACGAGGCCGAGGCGCTCCAGCCGCTGGAGCGCCTCGCGCACAGGCGTGCGCGACACGTGGAACTCCTCGGCGACCTCGACGTCGCGGATCCGGTGCTGCGGCGGCAGGACGCCGTCGATGATCTGCTGGCCGATGTGGTGGAAGACCTCATCGGCCAACAGCTGCTTGCTCTCCCCGATGCTCTTGGATTCCGTGATGCTCATGGAACTGCCCCCAGTTTTGTCCTTCTGTTCCCGCGCACCCCATGAATCTTCGCCCGGGAGGGCAACTACATCATGAATCGTGCGCAGTGCCAATACCCGAACGGTGGACGCACAGGATGCGCGACCGCTCTGTGGCCGGTGGGCGCCTGAGGCACCCGCCGGCCACGGACGACGCGTCCACATGCGGCTGCCGGTTCCCGTTCCCCACAGGGCCGGTTCCGTGATCCCGAGACCGCGAAGCCGAAGTGCGGCAGCGCGGCATGTGACTCCGCGTCGTCGGCCGCCTCCGGTTGCGGCCTCATACAGTCTTGGTGATAGCGACCCGTATATCGGTATGCTATTCCTCGGATTGCGGCTATTCGCCGGGTGCGAGCCCCCAAACCCCCAGTTCGGGGGATGCGGTGGCGGACCGAAAACATGAACTGGCCGCGTCGACCTCACTGCTAGGCTCGTCCCATTCCGAGACGCCCCGGTTTCGGCCCCCGAGATCGCATCGTTAAGGATGTCCCATGACTGAAGAGTCCGTCGTCCCCGCTTCCCGCGCCTCACTGTCACGCCGCACGGTCCTCAGCGCCGGCGCCTGGTCGATCCCGGTGGTCGCCGCCGCGGTCGCCGTGCCGCTGCACGCGGCCAGCGTCGCCACCGGCGCGATCAACGCAGACGGGGTCGTGCTGACGTTCCCCGATGCGAACCTGGGCGGAAGCTCCGAGCTCTCCCTGAGCGGTCAGATCACCTTCTCCTCGGCGACCACCGCACCGACGAACGTCACCGTGACGTTCACGTGGGCGGGTGCGGGCGACAACGCGGGAACGGACGGCATCTGGGTCTACGCACCTGACAGCACCATCGACGGATGGACCTTCGTGCAGGGTGCACCGAACGACGGACTCTATCCCGCAGTCATCCTCCAGACCACCGTCGCGACCGGCACCACGCAGGTCCCTGTCGTCTCGCGACGTCTGGGCAGCACATCGAACGCCATCATGTACGGCGAGGAGACGCCGATCGGCGGCTTCGCCGCATACGACGGTGCCTACACGATCCGCTTCTCCGCGCCCGGTTACACGGATGCCGAGATCGTCGTCCCGTACACGCAGGTCTTCCCGGACTGACACCGACGTGACTTCGCCTCCCGCTGGCTGGTGCGTGCGGGAGGCGAAGTGATGTCCGGGGGCGGCGGTGCTTACCGGTAGTTGATGAACTGCAGGTCGACGTCGAGGTCGGAGCCCTTGAGCAGCGCGATCACGGCCTGCAGGTCGTCGCGACTCTTGGACTGCACGCGCAGCTCGTCACCCTGGATCTGGCTCTTGACGCCCTTGGGGCCCTCGTCGCGGATGATCTTGTTGATCTTCTTCGCGTTTTCGGAGGAGATGCCGTCCTTGATGGTCGAGACGATGCGGAACTCCTTGCCGCTGGCGAAGGGCTCGCCCGACTCGAGGCTCTTCAGCGAGATGCTGCGCTTGATGAGCTTCGACTGGAAGACATCCAGCACGGCCTTGGCGCGTTCCTCGGAGTTGGCGATGATCAGGATCTGCTCGCCGCTCCATGCGATCGACGCACCGGTTCCCTTGAAGTCGTAGCGCTGCTCGATCTCCTTGCGGGCCTGGTTGAGGGCGTTCTCCGCCTCCTGGTGGTCGACTTTCGAGACGATGTCAAAGGAACTGTCAGCCATACAGGCAGTGTACCGAGCCTGGCCGCGTGCCGCCCGTCTGGAAACGCTTTCACTCGGCGGCGGGCAACAGATCGGCATCACAGCTTGATATCGAAGGGATGGTCCATTGCGATTCGAGCGGAACTCATTGCATACTGTAAGCGCTTGCAGTATCGCAGGCCATCAGCACTGAGAGAGGCACACACCAATGAAGGTGAACAAGAGGGGCATCGTCGCCGCAGGCGCCATCGCCATCGTTTCCACTCTGTCGCTTGCCGGCTGCTCCACCGGGACCAGCAGCGACGACTCCTCCGACAGCGGCAGCGCCAGCACGCTGACCGTCTGGGTCGACGCCGAGCGCGTCGATGCGCTGCAGGGTGCGGCCGACTCCTACCAGGACAAGACCGGCGTCAAGGTCGAGCTCGTGGGCAAGTCGGTCGACGACATGAAGGACGACTTCATCCAGCAGGTCCCGACCGGCAAGGGCCCCGACGTCGTCATGGGCGCACACGACTGGCTGGGCGAGCTGTCGACCAACGGTGTCGTCGCGCCGATCGAGCTCGGAGACAGCTCCGCGGACTACCTGCCCGTCGCACTGCAGGCCGCCACCTATGACGGCACGGTCTACATGCTCCCGTACGCGGTCGAGAACATCGCGATCCTGCGCAACGCCGACCTCGTCCCCGACGCCCCCACCAGCTTCGACGACATGGTGTCGAAGGGCACCTTCGTGGTCGAGCAGGGCGCAGAGGGCAACCCGTACCACCTGTACCCGTTCCAGACCGCGTTCGGCGCCCCCGTCTTCGGCACCGACGAGTCGGGCAGCTACGACTCCACCGACCTCCAGCTGGGCAGCGAGGGTGGCTTCGCCTTCGCCGACTGGCTCGCCGCGCAGGGTGCAGCGGGCACGCTGAACACCGACATCGACGGCGAGATCGCCAAGCAGCAGTTCCTCGACGGCACCGCAGCCTTCTGGCTGACGGGTCCGTGGAACGTCGGAGCTGCCAAGGACGCCGGCATCAACGTCGCGATCGACCCGGTGCCGAGCCCCACGGGTGAGACGGCCTCGCCGTTCGCCGGCGTGAAGGGCTTCTTCGTCAGCGCCGAGTCCAAGAACAAGGTCGCCGCGAACGACTTCCTCGTGAACTACCTCGGCACCGAAGAGGTGCAGCTCGAGCTCTTCAAGGCGGGCAACGTGCTTCCCGCCCTCACCGCGGCAGCGGACTCCGCGGCATCCGACCCGATCATCGCCGGCTTCCAGGCCGTCGGCGCCGACGCGGTCCCGATGCCCGCCATCCCTGCGATGGGATCTGTCTGGCAGTACTGGGGCGTGGCCGAGGCCGCGATCATCAACGGCGCGGACGCGAAGTCGACGTGGCAGAAGCTCGTCGATGACGTGACCGCCGCGATCAAGTAACACCTCACGTACCGACCCTGCCGGGGTGGGCGCTGCGCGCCCGCCCCGGCAGAACCCTGACGAGGACGAGATGACAGACACCGTCGAGCCCACGGCTCCTCTCACGAAGCGCCAGCGACAGGCCGCCAAGATCGCGGAGGCGGCATCCAGCCCGATCGGCTGGTTGCTGCTGAAGATCCTGCTGCTGGCCGTCGTCGATGCCATCGCGGTCTACGCGGCATTCGTGCTGTATATGCACCAGGAGTGGCTCATCCTGGCCTTGGTCATCGCGGTCACGGTCTTCGTCAACTACATCTACTTCTCCCGCCGGCGGGTACCGGCGAAGTACCTCACTCCCGGCATCATCTTCCTGGTCGTGTTCCAGGTCTTCACCCTGCTGTACACGGGGTACATCGGCTTCACGAACTACGGCACGGGGCACAACGGGTCCAAGGGCCAGGCGATCTCCTCTCTGCTCGCCTCCGCGCAGGAGCGGGTGGAGGACTCCCCGACCTACCCGGTGACCGTCGTCGAGCAGTTCGGCACCTACGGCCTGCTGGTGACCGACCCCGATTCCGGCGATGCGCTGCTGGGCACGGCCGACCAGCCGCTGCAGCAGGTGCAGGCCGAGTTCGACGGCGGCAAGGCGGTCGCGGTCGACGGATGGACGACGCTCCCGCTCGCCACGGTGTTCACGCTCTCCGAGCAGCTCGAGAACCTCGCCGTGCCGTTCAGCGACGATCCGAACGACGGCAGCCTCCGCGCTCCCGACGGACAGAGCGGATACCTGTACGTCTCGACGCTCGAGTACGATGCCGACGCAGACGCGATCACCGACACCCGCACCGGAACGGTATACGCCGACATCGGCACCGGGGCCTTCACCGCCGAGAACGGTGAAGAGCTTCTCCCCGGCTGGCAGGTCACCGTCGGCTTCGACAACTTCGTGCGCGCCGTGACCGACGCCTCGATCCGCGGCCCGCTCATCTCTGTGACGATCTGGACGTTCGTGTTCGCGATCATCTCGGTCGCCACGACGTTCTTCCTCGGCCTGCTCCTGGCGCTGGTGTTCAACAACACCCGGATGCGGTTCCGCAACGGCTACCGCATCATCATGATCCTCCCGTACGCGTTCCCCGCCTTCCTCTCCGCGCTGGTGTGGGCGGGAATGATGAACGAGAGCTTCGGCTTCATCAACCAGGTCATCTTCGGGGGAGCGGACATCCCGTGGCTCACCGACCCCACGCTCGCGAAGGTCTCGATCCTCATCGTGAACCTGTGGCTCGGGTTCCCCTACATGTTCCTGGTCTGCATGGGAGCACTGCAGGGCATCCCCGAAGACGTGAACGAGGCGGCCGTGATGGACGGTGCGAACCCCTGGCAGGTGTTCCGACGCATCAAGCTGCCCCTGCTGCTGGTGACGGTCGCGCCGCTGCTGATCTCGTCGTTCGCCTTCAACTTCAACAACTTCAACCTGATCTACATGCTGACCAACGGCGGCCCGCGCTTCAGTGACGTGTCGATCCCGGTCGGTCACACCGACATCCTGATCTCGATGGTCTACAAGGTGGCCTTCACCGGTCAGACGCGCGACTACGGTCTCGCGTCCGCGTTCACGATCCTGATCTTCATCGTGGTGGCGACGATCTCGATCATCAGCTTCCGCAAGACCAAGGCCCTCGAGGAGCTGAACTGATGAGCACCATCGACACCCCCGTGCGCCGGCGCAGCGTCGGAGCCTGGTTCGCCGACACCGGATGGCGCCATGTCGTCGGCATCGTGGTGAGCGCATTCGCTCTGTTCCCGCTGCTCTACGTCGTCTCGGCGTCGCTGAACCCGAAGGGAACGCTGACCGGATCGAACCAGCTGTTCTCCGCGATCGGCATCGACAGCTACGTGCGCATCCTCACCGATCCGCAGAACCCCTATCTCCGCTGGTTCGGGAACACGCTCCTCATCGCGCTGGTGACCGGGGCGGTGACCGTCTTCATCGGCGCCTGCGCCGCATATGCGTTCTCGCGCATGCGTTTCGCCGGACGTCGGGTGGGACTGGTCACGATCGTCGTCGTGCAGATGTTCCCGCAGCTCCTGGCCGTCGTCGCGATCTTCCTGCTGCTGTCGACGCTGGGGGACTGGTTCCCCGCGATCGGGCTGAACACCCATACCGGCCTGATCCTGGTGTATCTCGGCGGCGCGCTCGGCGTGAACACCTACCTCATGTACGGCTTCTTCAACACGATCCCGAAGGAGCTCGATGAGGCCGCGCGCATCGACGGCGCCGGCCACGCCCGCATCTTCTTCACGATCATCCTGCGCCTGGTCGCTCCGATCCTCGCTGTCGTGGGGCTCCTGTCGTTCATCGGCACGGTCAACGAGTACGTGATCGCGAGCGTCATCCTGATCGAGCCCGAGCAGCAGACGCTGGTCGTCGGTCTCACCAAGCTGGTCGCCAACCCGCGCTACGCCGACTGGTCGGCCTTCTCCGCCGGCGCGGTGATGGCGGCGATCCCGGTGATGATCCTGTTCCTGTTCCTGCAGAAGTACATCGTCGGCGGTCTCACCGCAGGGGCCACCAAGGGGTGAGACAGGATGGCACTAACGTGCCACGCATGCTACCTTGTGATGCATGACAGCTGACATCGGCGCGCAGATGCGTAAAGGGGTGGTCGAGTACTGCGTGCTCGGGCTGCTCTCGCGCGAGCCGATGTACGGCTGGCAGCTGGCGGACGCGCTCACGCAGGCGGGCCTGATCGCCAGCATCGGCACGCTCTACCCCCTGCTGGGCAGGCTGAGGGACAACGGCTGGGTCAGCACGTTCGACCTCCCCTCGGAGAGCGGGCCGGTGCGCAAGTACTACCGGCTCACGGATGCCGGAATCGAGCAGCTCGCCCGGTTCCGTGCGCAGTGGGCCCCGTTCGCCCGTGTCGTCACTGGCATCGTCGGAGAGGGATGATCATGACCGAGACCACCGCTGAGGGGCTGCGCGAGGACTATCTCGCGCGACTCGACGAGGCCATGCGCGGACTGCCGCACGGCGTCGCCGCCGACATCCGCGGGGGCATCGCCGAAGAGCTGCACGGCCTGGACGCCGCCGCGACCGCCGCGAGGATCGCGCAGCTGGGCGACCCGGTGGCGATCGCGCGTGAGGCGCAGGATGAGACGCCGGCCGGGCCGACCTTCGTCGTGGCGGCTCCCGTGCCCGCACCGGAGGCCCCTCGTCCGCCGATCACGTCGACGCGCGGCTTCGCGATCACGGCGGCGCTGACCCTGAGCTTCGGCGGGATCATCGTGCCCGTCGTCGGCTGGTTCGTCGGCGCCGCGCTGGTCAGCCTCAGTGCGCTGTGGAAGACGTGGGAGAAGGTCGTCGCCATCGTGGTGCCGTTCAGCGTGTTCGTGCTCACGGCCGTCCTGATCACGACCATGCAGGGTTTCGCCGTCGCCGAGACGAGCGGCAGCTCCTCGGGCACCGGGACACCGCCGCCCGTCGCAAACCCCCTGCTGCCCGCGTGGTACGACTTCATCTGGTTCGGAGTGATCGCGCTGGGGCTGGTCCTCATCCCCGCGTCGGGACTCTGGCTGCTGTGGCGGCTGCGGGGACGCGCAACGCGCTGATCGGGCGACGCGCACGAATGCTCGGCGTTGCTTCCGCGTCGCGGCCGGGCCTCGTCGTACGGTGGGACCATGGCACGGGTGGCTGGGCGCAATCTGGCGATGAGTTGGATCGCCGGCGTGTTCTGCACCGGTGTGATCCTGGCGTTGCTCTGGCTCTCGCTCCCCATGCTCCCCGTGCTCGCCGAGTTCGCCGACACGGCCCTGCGCAACGCACTGCCCTGATCACGCACGCAGTGCGGGTGACGGGGTCTGGCGACACGTCGGCACGCCTCCCTGAGCGCCCGCGCTCCCGGCGGTACCCTCGCAATGCAGACATCCGATGAGAGGCGCACCCCCATGAGTGACCCCGACGTTCCCCAGCCCGAGAAGCCGTCAGACGTCGACGACGTCGTCGGCAGCGCGAACGCCGGCCTGGACGCTGCGGCCGCAGCGGGCGCCGACGTCCCCGGTGCGGTCCAGGAACCCGACGCCGTCGAACGTCCGATCGAGGAGAAGGCCGTCGACCCCGACCTCGCCGCCTTCGAAGAGGCCGAGCGCTCCTACCCCGGTACCTTCGCGCCTCCGGCCGCTGCCGCAGCGCCGCCGGCAGTCGTCAGCTCCGACCGCGATTCGGACGCGACCGCCGTCTTCGCCGCTCCGGCCTCGCACGTCGAGGAACCCTCCGTGGCCGATGCCGCCTACGCGCCGGCGTACGGCGCTGCTGACACCCAGGTCGTTCCCTCCGAGCCCCTGCTCGTCGCCGCGGCATCTCCGCAGCTCCCGCAGCCGATCTTCGTGCAGGCTCCCGAGCCGCCGCGCGACCGCGGCAATCGGGGAACCGCGGGTGCGATCGGTCTGCTCGCCACGCTCGTCTTCGCCGTCCTGTACCTCGGCACGACGCTGGGCCTCGGTGCTCTCGCGGGAGACGTGACCGGCGAGAACATCGGTCAGTCCGCACTCGCGCCGCTTGCGACGTGGGGGTACTGGACGCCGGTCGTCGTCTTCTTCATCGGTTTCTGGCTGTTGGGCGCGATCATCAACCGCGGCCGCTGGGGTCTGTGGGTCGTGTTCGGCATCATCGTGGGCGCCATCGCCTACGGTGGGCACCTCCTCGGCCAGATCTTCGAGGCGGGCATCCTCACGCTCACCCCCTCGGCCGCATCCGAACTCGTCGGCGAGCAGCTCCTTGCGCCTCTCGCGATCGCCGCCTTCATCTTCGCCCGCGAGCTCACCATCTGGTTCGGCGCCTGGGTCGCGCGCAGCGGCGCTCGCAAGACCGAGCAGAACGCCGAGGCGCAGCGCGAGTACGAGCGCACGCTCGAGGCCGGCCCCACGCTGGCGAGGTAATCACGAACGCCACCACGCCGAACCCCCGCGGACCTGAGTCCGCGGGGGTTTCGGCCATCCTGGCGCTGGTGCTCGCCACCATCGGATTCTTCGCGCTCGCGGTCTTCGGTCTCGGTGCGGTGAGCGCGGCGACGGATACCGACATCATCTCGGTGCCCGGTCTCGGCCAGGGGCCGGGGGTGACCGGGATGCTGATCGCCCTCCTCGTGTTCGCTCTGATGCTGGGGCTCACGCTGCGTCGGCGTTCCCCCTCCTCTGCCGCCTCGCTGGCGATCTCGCTGGCGACGGCGCTCGGGCATCTGGTCGGCGTGTGGATCGCCGTGCTCATCGGAACGGGCGGTCTGATCACCGCGACGGCCGTCGCAGGCGACCTGGTCCGCGGCGGGCCGAGCGTCGTGCTGATCATCGCTGCCGCGATCGCGGCCTGGTCCGGCATCGCGCTGCGACGTACGCGATCAGCCAGGCCGCGCTGGCCCTGGGAGCGCGACGAAGAGGAGTGACGCCCCGCCGTCGCGGCAGAAATCGGCGCGCGGGTGGCGTGAGCGCCGTACGCTGTCGGTGTGGAGCGTTCATTGGAGGCGCAGGTGGACCAGGCTGTCGAGTCCTGGTTGCGCTGGGTGCCGCGCTGGGAGCCGGCCACCCATCGGGGCCGCGTGGCCCCGTGCCGCCGCTGCCTCGGCTCTCCCATCCTTTCCGCCGCCGGGATCGGAGCTGATGTCCCGCACGGTGTGCAGCACGGTCTCTCGACCCGGATCAAGACGATCGTGGACCACGCGGTCGCCGAGTACACCGCGCGGAATCTGCCCACCCTGCAGCGCGAGCTCGATCAGCAGGCTGCACGCAACCGCGCCCGCGCCTACCGCCCGAACGAGGACCTCGACCCGGAGTTCGACGGGCTGCCGCTGGATCCGGAACCGGTCGCCGGCGCTCCCTTCCTGTTCACGATCGCCGGACTCGCAGACGATGCGGCTGCCGAGCTGCCGCCCCTGCCGCCCCTGTCCGACGAGGCGAAGGCCGCACTGCGCCAGGAGGTCGGCCTGGCCGACGAGTACGCGAACATGATCGGGCGCGAGGTCTGCGGCCTGCTGCTGCGGCACCGCTTGTCCATCCAGGCGGCGATCTCGCAGCACGTCGAGCCGCAGATCGAGGCACTCCTCGCCGAATTGACGCAGTCGCTCGACTCGCCGTTCGACCCCGACGCGCCCTGACCCCGCGTCCACGGGCACGACGCCCGTCAGCGGTGGGGGAGTCGCCGGAATCCGGTCCGCCCTCATTTGACCGTCACGTTACGCGCCATTACACTTGATCAGGTGTGTGCACGTCTCGGCGTGTGCACTGGGCGCCGGCACCTTGCCGGTCCGCCTCCACGGCATACCCACCACACCACAAAGCGCGTCGATTCCGGCGTGCCGGTGGGTCATGATGTGAAACCCATCACGCTGTCACCGTGCAGCACTATGAGGAGAGAACGTGCCAACCATTCAGCAGTTGGTTCGCAAGGGTCGCTCGCCCAAGGTCACCAAGACCAAGGCGCCCGCCCTGAAGTCGAACCCGCAGCAGGCCGGGGTCTGCACCCGCGTCTACACCACCACCCCGAAGAAGCCGAACTCGGCGATGCGCAAGGTCGCTCGTGTGAAGCTCCGCAACGGCACCGAGGTCACCGCGTACATCCCCGGTGAGGGCCACAACCTGCAGGAGCACTCGCTCGTGCTCGTCCGCGGCGGTCGTGTCAAGGACCTCCCCGGTGTGCGTTACAAGATCGTCCGTGGCGCCCTGGACACCCAGGCTGTCAAGAACCGTAAGCAGGCTCGTTCCCGCTACGGCGCGAAGAAGGGTTGAGTTAGATGCCTCGTAAGGGTCCCGCCCCCAAGCGCCCCGTCGTCAACGACCCGGTATACGGCGCTCCGATCGTCACCTCGCTGGTGAACAAGATCCTCGTCGACGGCAAGAAGTCGCTGGCCGAGTCGATCGTCTACGGTGCCCTCCGCGGCGTCGAGGCGAAGAACGGTCAGGATGCCGTCGCCACCCTCAAGAAGGCGCTCGACAACGTGCGCCCGACCCTCGAGGTCCGCAGCCGCCGCGTCGGTGGTTCGACCTACCAGGTGCCGGTCGAGGTCAAGCCGCACCGCGCGAACACCCTCGCGCTGCGCTGGCTCGTCAGCTACGCCAAGGGTCGTCGTGAGAAGACGATGACCGAGCGCCTCCAGAACGAGATCCTGGACGCGTCGAACGGCCTGGGTGCCGCGGTCAAGCGCCGTGAAGACACTCACAAGATGGCCGAGTCGAACCGCGCGTTCGCTCACTACCGCTGGTAAACAGCTTCGCTCGCCCCCGGCCACTCGCCGGGGGCGGGCACCCACTCTTCGCAGTACCACTGCTCGACAGATAAGGACACTCCTGTGGCACAAGACGTGCTCACCGACCTGAGCAAGGTCCGCAACATCGGCATCATGGCGCACATCGATGCCGGCAAGACCACGACGACCGAGCGCATCCTGTTCTACACGGGCGTCAACCACAAGCTCGGCGAGACGCACGATGGCGCCTCGACGACCGACTGGATGGAGCAGGAGAAGGAGCGCGGCATCACGATCACGTCTGCCGCCGTGACCTGCTACTGGAACAAGAACCAGATCAACATCATCGACACCCCCGGTCACGTGGACTTCACGGTCGAGGTGGAGCGTTCGCTCCGCGTCCTCGACGGTGCCGTCGCCGTGTTCGACGGCAAGGAGGGCGTCGAGCCCCAGTCCGAGACCGTGTGGCGTCAGGCTGACAAGTACAACGTCCCCCGCATCTGCTTCGTCAACAAGATGGACAAGCTCGGCGCGGACTTCTACTTCACGGTCGACACGATCATCAACCGTCTCGGCGCGAAGCCGCTGGTCATCCAGCTGCCCATCGGCGCAGAGAACGACTTCATCGGTGTGATCGACCTCGTCGAGATGCGTGCCCTCGTCTGGGCCGGAGACTCGAAGGGTGACGTCACCATGGGCGCCTCCTACGAGATCCAGGAGATCCCGGCCGACCTCAAGGAGAAGGCCGACGAGTACCGTCAGGCTCTCCTCGAGACCGTCGCGGAGACCGACGACGCGCTGCTCGAGAAGTTCTTCGGTGGCGAGGAGCTCACCGTCGCCGAGATCAAGGGCGCGATCCGCAAGTTGACCGTCGCCTCCGAGATCTACCCGGTGCTCTGTGGCTCCGCGTTCAAGAACCGCGGTGTCCAGCCGATGCTCGACGCGGTCGTCGACTACCTCCCGAACCCCCTCGACGTGGGTTCCATCGAGGCGCACGACCCCAAGGACTACGACACGATCATCGAGCGTCACCCCGACGCCAATGACCCGTTCGCGGCCCTCGCGTTCAAGGTCGCCGTGCACCCGTTCTTCGGTCGTCTCACCTACGTGCGCGTCTACTCGGGTCACCTCGAGTCGGGCTCCGCGGTCGTCAACTCGACCAAGGGCAAGAAGGAGCGCATCGGGAAGATCTTCCAGATGCACGCCAACAAGGAGATCCCGGTCCCCTCGGTCACCGCGGGAAACATCTACGCGGTCATCGGTCTGAAGGACACCACCACGGGTGACACCCTCACCGACCCCGCCGAGCCGGTCGTCCTCGAGTCGATGACGTTCCCGGAGCCGGTCATCGAGGTGGCCATCGAGCCGAAGACCAAGGCCGACCAGGAGAAGCTGGGTGTCGCCATCCAGAAGCTCGCTGAGGAGGACCCGACTTTCCGCACGGAGCTCAACCCCGAGACCGGTCAGACGACCATCAAGGGCATGGGCGAGCTGCACCTCGACATCCTCGTGGATCGCATGAAGCGCGAGTTCAACGTCGAGGCGAACGTCGGAAAGCCCCAGGTCGCGTACCGCGAGACGATCAAGAAGGCCGTCGAGAAGTACGACTACACCCACAAGAAGCAGACGGGTGGATCGGGTCAGTTCGCAAAGATCCAGTTCAACATCGAGCCTCTCGACCTGGACGGCGACAAGACCTACGAGTTCGTGAACGCCGTCACCGGTGGTCGCATCCCTCGTGAGTACATCGGATCGATCGATGCCGGTTTCCAGGACGGCATGAACGTCGGCGTGCTCGCCGGCTACCCGATCGTCGGCGTGAAGGCCACCATCGTCGATGGTGCCGCTCACGACGTCGACTCCTCGGAGATGGCGTTCAAGATCGCCGGATCGATGGGCTTCAAGGAAGCTCTTCGTCGGGCGAACCCCGTGCTCCTCGAGCCGCTGATGGCGGTCGAGGTGCGTACTCCCGAGGAGTACATGGGTGACGTCATCGGTGACCTGAACTCGCGTCGCGGTCAGATCCAGTCGATGGAAGACGCTGCAGGCGTCAAGGTCGTCCGTGCGCACGTGCCGCTGTCCGAGATGTTCGGCTACATCGGCGACCTGCGCTCGAAGACCTCGGGTCGTGCCGTCTACTCGATGGAGTTCCACAGCTATGCTGAGGTTCCCCGCGCTGTGGCCGACGAGATCGTCCAGAAGAACCAGGGCGAGTAATCGTCTTTCTGAGAGCCGGGTTCCGGCCCGGCTCTCAGGTCCCCTACAACTTCACATTCCCTCTCTACTAAACTGAGATTCACACCCGTAGAGAACCGGTCGCAAACCAGTGCCCGGCAACCTCTACATGACGTCCTGAGGAGGACCCAGTGGCTAAGGCCAAGTTCGAGCGGACCAAGCCGCACGTCAACATCGGAACCATCGGTCACGTTGACCACGGCAAGACCACGCTCTCCGCAGCGATCTCGAAGGTGCTTGCTGACAAGTTCCCGTCTGACACCAACGTGCAGCGCGACTTCGCTTCCATCGACTCGGCGCCGGAAGAGCGCCAGCGTGGTATCACCATCAACATCTCGCACATCGAGTACGAGACCCCGAAGCGCCACTACGCGCACGTCGACGCCCCCGGCCACGCCGACTACGTCAAGAACATGATCACCGGTGCGGCTCAGATGGACGGCGCGATCCTCGTGGTCGCCGCCACCGACGGCCCGATGGCGCAGACGCGTGAGCACGTGCTGCTCGCCAAGCAGGTCGGCGTTCCGTACCTGCTCGTCGCGCTGAACAAGTCCGACATGGTCGAGGACGAGGAGATCCTGGAGCTCGTCGAGCTCGAGGTCTCCGAGCTGCTCGCCTCGCAGGGCTTCGCCGAGGACGCCCCTGTCGTCCGCGTCTCCGCTCTCAAGGCCCTCGAGGGCGACGAGAAGTGGGTCCAGTCGATCCTCGACCTCATGGAGGCCGTCGACGAGAACGTTCCCGACCCCGTGCGCGACAAGGACAAGCCGTTCCTGATGCCCGTCGAGGACGTCTTCACGATCACCGGTCGTGGAACCGTCGTCACCGGCCGCGCCGAGCGTGGCACGCTGGCCATCAACTCCGAGGTCGAGATCGTCGGACTGCGTCCGACCGTCAAGACCACGGTCACGGGTATCGAGATGTTCCACAAGCAGCTCGACGAGGCCTGGGCCGGCGAGAACTGCGGTCTCCTGCTCCGTGGCACGAAGCGTGAGGACGTCGAGCGCGGTCAGGTCATCGTCAAGCCGGGTTCGGTCACGCCGCACACCGACTTCGCCGGTACCGCGTACATCCTGTCCAAGGATGAGGGTGGGCGTCACAACCCGTTCTACACGAACTACCGCCCGCAGTTCTACTTCCGCACCACCGACGTCACCGGCGTCATCACGCTGCCCGAGGGCACCGAGATGGTCATGCCCGGCGACACCACCGACGTGACGGTCGAGCTGATCCAGCCGATCGCCATGGAGGAGGGCCTCGGCTTCGCCATCCGTGAGGGTGGACGCACCGTCGGCGCCGGTACGGTCACGAAGATCATCAAGTAAGCATCTGCTTTCTCGCAGCAGGGTCGGACCTTCGGGTCCGGCCCTGCTGTCGTTGAGGGGACGAGGCGCGGAGACATCTGCGGTATCAATCAGTGTCGAGGGTTCCGTTCCCCGATGCGGACATGCACAATGAGGTTGATCGACCTGACCGGTCGGCAGCACACACCGCTAAGGGGGACAACATGGGTATCGAAGACGCCGTGAACAAGGGCAAGGATCTCTTCGAGCAGAACAAGGACAAGATCGCCGAGGCGGTCAAGAGCGAGCAGGCCGAGGACATCAGCGACAAGGTGCTCGACGGGGTGGCCGACTTCGCCAAGAAGATCGCTCCGGGGGCGGCGGACAAGATCGACGAGATCCGCGACAGTGCCGACAAGGCTGTCGGCAACGAGTAAGCGCTCGACCGAGCTTCGCAGAGACGGCGACCCACTGAGGTGGGCCGCCGTCTCCGCGTTCCTCCCCGAGAATCATTGGCCGGGACGCTCGCATCCGTGATGCGGAACCCGTAGACTGTGGTCAGTCGCCTGGGGATCTTGCGACCTGGTGCATCGAAGGGGTTCGACGCACCGAAGCTGCACGGCGGTCGCCGTGCTCACAACTGGGGAATCGATTTGGGGATCACCGTGCGCTGCGCGCCGTCTGTGCGCCGCCATTCCGCCCCGCTCGCGCAGCGGGTTCTCCGCCGCGCCCTCGAACGAGGATCCTGGCGTCCCTTCACGCCGGATTCCTCGCGTTCGGTGTGCCCCCTCGCACTGAACGCCCTCCCCAAGCGGGGCGAGGCATGGGGATGCCTCGCCCCGCTATCTCCTGCGGCGTGACGTCATTCGACCCCTGGTCGATATCGACGTTCGGTATCGACCGAGGCGCCGTGACCGACCGCCATCTGCAGGAGTGATCGCGAGGCGTCGGATGACATGCCGCCGATGCGTCCTGCACGCCGCCGTCCCTCCTGCAGTTCGCGCGCAGAACGGAGAGATCTGACCCTCAGGACATGGCCGCAGATGGCTGCGGGGGAGGGGGCGGACCCCGCTTCGCGATGTCGGATCCGACGCGCGACACGCCCGGGTTTGCACAAGTGAAATCAGCCGTGGCAGAATAGACAGGTTCGACATTTCGGCGCGCTATGCGTATGCCGGATCACTACCAGGGCAGTGCATAGACGGCGTCTCCTCCGGGAGCTGCAGGGTTCTAGGCCGCGGGTAGCAGAACACAACCCCCGACACCTTCATGATGAGGGCTCCGCCATGTGCGGCAGACGTCGGCATCCCGGTCGCTGAGAGGTGCCCGGGCTGACAGAAGAACAGTGGTGCAGCAGATCGACTCGCGAGAGCCGTTCGAGTGCCGAGGCGCGAACAGCGCCGACGTGCGTCCAATGCCCCCGGGCCATCCGGCCCAGGTCGGTAAGACGCTTAAAGAGAGTGAGCAGACAATGGCGGGACAGAAAATCCGCATTCGCCTGAAGTCGTATGACCACGAGGTCATCGACTCGTCGGCACGCAAGATCGTCGACACCGTGACCCGTGCGGGCGCGACCGTCGTCGGCCCCGTGCCGCTTCCGACCGAGAAGAACGTCGTGTGCGTCATCCGGTCGCCCCACAAGTACAAGGACAGCCGCGAGCACTTCGAGATGCGCACCCACAAGCGTCTGATCGACATCGTCGACCCGACGCCCAAGGCTGTCGACTCGCTGATGCGTCTCGACCTCCCGGCCGATGTCAACATCGAGATCAAGCTCTGAGGTTCGACATGGCTGATATCAACGCAAAGATTTCCAAGGGCATGCTGGGCACGAAGCTCGGCATGACCCAGGTGTGGAACGAGAGCGGCAAGCTCATCCCCGTCACCGTCATCGAACTCGCACCCAACGTGGTGACTCAGGTTCGCACGCCCGAGAAGGACGGCTACAACGCCGTGCAGATCGCGTACGGCCAGATCGACCCGCGCAAGGTGAACAAGCCCCTCACGGCTCACTTCGAGGCTGCCGGCGTCACGCCGCGACGCCACGTCACCGAGATCCGCACCGCGGATGCTGCTGACTACTCACTCGGTCAGGAGCTCACGGTCGACGGCACGTTCGAGGCCGGCCAGCTCGTCGACGTCGTCGGCACGAGCAAGGGCAAGGGCTTCGCCGGTGTCATGAAGCGTCACAACTTCAAGGGCGTCTCGGCATCGCACGGTTCGCACCGCAACCACCGCAAGCCCGGCTCCATCGGCGCATCGTCGACCCCGAGCCGCGTCTTCAAGGGCATGCGCATGGCCGGCCGTATGGGTGGCGAGCGCGTGACCGTCCTCAACCTCACGGTGCACGCCATCGACATCGAGAAGGGTCTGCTGCTCGTCAAGGGCGCCGTCCCCGGTGCTCGTGGCCGCATCGTCTATGTCCGCAACGCAGTGAAGGGTGCCTGACCATGGCTGACTCCACTCTCGCGCTCGACGTCCTCAAGGCAGACGGCAAGAAGGCAGGCTCGATCGAGCTTCCCGCCGCGCTGTTCGACGCCAAGACGAACATCCCGCTGATCCACCAGGTCGTCGTCGCGCAGCTCGCGGCGGCTCGCCAGGGAACGCACTCGACCAAGCGTCGCGGTGAGGTCTCCGGTGCCGGCCGCAAGCCCTTCAAGCAGAAGGGCACGGGTAACGCCCGTCAGGGTTCCATCCGCGCGCCGCACATGACCGGTGGTGGCATCGTCCACGGACCGAAGCCGCGCGACTACTCGCAGCGCACCCCCAAGAAGATGATCGCCGCCGCCCTCCTGGGCGCGCTCAGCGACCGCTTCCGCGGTGACCGCATCCACGCCATCGAGTCCTTCGGGATCGACGGCACGCCTTCGACGAAGTCCGCGGTGAGCTTCCTCACCAACGTCGTCTCGTCGAAGAACGTGCTCGTCGTGATCGAGCGGGGCGACGACGTGACGCTGAAGAGCATCCGCAACCTGTCGAACCTGCACGTGCTGACGTTCGACCAGCTCAACGCCTACGACGTGCTCGTCTCCGACGACATCGTCTTCACCCAGGCCGCGCTCGAGGGGTTCATCGCCTCGAAGTCCGGCGCCAACCAGGAGGTCTCCGCATGAGCGAGCAGGCATCTGTTCTCCAGACGGCCCTGAACAAGGACCCGCGCGACATCATCCTGAAGCCGGTCGTGTCCGAGAAGAGCTACGGTCTCATCGATGAAGGCAAGTACACCTTCCTCGTCGACCCGCGCGCTTCGAAGACCGAGATCAAGCTCGCCATCGAGAAGATCTTCGGCGTCAAGGTCGCTGGGGTCAACACCCTCAACCGCGTCGGCAAGGCTCGTCGCACCCGCTTCGGAACCGGCAAGCGCAAGGACACCAAGCGCGCCATCGTCACCCTGAAGTCGGGCACCATCGACATCTTCACGGCAATCGGCTGACCCGGGGGATAAGGACAATAATGGCTATTCGCAAGTACAAGCCCACGACCCCGGGCCGTCGCGGCTCGTCGGTGGCTGACTTCGCCGAGATCACTCGATCGACGCCGGAGAAGTCGCTGCTGCGCCCGCTCTCGAAGACCGGTGGTCGCAACAACCAGGGCCGCATCACGACCCGTCACATCGGTGGTGGCCACAAGCGCCAGTACCGCGTCATCGACTTCCGTCGCAATGACAAGGACGGCGTCAACGCCAAGGTCGCTCACATCGAGTACGACCCCAACCGCACCGCACGCATCGCGCTGCTGCACTACTTCGACGGCGAGAAGCGCTACATCATCGCGCCGAACAAGCTGAAGCAGGGCGACATCGTCGAGTCGGGCGCCGGGGCTGACATCAAGCCGGGCAACAACCTCCCGCTGAAGAACATCCCGACGGGTACCGTCATCCACGCGATCGAGCTCCGCCCCGGTGGCGGCGCGAAGATGGCACGTTCGGCCGGAGTCTCGGTCCGTCTCGTCGCCAAGGATGGCCCCTACGCCCAGCTGCGTCTGCCCTCGGGCGAGATCCGCAACGTCGATGCGCGCTGCCGCGCGACCATCGGCGAGGTCGGCAACGCCGAGCAGTCGAACATCAACTGGGGTAAGGCCGGCCGCATGCGCTGGAAGGGCGTCCGCCCGACCGTCCGTGGTGTCGCCATGAACCCGGTCGACCACCCGCACGGTGGTGGTGAGGGTAAGACCTCCGGTGGTCGTCACCCGGTCTCCCCCTGGGGTCAGGCTGAGGGTCGCACCCGTCACGCCAACAAGGAAAGCGACAAGTACATCGTGCGTCGTCGTAACGCCGGCAAGAAGCGTAAGTAGGAGTAAGAGAAGATGCCTCGCAGTCTTAAGAAGGGCCCCTTCGTCGACGAGCACCTGCTTCGCAAGGTGATCGGTCAGAACGAAAAGGGCACGAAGAACGTCATCAAGACCTGGTCTCGCCGGTCCATGATCATCCCGGCCATGCTGGGTCACACGATCGCGGTCCACGACGGTCGCAAGCACATCCCTGTGTTCGTGTCCGAGACCATGGTCGGTCACAAGTTGGGCGAGTTCGCGCCCACCCGCACCTTCCGCGGCCACGAGAAGGACGACAAGAAGGGGCGGCGCCGCTAATGGTCGAATCGATCGCACGCGTGCGACACATCCGCGTGACCCCTCAGAAGGCTCGTCGTGTCGTTGCGCTCATCAAGGGCAAGCAGGCCCAGGAGGCTCTGGCGATCCTGAAGTTCGCACAGCAGAGCGCCAGTGAGCCGATCTACAAGCTTGTCGCGTCGGCTATGGCCAACGCGCAGGTCAAGGCGGATCGCGACGGCGAGTACCTCGACGAGCAGGACCTGTACGTGGCTAACGCCTACGTCGACGAGGGCACGACGCTCAAGCGTTTCCAGCCCCGTGCACAGGGTCGCGCTTTCCAGATCAAGAAGCGCACGAGCCACATCACGGTCGTGCTCTCGACGCCTGAGGCAGCTCCGGCCGCCACGGGTGACAGCAACAAGAAGGCGAGCAAGTAATGGGACAGAAGGTAAACCCGTACGGCTTCCGTCTCGGCATCACCACGGACCACGTGTCGCGTTGGTTCTCGGACTCGACGAAGCCGGGTCAGCGCTACGCCGACTACGTCGCCGAGGACATCAAGATCCGCAACCTGCTGAAGACGCAGCTGGACCGCGCCGGTGTCTCGAACATCGAGATCGAGCGCACCCGTGACCGCGTCCGCGTCGACATCCACACCGCCCGTCCGGGCATCGTGATCGGTCGCCGTGGTGCAGAGGCCGAGCGTATCCGTGGCGACCTCGAGAAGCTCTCGGGCAAGCAGATCCAGCTGAACATCCTCGAGGTCAAGAACCCCGAGGCTGACGCTCAGCTCGTCGCGCAGGGCATCGCCGAGCAGCTCTCTGCTCGTGTGGCGTTCCGTCGTGCGATGCGCAAGGGTCTCCAGGGCGCACAGCGCGCTGGCGCCAAGGGCATCCGTATCCAGGTCTCCGGCCGCCTCGGCGGCGCCGAGATGAGCCGTTCGGAGTTCTACCGCGAGGGTCGTGTGCCGCTGCACACGCTGCGCGCGAACATCGACTACGGCTTCTACGAGGCCAAGACCACCTTCGGCCGCATCGGCGTGAAGGTCTGGATCTACAAGGGCGACCTCACCGCGAAGGAGCTCGCTCGCGAGCAGGCCAACGCACCGAAGGCCCGTCGCGACGACCGTGGCGGCGACCGCCGTCGTGCCCCGCGCAACGAGGCACCTGTTGCAGAAGGAGCGTCGGCATAATGCTCATCCCCCGTAAGGTCAAGTTCCGCAAGCAGCACCACCCCGGTCGTTCGGGTCAGGCTACTGGTGGCACCAAGGTCTCGTTCGGAGACTTCGGCATCCAGGCGCTCTCGCCCGCTTACGTGACGAACCGTCAGATCGAGTCCGCTCGTATCGCCATGACGCGTCACATCAAGCGTGGCGGCAAGGTGTGGATCAACATCTACCCGGACCGTCCGCTCACGAAGAAGCCTGCTGAGACCCGCATGGGTTCCGGTAAGGGTTCTCCCGAGTGGTGGGTCGCCAACGTCAAGCCGGGTCGCGTCCTCTTCGAGGTCGCCGGCGTGAGCGAGGAACTCGCTCGCGAGGCACTGACCCGTGCCATTCACAAGCTGCCGCTCAAGGCACGCATCATCAAGCGCGAGGAGGGCGACGCGTAATGGCGATCGGCACCAAGGAGCTCGCTCCTACAGAGCTCGACACGTTCGAAGACCAGCGCCTCGTCGAGGAGCTGCGTAAGGCCAAGGAGGAGCTGTTCAACCTCCGTTTCCAGTCGGCCACCGGCCAGCTGGAGAGCCACGGCCGCATCCGCGCCGTCAAGCGCGACATCGCGCGTCTCTACACCGTGATCCGCGAACGCGAGCTGGGCATCCGTGCGACGCCCGCTCCGGTCGAGGTCCCGGCGAAGAAGGCGACCAAGTCGAAGGCGAAGAAGGCGGACTCCGCTGACGACGCCGTGAAGGAAGAGGCTGAGTGATGGCCACCAAGAAGGAAGCAGCCGTCGAGGTTGAGCACGCCGCTCACGACGTCCGCGATGCGGATGCCCGTGGGTACCGCAAGGCGCGTCGTGGCTACGTCGTCAGCGACAAGATGGACAAGACCATCGTGGTCGAGGTCGAGGACCGCGTGAAGCACCCGCTTTACGGCAAGGTCATCCGCCGCACCTCGAAGGTCAAGGCGCACGATGAGGCGAACACCGCCGGCATCGGCGACCTGGTCCTCATCAACGAGACCCGCCCGCTGAGCGCCACGAAGCGCTGGCGTCTGGTGGAGATTCTGGAGAAGGCCAAGTGATTCAGCAGGAATCCCGACTCAAGGTCGCCGACAACACCGGTGCCAAGGAGCTGCTCACCATCCGTGTGCTCGGTGGCTCCAAGCGTCGTTACGCCGGCCTGGGCGACACCATCGTCGCGACCGTCAAGGACGCGATCCCCGGTGGAAACGTCAAGAAGGGCGACGTCGTCAAGGCGGTCATCGTCCGCACCAAGAAGGAGACGCGCCGTCCTGACGGCTCGTACATCAAGTTCGACGAGAACGCCGCCGTCATCCTGAAGAACGACGGGGAGCCCCGCGGCACCCGTATCTTCGGGCCGGTCGGTCGTGAGCTTCGCGACAAGAAGTTCATGAAGATCGTGTCGCTGGCGCCGGAGGTCATCTAATCATGGCGAAGATCAAGAAGGGTGACCTGGTTCAGGTCATCACCGGATCCAAGGACGAGCGCGGCAAGCAGGGCAAGGTCCTCGAGATCCTGTCCGAGCGCAACCGCGTCGTCGTCGAGGGCGTGAACTACGTCACCAAGCACACCCGCGTCGGTCAGACGCAGCGTGGCACCAAGACGGGTGGCCTCGAGACTGTCGAGGCTCCCATCCACATTTCGAATGTCGCACTCGTCGACCCTTCGACCAAGAAGCCGACCAAGGTCGGCCACCGGGTCGAGGAGCAGGTGAAGGACGGCGTCAAGCGCAACGTCCGCGTGCGCTTCGCGAAGAAGAGCGGTAAGGACCTCTGATGGCAGCTACTGACGCTGCGGAGGCTGTCAAGGTGCAGCCCCGCCTGAAGGCGAAGTACAACTCTGAGATCAAGAAGGCTCTGCAGGAAGAGTTCGGTTACGCGAACGTCATGCAGATCCCCGGACTGGTCAAGGTCGTCGTGAACACCGGTGTCGGCGAGGCAGCTCGCGACAGCAAGGTGATCGATGGCGCGGTCGACGACCTCACCAAGATCACCGGCCAGAAGCCGATCGTCACGAAGGCCCGCAAGTCCATCGCGCAGTTCAAGCTGCGTGAGGGACAGCCCATCGGCGCGCACGTCACCCTCCGCGGTGACCGCGCCTGGGAGTTCGTGGACCGCCTCGTCTCGCTCGCACTGCCTCGTATCCGCGACTTCCGCGGACTCTCGGGCAAGCAGTTCGACGGCAACGGCAACTACACCTTCGGTCTCCAGGAGCAGAGCGTCTTCCACGAGATCGATCAGGACCGCATCGACCGGGTTCGCGGCTTCGACATCACCGTCGTCACCACCGCGAAGACGGATGACGAGGGTCGGGCACTGCTCCGCCACCTCGGCTTCCCGTTCCGCTCGGAAGACGCACAGGCGTGATCCCTCGACAGGCTCAGGAACCCTCGGGTTTCTGAGCCTGTCGGATTCATCGCCAATGTGCACGTACAATTGAAGATTGCGTGCTCATCGCAGGCCGTCTGTCGTGTAACGGCAGCCGGAACCTCATGAACAAAGGAACAAAACCATGACAATGACAGACCCGGTCGCAGATATGCTGACCCGTCTGCGCAACGCGAACTCGGCGCACCACGAATCCGTGACCCTGCCGTCGAGCAAGCTGAAGACGAACATCGCCGCCATCCTCCAGCAGGAGGGCTACATCGCCGGCTGGGAGACCTCTGACGCTCGCGTCGGAAAGAACCTGACGCTGACGCTGAAGTACGGCCCGAACCGTGAGCGGTCGATCGCAGGCATCAAGCGTGTCTCGAAGCCCGGCCTCCGCGTGTACGCGAAGTCCACGGAGCTCCCCACGGTCCTCGGCGGCCTCGGCGTGGCCATCCTGTCCACCTCCTCCGGTCTTCTCACCGACCGTCAGGCAGAGCAGAAGGGCGTGGGCGGAGAAGTTCTCGCCTACGTGTGGTAATTCGAAATGTCGCGTATTGGACGACTTCCCATCGACGTGCCTGCGGGCGTCACCGTTTCGGTCGACGGCCGTGAGGTCGCGGTGAAGGGCCCCAAGGGTGAACTCACCCTCACGGTGGCCAGCCCCATCGAGGTCGCGGTCGAGGAGAACCAGATTCTGGTCTCCCGTCCCGACGACGAGCGCGCGTCGCGGTCGCTTCACGGCCTGACCCGCACGCTCATCAACAACAACATCATCGGCGTGACCCAGGGCTACACCAAGGGTCTCGAGGTCGTCGGAACCGGTTACCGCGTGGCTCAGAAGGGCAGCTCGGTCGAGTTCGCACTCGGCTTCTCGCACCCGGTCCTGATCGACCCGCCCGCCGGGATCACGCTCACGGTCGAGGGCAACAACAAGCTCACCGTCAGCGGAATCGACAAGCAGGCTGTCGGCGAGGCAGCTGCCAACATCCGCAAGATCCGCAAGCCCGAGCCGTACAAGGGCAAGGGTGTGCGCTACGCCGGCGAGATCGTGCGTCGCAAGGCCGGAAAGAGTGGTAAGTAACCATGGCTCTCAAGTCAAAGTCTGACGCCCGCGCGCGTCGTCACGCCCGCCTTCGCAAGAAGGTCGTCGGCACCGAGGTGCGGCCGCGCCTCGTCGTCAACCGTTCGGCTCGCCACGTCTTCGTGCAGCTCGTCGACGACAGCAAGGGTCACACCGTGGCGTCGGCTTCGACGCTCGAGACCGACCTGCGCTCGCTCGAGGGTGACAAGACCGCCAAGGCTCGCAAGGTCGGCGAGCTTCTCGCCGAGCGCGCAAAGGCTGCCGGCGTTTCCGAGGCAGTGTTCGACCGTGGTGGCAACCGCTACGCCGGTCGTGTCGCAGCCATCGCCGATGGCGCCCGTGAAGGGGGGCTGGCACTGTGAGTGACAACAAGGAGAACGAAGTGACCGAAACGGCAGCTGCCGCTCCTGAGGCGGCCGCAGTCGTCTCTGAGACGGCCGCCGGTACGACCCAGGCCGAGCCTGCTCGCGAAGGCCGCCGTGGCGGCGGACGCGATCGCAACCAGGGCGGCGGACGTGACCGCAACTCGCGCGATCGTGGGGACAACCAGTTCCTCGAGCGTGTGGTCACCATCAACCGTGTCTCGAAGGTCGTGAAGGGTGGACGTCGCTTCAGCTTCACCGCTCTCGTGGTCGTCGGTGACGGCAACGGTCTCGTCGGTGTCGGATACGGCAAGGCTCGTGAGGTTCCCCTCGCGATCTCGAAGGGTGTCGAAGAGGCCAAGCGCAACTTCTTCCGCGTTCCGCGCGTCGGCAGCACGATCCCGCACCCGGTGCAGGGTGAGGCGGCCGCCGGTGTGGTTCTGCTGCGCCCGGCCGCGGCCGGTACCGGTGTTATCGCCGGTGGTCCCGTCCGCGCCGTGCTCGAGTGCGCCGGTATCCACGACGTCCTGTCGAAGTCCCTCGGCTCGTCGAACACGATCAACATCGTGCACGCGACCGTCGCTGCTCTGAAGCAGCTCGAGGAGCCCCGTGCGGTCGCCGCGCGTCGTGGTCTCGAGTTCGACCAGGTGGCTCCGGCGCGTCTCGTCCGTGCGGAGGCCGAGGCCATCGCCGCACAGAAGGTAGGTGCCTGATGGCTTCGCGCCTCAAGGTCACGCAGGTCAAGTCCAAGGTGAGTGAGAAGCAGAACCAGCGTGACACGCTGCGCAGCCTCGGTCTCAAGCGAATCGGCGACAGCACCGTTCGCCCCGACGACGCGCAGACGCGCGGTTACGTCAAGACCGTCGCCCACCTCGTCAAGGTTGAGGAGATCGACTAATGGCTGAGAAGAACGACGCCGTCGAGGCCGAGAAGGCCCCGAAGAAGGCTGCCGCTCCCAAGGCTGCCGCCGAGAAGAAGCCCGCAGCGAAGAAGGCTCCGGCCAAGGCCGCCGCCTCCGACGCCAAGGCTGACGCTGCGGCCAAGAAGCCCGCCGCCAAGAAGGCTGCGCCGAAGAAGGATGCTCCGGCATCCCGCCCCGGCGTGCTGAAGGTTCACCACCTGCGTCCGGTCCCCGGCGCCAACACCGCGAAGACCCGTGTCGGTCGTGGTGAGGGCTCCAAGGGTAAGACCGCCGGTCGTGGTACCAAGGGCACCAAGGCTCGCAACACCGTTCGCGTCGGCTTCGAGGGTGGGCAGATGCCTCTGCACATGCGCACCCCGAAGCTGCGCGGGTTCAAGAACCCGTTCCGCGTGGAGTACCAGGTCGTGAACCTGGAGAAGCTCGCGGAGCTGTACCCGAAGGGTGGCGACGTCACCATCAGCGACCTCGTCGCCAAGGGTGCCGTTCGCAAGAACGAGAAGGTCAAGGTTCTCGGAAACGGCGACATCGCCGTGAAGCTCACCGTCGCGGTCGACAAGGTCTCGGGTTCTGCCGAGCAGAAGATCGTGGCTGCCGGCGGATCCGTCAAGTAACCACCAGGCAAGAGGGGCCGGAGATTCTCCGGCCCCTCTTGTGGTTGGTCTCCCCGCCTGGTCCGTGTAGGTTACCCTGGTCTTTCAGCCGCCCTTCGGGATTCGGCAACCCTTTCAGGAGGAACGTCCTTGTTTAGCGCCATCGCGCGGATCTTCCGCACGCCCGACCTGCGTCGGAAGATCGGTTTCACCCTGGCGATCGTCGCCATCTACCGGCTGGGCTCCAACGTGCCTGCCCCGTTCGTGCATTTCCCGAACGTGGAGGAGTGCCTCGCCCAGAACTCGGGCGCAGACGGACTGCTCGGTCTGGTCAACCTCTTCTCCGGCGGAGCGCTTCTGCAGCTGTCGATCTTCGCGCTGGGCGTCATGCCCTACATCACCGCGACGATCATCACGCAGCTGCTGCGCGTCGTCATTCCGCACTTCGAGGCGCTGCACAAGGAAGGCCAGGCCGGTCAGGCCCGCCTGACCCAGTACACGCGCTACCTCACCATCGCGCTGGCGCTGCTGCAGTCGACCACGCTGGTCACGGTGGCCCGCAGCGGCCAGCTCTTCGGCACGACGGATGTCGCCGCCTGCCAGAACCTGCTCACGAATGACGTGTGGTGGGCGCAGCTGCTCATCATCATGGCGATGACCGCCGGTACCGGACTCATCATGTGGTTCGCGGAACTCGTCACCGAGCGTGGCATCGGCAACGGCATGTCCCTCCTGATCTTCACCTCGATCTCCGCCACCTTCCCCGGCGCCATGTGGATGATCTGGGAGAGCAAGGGCTTCGAGGTCTTCCTGCTCGTGCTCCTGGTGGGCATCATCGTGATGGGTCTCGTCGTGTTCGTCGAGCAGTCGCAGCGTCGCATCCCGGTGCAGTACGCCAAGCGGATGGTCGGACGCCGCACTTACGGCGGTACGAACACCTACATCCCGATCAAGGTGAACATGGCGGGTGTGATCCCCGTGATCTTCGCCTCGTCGCTGCTGTACATCCCGGCGCTGATCGCGCAGTTCAACACCCCGCAGGACGGATCGACTCCGCCGGCATGGGTCTCCTGGATCAGTGCGAACTTCACCACGGGCAACCACCCGGTCTACATGGCCGTGTACTTCCTGCTCATCATCGGCTTCACCTACTTCTACGTCGCGATCACGTTCAACCCGGTCGAGGTCGCCGACAACATGAAGAAGTACGGCGGGTTCATCCCGGGCATCCGTGCCGGACGTCCGACCGCCGAGTACCTCGACTACGTGCTCACACGTATCACGCTCCCCGGTTCCATCTACCTGGGTCTCATCGCGCTGATTCCGCTCATCGCCCTCGCCACGGTCGGCGCCAACCAGAACTTCCCGTTCGGTGGCGCCTCGATCCTGATCATCGTGGGTGTGGGTCTTGAGACGGTCAAGCAGATCGACGCGCAGCTGCAGCAGCGCCACTACGAAGGGCTTCTTCGATGACAGCATCCGCACGTCTCCTGATCGTCGGCCCTCAGGGCTCCGGCAAGGGCACGCAGGGTGTGCGCATCGCCGAGTCGTACGGCATCCCCGTGGTGTCGACGGGAGACATCTTCCGCGCGAATATCAAGGAGGGGACGCCGCTCGGCCAGCAGGTCACGGCGATCCTCGACAAGGGTGATCTGGTGCCGGACGAGCTGACCAGCGAGATCGTGCGCGACCGCCTGTCGCAGGAGGATGCGGCGAACGGGTTCCTGCTCGACGGCTACCCCCGCAACACGGCGCAGGTGGCGCACCTCGAGGCGTTCCTGGCCGAGCGGGGCGTCGCTCTCGACGCCGTGATCCTGCTCGATGTCCCACGCGAGGAGAGCCTGTCGCGGCTCACGCTGCGTGCGACCGAGCAGGGGCGTTCGGATGACACGCCGGAGGCCATCGGTCACCGCCTCGACATCTACGAGCGTGAGACGGCGCCGATCCTCGAGGTCTACGGCGCCAAGGGCATCGTCGACCGCATCGATGGGGTCGGATCGCTCGAGGAGATCACCTCGCGTATCTTCGCTGCGCTGACCGCTCGTGGTCTTCGCCTCGCGGCCTGAGCGGACCGATGTTCCGTCGGTCGATCTACAAGACTCCGGCTCAGTTGCGGGCCATGGTCGAGCCCGGTCTCATCACCGCAGCGGCCCTGGACGCGGTGCGTCCGCTGATCCGGCCCGGTGTCACGACGCTCGAGCTCGATGAGGCCGCCAACCGCGTGATCGTCGAGCGGGGAGCGGAGTCCAACTTCCAGCTCGTGCGCGGCTACCACCACACCATCTGCGTGTCGGTGAACGCGCAGGTCGTGCACGGCATCCCCGGTGAGCTCGTCCTGCAGCCGGGCGACATCGTGTCCGTCGACTGCGGTGCGCAGTTCGAGGGCTGGAACGGCGACAGCGCCGTGACCTTCGTCGTTCCGGACCCGGAGCGCCCTGAGCTCGTCGCCCGACGCGAGGAGCTCTCGCGCGTCACAGAGGGCTCGCTCTGGGCCGGAGTCGCGGCCATGGCCACGGCGTCGCACATCGGCGAGATCGGCGCAGCCATCCAGGAGTACATCGAGGCGCAGGGGCCATCGGCCGTGTCGGGGGAGACCTACGGCATCCTCCGCGAGTACGTCGGCCATGGCATCGGACGCAAGATGCACGAGGCGCCGAGCGTCTTCAATTACCGCACGCCGGATCCCGGCCCCGAGATCAAGGACGGCCTCGTCCTGGCGATCGAGCCCATGGTGACCGCGGGCGGCGAGGCGACCTACATCGAGGACGACGACTGGACCGTCACGACCGTCGACGGTAGCGATGGTTCGCACTGGGAACACAGCGTCGCCCGTCACGTGGGCGGGATCTGGGTGCTCACGGCGGCGGATGGCGGTGCCGCCGGCCTGGCGCCGTTCGGCATCGTGCCGGTACCTGTCGCCTGATCCTGCGGGCATCCCTCACACGAACCGCATAGGCTGATACGGCAGAATCCAAAGGTACATGCGCCTGCATGAGGTGCGGCGATACCGAGAGAAACGGAAGACAATGGCAGCGGCGAAGAGCAACACCAACTGGTTCGCGATCGGCGTCTCCGCCGCCGTGGTCGTCGTACTGGTCGCCCTGGGCGGACTCGTGGTGTTCCTGAACAACCAGGCCACGGCTCCCGGCGTCGCACCGCAGAGCGCGATTGTGGATGATAAAACCGGAGCCATCACCTTCGGGGGTGGCGAAGACAGCATCGACACCTACGTTGACTTCATGTGCCCCGTCTGCGGGCAATTCGAGGACGCGTATGGCGAGCAGCTCCAAACGGCGGCGGCGGATGACAAGATCACCTTGAACATCCATCCGATCTCTATTCTTGACTTCCAGTCGCAGAACTCGAAGTACTCGACGCGCGCCGCCAACTCGATGTACTGCGTGGCGGCTGAGGCTCCGGACTCCGCGCTCGATTACTTCAACTCGCTCTTCGCCAACCAGCCGCAGGAAGGCACTGCAGGGCTCACTGACGAGCAGCTCGGCGACCTCGCCACACAGGCCGGCGCGGAGGCCGCGGTCTCTTGCATCACCGACGGCACGTATTCGAAGTTCGTAGCGGACCAGACGAAGAACACTCCGCCGGACCCCGACACCGGGCGCGTGGGAACGCCGACTGTGGTGATCAACGGCGATCGCATCAACAACGCAGACATCCAGGCGGAGTTCAGCAAGATACTGGGATAACGCCCGGTCCCGGACTCGTGCGAGTTACGGTCGCATCGAATCAATCGATTCGATACGACCGGAGGACAGGGAATGAAGACGAAGTACCGCTCGATTGGCGCGAAGCTATTCGCAGGCGCAGCGATCGTGATGGGCGCTCTGGGCGCCGGAGTGCTGACCGCCGCACCCGCGAGCGCCGCAACGACCTGCAATCTCAGCTGGGCGAACGAGAAGCCAGACGTTGTAGGTACGTGTCGGGTTGACCCCGGCAAGAAGGTCACTGTGAAGGTGACGTGCCAGTCTCTCCCCGGGTATCAGGCCTTCACCAAGACCAAGGTGATCCGCGCGTCGCAGTCATTCGTGTGGGACAGTGGCTGTCACAAGCCGTTCTACTCGAAAGGCAAAGTCTCGTACTCGGTCAGCAAGGCCTAGCCCCCCACCGGGAACGCGAAGGGAGTTCCGGCATCCTGCTCAGGTTGCCGGAACTCCCTTCGTCGTCTAATATAGATCTTTGGTGCTTTGTGCCTTGATTCGGCGTGTCCGGCGGTGCAGCACCACAATCCAATCACCCACCGCAGATCGACCGGTCTGCAGAAGCGTCAGCGAGGCTATGGCTAAGAAAGACGGTGTCATCGAGATCGAGGGCGTGATCTCCGAAGCACTGCCCAACGCGATGTTCCGCGTTGAGCTCAGCAACGGACACAAGGTCCTGGCAACGATCTCCGGCAAGATGCGGCAGAACTACATCCGTATCATCCCCGAGGACCGCGTGGTCGTGGAGCTCAGCCCCTACGACCTCACCCGCGGCCGTATCGTCTACCGCTACCGCTGACCGGTCGAGAAGTAACGGCCTGCCTCGGCATCGGGGCGGTACGAAGACAGCGAACAGGAAACATCATGAAGGTCAACCCCAGCGTCAAGCCCATCTGCGATCACTGCAAGGTGATCCGCCGTCACGGCCGCGTCATGGTGATCTGCAAGAGCAACCCGCGTCACAAGCAGCGCCAGGGCTAAGCACCGGCGTTGCGCGGCATCGCTCGCGCACATCTCATAACTGAATACACAGACGGCAGGATCAGAACCCTTCCCTCCCGGGCCCTTCGACAGGCTCAGGGGCCCAGAAGGGGGACACCTCGGGCGGAGGCCCGGGCACCGATCCTGTCCCACACCTCCACAACATCCAGGAGAACCGCATGGCACGTCTTGCCGGCGTTGACATCCCGCGCGATAAGCGCGTGGTGATCGCCCTTACCTACATCTACGGCGTCGGCCGTACCCGCTCGGTCGAGATCCTCAAGGCAACGGAGATCGACGAGAGCATCCGCGTGAAGGACCTCAGCGACGACCAGCTGATCGCCCTCCGCGACTACATCGAAGGCAACTACAAGGTGGAGGGTGACCTGCGCCGCGAGGTCGCCGCAGACATCCGCCGCAAGGTCGAGATCGGCTCCTACGAGGGCATCCGCCACCGTCGTGGTCTCCCGGTCCGTGGTCAGCGCACCAAGACCAACGCCCGTACCCGCAAGGGCCCGAAGCGCACCGTCGCAGGCAAGAAGAAGGCCCGCTAAGCGGGGCCCCAGGGACTAGGAGAACACTTTCATGGCTGCACCCAAGGCCGCCGCGCGCAAGCCGCGCCGCAAGGAAAAGAAGAACATCGCGCTGGGCCAGGCCCACATCAAGTCGACGTTCAACAACACGATCGTCTCGATCACCGACCCGTCCGGCGCCGTCATCGCGTGGGCATCGTCGGGTGGCGTGGGCTTCAAGGGCTCCCGCAAGTCGACCCCGTACGCCGCCGGTATGGCTGCCGAGTCTGCTGCCCGTCAGGCGGCGGAGCACGGCGTCAAGAAGGTCGACGTCCTCGTGAAGGGTCCAGGCTCCGGCCGCGAGACCGCGATCCGTTCGCTCCAGGCCGCAGGCCTCGAGGTCGGCTCGATCCAGGACGTCACCCCGCAGGCGCACAACGGATGCCGCCCGCCGAAGCGTCGCCGCGTCTGATCCGGCTGGTTGAGCCGCTCGTGCCTTCGACATACTGAAGCGCCGAGCGGCTCTCCGCCCGCGTGCGGGCATCGACTTCCACAACTCAAGACCTCACCCACCACATGTCATATAGCGGGCATGTGATCGAAAGGAACACAGAGTGCTTATTGCACAGCGTCCCACACTGACCGAGGAAAAGATCGTCGAGAACCGTAGCCGGTTCATCATCGAGCCTCTGGAGCCCGGCTTCGGTTACACGATCGGCAACGCGCTGCGCCGCAGCCTGCTTTCGTCGATCCCCGGCGCCGCGGTCACCAGCGTTCGCATCGACGGTGTGCTGCACGAGTTCAGCACCATCCCCGGCGTGAAGGAGGATGTCACCGAGATCATCCTCAACATCAAGCAGCTGGTCGTCTCCTCGGAGCGCGACGAGCCCATCACGGCGTACCTGCGCAAGACCGGTGCGGGCGAAGTGACCGCCGCTGACATCTCGGCTCCGGCCGGTGTCGAGGTCCACAACCCCGAGCTCGTCATCGCGACGCTCAACGACACCGCGAAGTTCGAGCTCGAGCTGACGATCGAGCGTGGCCGTGGCTACGTCTCGGCGACGCAGAACCGCAACGAGTACGCCGAGGCCGGCCAGGTGCCGATCGACTCGATCTACTCGCCCGTCCTGAAGGTCAGCTACCGCGTCGAGGCGACTCGTGCCGGTGAGCGCACCGACTTCGACAAGCTCGTCCTCGACGTCGAGACCAAGTCCTCGATCAGCCCCCGCGACGCCGTCGCGTCGGCTGCGAAGACGCTGACCGAGCTGTTCGGTCTCGCTCGCGAGCTGAACGTCGAGGCCGAGGGCATCGAGATCGGCCCGGCGCCGGTGGAGGCAGTGAACTCCAGCGAGCTGTCGATGCCGATCGAGGACCTCGACCTGTCGGTCCGTTCGTACAACTGCCTGAAGCGTGAGGGCATCAACACCGTTTCTGAGCTCGTCGCCCTGTCGGAGACGCAGCTCATGAACATCCGCAATTTCGGCCAGAAGTCGGTCGACGAGGTGCGCGACAAGCTCATCTCGCTCGGTCTGTCGCTCAAGGATTCGGTGCCCGGTTTCGACGGCGCCCACTTCTACGGCGGCAGCGAAGACGAGTCCTTCTGATACCCGACCTTTCTGACCAGGAGCTAGACGATTATGCCCAAGCCCACTAAGGGTCCCCGCCTCGGAGGCGGCCCCGCACACGAGCGCCTCATGCTTGCGAACCTCGCAGCCGCGCTCTACACCCACAAGTCGATCAAGACGACCGAGACGAAGGCCAAGCGCCTCCGTCCGCTCGCTGAGCGTCTGATCACCTTCGCCAAGCGTGGCGACCTGCACGCGCGTCGTCGCGTGCTGGCCGTCATCGGTGACAAGAGCGTCGTCCACACGCTCTTCGCCGAGATCGCTCCGCTCGTCGCGGACCGCGAGGGTGGCTACACCCGTATCACCAAGGTCGGGAACCGCAAGGGCGACAACGCCCCCATGGCCGTGATCGAGCTCGTCCTCGAGCCCGTCAACCCGAAGCCGAAGTCGGCCAAGAAGACCGCCAAGGCTGAGAAGCCGGCCGAGGTCGTCGAGGAGGCTCCCGTCGAGGAGGCTCCCGTCGAGGAGGCTCCCGAGGCTGCCGCGGAGGAGGCTCCCGCTGAGGAGACCACCGAGGCTCCCGCCGAGGAGAAGTCCGAGTAATCACTCGACCTCATGAAGAAGCCCGCCGCCCTTCCGGGGTGGCGGGCTTCGTCCTGTCCGGGGCGATGTCGGGCGGCTGCGGGGTGCCGCGACGATTCACGGACGTCGAGACGGATCGCGGAGCATCCGCCGCCGAAACCTCTGCAGATCGTCACACACTCCGTGAATCGTCGGACGGAGCGTGCGCGCCGTCGTGTCAACGGGAGCGCAGGTCCTTGCGCAGGATCTTGCCGGATGTCGACTTCGGGATCGCGTCTATGAACTCGACCTGACGCACCTTCTCGTGCGGCGCCACGCGCCCGGCGACATGGGCGATCACGGCATCGGCGTCGAGCTCCGCGCCCTGCTGCACGACGACGAATGCCTTCGGCACCTCCTGGCCGTCGTCGTCCAGCGCGCCGATCACTGCGGCGTCGGCGATCGACGGATGCTCGAGCAGCACCGCCTCCAGTACCGCCGGGGCGACCTGGTAGCCCTTGTACTTGATCAGTTCCTTGAGGCGGTCGACGATCCGGAAGATACCGTCGTGGGTGACCGTGGCGACGTCTCCGGTGTGCAGCCACCCGTCGGCGTCGAGCATCTCCGCTGTGGCATCCGGTCGGTTCAGGTATCCGCTCATCACCTGCGGACCGCGGATGAGGAGCTCTCCCGGCTCGCTGGCTCCGTCGGCGGGAACCTCGACCTCGGCGCCGGTCTCCGCGTCGAGCAGACGCGCCTCCGTGCCGGCGAGCAGCAGTCCCACCGAGGAGCGATCGATGTCGTCGCGATCGTAGGGGATGGCGTGGGTCACCGGGCTGGTCTCTGTCATGCCGTAGCCCTGGCACACCGTGCAGCCCAGGCGCGTGGCGACCGCCGAGGCGAGAGCGCCGTCCAGCGGGGCGGCCCCCGAGAAGATGACCTTGATCGCCGAGAGGTCGTACTGATCGACCAGCGGATGCTTCGCGAGCGCCACCGCGATCGGCGGGGCGATGAAGACCCAGCTGGTGCGATGCTCGGCGACCACCCGAAGGAACTCGACGAGGTCGAACTTCGGCATGGTGACGAGGGCGGCGCGTTGCCGCAGCGCGAAGTTGAGGAGCACCGTCATGCCGTAGATGTGGAAGAACGGCAGCACGGCCAGCACCCGGTCGTCATCGCCGAGCGCGATCGTCGAGCGGCACTGCGAGACGTTGGCGACCAGATTGCGGTGAGTGAGCATCACACCCTTCGGGCGTCCGGTCGTCCCCGAGGAGTAGGGGAGCACGGCGAGATGTGTCGCGGGGTCGAACGAGACCTCCGGCGCTGCGCGTCCCTCGCCCAGGAGCCCGGGGAGCGACGGGTGTCCTTCGGTCCCATCGAGCACGATGAGGTGATCGGCGTCGATGCCGACCTCGGCCGCAGCAGCGAGAGCTCCGGGCAGCAGGGGAGACACGGTGATCAGCCACTCTGCGCCGGCATCGGTGAGCTGGCTCGCGATCTCGTCAGGGGTGTAGAGCGAGTTGATGGTGGTGGCTGTGGCCCCCGCGCGCAGGATGCCGTGGAAGACCGTGGCGAAGGCCGGGATGTTCGGGCACAGTACGCCGATGCGCGTCCCGACGCCGACGCCCCGTGCCGCGAGCGCGCCGGCGAAGAGACCGATCTGCCCGACGAGCTCTCGATAGGTCGTGGTCGCGCCGCTCATGCCGTCGACCAGCGCGACCGCGTCCAGACGCGCATCGTCGAGGTCGCCGAACAAGAAGTCGTACACGGAGAGGTCCGGGATGTCCAGGTCGGGGAATGTGCTGCGAACCATCAGATCTCCTTCGATCCGTCCGATGCCGGCGCCATCACCGGTGTCGCGATCCAGTCTCGCATATGACGGCACTGCGTCCCAGGGGTGAACGCGGTCATCGAGCATCACGACACGGCGCGAGTTGCCACCACGCGGTGTACCCCGCAACTGGGGGATCCCGTGCTGGGGGCGTGACGCCCGCGGAAGGGTGTGCTCTCCTGGGAGCGAGAGGTGCGCACATCTCCCCTTTCCCCACCGTGCCGCGCCGCTCGTGAACTGATCGCAGCTGTCGCGTGACTCCCACTGCGCGACGATGCACAGGCACACCGGAAGGCCCGGTCGCGGCTCCCCCCGCGCTCGGGCCTTCTGCTCGTCGTCGTCACCGTCACGGTCGTCGGGAAGCTCGTGGCACGGAGTAGGCTGGTCGGCGGTGCGGCCGTCGTGCGTCGCGGGGGAGGAACGCAGCGTGGACGAAGTCGCAGCAGGTCTGCGCCGAGGGCCGCGAGCATACGCCGCCTTCATCGGAATCGGCCTGCTCGCCGGGTTGCTCTCCGGTCTCTTCGGCGTCGGCGGGGGCACGGTCATCGTGCCGCTGCTCGTGCTGCTTCTCCAGTTCGACCAGCGCATCGCCGCCGGCACCTCGCTCGCCGCGATCGTGCCGACGGCCAGCGTCGGGGTGATCTCCTACGCCATCTCCGGCTCAGTCGCCTGGATCCCCGCCCTCATCCTCGCGGCCGGGGCCGTGGTTGGCGCGCAGATCGGCACCCGACTCCTTCCGCGGATCTCGCAGACCGCGCTGCGCTGGGGTTTCGTCGGCTTCCTGGTTCTCGTCATCATCACGCTGTTCGTCGTCATTCCTTCGCGCGATGCGACCTTCGATCTCACGCTGCTCACCGGACTCGCGCTGGTCGGAGTGGGGCTCGGCACGGGTGTGCTCGCCGGCCTGATCGGCGTCGGCGGCGGCGTGATCGTCGTCCCCGTCCTGATGCTGGCTTTCGGCACCAGCGATCTGGTGGCCAAGGGCACGTCGTTGCTGATGATGATCCCGACGGCGGTGTCCGGCACGATCGGCAACCTGCGCACCCGCAACGTCGACCTGCCCGCTGCCGCATTCATCGGAGTCTCGGCCTGCACGACGACCGCTCTCGGCGCCTGGATCGCAACCCTGATCGACCCCACGGTCGGCAACATTCTCTTCGCGGCATATCTCGTGGTGATCGCCGTGCAGATGGCGCTCAAGGCCGTGCGAGGTCGCCGCAAGGGCTGACGCGGAACCCGCCGACCGCCACGCTCGATAGGATCGAGGGGTGGCAGTGAACACAGATCTGATCGGCCGGGAGTTCCCGCCGACCGCCCCGTACCTCGTCGGCCGTGAGAAGGTGCGCGAGTTCGCGCGCGCTGTCTTCGCCGATGCCCCTCAGCACACCGACGTGGAGGCGGCCCGCGCGGCCGGTTACGCCGACGTCGTGGCACCGCCGACCTTCGCGATGGTCATCCAGGACCTGACGCTGCAGCAGCTGCTCGCGCTGCCGGACTCGGGCATCGTGTTGTCCCGCACGATCCACGCGGAGCAGCGGTTCACCTACTCGCGACCGATCGTGGCCGGCGACGAGCTCGTCGGACAGCTGCGCGTCACCGGCATCCGCACGATGGCCGGCAACGCACTGATCACCAGCGAGGCTGAGATCACCGATGTCGCCGGCGCCCACGTGGTGACCGCCACCAGCGTCCTGCTGGTCGGCGAGGACACAGAGGATGCCAAGGAAGAGGAGGGGACGCACTGATGTCGTATTCCGTCGGAGACGTCCTCGCCGAACGCACCGTGCACCTGACCCGAGAGTCGCTCGTGCGCTACGCCGGAGCATCCGGAGACTTCAACCCCATCCACTACCGCGACGACATCGCCACCGCGGTGGGACTGCCGGGCGTCCTCGCCCACGGCATGCTCACGATGGGCATCGCCTCATCCGTGCTCCTCGCCGCGCTCGACCCCGGCGTGCGCATTCTCGACTACGGCGTTCGTTTCACGAAGCCCGTGGTCGTCGACCCGGTGGAGGGCGCTGATGTGCACGTCATCGCGACCGTCGGCGCCGTCGATGACGAAGCCGCACGGGTCGACCTGAAGGTCACCTTCGGTGACGCCACCGTGCTCGTCAAGGCGCAGCTGCGCATCGCGGCCTGACATGCAGGAGATCGATCCGATCCGTCTCGCCGACCTCACGACGCTCCGCACGGGGGCTGCCCCCGAGCGGATGCAGGAGGCCACGACCACCGCGGGACTCGTCGAGGCCCTGCGCGATACCTGGGCTCGCGGCGACGAGTGGTTCGTGCTCGGCGGCGGTTCCAACCTCTTCGTCGGAGATGAGCCCTTCGAGGGCACGGTCATCCGCATCCGCACCACCGGGATCGAAGAGCTGCCCTCGCCGCATGCCGGCCGCATCCGTCTTCGCGCACAGGCGGGGCACGGGTGGGATGACTTCGTCGCCTACGCCGTGGAGCACGGCTATGCGGGGCTCGAGGCGATGTCCGGGATCCCCGGCACTGTCGGTGCTGCCCCGGTACAGAACATCGGTGCCTACGGGCAGGAGGTGCAGGAGACCCTGGTCGAGGTCGAGCTGATCGACGAGAGCACAGGCGAGATCTCCACCGTTCCCGCCGCTGCGCTCGGGCTCGGATTCCGCACCTCGGTGCTCAAGCACCACTACGGCAGCGAGCCGCAGCGCCGAGCCGTCATCCTGTCCGTCACCGTCGACCTGGTCGTGACGCCGGAGCGCATCGTGCGCGGGGAGCAGCTGCGCCGAGCCCTCGGGCTCGACAGCGACGCTCCGGTCTCCCTGTCGTGGGTGCGCGAGCGGATCCTCGCCACCCGCGGGTCCAAGGGGATGCTGCTCGACGAGAACGATCCAGACACGCACGGCGTGGGGTCCTTCTTCCAGAACGCGATCGTGCCGGAATCCGTCGCCCGCGCGCTGCCTCCGGAGTGCCCGCGTTGGCCCGTCGCCCCCGATCTCGACGCGATCACGATCATCCCGCTGGCGAACTACGACGGCCTGGTTCCCGCCCCGCGGCGTGGTCCCACCGACGTCAAGGTGAGCGCCGCCTGGCTCATCGAACACGCCGGGATCCGCAAGGGGTTCAGGCTGCCCCGCTCGCGTGCCGCTGTATCGACAAAGCACGCCCTTGCGCTCACGAACCGTGGGGGAGCGAGCGCCGCCGAGGTCGCAGAGCTCGCGCGCTTCATCCAGAGCCGAGTCCACGCGGAGTTCGGGCTGGTGCTCCAGCCGGAACCGGTGCTGGTCGGCGTCGAGCTCTGAGGGCGGTCGGGGCTACACTCGCCGCATGAGCGGACTGGTCCCCTATCTCCTGTTCCCCGGCAACGCCGCCGAGGCGATGCGCCACTATCAATCCGTCTTCGGCGGCGTGCTGGAGATGTTCGACTACGAGCAGCTGGACAGACACGACGGTCCGAGCGACGCGATCGGGCACGCGACGCTGCAGGGCGTCGTGGCGTTGTCCGGAGCGGATGCCGGTATCGACGACGACGCCGTGCAGATGAACGGCATGTTCCTCGCGCTGCTCGGCACCGCCGATGCGTCGACGCTCACCGGCTGGTTCGCCGATCTGTCCGTGGGCGGTCGTGTGATCGACCCGCTGCAGCGGCGTGCCTGGGGTGACTGGGACGGCACGCTCGTCGACCGCTACGGCATCCGCTGGCTGATCGGCTACCACCCGCAGGAGTGAAGGGCGCGCGCGGGCAGTCGGTGCCCGCGCGCGCCCGTGCGTCTCAGGAGAACAGGCGCTGGAGGCGCTGTACGCCCGTGAGCAGGGCCTCGTCCCCGAGGGCGTACGACATGCGGATGTAGCCGCTGGGGCCGAACGCCTCGCCGGGCACCACAGCGACCTCGGCCTGCTCCAGGATCAGGTCGGCCAGCTCGAGAGACGTGGTCGGTGTCACTCCGCCCCAGGTGCGGCCGAGCAGGCCCTGCACGTCGGGGTACACGTAGAAGGCACCGAGCGGGTTCGGCACGACCAGTCCGTCGATCTTCGAGAGCTCCGAGACGATGAGGCGGCGGCGGCGGTCGAAGGCCTCGCGCATCTGCTCCGCCTCGGTCTGCGGGCCGTTGAGCGCGGCGATCGCGGCCTTCTGGGCGACGTTGTTCACGTTGCTCGTGAGATGCGACTGCAGGTTGCCGGCGACCTTGATGGCATCGGCCGGCCCGACCATCCAGCCCACGCGCCATCCGGTCATGGCGTAGGTCTTGGCGACGCCGTTGACCAGGATCGTCTGGCCGGCGACAGCAGGCACGGCCTCGACGATCGACGTCGCCTTCACGCCCTCGTAGGTGAGGTTCTGGTAGATCTCGTCGCTGATGATCCAGATGCCGTGCTCGAGTGCCCACTCGCCGATGGCCGCGGTCTCTTCCTCGGTGTACACCGAGCCGGTCGGGTTCGATGGTGACACGAAGACGAGCGCCGTGGTGCGCTCGGTGCGGGCGGCTTCGAGCTGCTCGACCGTGACCTTGTAATCCTGGTCGGCGCCGGCGAACACCTCGACGGGTGTGCCGTCGGCCAGGCGGATCGCCTCGGGGTAGGTGGTCCAGTAGGGGGCGGGGAGCAGCACCTCGTCGCCCGGGTTCACCACGGTCTGGAACGCCTGGTACACGGACTGCTTGCCGCCGTTGGTCACGATGACCTGGCTCGGGGACACCTCGAGACCGGAGTCGCGCAGAGTCTTCGCGGCGATCGCCTCACGCAGCGCGGGGAGACCTGCTGCGGGGGTGTACCGGTAGTTCGCGGGGTCGGCGAGAGCCTCGGCGGCGGCATCCACGATGAACTGCGGCGTCGCGAAATCCGGCTCGCCGGCGGCATAGGAGATGATGTCCTTGCCTTCCGCCTTGAGAGCCTTCGCCTTCGCATCGACCTTGAGGGTCGCAGACTCGGCGATCGCGGACAGTTTGCGGGAGAGAGGAGCGCGTTCAGTCACGATTACGAGCGTACTCGGGTCGGCGCCATTCGCTCATGAGGAGTCACGAAACGCCGTGCCGGATGACCGGCATGCGGCGGTTCCTGACTCCTCACGGGGTGCGCCGCAGGAGTGGTCCAGGTCACAGGCCGTGCGCCCGCGCGACGGCATCCAGCACGATGCGTCCGCCCTGCACGTTCAGGCCCTTCGCGAGGGCGGCGTCATCCGCAGCGGCGCGCTCCCAGCCCTTGCCCGCGATCGCCGAGACGTACGGCAGCGTCGCGTTGGTCAGAGCGCGGGTCGCTGTCTCGGGAACGGCGCCGGGCATGTTCGCCACGCAGTAGTAGATCGAATCGTGCACCGGGAAGGTGGGAGCGTCGTGCGTGGTCGGGCGCGAACCCTCGAAGCATCCGCCCTGGTCGATCGCGATGTCGACGAGCACCGAGCCGGGCTTCATGGTCGCGACCATCTCGTCGGTGACGAGCTTGGGGGCGGCGGCACCGGGGATGAGCACGGAGCCGATCACGAGGTCGGCGGTCGCGAGCTCCTCGGCGATGTCGTAACGGCTGGAGGCGCGGGTCTCCAGCGCACCGCCGTAGCGGTGCTCGAGCTCGCGCAGGCGCGGCAGCGAGATGTCGATCACGGTGACCTTCGAGCCGAGGCCGAGCGCATTGGCCGCGGCGTGCTCGCCGGCGACGCCGCCGCCGATGACGACCGTCTTGGCACGCGGCGTGCCCGCGATGCCGCCGAGCAGGGTGCCGCGTCCGCCATTCGAGCGCAGCAGCGAATAGGAGCCCATGGGCACGGAGAGTCGGCCGGCGATCTCACTCATCGGCACCAGGAGCGGCAGGCTGCGGTCGGGCAGCTGCACGGTCTCGTAGGCCACCGCCGTGGTCCCGGCGTCGACGAGGGCCGTGGTCAGCGGACGGTCGGCGGCGAGGTGCAGGTAGGTGAAGAGGGTGAGGTCCGGTCGCAGGAAGCCGTACTCCTGCGCGATCGGCTCCTTGACCTTGATCAGGAGGTCGGCGTCGCCCCAGACCTCGGCCGCGGAGTCGACGATCTCGGCGCCGGCGGCGCGGTAGGCGTCGTCGGAGATGCTCGATCCGAGGCCGGCGCCGGACTGCACGAGCACTCGGTGCCCCTCGTGGACGAGGCGGTCGGTGCCTGCGGGCGTCAACGCGACGCGGTTCTCGTTGTTCTTGACCTCAGTGGGTACGCCGATCTTCATCGATCCTCCTCGTGTGGGTGTGACTGCACACAGAATCGCAGAAACATCGGCACTTCAACAGATTTCATTCAGAACATTCGGCGGGACGCGAAATCCTGAATAATGCTTCGTATGGAACAGTCGGATACGGCAGGCTCGCCGAACACTCTTCGGGCGCCCGCGCTCGATGAGATCGATGCCCGGATCGTGCGCCTCCTCGGCGCGGACGGCCGGATGACCAACGCCGAGCTCGCCGCCACGCTCGGTGTGGCGCCTTCCACGGCCCACGCGCGCCTGCGGTCGCTGATCGAGCGCGGAGTCATCACCGGTTTCCACGCGAGCGTCGATGAGCGGATGCTGGGCGCGGGTCTCCAGGCGATCATCGGGGTGAGCCTGCGTCCGAGCGCGCGGCGGGAGAGCATCGTCGCGTTCGCCGACCGGGTGCGCGCGCTGCCCCAGGTGATCCAGGTGTTCTTCCTCGGGGGAGAGGACGACTTCCTGCTCCACATCGCGGTGGCCGATTCCTCGCAGATGCGCGAGTTCGTGCTCGAGCACCTCTCGGCGCAGAGCAGCGTCGCATCGACCCGCACCAGCATCGTCTTCGACTACCACCGCAACTCCGTCGCAGCGGCTTTCCGCTAGTCCACGCCGCGCCTCTCGGCACTCTTCAGCGGGCCCGCATCCCACGCCTTCCGCGCCCGGGTAGGTGTGGACACCGCAGCGCTGCGGGCGGCCGCATCGTATATTGCACGCGCCCGAAGCGCTTCGTTAGGGTGTGTGCGGGGATGGGGTTGGGGTGCGCGCGTCGCGTGGGCGGCACGCGCCTGACATGGGGGACCATGATGGTGCAGGCTCTGGGGAATTCCGATGCTCTCGTCGTGTGCGAGTCGCTTTTCGTCGTCGTGTGCGAGCGTCGCGCGTGACGGCGATCACCGCCGGTGAGACCGCTGCCTGGATGCGGCGCCTGTCCGGCGGCCTCTCGCGTGAGGACACGGAGGACCATCGTGACCAGCACCCGCCGGACTGGTACACCTCCGCGGTCATCCGACTCGACGGTCCGATCGGCATGCAGCAGCTGTCGAACTTCGGAACCATGAAGGCCGCCGACCCTCTCGCCTTTGAGGCGGCGCTGCTGCGTCGCTCCATCGGCGCGACGATGCTGTTCAGCACACTCGAGACGCCGCATACCGTCACCTACGATCGCGGCGCTCCGCAGGATGAGGACATCATCATCGTCGGGATGTCGAACCTCGGCGGGCAGCGGCTGCACACCGCGCACGGCGTCCACGACCTGCGCGTCGGCCGGATGGGGTTCATGTCGAGCGTGGGCTCCTCCGCTGCCGAGCACCTCGGTCTGAGTGAGACGACCGGGGTGGTGGTCCCGCTCACGGCGATCCCCGGATACCGCCATACGCTGTCGGACGGCGCCGGGCTGTTCCCCGACACGCCGCTCACGCGGGCGGCGGGGGCGGCGATGGGCCGGATGCTCTACGAGTGGGTGCGGGATGCCGATCAGGACGCGGGTGCGCTCACGGGCACGGAGTCGGCGCTGGTCGCTCTTGTGCGAGGGCTGTTCCGCCAGCTCCCCGGCGACGGCGAGACCGACCGGGTCAGCCGGGTCAGAGCGGAGGCTGCGCAGATCATCGAACGCCGGCACCGCGACGCCGGGTTCGGGATCGACGAGCTCGCCGCAGAGCTGCACATGAGCCGTCGCCAGTTGTTCCGCTTCTTCGCGGGCGCCGATGAGAGCCTCTCGGCGCAGTTGCTGCGTCGCCGCCTCGCGACCGCGCGGGAGGAGCTGCTCGTGGTTCCCGCGCAGGAGCTCGCGGTGGTGGCGAGCAAGGCGGGGTTCGTCGATGCGGCGGCTCTGCGCGCGCAGTTCTCGCGGCACGTGGGCGGGAGCCCCAGCGCCTTCCGCCTCGCCGCCCGCTCACGGCCGGTGCAACTCGCCGAAGCGATGCTGTTGACGGATGAGCAGACGAGTCCTCCGCAGTGAGCGCAGCGGCGATCCGGCGACATGCGAACGCGCAACGAGTGCCAAGCCGGTTATTCCGTGCCGGGTTTGACGGCAAGCGGTGACAGACCTCGCCCGCGCTCTTCTCGGGGTGGAAGCGCGCGCCTACTCTGAATCTGCCCGCTTCCCCAGTCGGGCTTCTGACGGAAGAGCTCCTGCGAGCCGAGGCTGCCTCCCCAGCGCCCCGTCACGACTTCCGGGTGTGGTTCGGCGCCCCGCCCGGAAGCTCGGGGGCCGGCTCAGGACCCGAAAGACGCCGGCAGAGCGCAGTAGTCGGCAGTGCGGCGGATCGGATGCGCGGGATCGGTCAGGTCGACCAGCGCGGAGGCCACGCTGTGCGGCGGTTCGTCGCCGGCGAGCTGCCACAGGGTGAAGTTCCACATGCCGCGCGCCGTCGGGCTCAGCAGCGCCGCCGGCCCGGAGACGACCAGCACGCGGTCGGCCTTCGGACCGCTCCGGAACGGTGCGACGACGTCGGCGCGCAGGGTCTGCTCGTCGCCGTCCTCGCTGTGCGCGCGCTCGACCTCGTGGCCGGTCTCGACGAGCGCCGACGCGAGCGCGTCCGCGGCCGTGCGGGAGCGCTCCGCATCCTCACCTGCCACGGCGAGCAGTCGACGTCCTGCGGGGTAGAGGTGGAGGAACTCCTCGGCGATGCCGTGCCATGCGTCCGTCATGGCTCCAGGCTACGCCCGTGAGAGTCGAGCGGGGCGGACACGCGACACCCCTCGCCCGTGGGAGAACGGGCGAGGGGTGCCGCGGCGACGGCTCAGTCCTCGTCACCGAGAAACCGGAGGTCGCCGGGTCGTCACGGACTCTTCGTCAGCTGAACTGGTTCATCGTGTTGTGCTGACCGCCGGCCTTGAGTGCGGCGTCGCCGGCGAAGTACTCCTTGTGGTTGTCGCCGAGATCGGAGCCCGCCATGTTCTGGTGCTTGACCGTCGCGATGCCTCCGCGGATCTCGCGGCGCTGGACGCCCTTGACGTAGGCGAGCATCCCCTCGTCGCCGAAGTAGCCCTTCGCGAGGTCATCCGTCGACAGCGCAGCCGTGTGGTACGTCGGAAGGGTGATGAGGTGGTGGAAGATCCCCGCGCGGGCGGAGCCGTCGCGCTGGAACGAGCGGATCTTCTCGTCGGCCAGCCGTGCGAGCTCGGTGTCGTCGTACTCGACGTTCATGAGAGCGCTGCGGTCGTACGCCGACACGTCGCCGCCCTGCTCTGCGAGCAGGTCATAGGCCTGTTGACGGAAGCTCAGCGTCCAGTTGAACGACGGGCTGTTGTTGTAGACCAGCTTCGCGTTCGGGATCTCCGCACGGATCGCGTCGACCATGCCCGCGATCTGCTCGACGTGCGGCTTCTCCGTCTCGATCCACAGCAGGTCGGCGCCGTTGCGGAGCGAGGTGATGCAGTCGAGCACGACGCGCTCCTCGCCGGTGCCGGTGCGGAACTGGTACAGGTTGCTCGCGAGACGCTTCGGGCGCAGCAGCTTCCCCTCGCGCTTGAGGACCACGTCGCCGTCGCTCAGACCGGCTTCCGAGATCTCCTCGACATCGAGGAAGGAGTTGTACTGATCGCCGAGGTCTCCTGGCTCCTGCGAGACGGCGAGCTTCTGGGTCAGCCCCGCACCGAGCGAGTCGGTGCGGGCGACGATGATGCCGTTGTCGATGCCGAGTTCCAGGAACGCGTAGCGGACCGCGTTGATCTTCGCGAGGAAGTCCTCGTGGGGAACGGTGACCTTGCCGTCCTGGTGGCCGCACTGCTTCTCGTCCGAGACCTGATTCTCGATCTGGATGGCGCACGCCCCTGCCTCGATCATCTTCTTCGCGAGCAGGTAGGTCGCCTCCGGGTTGCCGAATCCGGCGTCGATGTCGGCGATGATCGGGACGACGTGGGTCTCGTAGCCGTCGATCTGCGACTGGATGAATTCCGCCGCCGTCTCGTCGCCGGCGGCTCGCGCGGCGTCGAGCTGGGTGAAGAGCAGGTCCAGCTCACGGGCATCGGCCTGGCGGAGGAACGTGTACAGCTCCTCGATCAGAGCGGGCACTGCGGTCTTCTCGTGCATCGACTGGTCGGGGAGCGGCCCGAACTCAGAACGCATCGCGGCGACCATCCACCCGGAGAGGTAGAGGTAGCGCTTGTTCGTGGACTTCAGGTGCTTCTTGATCGAGATGAGCTTCTGCTGCCCGATGAACCCGTGCCACACGCCGAGTGACTGCGTGTAGACGGAGGAGTCCGCGTCGTACTCGTCCATGTCGCGGCGCATGATGTCGGCGGTGTACTGCGCGATCTCGAGTCCCGTGCGGAACCTGTTCTGCGCGCGCATCCGTGCGGCCGACTCCGGGTCGATGGCGTTCCAGGGGGAGCCGTGCTCCTCCTTCAGCGCCCGGATGGCGTCGATGTCGTCCTGGTACTGAGTCATGTCAAGTCCTTCGTTGCGGTGGGTGAGCGGGTCAGTCGTTCTCGATGAGGTGGCGCGAGTAGGCGCCCAGGGTGAGGAAGGTGGGGAACTCCTCCTGCAGCGCGACTTCCCGGAAGACGTCAGCGGCATCGTCGAAGCGGTCGCCCGCGCTGCGCGTCGCCCGGGCGAGCACCTGCGTGATCAGCTCCTCGACGTACTCCACCGTGATCGCCGTCCCGTCCTGTGTGCTGCGGTCCTGGTGGATCCACTGCCACACCTGCGAGCGGCTGATCTCGGCGGTCGCGGCATCCTCCATGAGGTTGTCGATCGCCACGGCGCCGAGCCCGCGCAGCCAGGCCTCGATGTAGCGGATCGCGACCGACACGTTGTCGCGCACGCCCTGGGCGGTGATCGGACGACCGATGTGCAGGTCGAGCAGATCCGCCGCCTCCACGTGCACGTCGTCCCGCTGGCGGTCGACCTGGTTCGGACGGTCGCCGAGCACGGCGTCGAACTCCGCCAGCGCGGTCGGGATCAGGTCGGGGTGGGCGACCCAGGTGCCGTCGAAGCCGTCTCCGGCCTCGCGCTTCTTGTCGGCCGCGACCTTCTCGATCGCCCGTGCCGTCGCCTCGGGGTCGCGGCGGTTGGGGATGGATGCGCTCATGCCGCCGATCGCGAAGGCGCCCCGCTTGTGGCAGGTCTGCACGAGCAGCTCGGTGTACGCCCGCATGAACGGCACCGTCATGGTGACTTCGCTGCGGTCGGGGAGCACGAAGCGCGCACCGCGACCGCGGTAGTTCTTGATGATCGAGAAGATGTAGTCCCAGCGGCCGGCGTTGAGGCCGGCGCAGTGGTCGCGCAGCTCGAACAGGATCTCGTCCATCTCGAACGCGGCGGGGAGCGTCTCGATCAGCACGGTCGCCCGGATGGTGCCGTGCGGGATCCCGATGTACTCCTCGCTGAACGAGAAGACGTCATCCCACAGCTTCGCCTCCTCGCTCGACTCGATCTTGGCGATGTAGAAGTAGGGTCCGCGGCCGTCGGCGATCAGGGCCTGCGCGTTGTGCAGGAAGTAGAGCCCGAAGTCGACCAGCGACCCGGACGCCGAGGTGCGGCGCCCTGCCCTGTCGACGAAGGAGATGTGCTTCTCAGGCAGGTGCCACCCGCGGGGGCGCATCACGATCGTGGGCGTGCGCTCTGCGGTGACGCGGTACTCCTTGCCCTCCGGTGACGTGAACGACAGCTCTCCGCGGATCGCGTCGCGCAGCGACAGCTGGCCTTCGATCACGTTCTTCCAGGTCGGGCTCGTGGCATCCTCCTGGTCGGCGAGCCAGACGCGGGCGCCGGAGTTCAGCGCGTTGATCGTCATCTTGGGGTCGGTGGGACCGGTGATCTCGACGCGGCGGTCCTCGAGCCCGGGTCCGGCGCCGGCGACGCGCCACTCGGCATCCTGGCGGATGTGCGCGGTGTCCTCGCGGAATCGCGGGTCGTGCCCGTTGCCGATCTCGAAGCGGCGGCGCATGCGATCGGCCAACCGGTCATGGCGGCGCGAGGCGAACCGGTGGTGCAGCTCGGTGAGGAAGGCGATCGCCTCGGGAGTGAGGATCTCGTCGTAGCGGTCGCGGAGCGGTCCGGTGACGTCGATCGCCGGACCCGGCTGGGTCGTCTGGATCGGCGCGGTGACGGTGGGAGTGCTCATGATCAGAAGCCCTTTCTTCGAATGGTCCGGCTGTGACGCCGTCTGGCTTGAGACCACTGTGTGTGAAGTTCAGGGCTTCTCACGACCAATACGGGCGTGAAGTTTGCCCGAAATTCTGTTTCTGTGACAGAATCGCCGCCATGCACCCTTCGACCAGCTCAGGGACCCCGGTGGACTCGGAAGAGGCCGACGCCCTCACGATCGGCCGCCGCATCCGGCAGCTCCGGACCGCCCGAGGGATGACGCTCGAGGAGCTCGCCTCCGCGGTCGATCGCGCGCCGAGCCAGATGTCGATGATCGAGACCGGAAAGCGCGAGCCCAAGCTCACCCAGTTGCAGGCGATCGCCCGTGCGCTGGGGACGGCGATCGACGCGCTGATGGAGGGGGAGCCGCTCGACGAGCGCAGCGCCGCGGAGATCGCGCTCGAACGCGCGATGAAGGGGCAGACCTTCCAGGCGCTCGGCATCGAGCCGTTCCGTATCGGCAAGAGTCTGCCGACGGATGCGCTGAAGGCGCTGCTCGCGCTGCACGGCGAGATCGACCGCCTCAAGGATGAGCGGGCGGCTACTCCGGAGGAGGCGCGGCGTGCGAACGTCGAGCTGCGTCATCTGATGCGCCGTCAGGACAACCACTTCGCTGATCTCGAGGCCAAGGCTTCTGAGATCCTCGCGGCGGTCGGGCACTCGGGTGGACCGTTGACCCAGCGCGCGGCATCCGAGATCGCCGCCTACCTCGGATTCACCCTGCACTACGCCCCCGATCTGCCGCAGACCACGCGCAGCGTCGCCGACCTGGCGAACGGGCGGCTCTACCTGTCGAGCCAGGTCCAGGCCAAGGGGGATGCGCGCACCGCGGTGCTGCAGGCGCTGTCGAGCCGCATGCTCGGCCATTCCGAACCCCGCAGCTACGCGGAGTTCCTGCGCCAGCGCGTCGAGACCAACTACCTCACCGGTGCGCTGCTGATCCCCGAGGCGCATGTCGTCCCCGCGTTGACGGAGGCCAAGGCACGGCGCGCGATCTCGATCGAGGACCTGCGCGACGCCTACTCCGTGTCGTACGAGACCGCGGCGCATCGGTTCACCAATCTCGCCACCAGGCATCTCGACATCCCGGTGCACTTCCTGAAGGTGCACGAGTCGGGCACGATCACGAAGGCCTACGAGAACGATGACGTGAACTTCCCCACCGACCGCCTCGGCGCGATCGAGGGGCAGATGTGCTGTCGCAAGTGGACCAGTCGCGTCGTGTTCGACGAGGACGACCGCTTCAACCCGTACTACCAGTACACCGACACCGGCAACGGCACCTACTGGTGCACCGCCCGCGTGGAGGCGTCGAGCGAGGGGCTGCACTCGCTGAGCGTGGGGGTGCGCTTCGACGATACGAAGTGGTTCGTGGGTCGCGACACCGCCAATCGCGGCGTCTCGAAGCACTCGGTCGAGGTGTGCTGCCGCCGCGCGCCCGCCGAGCTCGAGGAACGCTGGCGCGAGAACTCCTGGCCCAACGTGAAGACCCCGCGCACGCTGCTCGCGACCCTGCCGACCGGTGCGTTCCCCGGCGTCGACACGACCGATGTGTACGAGTTCCTCGAGGCGCACGCCCCGCGCTGAGTCCCGCACACTCCTGCTCGCGCCGCCCGGTTCGCGGCCCGGTTCGGTTCGCCGAGTGCACGACATCCTGCCGTATGCACGGCTTCCGCGCGCCGATAGGTCGGGCATTCGGCGCGAAGCCGTGCACTCGAGCGTCCGCCGGAGCCGGCGCGTCGTCAAGAAGTAGTTTGTTGTTGCTTAGTCAATCTTGACTATGTTACTTTCAACGAGCCATCAATGACGAACGGCCGAGAAGGGACCCTCATGGCTACTTCCTCTGCGGAAACCCGATTCCGCATCACCGCCACCCTGACGTGCGTTCTCGCCGCCACGCTGACGCTCGGAGCCTGCTCCGCGCAACCAGCCGGCAGCGATACCGCCCCCACGGATGCCGCATCCGACACCTGCCAGCGCAACAAGGATGCCGGCAAGATCACCTACATCTCCGGCTACGGCTACTCCGCCAGCGCCGGACAGCTCGACGTGTTCCTCGCCGAGGAACTGGGCTACTTCGACGAGCTCTGCCTCGACGTCGAGATCAACGCCTCCGGTGCCAACGGACAGCAGCTCGTGGCCTCTGGCCAGGCGCAGTTCACCGCACTCGGCTCGGCATCCGATGTGATGCTCGCGGCGGCGAACAGCAAGAACCTCACCGCGGTCGCCACCTACGGCACCACCCCGCCGTTCTCGATCTTCGGCAACGAGAAGCTGAAGAGCCTGAAGGACCTCGAGGGCGGATCTCTGGGGTACTTCATCAACCTCACCCCGATCGCCTCCGCCATGCTCGACGAGGCCGGCGTCGACGTCTCGAAGGTCGAGATGGTGAAGATGACCAACTACGACCCGACCGTGGTCGTGCGTGGTCAGGTCGACGCGATCGTCGGCTACGCCTCCAACCAGCCGCAGTCGCTCAAGGCACAGGATCTGCCCTTCAGCGAGTTCCTCCCCGCCGACCTCGGCGTCGAGGGCACGTACAACGTGATGGAGGTCAACTCGCGCTTCCTCGCCGAGCACCGCGAGGTCGCCGCCGACTTCATGCGGGCGAGCCTCAAGGCGCTGCAGTACTGCCTGGACGAGTCGGATGCCTGCATCGACACGCTCGCGCAGCTCGCGGAGGACAACAACCAGGGTGCGGCCTTCCCGCGCGACCAGCTCGCCCGCACGTGGGAGGTGGAGTCCGCCTGGGTCCGTGAGAGCGCCGGCGGCAACCCCGGAGTGCAGACTGCGGCGATGTGGAAGCCCGAGTACGCGCTCGTCGAGAAGTACGGTGACGTCAAGGACCTCCCCGCGATCGAGGACATGATGGATGCCGACCTGGTCGCCGACCTCTACGACGGCGACGCGCTGATCTGGCCGGCGAAGTGATGTCGGCCGCACAGGGCGCCGGCGTCGAGGTCCGGAACGTCACGAAGACCTTCGGCGTCGACGGGACGCGGGTGACCGTGCTCGACGATGTGAGTCTGACGATCGGCATGGGCGAGTTCGTGTCGGTGATCGGTCCCAGTGGATGCGGAAAGTCGACGCTGCTCAAGGTCGTCGCGGGTCTCATCGATGCCGATTCCGGCAGCGTGACGATCGACGGCGAGAGCGTGGCTGCGGCGTCGAGGGACAAGAAGATCGGCCTGGTCCCGCAGTCTCCTGCGCTCCTGCCGTGGAAGACCGTGCAGGAGAACGTCGAGCTGCCCGTCCGGCTGAACCGCAAGGCGAACGGGGGCCGCGCGCTGCGCGACCCCCAGGAACTGCTCTCGACGTTCGGTCTCGGTAAGGCGATGAAGAAGTACCCGGGGCAGCTGTCCGGCGGCATGCAGCAGCGTGCAGCGATCGCCAGGGCGTTCGTGTTCGACCCGGCGATCATGCTGATGGACGAGCCGTTCTCGGCGCTCGACGAGATGAACCGCGACCTGCAGCGGATCGCGCTGCTGGAGTTCTGGCAGTCGAATCGCAAGGCGGTCATGTTCGTCACCCACTCGGTGCCCGAGGCGATCATGCTCTCGGACCGCATCGTCGTGATGGCAGCCCACCCCGGGCGCATCGCCGCGGTGATCGATGTGAACCTGCCGCGGCCGCGCACCGAAGAGGCGTACGCGACCGACGAGTTCCGCGAACTGGAAGCAGTCGTGCGCACCACCCTGCGCGCGCAGACGGAGAAGGCCCATGTCTGAGATGACGATCCGTGACACGACCGCGACGCTCGCCACCGCGCGGCTGCGTGCAGGTGCACGACGCGGCGGGATCCCGCCGTGGCTGCGCTGGGGCTCCTGGGGTCCCACCCTGATCACCTTCGTGATCGCCGCGACACTGTGGCAGGTGGTGGCCTGGACCAACCCGTACGTGCTCCCGACGCTGGAGGCGATCGGCGGCAGCCTCATCGACGACGCCGGCATGTACTGGTCGAACTTCCTGGTCACGCTGCTGGAGGTCGTGGTCGGCGCCTCCGCCGGCATCCTCGCGGGCTTCGTGCTCGCGGTGGTGATGGCGGAGTTCCAGATCATCGAGCGCGCGGTGATGCCGCTGGTCATCATCGTGATGGTGACGCCGATCGTGGCGATCGCTCCTGCGCTGGTCGTGGCGTTCGGCTTCGGCATGGTGCCGAAGTTCATCGTCACCGGTCTCGTGGTGTTCTTCCCGATGCTCGTGAACTCCCTGGCCGGGCTCCGCGACGTCGACCAGCGCGCACTCGACGTCTTCAAGACGCTGCACGCCTCGCGCTGGGAGATCTTCCGCGAGCTGCGCTTCCCCGGCAGCATGCCGTATGTCTTCGCCGGTCTGCGCATCGCGCTGCCGCTGGCGGTCGTCGGCGCCGCGGTTGCGGAGTTCGTCGCCGCCGGGCAGCAGGCCGGTCTCGGCTCGCTCGTGACGACGTCGGCCGCCCAGGCCAACCTGCCCGTCACCTGGGCCAGCATCGCCCTGCTCTGCCTGCTCGGCGTGCTCCTCATCATCCTCCTCGCGATCGTGCGCAAGCGCGTGCTGTGGTGGAGCGACGGCGAGGTCACGGCGAAGGGCTGACGCCGCATCCTCATCCCGGGGCGGGCCCCCACCCGCCCCGGGTTCCTCCGGCGTGCCCGACGCCAGGGAAGATCCTACGAACCACCCACAAGGAAGGCACCCGCACATGACCGATCAGAACTCCGTCAAGCCCCTGCGTCTCGGCCTCTTCGAGAACGCGCAGGCGAACGACTCCGGCACCGCGACCTGGCGGCACCCCGACAACGGGCGCTACCTGTTCGACAAGCTCGAGTACTGGCGCGACACCGCGCGCATGGTCGAGGACGCCGGTTTCGACTTCCTCTTCCTCGCGGATGCCTGGGGGTGGGCCGACGTCGCAGGCGAACGTCCCGACATCTGCTCGGTCGAGGGTCTCGACCTGCCGCGGCTCGACCCGGCGATCATCCTCGCGGCCCTCATCCCCGAGACCACGCGGCTGGGACTCGTCGCCACCGGATCGACGCTGCTCGAGCCGCCCTACTCCTTCGCCCGTCGGATGGCGACCCTCGACATCCTCTCCGGCGGACGCATCGGCTGGAACGTGGTCACCACCGGCACGGCAGACACCGCGGTGCAGGGCTTCGGGGTGCCCATGGTCGGGCACGACGAGCGCTACCTCATGGCCGACGACTTCATGCAGGTCGTCTACAAGCTGTGGGAGCAGGCCTGGGAGGAGGGGGCGCTGGAGCGGGACAAGTCCGGGCGATTCGCCGACCCGTCCAAGGTGCATCGCATCGCCCATGACGGCCCGTACTTCCGCTCCCACGGGTACGGCAACACCTCGCGCTCGCCGCAGGGCACCCCTGTGCTCTTCCAAGCGGGAGCCTCTCCCGCCGGGCGCGAGTTCGGCGGCAAGCACGGCGAGGCGATCTTCGTGGGCAGCGGCTCGGTGGAGCAGCTGCGTGCGCACTCGACCGCGATCCGTGAAGAGGCCGTGAAGAACGGCCGTGCAGCGAGCGACGTCAAGATCATGTCGGCGTTCGCCGCGATCGTCGGCAGCACGGAGGAGGAGGCACAGCGCAAGTACGCCGAGGTCGCCGACGCGCAGAACCCCGACGTCACGGTCGCCTCGTACGCGTGGTTCACCGGCCTCGACCTCTCGGCCTACGCGCCCAGCACGCCGATGGCCGAGCTGAGCACCGAGCTGTCGCAGACGCAGGTCGCGCGCTTCGCCGACAAGACGGTCGGCGACGTGCTCGGCGACTGGCATGCGCACGGCGTCGGCGCCCGGCCGATCGTCGGCACCCCAGAGCAGGTGGCGGACCGGATGATCGAGCTCGCCGATGGCGCCGACCTCGACGGCTTCCTGTTCGCCCCCGTCATCCCGCCGGCATCGACCGTCGACTTCATCGAGCACGTGCTGCCGATCCTCAAGGAACGCGGGGCGATCGTCGAGCCACCGGCCGAGCCGCAGAGCCTGCGCGAGCGCCTGATCGGCACGCCGACGCCGGCGCTGGCCGACACGCACACGGGCTCGCAGTACCGGCGGACGATGTCTCGTGTCTGACACCACTCGCGAGGAGCTGGTCGGTCCCCCGAAGACAGAGGCCGCACCAGCTCCTCGCGAGTGACTCTGCAGTGTTCGCGATGCGGGGCCCGAGCCGCTGACGGCCCGGGCCCCGCATGAGGTGCCTACTCGCTCGCTGCGGCGGCCTCCGCGACCGTCTCACCGGCGAACACGTACTCGCCCTCGCGCAGGCGCTCGAGCAGGTCGAGCAGCCACTGCTTCTCGGCCGTGAGCCGCGCGGTGGAGAGGTCGAAGATCTCACGGACGTACTTCGGTGTCGTCTCGGAGCGCAGCGTGTCCTGCACGTCGAAGCCGTTCTGCGTGATGATCGCGTCGCTCTTGATGAGGCGGTGCTCCAGTCCGGCGATCACCTCCTGACGGCTGAGCACGAACATGAACGACGCGACCGTCATGATGGCCTGCGTGTCGAAGGCCGCGACGTTCCAGAGGTTCTCGCGCAGCATCCGCTGCAGCTCGACCTCGCCGGCCGGAGTGATGCGGTAGGTGGTGCGGGCAGGGCGCTTCCCCTCGGTCTCCGTGCCGCTCTCAGCGATGTAGCCGTCGACCTCCAGGGCACGCAGGGCGTTGTAGATGGACCCGGGCTGGATGTGCGCCCACTCGTCGACGTGCCAGGTCATCAGCTCGCGGCGGAGGAAGTACCCGTGCACGGGCTGGAACTGCTTCACGGCGCCGAGGACGACGAGGCGGGTGGTCGACATGCCCTCATGCTAACCGCTGGGGGCGGGAAGTCGTGGTTGTTTGCATGGTCAAAGTTGCCTATGATCAGAACTAGTCAAAGTTGACTAACGAAAGGATGCAGAAATGACGACTGCTGCGACTGAGACCCTGCCCAGGGATCGCGCCCTCCGCCGGGCCTTCTCGGTGTATCCGACCGGTGTCGTCGCCCTCGCCGCCGAGGTCGACGGTCGAGCCGTGGGGATGGCCGTCAACTCCTTCACGTCGATCTCGCTCGAGCCCGCGCTGGTGGCGATCAGCGCGGCGCGCACCTCGAAGACCTGGCCCGTGCTCCGCGCCGTGCCTGAGCTCGGCATGAGCGTGCTCGCTGCGCATCACGAACCGCTCAGCCGCCTGCTCTCCTCGCGGGAGGACGACCGGTTCGGCGCCCACGGCTGGCACCGGAGCGAGCAGGGCGCCGTGCTCGTGCAGGATGCCGCGCTGTGGCTCACCTGCCGCCTGCACAGCACCTTCGACGGCGGCGACCACGAGGTGGCGCTCTACGAGATCGCCGACATCACGGTGTTCGACGACGTCGAGCCGCTGGTCTTCCAGCAGAGTCGCTACCGCTCGATCGCAGCGGCCGAACTTCCGGGGTGACCACCCGGGCCCCGCGGATGCTCCGTGGCGAGGTGGTGCCGGGCGACGGCCGCGGCCGCGTCCTCGGATTCCCGACCGCGAATCTCCGGTGCCACGACGGCGTGCTGCCGGACGACGGGATCTATGCGGTGTGGGTGCGGATCGACGATGATCCGACACCCCGGGCAGGCACCGTGAGTGTCGGGACCAACCCGACCTTCGCCGGTGAGCGGGAGCGTCGTGTCGAGGTGCACCTGCACGCAGTCGACGTCGACCTGTACGGCCGCACGCTCGCGGTGGAGCTCGTGGCCTACCTGCGCCCCACGCTGTGCTTCGCCGACGCGGATGCCCTCATCGCCCAGTCGGTCATCGACATCGCCGACAGCGACGCGGCCCTGGCCCGCTGATGTCGCGGTCACTCCCTGGCGGTCTGCAGCAGCGTCCACAGCTCCGCCCGAGCGGGGAACGTCGACAGATCGGTGCCGAGCAGCGCTCCAGCCTGCGCGATCCTGGCGCGGAGCGTGTGCCTGTGCACGCCGAGCACCGCCGCTGCCGATTCCGCACGGGCGTCGTGCTCCAGCCAGCAGCGCAGCGACCACTCGAGGGCTGACCCGGTGCGGGCATCGTGTTCGCGCAGCGGTGCCAGCCGCGACTCGGCCACCAGCCGTGCCTCATCCGTGGCGAGTGCGGACAGGATGCTGGTGCCGATCGTGTCGGCGTATCGTTCGGCGCCGATGGCCCCGCGCTGGCGGAGCACGGTGACGGCCTGGGCGTGCGCACGGGAGAAGGCATCGAACTCTTCGGGTTCCGAGACTCCGATGCGGATGCCGAAGCGCGTCGCCACCTCGTCGAGAAGTGCCTCATCGCTCGCAGACAGGCAGATGGTGAGGCCGTCGTCCGACTCGGCGAGGAAGGAGGCGGTGCCATGCTCGGTGCGCTGCCGCTCCCACCAGTCGGTGAGGGCGCCGGCCGGAGCGTCGGCCGCGACGGCCACGACCACAGGGGTCTGGGGGAGTCCGCCGAGCACCCGGCGAGCCAGGGCGGGATCGTCGTCGAGCAGTGAGACCAACAGCTGCCTGTGCAGGCGGCGGCGGCTGCGGGCGAGCTGCTCGCTCTGCTCCATCGAGAGTCCGGCCATCGCGATCACCGAGGTGACGACGGAACGCGCCTCCTGGTCGAGCGCATCGATCGCGAGGGCGATCACTCCGCGCAGCTGCCCGCCGCGTCCGATCGTGAACAGCATGAAGGTGTGCTCGTCGATCGTGAGCGACTGGCCCGCTTCGAGCCCGCGGGTGAGGATCTCCATGACGCGCTCGCCGAGGTCGTCGAGCACATCGCGTCCGACCGCGCCGCGCGGATGGGCCACGGCCAGGGCGCCGGCGGCGTCGAACATCCCCACCCACGCGCCGAGGCGGCGTCCCAGCTCGTCCAGGGTCGCGTCGAGTCCGCGTGGACGGAGGGCGGCGAGGGCCAGCCCGCGCTGTGTGTCGAGGGCCCAGGAGCGGCGCGCGTACGCCTGGGCGGCGATGGCCTCGGAGTGCGCGCGCGCCACCGCGATGAAGGGGGTGCGGTAGGGGACCTCGAACAGCGGAAGACCGCGGGTGACGCAGGCGGTGAGGAGCTCTTCGGGGATGCCGGCGCGATGCACCTCGGTGCCGAAGCCGAGCCCCAGGACGCCGCGGTCGATCAGGCGGCTCACATAGAGGTCGATCGCCGCGGCGTCGTCGAACTGGGTGCCCGTGGTGAGCAGCACGAGGTCTTCGGCCAGGAACGGCGTGGGGTCGGCCAGATCGGAGCTGTGCACCCAGCGCAGAGGGCGGTCGAGCGCTTCGGCGGGGAGGGAGCCGTCGGGGGAGACCAGGCGCAGCCCCAGATCGCGGCGGTCCAGCAGCGCCCGCAGCGTCGGTTGTTCCGCGGCGGCCATGCGTCCTCCTGGGTGTCGTCGAGGTGTACGGGATGTACAGAGGGGCATCCAGATTGTACAAGGTGGCGAATGCACGATGTCGGAGGGTGGCCGTACGCTCGCGACATGGCACTCCTCGACACCGCAGCTGTTGCAGTTCCCCTCGGCGGACCCGAGCTCCCTCAGGAGCGTCGACTGGTCACCGAACTCCCCGGGCCCCGATCGGCCGAGATCCTGGCCCGCAAGGCGGACGCCGTCGCCGCCGGTGTCGGTCACACCGTGCCCGTCGCGACCGTGGCGGCCGGTGGCGGAGTCGTCGTCGACGCAGACGGCAACTCGCTCATCGACCTCGGATCCGGCATCGCCGTGACCACGGTCGGCAACGCGCACCCCAAGGTCGCCGCTGCCGTCGCCGCGCAGGCCGCGCAGTTCACGCACACCTGCTTCATGATCTCGCCGTACGAGTCGTACATCGAGGTCGCCGAGGCGCTCAACCGGGTCACTCCCGGCGACTTCGCCAAGAAGAGCGCGCTGTTCAACTCCGGCGCGGAGGCCGTCGAGAACGCGATCAAGATCGCGCGCAAGCACACCGGTCGCCAGGCGGTCGTCGCCTTCGACCACGGCTACCACGGCCGCACGAACCTGACCATGGCGCTCACCGCCAAGTCCATGCCGTACAAGAGCGGATTCGGACCGTTCGCCCCCGAGGTGTACCGCGCCCCGATGTCGTACCCGTTCCGCGACGGGCTCGCAGGGCCGGAGGCCGCAGCCCGTGTCATCCTGCAGCTCGAGAAGCAGATCGGCGCCGACAACCTGGCCGCCGTCATCATCGAGCCGATCCAGGGCGAGGGCGGCTTCATCGTACCGGCCGATGGCTTCCTGCCCGCGATTGTCGAGTGGTGCCGCGCGAACGGCGTCGTGTTCATCGCCGACGAGGTGCAGACCGGCTTCGCCCGCACCGGTCACATGTTCGCGAGCGAGATCTTCGGCATCGAGCCCGACCTCATCACGACGGCCAAGGGTATCGCCGGCGGGCTTCCGCTCGCCGCCGTGACCGGTCGCTCCGAGATCATGGACGCCTCGCACGCCGGTGGTCTCGGTGGCACCTACGGCGGCAACCCGATCGCCTGCGCTGCGGCGCTCGCCGCGATCGACGTCTTCGAGAACGACGGAGTGATCGAGCGCGCTCGCGAGATCGGCGCGATCCTCACCGAGCGTCTGACCGCGATCCAGCAGAACGACCCGCGCGTCGGCGACGTCCGCGGGCACGGTGCGATGATCGCGGCCGAGTTCGTCGACCCCGAGACCAACGCTCCCGACGCGGCACTCACCGCGGCCGTCGCGAAGGCGTGCATCGCACAGGGCGTCATCGTCCTCACCTGCGGTACGTACGGCAACGTCATCCGCTTCCTCCCTCCGCTCGCGATCGGCGACGATCTCCTGCGCGAAGGACTCGACGTCGTCGCTGCGGCACTCGCCGCGGCCTAGGAGAAGCTCGAGGTCGCGCTCCCGCGCAGCCTCCACCCCACGTCCGGTCGCGACCCCAATCGGGGGATTTCGGGTCGCGACCGGCATTTTTCCCAACGAAGGAGTTGCAGATGGCTGAGATCACACGCGACGTGCTCATCGTCGGCGCCGGAGCCGCAGGGCTCACGGCCGCGAACGACCTGCGGAAGGCCGGCCTCTCGGTCGCCGTCCTCGAGGCGAGGGACCGAGTCGGAGGACGACTCTGGACCGACGTCATCGACGGCGCCATGCTCGAGATCGGCGGACAGTGGGTCTCTCCCGATCAGGATGCGCTGATCGACACGGTCGCCGAGCTCGGCCTCGAGACCTACAGCCGCTACCGCGAGGGCGACAGCGTCTACGTCGGGCCTGACGGCACGGCTTCGCGGTTCACGGGTGAGATGTTCCCGGTCTCCGCGGAGACCGAGCGGGTGATCGCCGAGATCACCGAGCGGCTCGACGCGATGGTCGCCGAGATCGACCCCGACCGCCCGTGGGAGCACCCGAACGCGGCGGAGTGGGACTCCGTCACCTGGGACGCCTGGCTGCGTGCGCAGACCGACGACGACGAGGCCGTGCGCAACCTCGCCTTCGCCACCGGGTCCGCGATGCTCACCAAGCCGACGCACGCGTTCTCGCTGCTGCAGTCGCTGCTCATGGCGGCATCCGCCGGCTCCTACTCGCACCTGGTCGACGCCGACTTCATCCTCGACAAGCGCGTCGTCGGCGGACTTCAGCAGGTGCCGATCCTGCTGGCCGAGCGCCTCGGAGACGACGTGTTCCTGAACCAGCCCGTACGCACCCTGGAATGGGGCGCGAACGGTGTCACAGCCATCACTGACGACCTCACCGTCAGCGCCCGTTTCGCGATCCTCGCGCACGCCCCGGTGCTCTACGACCGCATCTCGTTCGTGCCGCCGCTGCCGCGTCGTCAGCACCAGCTGCACCAGCACCTCTCGATGGGCTTCGTGATCAAGGTGCACGCCGTGTACGACCGGCCGTTCTGGCGCGAGCAAGGCCTGAGCGGCACCGCGTTCAGCCCGTACGAGCTCTCGCACGAGGCCTACGACAACACCAACCACGGCGACGAGCGCGGCACCTTGGTCGGCTTCGTGTCCGATCGCAACGCGGACGGCGTCTTCGAGCTCTCGGCGGAGGAGCGCAAGGAGCGCATCCTCGAGTCGCTCTCTCACTACTACGGTCCCGAGGCCAAGAACCCGGTTGTCTACTACGAGAGCGACTGGGGTAGCGAGGAGTGGACCCGCGGCGCCTACGCGGCGAGCTTCGACATGGGCGGTCTGCACCGCTACGGCGCCGACCTGCGCACCCCGGTCGGGCCCATCAGCTTCGCCTGCAGCGACATGGCCGGGGCGGGCTACCAGCACGTCGACGGTGCGATCCGCATGGGTCGCCTGGTCGCCTCGCAGATCGTGGAGTCCAGCCGCGTCGCCGGCTCCGCGGAGGGCAGCTGATGCCCGGGGGATCCATCGTCGTCGGTTACACGGCGACGGATGCGGGTGCCGACGCGGCGGCTCTCGGCGCGCGCCTCGCCCGCAGCCTCGGCGCGCAGCTGCACCTCGTGCTCGTGCTCCCTTCCGAGGGGACTCGCAGCCCCTCGGTGGTCCCGCCCGAGCGCGCCTACGAGGACCACATCAAGGCCCAGGCGAAGCAATGGCTGCAGGACGCCATCGTCCGGCTGCCCCAGGAGATCGCTCGCAGCGGTCACGTGCGCATCGCCGAGTCGTTCGCCGAGGGGCTGATCGCCGCCGGTGAGGAGTTCGGTGCGCGCCTCATCGTGGTCGGAGCCGCGGGCGGAGGGATCTTCGGGCGCCACCGTCTCGGGAGCGTCGCCTCCGAGCTGCTGCATTCCTCCACGATCCCCGTCGCGCTCGCTCCCGTCGGAACGGCCTCGACCGACGATCACGTCGTCTCCCGGGTCACGGTCGCCGTCGGTACCCGTCCGGGAGCCGATGCGCTCCTCGATGAGGCCGTCGCCGTCGCGCGAGACAGCGGCAGCGGTATCCGCCTCGTCTCCCTCGTCCCGTTCGACGTCCCCCCGGGGCTCGACACCGGCGCCATCCGGCTGGTCGGCAACGCGCACGCGGATGAGGCGCTCGCCACGGTCACCGCGGCACTGCCGAGCGGCCTCGAAGCCTCCTCCGTGGACGCCCCCGGCGACAGCGTCGAAGATGCCGTCGCTCATCTCTCCTGGCTCCCGGGCGAGGTCGTCCTCGTCGGGTCGAGCAGGCTCGCCCAGCCGCGTCGGCTCTTCCTCGGCTCCACAGCAGCGAAGATGCTGCACGAGCTTCCCGTACCAATGATCGTCGTCCCGCGTACGCGTGGCGAGGGAGGAAACCTCTCATGACCACGACAGGTCGGGCAATGGAGCCCGAGTTCGGCGGAGCCACCGAGGCCGCGGCACCGGTGACCGGCGGGATCTCCCGCAAGGGACTCAGCGTCGGCACCGTCGGCGTGCTCGGCGCGCTGGTGATGGGGATCTCGTGCATCGCCCCGGCGTACACCTACACAGCCGGCATCGGCGGTGCGGTGGGCGCCGTCGGGTTCCAGGTACCTGCGATCCTGCTGCTCGGGTTCATCCCGATGCTGCTCGTCGCCTTCGGGTACCGCGAACTCAACAAGGCCATGCCCGACTCGGGCACCAGCTTCACCTGGGCGACCAGGGCATTCGGACCGTACGTCGGCTGGATGGCGGGGTGGGGTCTGATCGTTGCGACGATCCTGGTGCTCTCCAATCTCGCCGGCATCGCCGTGGACTTCCTCTTCCTGCTCATCTCGCAGATCTCCGGCAACGAGGCGATCGCCGAGATCACTCGCAACCCGTTCGTGAACGTGGCCGTGTGTCTGATCTTCGTCGCTCTCGCCGCCTGGGTGTCGTATCGGGACGTCTCGACCTCGCAGAAGCTGCAGTACGGCCTCGTGGCGTTCCAGATCGTGATCCTGGTGGTGTTCGCCGTGATGGCGATCGTCCAGACCATCCAGGGCGGTGCCTTCGAGCCGCACATGCCCGAACTCTCGTGGTTCAACCCCTTCGCCATCCAGGGCGGAATCTCGGTGATCGTGATGGGCCTCTCCGCCTCGGTCTTCATGTTCTGGGGATGGGACGTCACCCTCACGATGAACGAAGAGGCCAAGGACCCGGAGCGCACGCCCGGACGCGCGGCCATGCTCACGGTGCTCTCGATCATCGCGATCTACCTGCTGCTCACGGTCAGCAGCCTGATGTACTCCGGCATCGGCGACAAGGGCCTCGGACTCACGAACGAGGACATCGGCGGCAACGTGTTCTTCGCCCTGTCCGGCCCGGTGATGGGGGGCCTTGCGTTCCTGCTCTCGCTGGCCGTGCTCACCTCGTCGGCATCGTCGTTGCAGTCGACGTTCATCTCCCCGGCCAGAACTCTGCTCGCGATGGGGCACTATGGGGCGGTGCCGCAGCGATTCGCCGGTGTCAACCCGCGGTTCTTCACGCCGGGATTCGCGACGATCGCCTCGGCCATCGTCGCGGGCGGGTTCTACGCCGTGATGCGCTTCCTCAGCGAGGATGCGCTGTGGGACACGATCCTCGCGCTGGGCATGATGATCTGCTTCTACTACGGCATCACCGCGCTGTCGTGCGTGTGGTACTTCCGTCACCAGTGGTTCGACTCCGGCAAGGACTTCTTCTTCAAGCTCGCGAGCCCCCTCGTCGGCGGCGTCATCCTGCTGGTGCTCTTCGTGATCACCGCGATCGACAGCCTCGCCCCCGACTTCGGATCGATCGCCATCGGTGCCGATGCGAACGGCGAGGGCGGCATCGGCATCGTGTTCTTCATCGGGGTCGGTCTGCTCGTCTTCGGCGCCGTGCTGATGCTCGTGCAGAGGATCGTGAATCCCGACTTCTTCCGCGGCAAGACGCTGAGCATGGACGCCCCGCCGAGCGCCCGCCGTCGCTGACCACCTCTCCCCACAGAAAGAGAATCCATGAGCACTCAGATCGCACCGGCAGAGCAGGCGCTGCTCGACAGCATCCCCACCGGACTCTTCATCGGCGGGAAGTGGATGGATGGCGAGACCGGAGGGACCTTCGATGTGAAGGACCCGTCGACGGGCGAGGTCATCCGCACGATCGCGGACGCGACACCGGGCGACGGCATCCGTGCGCTCGACGCCGCGGTCGCCGCACAGGACTCGTGGGCGGCCACCGCGCCGCGCACCCGCAGCGACATCCTGCGCCGTGCGTTCGACCTCGTGCAGGCGCGCAAGGAGGACCTGGCGCTGCTCATGACGCTCGAGATGGGCAAGCCGCTCGCTGAGGCGCGCGGTGAGGTCGGCTATGGCGGCGAGTTCCTCCGCTGGTTCAGTGAGGAAGCCGTGCGCATCAACGGCCGCTACGGGCTCAACCCCGAGGGCACGGGCCACATGGTCGTGTCCCAGCGTCCTGTCGGACCATCGTTCTTCGTCACGCCGTGGAACTTCCCGTTCGCGATGGCCACCCGCAAGATCGCGCCGGCCCTCGCCGCCGGTTGCACCGTGGTGATCAAGCCCCCGGCGCTCACGCCGCTGACGACCATCTTCTTCGTGTCGCTGCTGGAGGAGGCCGGTCTTCCCGCCGGGGTCGTCAACGTGGTGCAGACCTCGCGTTCCAGCGCGCTGTCCGCTCCGATCATCGCCGACCCGCGGCTGCGCAAGCTCTCCTTCACGGGCTCGACCGAGGTGGGTCGCAAGCTCATCGCGCAGGCCGCCGAGGGCGTGCTGCGCGTGTCGATGGAACTCGGAGGCAATGCGCCGTTCGTGGTCTTCGACGATGCCGATCTCGACAAGGCGGTGGAGGGCGCGCTGGCCGCGAAGTTCCGCAACATCGGCCAGGCGTGCACGGCGGCCAACCGCTTCATCGTGCACAAGGACATCGCGGGCGAGTTCGCCAAGCGCATCACCGAGCGCGTGGAGGCCATGAAGATCGGTCGCGGTACCGAGGACGGCGTGGCGATCGGACCGCTCATCGATGACGACGCCGTGGCCAAGGCCGGCGAACTCGTCGACGAGGCCGTGGGCCGCGGCGCCACCTTGCTCGCCGGAGGCAAGGCGCTCGACGGTGTCGGCAGCTTCTACGAGCCGACCGTGCTCACCGACGTGGTCGCCGGCAGCGCGATCCTGCGCGAGGAGATCTTCGGACCGGTGCTCGCGATCGCCACCTTCGAGACCGAGGAAGAGGCCGTGCGCCTGGCCAACGACACCGAGTACGGACTGGTGTCGTACGTGTTCACGGAGAGCCTGCAGCGCGGTCAGCGCATGATCGACGCTCTCGAGACCGGCATGATGGGTCTCAACGTGGGCGTGGTGTCGAACGCGGCAGCACCCTTCGGCGGCGTCAAGCAGTCCGGTGTCGGCCGCGAGGGTGGCTTCGAGGGCATCCACGAGTACCTGTCCACCAAGTACACGCTGATCCCGGTATCCTGACCGGCCTGCAGAGAGGACGAGACATGACCGACTACGCCGTCATCAACCCCGCCACCGGAGAGACGCTGGCGTCCTTCGACACCTTCACCGATGCGCAGATCGAGGAGGCCGTCGCGGCCGCCGACGAGGCGCACCGCGAGTGGTCGCGCTCGTCGACCGTCGCGGAGCGTGCCGCGCTGCTGCGCCGGGCCGCCGAGTTGCACCGCGAGCGTCGCGAGGCCCTCGCCGACGTGTTCGTGCGCGAGATGGGCAAGCCGCGCGAGGCCGCGCTGGGCGAGGTCGATTTCGCCGCCGACATCGCCGAGTACTACGCCGATCAGGCCGAGGCCATCATGGCCGACCAGCCGATCGCGATCCTCGGAGACGGTACGGCGATCATCCGCCGTTCGTCGCTGGGCCCGCTCGTCGGCATCATGCCGTGGAACTTCCCGGCCTACCAGATCGTACGATTCGCGGCGCCGAACCTCATCGTCGGCAACACGATCCTGCTCAAGCCCGCACCGCAGTGCCCCGAGTCGTCGACCGCCCTCGAGGCGATCTATCACGATGCGGGATTCCCGAAGGGCGCCTACCAGAACGTGCTGGCGACCAACGAGCAGATCGCCACGATGATCGCGGACCCCCGCGTGCAGGGCGTCTCGCTCACGGGGTCCGAGCGTGCGGGGGCCGCGGTGGCCGAGATCGCCGGTCGCAACCTCAAGAAGGTCGCGCTCGAGCTCGGCGGTTCCGACCCGTTCATCGTGCTGTCCACGGATGACCTCGATGCGACGGTGCAGGCCGGTGTCGATGCGCGTCTGGACAACAACGGTCAGGCCTGCAACGGCGCCAAGCGCTTCATCATCGTCGACGGCCTTTACGACTCCTTCGTCGAGAAGTTCACGGCGGCGATGGCATCCGTGCAGGCGACCGATCCCACCCTCGACGACACCGTGCTCGGACCGGTGGCGTCGGAGACCGCGGCCGAGAACCTGCAGAAGCAGATCGACCGGGCCGTGGAGCAGGGGGCGACGCTGCTCACCGGAGGCACCCGCGACGGCGCCTTCTTCGCGCCCACCGTGCTCGCCGACGTCACGCCGGAGATGGACGTGTACCGCGAGGAGCTCTTCGGCCCCGCAGCCGTCGTCTACCGCGTCGCGGACGAGGCGGCTGCGGTCGCGCTCGCCAACGACACATCGTTCGGCCTCGGCTCCTACGTGTTCACGACGGATGCCGAGCAGGCCCAACGCGTGGCCGACCAGATCGAGGCGGGCATGGTCTACGTCAACCTCGTGCTGGCCGACAGCCCGGAGCTGCCGTTCGGTGGCGTGAAGCGCAGCGGCACGTCGCGCGAGCTGGGACACCTGGCTGCCGACGAGTTCGTGAACCGCAAGCTCATCCGCATCGGCTGAGCCTTCGCGCCTCCTCGCGCTCATCCGCGCGTCGAGGGGCCAGATAGCGCCGCCTCCCGACCGGGGAGGCGGCGCTTTCGTGTGCGACGCGTCCCCGCGTGCTCACGCCGAGGTGAGGGGTCAAGACACGCCGCAGCGGGCCGCGGCCCTGCGGCGTGTCTTGACCCCTCCGAGGTGCAGTGGCCGCGTCGGGCTCCTCACCTGGTCTGCCCAAAGCGGCCGCAGGACGCGTTATGCACGGATGCCGGAGAACGGGTCACCCGGCGCATGTGGGCGAGGGCACGATCAGCGGATGCGTCCAGCCCCGCTTCCTGACCAGCTCCCTGCCGCCTTCACCGTCGCGGAGGCGTTCGTGCACGGCGTCGCCTGCAAACGCCTGCGCGCGAAGGATCTGAGCAGTCCGTTCCACGGGACGCGGGCGCGAGAAGCGCTAGCGGATGCGGAGCGGCTGCGGCTGCTGTTCGACGCGGTACCCGCTCACGCCTTCGTCTGCGGTATCACCGCCGCCGCGGTGTGGCGGCTTCCGCTTCCGACCGTCGTCGACACCGATGCCTGGGCGACGCCACGCATCGGCGTTCCGCAGCACGAGACGAGAGTGCGCCGCGACGGTGTGGTCGGCCACCGTCTCGCTGTCGACGACGGCGACATCCGGTTCGAGAGTGGTGTGGCGCTGCTATCGCCGGCTCGCACGTGGATCGACGTCTCGCGCACATTGACCCCGTCACACCTGCTCGCGCTGACGGATGCGCTCATCAGCCGCCGACGACCGATGGCATCGATCGCCGAGCTCGCAGACATGCACGAGAGGTTCCGAGGCGGGCGTGGTTCCCGCGCGCGGGAGCGATCGCTGGAGCTCGCCGATGAGGGCGCCGAATCGCCGCGGGAGTCGATGCTGCGCCTGATCCTGATCGATGCCGGACTGCCTGCCCCGGAGTGCAACGTCGAGATCTGGGACGGCCCCCGATTCGTCGCCCGTGTCGACATGCTCTACCGCGACCTCGGGCTGATCATCGAGTACGACGGCGATCACCACAGAGACCCCGACCAGTGGAGCCGAGATCAGATCCGGCGGGCTGAGCTGGAGGCCCTCGGCTACCGCTACACGACGGTGACGCGACGAGACTTCGATGATCCCGAGGCGCTCGTGCGTCGCATCCGCCGAATGCTCGCTGCTGCATGATGTGAGGGGTCAGAACACGCCGCGCGCACCACGGGCGACGGGGCGTGTCTTGACCCCTCACGGAGTCGGGCGGTGCGGGCGGGCGGTGCGGGCGGGCGGTGCGGGCCGAGCCGGGCGTAGGGTCGAAGCATGGCCAATGTCGCTGAGAACATCGTCAAGACTCTGCACGCCAACGGGATCGACCGTGTCTACGGCCTTCCCGGCGATTCCCTCAACGGATTCACGGATGCGCTCCGCAAGGACGGCACGATCCGCTGGGTGCATGTGCGGCACGAGGAGGCTGCAGCGTTCGCCGCCGCAGCGGATGCCGCCACCACGGGCGATCTCGCGGTCGTCGCCGGCTCCTGTGGACCGGGCAACCTGCACCTCATCAACGGCCTCTATGACGCGAACCGCTCGCGCGTACCCGTGCTCGCGATCGCCGCGCACATCCCGACCAGCGAGATCGGCACCGGGTACTTCCAGGAGACGCATCCGCAGGAACTCTTCCGCGAGTGCAGCGTGTACGTGGAGTACGTCGCAGACCCGAAGCAGATGCCGCGGCTGCTGGAGATCGCGATGCGCGCCGCTATCGAGCAGCGCGGGGTTGCGGTGCTCGTGATCCCCGGTGATGTGGCGTTGGCCGAGATCGCCGACGACCGTGCCGTGGTCATCGAGCGCGCTCGTCCGGTGATCGTGCCCAGCGGACCGGAGCTCGAGCAGGCGGCGACGCTGCTGAACGCGGCCAAGAAGGTCACGATCCTCGCCGGCGCGGGAGTCGAAGGCGCGCATGACGAGGTCCTCGCGCTGGCCGACCGGCTGGGCGCACCGATCGTGCATGCACTCCGCGGCAAGGAGTTCATCGAGTACGACAACCCCTTCGACGTCGGGATGACCGGGCTGCTCGGCTTCGCCTCCGGCTACCGGGCGATGGAGGCGGCGGATGCGCTGCTCGTGCTGGGCAGCGACTTCCCGTACGAGCAGTTCTACCCGGAGCACGCCACGACCATCCAGGTCGACATCCGGGGCTCTCAGCTCGGCAAGCGGCATCCGCTCGATCTGGGGCTGGTCGGCGACGTCCGCGCGACCGCCGAGGCGCTCCTGCCGCGACTGGCCGAGAGGCAGGACCGCTCCCACCTCGACGACTCGACCGCCCATTACCGCAAGACCAGGGCGAAGCTCGACGACCTCGCGGTGCCGACCAAGGCCGGGCGTCCGATCCACCCGCAGTATCTCGCGCGGCTGCTGAACGAGCAGGCCGCGGACGACGCGATCTTCACGGCGGATGTCGGTTCGCCCACGGTCTGGGCCGCACGGTACTTGAAGATGAGCGAGCATCGGCGCCTTATCGGCTCGTTCACGCACGGCTCGATGGCGAACGCGCTGCTGCACGGGATCGGGGCGCAGGTCGCGCATCCGGACCGTCAGGTGGTCGCTCTCGCCGGCGACGGAGGACTCGCGATGATGCTCGGCGAGCTCATCACCCTGACGCAGAACGATCTGCCGGTCAAGACGATCGTGGTGAACAACTCCTCGCTCAACTTCGTGGAGCTGGAGATGAAGGCCGCCGGATTCGTCACGTACGGCACCGATCTGAAGAACCCGAGCTTCGCCGCGATCGCCGAGGCCATGGGCATCTTCGCGCGTCGCGTCGAGCGCAGCGAGGACCTGCCGGATGCCGTCCGCGAGGTGCTCGCCCACGACGGCCCTGCCCTGCTCGACGTCGTCACCGAGCGGCAGGAGCTGTCGATGCCGCCCGCGATCGAGGCCGCGCAGGTGAAGGGCTTCGCGCTCTACGCCATCCGCACGGTCATGTCGGGGCGCGGCGACGAGCTGCTCGATCTCGCCCGCGCGAACTGGCGTCAGCTGTTCTGAGCCCGCCGCCGGCGCGCGCTCAGCTCTCGATGAGCGCGCGCACCTCGGCGGCCTCGCCGTGACGGCCGAGCGCTTCGAGCGTGTTGCCGAGCTCGAGCCCGGCGACCTGGCGCAGAGGAGGGTGGTCGGCGCCGTGCTCGAGCGCGCTGCGGTACACGGCCACGGCATCGCCCGCGCGGTCATTTCCGGCGAGCAGGCGCGCGACGAACAACTCCGACCCGCCTGCCGCTCCGGTGTCACCGATCTCCGCGAAGGCATCGGCGGCGGTCAAGGCGGCGGCGACCGCTTCGTCGATGCGGCCGATCTCGGCCAGCGCCCGACCGCGCGAGTCGGTGACGTCGGCGAGCAGCCACTGCGCCTCGTGCTCCTGTGCGAGCGCGGTGACCTCGTCGAACAGCGCGAATGCGCGCTCGTCCTGTCGTCCGCCGTAGACCTGTCCGAGGTTGTGCAGCACTTCCACACGTGCGCCGATGGCATCAGGCGCACGGCGCACGATCTCTGCGGCCGACTCCAGCAGCGTGAGGGCGTCGTCGTTCTCATCGAAACGGGCGAGGATCTTCGCCTGCTCGGTCATCGAGATCGCCTGGTCGGCGTGCTCCTCGGCCTCGCCGTACAGGGTCGCCGCGTAGCCGAAGGCGCCCACGGCCTGGCCGTACTCGCCCGCGCCGGTGAGCGCGCGTGCCAGCATCGACGCCGTCATGGCGCGGGAGGCCGCGGGGACTTCGGCCTGCTCCTCCTGCTCGAGCACGGTTCCGAACAGCTCAGCGGCTTCCTCGGCGTCGCCGACCGCGAGCATGGCGCGCGCCAGACGGAAGTTCGCCCCGGCGATGTCGCCACCCTCCTGGGCGACGAGTCGTGCGGTCACCCGGTAGCGGGCGAGGGACTTCTCGGGCTGCCCGGCGTCCTCCCAGAGTGCGCCGGCGAGCAGGTGGGCCGCGGCGAGGGCCCGGGTGGCACCGAGTCCGGCGAGCAGGCGGCAGGCCTCATCGGCATCCGTCGCGCCGTCCACGTAGGCGTCGGCGCCGCCACGTAGGCGGGCGCGCGTCTGCAGGGCCTGGGCGCGGTGGCCGATGCTGAGGTCATCCTGCGCCAGGAACCGATCGAGCAGGGAGGCGCCCGACTCCATGTCGCCCTTGCTGAGAACGGCGTGGATGGCGATGAGCGTGGTCGTGTTCGACAGGCGGGTGTCCTCCGCTTCGGCGAAGGCACGTGCGGCGTGCTCCGCCAGGTCGAGTGCCGCGTCCGGCTCATCGGACTGCAGATGCAGCGACGCGCGGCTGATTGCGAGGTCGCCACGCGACCAGGCGGGCAGCGACGCGGCGTCGGCGAGGGCGTCCTCGAGATCCGCGGTGGTCTCCGGGGTGTTGAGGCCGAAGGTGGCCAACCCCAGACGCTCCTCGAGCCTGGCCTGCACGTCCTTCCCGGCCTCGCGCAGAGCGGCCACACGCTCGGGGAGCAACTCAGCCGCCTCCGCGGCGCGGTCGAGCGCCACCAGGATGCCGATGCGCATCGACAGCAGCTGCGCGCGCTTGTAGGGGTCCTCCACACCGCTCGCGCGGGGGAGGGCCTCGAGCGTCTCGTGCTCGGCGCCGTACTGCGCGAGCTCCATCGCGCGGTCGAACCAGCCGTCGGCGTCGACCGGGCTCGTGGCCGCAGGCGTCGCCACGAAGGCATCGGAGCGGATCGGCACGTCGTACCGCTCGGCCGCCAGCGCCCGCATCCGTCCGAGGGCTCGCGCGTGACCGTCTGTCCCGTCACGGTGGTCGAACTCCGCTCCGATGCGCTCGGCGGTGGCCCAGGCGGTCGCCGCGAGCTCCTGCGCCGTCCAGGCGCCGTCGGGGGCGCCGAAGAACTGCTCCAGTGCGGGGGCATCGGCGCCGCGCACCGGGGTGGCGCCATGGCCCGCCGCGGTGACGCGGTCGAGGGCGAACGCGAAGGCCGCCAGCGCGGCGAAGTGCGCGTCGACGTTGAGCCCATCGTGCGCGAGCCAGGAGATGTGCCGCTCGACCATCGTCAGCGCGCGCGCCTCATTGCCGGTCACTGCCGCGAACACGATGTTGTTGGCGACGATGCGGAGGTTGTCGGGGTTGTCCTTGGCGAGGCGGTAGCTGCGCAGGTGCGCGGTCTTCGCCTCCTCGCCGCGGCCGGCGCGCAGATAGGGCAGCAGCACGCGCGACAGGGCGTGCTCCGGCTCCTCACCACAGGAGAAGCCGCCCTCGATCATCTCCTCGACCAGGCGGATGGCGTCGGCATCCCGGCCCGTCTCGGCGAAGAAGCCCGCGAACTGGCTACGTCCGCACGCGTCGCAGTGGCTGTGCTCGTCGCGCGGAGTGGCCTCGAGCTGCACGCGCAGCGCCTCGGCATCCTCGATCCGCCCGGCATCCCAGGCGTCTTCGAAACGCGCTGTCAGCACGCCGCTCAGGCCGAGACCGGCGGCACGATAGTGGGACTCCATGTCGTCGAGTACTGCGACGATCTGCTCCTGCGAGAACGCGGGGGAGGAGCGCAGAGACGAGGCCATCCATTTGAACTGCCACATCAGGTCGGCGCCGCCGTAGTCGAGGTCGCTCGGGAAGCGCTGCGGGTCGGCGTCATAGTGCGCGAGGCACCAGGCGAAGGAGTTCAGCATGACGTCGGTCGCGCCGTTCATGTTCGCCGACGCGGTCTGCCGCATGCGCGCCTCGTACTCGAGCCGCTCGTCGCCGATCTCCTGCGCCAGGGCGACGGCCTCCGAGACGAGAGCCTGCTCGGCAGGACCCCACGGGGTGCGGTCGATCTCTTCGAGCAGCTGCTGGAAGCGCTTCTTCGGACGTGCCATGGACGGGTCCCTTCGATGGGTCGGTACGTGGGGGCTCAGCGGGTCTCGTCGAAGGGGATGGTGTCCCCTTCGACGCCGGCTGAGAGCGAGACGAGATCGCTGAGCGCGGTGGTCATCAGACCGCGGTCGGCGTCGGTGAGCGGATGGTGACCCGCGAGGAGGGCCTGGATGTAGAGCAGCTGCAGAGTGCGGGCGAACACGGCGTCATCCTGCACGCGCACCAGCGCCCGCACGACGCGGTTGCTCCAGTTCAGGCACAGTCGCGCGCGCAGGTCGTCGTCGCGGCCGAGCGAGCGGGTCTGATCGATCTTGTCGAGCACACCACCCCACAGCGCGCCGGTGATGCCCTTGGTGCGCGTGCGGTCGATCGCGCGCAACACCTCGGGGTCGGCGACGTAGAGAGCCGACAGCTCCGGTCGGTCGATCGAGCGCACCACGACGGAGCAGTCGGCGGATGCGAGCACCGCGCCGGCACGGGCTTCCAGGGCGACGGCGGCGTCGCGGTCGTCGAGTGGCGGCGGGTCGAGGCGGTCGAGCTCGCCGGTGACATCGACCTGCTCGATCGTGACGTTCGGGTAGAGCTCCGGCAGCATCCGCACCAGGTCGGCGTCGAACAGGTAGCCGCCGTTGATGAGCACCTCGGACGAGGGGGAGATGCCCGCGACCTGACGGAACTCGTCGACGGATGCGGCGTAGCGCACGTGCGGGTAGCGCTCCACGAGGTCGCCGATGCGGATCGTGCCGTGCGTGGTCTCCAGCGTCAGCCAGCGTGTGATGAACTGCGCGAGCTCCGGGTCATGGCGCACGAGCGACTTGAGCCCGACCTCGTGGATCGCGACGAACTGCGCCAGGCGGTGCGGTTCGCGCAGTCCCAGCTCGAGCACCCAGCGGCGGATGCCGGCGCCGAGCTGCTCGCGCACCCGCTCCAGCGCGGCATCGTCGACCAGCGACTCCCTGCTGGCGGTGGGGGCGAGGCCGGTCGAGTCGACGACGGCTCGTACGAAGAACGCCCAGTCGGGCAGCACATCGTCGACGCGCTCCGAGAGCAGCATCCGTCCGAGGTACATGCGCGTCGTCTGGCGTGCACCCGGAGGAGGCGCATAGGGGAGCACGTACGCCAGGCCGCGCGTACCGGTGGCCGGCTCGCTGAGCTCGATGACGTCGAGCGGACCGGCGCCGAGCAGCGAGCGCCCGTAGCCCACCGCCGCGTCGATGTCGTCCGCGACGTCGAGGAACGGCGGGGTGCGGGTGATCTCGATGTCGTCGCCGGGGGCATCGATCGTGACGCGCACCGGAAGGAATTCGCCGAAGGTCGTCGCGAGCTCATGCACCGCGGCGGGGCGCAGCAGCTCGTCGGCGTCGAAGCGGGGCGCGAGGTGCACGCTGGTGCCGATCGGCAGCTCCTCGTCGATCTCGGCGACCTGGAAGGTGCCGTCGGAGCTGCCCGTCCACTCGACCGAGGCGCCGCCGTGCGCGCTGCGGGAGCGGATGATGATGGTGTCGGCGACCATGAAGCAGCTCAGCAGCCCGATGCCGAACTGGCCGAGGTAGTCGCTGCGGGGGAGGTCGAAGATGTCGCGCTTGGAGCTGCGGCCCACGGTCGCCAGGAGGTCGGCGACTTCGGACGCGGTGAGGCCGACGCCGTCATCGCGCAGCACGAACTCGCCGTTCTCGGCGGTCAGCGGGGTGATTCGGATGTGTCCGCCCCCGCCATCGACCTCGCGTCGGGCGGTGATGGCGTCGCGCGCGTTCTGCAGGAGTTCTCGCAGGTACACGCGTGGACTGGAGTAGATGTGCCTGCTGAGCAGGTCGACGACACCGCGCAGATCCACCTGGAACTGCTGTACTTCAGCGCTCACCGGCGCTCCCTCCTGATGCATCCGCTCGCCGAGCCTAACAACAACACGCGCGTACGCCTCGGTTCGGCAGCAGCGGGCGGATGCCGTACACTGATGTGGCAGTTGTTTTCTGCATTCTTTCGCCGTGCCTGGGATCCACGATCCTGGAATCGGTGGCAGAGTGGAGGGAACACCCCCGAGGCCACACGGTCTCTAGGGCGGTAGCTCAATTGGCAGAGCAGCGGTCTCCAAAACCGCAGGTTGCAGGTTCGATTCCTGTCCGCCCTGCGCGTCAGCGCAACGCTGACACACGAAAGGTACATTCAGGATGGATCAGGACGAACCGCGCGGCGAGGTCGTCGCGGCTGGCGCCACCCGCGAGAAGAAGGGCAACCCCTTCTCCCGGTTCTTCGGGGGCATCGCCCTGTTCATCCGCCAGGTCATCTCCGAGCTCCGCAAGGTCGTCACCCCGACTCGCAAGGAGCTGTTCAAGTTCACCGGGGTGGTGCTCGTCTTCGTTCTGATCGTGATGGGCATCGTCTACGGCTTGGACACTCTGTTCGCATTCGTGACGCACTGGGTTTTCGGAATCCCCGGCTGATGATGCCCGCGGCTCGCGCCGCAGCTATGGAGAAGAAACAACGTGTCTGAACGATATTCCGACGACGCCGACTGGGCGACCGCGGCTGAGCAGTCCAGCGAGGAGGACGAGGCCCAGGAGGGCAACGTCCTCGCCGCAGAAGAATTCTCCGTGACCTCGGCAGAGCACGTCGCTCTGCACATCGAGGACGAAGACGGCGATGAAGAAGACACTGACACCGATGACGACATCGTCATCGAAGACCCGGAGGCGGACGCGATCGTGAACGACGCTCTCAACCTGGACGAAGCGGCTGAGTCTGAGGCCGCCGCTGAGGTCCTGAACGATGCGGTGGCCGAAGAGACGGCTGACCAGGAGGCCGCTGCGGCCGAGGAGGTCACCCCCTACGACGGTCCCGAACCCGGTGCTGACGACGAGGACGCGGAGGAAGACCCGTACGAGGCCTTCCGCATGGACCTCCGCATGCTCCCGGGCAAGTGGTACGTCATCCACTCCTACGCCGGTTTCGAGCGCAAGGTCAAGGCGAACATCGAGCAGCGCAAGTCGACGCTCGAGGTCGAGGACGAGATCTACCAGGTCGAGGTCCCGATGGAGGACGTCGTCGAGATCAAGAACGGCCAGCGCAAGATGGTCACCCGCGTGCGCATCCCGGGCTACGTGCTCGTGCGCATGGAGCTCACGGAAGACACCTGGTCGGTCGTGCGTCACACTCCCGGCGTCACCGGCTTCGTGGGCAACGCCCACAACCCGACGCCGCTGCGCTTCGAAGAGGCCTTCAACATGCTGAAGTCCCTCGTCGAGGTCAAGGACCTCCCCACCGCGAAGAACATCGCGTCGAAGGGCGGCGTGGCCGTGGCCCGTCCCCTCCCGGCCGAGGTCGACTTCGAGGTCGGCGAGACCATCACGATCAAGGAAGGCTCGTTCGCGGGTCTGCCCGGTTCGATCAGCGAGATCAAGCCCGAGAGCGGCAAGCTCACTGTGCTCGTCTCCCTGTTCGAGCGCGAGACCCCGGTCGAGCTGTCGTTCGACCAGGTCACGAAGATGATCTGACACACTCTTCACGAGAACGGCCGTCCCTCCGGGGGCGGCCGTTCTTGCGTGCGCTCCCTCTCTTGCGAGGGGTCAGAACACGCCGCAGCACGTCGGGCGCATGCGGCGTGTTCTGACCCCTCGGCTCGGAGCGATGCGGCGTTCGTGCTGCACGGCAGGATCAGGTAGACTTACGTGGTTTGTGTGCCGCTTCGGCGTGCGCAGAGACGACCACGGTCCGGAGATGCCGGATCTGTGGGAGAAGCGGATGCTCCGGCATCCGATTCGATGAAAGGAAAGAGAATGGCACCGAAGAAGAAGGTGACCGGCCTGATCAAGCTTCAGATCAACGCCGGTGCAGCCAACCCGGCGCCGCCGATCGGCCCCGCGCTCGGTCAGCATGGCGTCAACATCATGGAGTTCTGCAAGGCGTACAACGCCGCGACCGAGTCGCAGCGCGGCAACGTCATCCCCGTCGAGATCACCGTCTACGAGGACCGCAGCTTCACCTTCGTCCTGAAGACCCCGCCGGCTGCGGAGCTCATCAAGAAGGCCGCAGGCGTGGCCAAGGGCTCTGCGACCCCGCACACGGTCAAGGTCGCGAAGATCACCAAGGACCAGGTCCGTCAGATCGCCGAGACCAAGCAGGCCGACCTGAACGCGAACGACATCGAGGCCGCCTCGAAGATCATCGCCGGCACCGCCCGTTCCATGGGCATCACGGTCGAGGGCTGAGGAGAATAATCATGGCTACGAAGTCCAAGGCTTACAAGGCTGCCGTCGAGAAGATCGAGGCAGACCGTTTCTACACTCCCGCTGAGGCTGTCGCCCTGGCGAAGGAGACCGGTTCGGCGAAGTTCGACTCGACCGTCGAGGTCGCGCTGAAGCTCGCCGTCGATCCCCGCAAGGCAGACCAGATGGTGCGCGGCACCGTCATCCTGCCCCACGGAACCGGCAAGACCGCCCGCGTCATCGTGTTCGCCACCGGCCCCGCGGCCGAGGCAGCGATCGCCGCAGGTGCAGATGAGGTCGGCGGCGCCGAGCTCATCGAGAAGGTCGCCGGCGGCTGGACCGCGTTCGACGCGGCCGTCTCCACCCCTGAGCTCATGGGCCAGGTCGGTCGTCTCGGAAAGGTCCTGGGTCCGCGTGGCCTGATGCCGAACCCGAAGACCGGCACCGTGACCCCGAACACGGCCAAGGCCGTCGAGGAGATCAAGGGCGGAAAGATCGAGTTCCGCGTCGACAAGCACGCCAACGTGCACTTCGTCGTGGGCAAGGCCTCCTTCACCGCCGAGCAGCTGAACGAGAACATCGACGCCGCTCTCGAGGAGATCGTCCGCCTCAAGCCGTCGAGCTCCAAGGGCCGTTACATCCAGAAGGGTGCGGTGTCGACCACGTTCGGCCCCGGCATCCCGCTGGACGTCAACGCCATCTGAGTCTGACTCTCCGAAGTGCCCCCGGGTCCGCCCGGGGGCACTTCTGCGTTCACGGTGGTCCGGATGGTGAAACTCGGCGTCATGCGATGCGGAGTCCGCGAGCGCACCGCATACTGTGATGAGTCCAACAATCGCGTGCCACAGCATTCGCGCGATCCGCACCCCCAGGAGGGTCCGCCCATGTCTCGTCGCTTCATCGCCGTCACAGCTCTCGTCCTCACCGCTGCGGCTCTCACCGCCTGCAGCGGATCCAGCGCCCCGCAGTCGTCGAGTGGCAGCGACAGCTCCGCGTCGTCCGACTTCGGCCTCGTCTCCGACGGCACGCTCACGGTCGCGACCGAGGGCACGTACCGCCCGTTCAGCTTCCACGACGACGGCGGCAGCGGCGAGCTGACCGGGTTCGACGTCGAGATCATCCAGGCGGTCGCCGACAAGCTCGACCTCGAGGTGAAGTTCGAGGAGACGCAGTGGGATGCGATCTTCGCAGGCCTCGACGCCGGGCGCTTCGACGTGATCGCCAACCAGGTCACGATCAACGACGAGCGGGAAGCCGCCTATCTCTTCAGCGCCCCGTACACGGTGTCGCCCGGGGTGATCGTGGTCGCGGACGACGACGACTCGATCACCTCCTTCGCCGACCTCGACGGCAAGACCACGGCGCAGTCGCTGACCAGCAACTGGAACGACCTCGCGGTGGAGTCCGGCGCGAAGGTCCAGGGCGTCGAGGGATGGGCGCAGGCCGTCACGCTGCTGCGCCAGGGACGCGTGGATGCGACCATCAACGACAAGCTCACCTTCCTCGACTACGAGAAGACGGATGGCCCGACGGGTCTGAAGATCGCCGCCGAGACCGAGGACGCCGGGAAGCAGGCCTTCGTCTTCACCAAGGACAAGCAGAGCCTGGTCGACGCGGTCGACGGTGCTCTCGACGAGCTCCGCGCTGACGGCACCCTGGCGGAGATCAGCAAGAAGTACTTCGGCGCCGACGTCACCGAGTAGTCGATGTCGCCCTGGGAGCTGTTCCTCGCGTCGGTGGGACCGATCGCCTTCGGCGGGCTGATCGGCACCATCCCGCTGGCGCTGAGTTCGTTCGCGCTGGGGCTGCTCATCGCGCTCGGGGTCGCGCTCATGCGCATCTCGACGCGGTCCGTCGTCTCCGGCATCGCGCGCGTCTACATCTCGATCATCCGCGGCACACCGCTCCTGGTGCAGCTGTTCGTGATCTTCTACGGGCTCCCGTCCATCGGCGTCACGATCGACCCCTGGCCGTGCGCGATCATCGCGTTCTCGCTGAACGTCGGCGGATACGCGGCCGAGGTCATCCGTGCCGCGATCATCTCGGTACCGCAGGGTCAGTGGGAGGCCGCCTACACGGTGGGCATGGGCCGCACGCGTACGCTGACCCGGGTCATCCTGCCGCAGGCCGCGCGCGTCTCGGTGCCGCCGCTGTCGAACACCTTCATCTCGCTCGTGAAGGACACCTCGTTGGCGTCGCTGATCCTGGTCACCGAATTGTTCAAGGTGTCGCAGCAGATCGCCGCATCGACCTATCAGTTCATGGTCGTCTATCTGACGGCGGCGCTCGTGTACTGGGTGTTCTGCCTGGTGCTGTCGACCGGCCAGAGCTTCTTGGAGAGGAGGCTGGACAGCCGTGTCGCGAACTAGCCCCGCCGAACCCCTGCTCACCGCCCGCGGACTGCACAAGAGCTTCGGCTCGAACGAGGTGCTGCGCGGCATCGATCTGACGCTGCACCGTGGCGAGGTCGTCGTGCTGATCGGCCCCAGCGGTTCGGGGAAGACGACCGTGCTCCGTTCGCTCAACGGCCTGGAGACCCCGGATGCCGGGGTGATCTCGGTCGAAGGCGGCCCGGAGATCGACTTCGCGACCCGTCCGGCGCAGAAGGAGCGCTTCGCCCTGCGCGACCGCTCGGCCATGGTGTTCCAGCATCACAACCTCTTTCCGCACTTCACGGTGCTGGAGAACGTCATCGAGGGACCCTGGCGCGTTCAGGGCCGTCCGAAGGACGAGGTGGTCGCCGAGGCGCTGGCGCTGCTGGATCGGGTCGGCCTGAGCGACAAGGCGGATGCTCGTCCGCACCAGCTCTCGGGCGGCCAGCAGCAGCGCGTGGGCATCGTCCGCGCACTCGCGTTGAAGCCGGACCTGTTGCTGTTCGATGAGCCGACCAGCGCGCTCGACCCCGAGCTCGTGGGTGATGTGCTCGTCGTCATCAAGGAGCTCGCCGACGAGGGCTGGACCATGGCCGTCGTCACGCACGAGCTGAGCTTCGCCCGTGAGGCCGCTGACCATGTGCTGTTCATGGACGGCGGCGTGGTGGTCGAGCAGGGGACGCCGGAGCAGGTCTTCACGGCGCCGCAGCACGAGCGCACGCAGCGCTTCCTCACCCGTATCCTCCGCCCGCTCGACGGGATCTGAGCTCCCTCCTCACGGGGATCGACGGCTGAGCGCTCAGGCGGTCAGGACCGGCAGCACCAGGCTCACGGCGATCGCGATCATCACGACGGCGATCACGGCGTCGAGGATGCGCCACGACAGCGGCGTGCGCAGCCAGCGACCCAGATAACGCGCGCCGAATCCGAGCGCGGTGAACCACAGGATGCTCGCCGTGACTGCTCCGGCGGCGAAGAGCCAGCGCTCCTCGCCGTGCGTCGCCGCGATCGAGCCGAGCATGAGCACCGTGTCGAGATACACGTGCGGGTTGAGCCAGGTGAGGGCCAGGACCGTGAGGATCACCGGGGCGAGGGGAGTGCGCGTGCGGCTGCGGGTGAGCGTGGTCCCCGGTGCCTGGGCGACGGCGTCCTCCTCGGCTTCGACCTGCAGCGCCTCGCCGGTGCCCCTCCACGCGCGACGGGCCGCCAGCAGCCCGTACGCGAGCAGGAAGACGGCGCCCGCCCCGCGCGCGACCACCACCAACCAGGGGGCGGCGGAGATCACGTAGCCGAGTCCGGCGACGCCGGCGACGATCAGCACGGCATCGGAGGCAGCGCAGATGATGACGACCGCGAGCACGTGCTCCCGCCGGATGCCCTGGCGGAGCACGAAGACGTTCTGTGCGCCGATGGCGACGATCAGCGAGAGGCCCAGGCCGAGGCCTGCGAGAACGGAGAGCATGTCTCCAGAGTAGGAACGGGAGAACATCAACACCAGCGAGGATTCCTACCGAACCATTAGCATGGCTTATGTGAGGATCGATCCCGAACTGGCAGCCACCGTCGCCGCAGTCGCCGATGAGGGCACGCTCGATGCGGCATCCCGACTGCTGCGCATCACCCCCTCGGCGGTGAGTCAGCGGCTCAAGACGCTCGAGCAGCAGCTCGGCCGCATCCTCCTCGTGCGCAGCAAGCCGGCGCGGCTGACGGAAGCAGGGGAGGCGGTCGTGCGGCTGGCTCGACAGATCGCGCTCCTGGAGCACGACGCCCTCGCCGGGGTCGGCCTGGACGACGAGGGCGGCGGGCGGCGCATCACCGTGCCGCTCGCCGTGAACGCCGACTCGATGGCGACGTGGTTCCTCGCCCCGCTCGCTCGGTTGTCGGCGCAGCACGACATCGACTTCGACCTGCATCGCGACGACCAGAACTTCACCGCGCGGCTGCTCGAGTCCGGCACCGTGATGGCGGCGGTGACGAGTGAGAGCGTGGCGGTCGCCGGATGCTCGGTCACCCCGCTCGGGGTGCTCGAGTACGAAGCGGTCGCCGCGCCCGCCTTCGCCGACCGCTGGTTCCCGTACGGGGCGACGGCTGACTCCCTGGCGCAGGCTCCCTTCGTCGACTTCGACCGACGTGACACGCTCCAACACGAGTGGCTGCGGGAGCGGGGGGTGCCGCATCAAGGCGTGCCGCGCCACTACGTTCCGGCATCCCATGACTACGCGCTCGCGGTCGAGCTCGGGCTCGGCTGGGGGATGCTGCCGTTCCCGCAGGGCTCCGCCGGTCTCGTGCGACTCGGGGGACCGGCGGTGCGGACCGCGCTGTACTGGCAGCAGTGGAACCTGCGCTCCGCCCTGCTCGACACCATCGCCGCCGAGGTGGCCGTCGAGGCACGCACTGTCCTGCGCCCCTAGCTGCGTGCATCCGCGCCGCGGGACGGGGGCGCCGAGGGAACTACCCGGGCGTCACCCCGGAGGCGAGAGCGTGCAGCAAGCGGGTGAGGTTGTCGATGTCGGTGAGGCTCCACTCGTGGAGGGCGCTCATCAGCATCCCCTCCTGGGGGGCGCGAGCCGCGGCGAGCCGTTCGGTGCCGAGCGCGGTCAGCCGCAGCAGCGAGGAACGGCCATCGCTTGGGTCGGGAGATCTCTCGACGAGACCCAGGTCCTCCAACTCGCGGACGGTGCGGCTCACCTGTCCCTTGTCCATCAGCATCCGTTCGGCCAGCGCCGAGGCCGTCACCTGCTCGCAGCGCGCGATCGTGGTGAGCGCCTTGTAGGCGCCGGGGAGCATGCCGGGGCTCACCCGATTGGCGTTCTCGAGGATGAGTCGACGGAAGTGGGTGATCAGCTCACCGAACTCCGCCTCGAGGGCGCGGACCGCGGCGGCCCGCGCCTCGGGGGAATCGGAGGAGTGTTCAGCGACGGTCATCGCTCGAACCCGTCGTGACGGTGCCGGTCGGCACCCCGGAAAGGGCGGCGGCGTCGGCGATCGCGACATCGGCCGCCTCGTCGACCGGGCTGCCGGTCTCAGCGCGATCGGACTCGGCCTTCGCCGCGTCGGCCTGAGCGCGCTCCGTCGTCGTCATGGTCGTGAGCGGACGGTTCGGCAGGAACAGGATCGCGACGAGGCTGATCACCGCGAGCGGGATGCCGATCAGGAACGCGTGCGAGATCGCCTGGGCGTAGAAGTCCTCGATGATCGACCGCACGGGCTCCGGCAGCAGTCGGACCTCGGGGATCGTGCCGCTGGAGAGCTGCGCGGCGACATCCGTTCCCTTGGCGCCGAGCTCGGCGATCGCCGCACCGATGCGCTCCTTGCCGTCGGAGAACAGCGACGTGAGCGAGTTCGCCAGCACGGCGCCCATGACCGAGACGCCGATGGTGCCGCCGAGGCTGCGGAAGAACGTCACTCCTGAGCTCGCGACGCCCATCTCGCTCGGCTTCGCCACATTCTGCACGATGAGCACGAGGTTCTGCATCGTCATGCCGACGCCGGCTCCGGTGAGGAACATGTACACCGAGACCAGCAGGAAGTCGGTGTCGTAGTGCAGGGTCGACAGGAGGCTGGAGCCGGCGATCAGCAGCACGGAGCCGAGGATCAGGTAGCCCTTCCACTTGCCGAAGCGGGTCACCAGCTGACCGACCACCATCGACGAGATCAGCAGCCCCGCCATCATCGGCAGGGTCATCAGGCCGGCCTCGGTCGGGGAGGCGCCGCGGGACAGCTGCATGTACTGCGCGAGGTAGACCGAGGTGCCGAACATCGCCACACCGATCGAGATCGACGCGATGACCGAGAGCGTGAACGTGCGACCGCGGAACAGTGAGAGCGGGATGAGGGGCTCACGCACCTTGAGCTCGACGATGATGAAGACCACGGTCGCGACGACCGCTCCACCCACCATGAGGATGGTCTCGATCCCCCACCAGTCGAAGGTCGAGCCGGCGTTCGTGATCCAGATGAGCAGCAACGATACCGCGGTCGACAGCAGCACGATCCCGGCGTAGTCGATCGACGCCTTGCTCGTGCGTTCGGTGCTGATGTGCAGGGTCTTCTGCAGGATGATCAGCGCGGCGATCGCGAACGGCAGCGCGACGAAGAAGTTCCAGCGCCAGTTCGCGGCATCCGTGATCCATCCGCCCAGAAGCGGGCCGCCGACCGTGGCGACGGCCATCACGGCACCGAACAGACCCATGTACCTGCCACGCTCACGGGGGCTGATGATGTCGGCCATGATGACCTGGCTGAGGGCTGCGAGACCACCACCGCCGATGCCCTGGATGGCGCGGAATGCGATCAGGGTATCGGTGTCCTGCGCGAAGCCGGCCGCTGCCGTGGCGCCGACGAAGACGATGATGGCGAGCTGGATGAGCAGCTTGCGGTTGAACAGGTCGGCGAGCTTGCCCCAGATCGGCGTCGAGATGGCGGTGGTGAGCAGGGTGGCCGTGATGACCCAGGTGTAGGCGGCCTGGTCGCCGCCCAGGTCGTGAACGATGACCGGCATCGACGTCGAGACCACCGTGGTGGCGATCATCGAGACGAACATGCCGAGCAGGAGCCCGGTGAGGGCTTCGAGCACCTGGCGATGCGTCATCTTGACGGGGGAGTCCGTGGTCATGCGGGGTCCTTCGTGTGAGTCGCAGGTGTGGTGGCGACGGCGCTGGCGCCCACAAGGTAGTTGAACTTCGTCAACTATAGATATCTGGTTGACGTCTGTCAACCATCTCCGTGATGAGGTTGTGACCGACTGCGCGCAAAGAGTGCCCTTCCTGCGCAGAATCGCCTTGTCGGCGGCCGATTCGTCTGGCGAGGATTGAGTCCGGCTGTATACGCAGGTCTCTGAGGGGCGACCATTCCCAGGCGTTTCGCACGGTCGATGGATTCCTGAGGGGGAACTGATCATGGTCACGAAGCAGAATCAGCGCAAGGCGCTCGCCGTGCTCGCGGGCGGGCTCGTGCTCGGGGTCGGCGTCGTCGCCGTGCTCGCCGCGTGGAACGACTCCGAGTTCGCCGCCGGCACGTTCACGGCAGGCACGTTCAACCTGGAGGGGTCGAGCACCGGCAACGCGAACTACAGCGATCACAACGTGGATGACGGCGACACCGCGGCCACCCTCGCCTTCACGCTTCCGACCGGCGTGGTCGACAGCATGTCGCCGGGCGATTCCGTCTACGCCGGATTCTGGGTGCGTCTCGCCGCAGGAACCACCACCGGAGCCGACCTCGTCGCCGCGGGCACGGAAGCCGATGCGGCCGCCAGCTCGAACTCCGACCACCTCTCGTACGCGATCTACCAGCTCGCACCGGGCGCGACGTGCAACGCCGCATCCGCGACCGGCACGCCGATCGCGACGGGAGCGACGCTCGACGCGCAGACCGGCACGACGACCGTCACGCTTCTGGAGGGCGCGGATGCGACGACGGCAGGAGCCGCGGTGCAACTCTGCTTCGCGGTGACCGCGGATGCGAACCTGGAGCAGGGACTCACCACGACGGCCACGTGGGAGTTCACCGCGACGTCGACGAACTGAGCGCACCGTGAACACCCGCCGAAGCGTGCGGGAGGCGAAGCGCATCCGCTCCCGCCGCATACGAGCCGTCCTCGCGGGCGGGCTCGTGCTCGGCATCGGCGCGGGGGCGACGCTCGCTGCCTGGAACGACTCAGAGTACGGCTCGGCGACCTTCACCGCCGGGCGCTTCGACATCGTGGGCGCAGCCGACGGCTCGACGTTCGCCAGTCATGCGACCGCGGGGGCACCCGCGTCGCTGACGTTCGCGGCGACCCCGTCGTCGATGGTCCCGGGGGCGACCACGTATGCGCTGTTCAGCGTCAAGACGGCGAGTCCGTCGGTGGCGGGGAATCTGCAGTGGAACGCGGTGACGCCGTCGGCCACCGGACTCGCGGTGTACCTGCGGTACGGGGTGCGCACGATCCCTGCGGCGACCGCGTGCACCTCTACCAGCTACGCGGCCGGGACGTCGGTGGTTCCCGACCTCTCCGTGCTGGCGACGAACGGCACGGCGACCCAGGCGATATCGGCCAACGGGGGATCGACCGTGAACTACTGCATCGCGGTGACCCTCCAGGCAGCGGCGGACAACACCGTGCAGGGGGCCAGCACCACGCTCACCTGGCAGGTGCTCGGCACGGCGGCAGCACCGTGAGCGTCGCGCTCGCGCAGCAGAGGACGAGAGGGCCGAGATGACGACGCCGATGACGAGACGGAGTCTGCGGGAGCAGGCGCCTTCGTCCGACGCGCCCGGCACCGTGACCGCCGCGCCGACCCCGTCCGGCAGACGCCGGCATCCCGGACGACTCATCGCGGATGCGCTGCTCTGGATCGCAGCGGTGGGTGGCGTGCTCTGCATCGTGCTGGTGGTGCTCGCCTTCACCGCGCAGATCACGCTGATCATGTTCCGCACCGGGTCGATGTCGCCCACGATCCCCGCGGGGTCGGTCGCCGTCGTCCAGCGCGTGCCGGCCTCCGACATCGCGATCGGCGACGTCGTCACGGTCGACCGGGTGGATGCGCTCCCGATCACGCACCGCGTCACCTCGGTCGAGCAGGGCGCGACGGCCGATGAGCGCATCATCACGATGCGCGGAGACGCCAACGCCGACGATGATCCGTTCCCGTACACCGCGACGTCGGTGCGCATCGTGCTGTTCTCGATCCCCGGCATCGCCACGGCGATCGTCGGGATGGGGAACCCGTATGTGCTCGGCGCGCTCACCCTGGCCGCTACGACGCTGGTCGTCTGGGCCTTCTGGCCGCGGGCGGAGCCGTCCGAGCGGAGCGAGCGGTCGGAACGGCGGGAGAGGGGCGGGCGCGGGCGATGATCAGCCGCCGGTTCGTCGCCGTGCTCTCCGCGCTCACCGTGGGAGCCGCGGGGAGTGCGCTCGCGGTGCCGACAGCGGCCTGGGCGTCGCCCACCACGCAGGTGATCCAGGGCGACGTGCTCCGGTTGGTATCGGTGGCCGACTGGGACGCGGCATCCCGCCTGCGGCCCGGCGAGCCGGTGCAGTGGGATGTCACGATCAGTGCGGATGCTCCTGACCCCGGCACAGTCCGCATCGCGGTCAGCGCGAGGGGAGACGCGCCGCTGACTCTCGACGCCTCGCTCTGCCTGCGGGAGTGGGAGGCCGACGTCTGCCCCGGCGGCGCGACGGAACTGCGTACGGCGTGGAGCATCCCGCGCGACGGGGCCGAGTTCGCGCTCGCCGAGATGGCCGACACCGAGGTCGCGCATCTGCGGCTCGCGATCACGCTGGATGCCGACGACGAAGGCGGTGCCACGGACGTCCGTGTGCACGCGCAGGGTGCGGGGGAGTCGGCGGTCGTCGGACCCGGCGGCGGACTCGCCACGACGGGGCTCCCGCCCATCGTCTCGGTGGCGTTCGGAGGCGGCGCGCTGCTGGTCGCGACCGGGGCCGCGCTGGTGCTCGATCATCGACGGCGACCTGTGCGCGACGAGAAGGAGACCCCATGATGCGGGTGACCGGGCGACGGATGCTCGCCGGTACGGCGGGGCTGGCACTGCTGCTGGGTCTCGCCGTGGCTCCGCCCGTGCAGGACACCGACGCGGCCTTCGCCGACGAGGAGTACGCGGGAGCGACGGTCACCGCGCTGGCGTTGCTGCCGCCGGCCGTGGAGCCGTTGCCCGGCGGACTGACCTGCCCGAACCCGTTGAGCACGATCCTCGGTGGCACGGCATTGACGATCAAGTGGCGGTGGCCCACCACGCCGACCGGCTACCCGCCCACCACCGCCCTCAACGTGTACCTCACCTCAGCCGCTGACGGCTCGGGCGGATCGATCCTGACACCGGGAACCGCGACGGCCGGCGTGTACACCACCGTGGTGAGCAAGGGCGTGCTCGACGGGCTCCTCGGCGGACTGGGCTTCGTCCTCACCGGCGGGCAGTACGTCGTCTATTTCGGCACGACGTGGGTCACGGCCGGAGGTGTCACCTGGCGCTCGCCGACCAAGGTGAAGATCACGGTCACGTACGCCGCTCTTCTCGCGGGTGGGGCGACCACGTGCACGTTCACGGCTGCATGACGATGTGTCGCGGGCGCCCACCCGAGGAGGCTCGGCGTCAGTCGGCCAGAGCCAGGGCGCGGAACGCGTCGCGCTCGCGCAGGTGCTCGCGTCGACTCGCCGCCGCGGCAGCCGTGGCATCCGCGATCCGCGTCGGGATCTGCTGTCCGGTGGTGCGGCGGTAGAGCTCGTCGATGAGGTCGGTCGCGAGCCCGACCAGCTTCGCGATCTCCTTGTCGTCGCGGTCGATCCACACGCACCGGGGCTCGTCGTGGATCGGGGCGAAGTCGACGTGCTCCTCCCAGACGAACAGGGTGCGCTCGGCGCCGAGCACGTGCTGCTGCCACCAGATCTGGCGAAGGTAGGTGCGAGGGATGCCCCGGAAGGGCTTGTTGGTCGTCTTGATCTCGGCGAGCTTGACGCGGCCGTCGGCATCGACGGCGATGCCATCGGGGGTCGCGAGGTGGCGGTGCTCGACCTCGGCCCGGAACAGCGCAGAGGAGGGGAGGATGCCGTGGGTCGCGGCGACCCAGGCGGCGATCTCGGGCTCGCGACGCCGACCATGGTCGGTGTAGGCGTTGCCGCCGAACCGCGGGCCGCCGCCGAGCTTGGCGTCGGCAGCACGGGCGATCGAGCGTTCGCTGGTGAGCCCCGCGACGTCGGTCGCGGTGATGCCCCGGGATCGCGCTCGCAGCCACGCAACGCGGTCGCGGGAGTCCGCGACGATGCGTGCGGCGAGATCCTGATTCACTCCTCGACCCTAACCCCGCCCACGGACCCTGCTCCCCATACACGCCGCCGTCCGCCTGGTCTCGTCGCCGCTCCCCACCCCCACCTCCACCCGCTCCTGCCCCCAGACCCATCGCACTTGCCCAGGCCCATCGCCCGCGATGTCGCGCATGATGGGTTCTGGCGCGGATGGTGGGTCTGGGTGAGGCGGCTGTGCGTGCACTCCTCCTGCACGACACGCGTTTCGGAACCGTTGCCCACCGCGCGGAGATCTGTCTGCGCGAGCCACCAGCGGGTGTGGTCAGGATGGTCGGATGCCGAGAGCCATCACGATCGAGGATGCGAAGCGGATGCTCCGCTCGCGGACTCAGCTGCGCGAGTCCGGATCGACAGATCGCAGGGTGCTGGACGCGGTGGCATCCGGTGAGCTGATCCGGATCCGGCGCGGCTGGTACGTCGACGCCACGGAGTGGCAAGGGCTCTGGAACGAGGGGCGGCATCTTCTGGCAGTCGTCGCCGTGCACCACGACTCGTCGTACGCGGCACCACCCTTCTGCTTCGAGTCAGCGGCTGTCATCCACGGGCTGCCGCTGTATCGTTCGGCGCCGGCTGTGGTGCACACCCTCGTCGGAGGCACCAGTCATAGCCGAGTTCGAGCGGGCGCCGCTCGACACGCCTTGCGCGTCGCCGCCGACGACGTGGTCGAGGTGAACGGCCTACGCTGCACGTCCGTGGAGCGAACCGTACTCGACCTCGCGCAGCGGATGACGTCCGAGGCCGCCGTCGCGAGTGCAGATGCGGCGCTGCGTCGCTTCGCCGTGCGCGATCAACATCAGGATCACGTGCTCGCGGCCGCGTGGCGCGACAGGTTGCTCGACCGCGCCGCAGGTGTTTCCACGCGCGGCATCCGCCGCGCTCGGCGTGTGATCGCTTTCGCCGACGGCCGAGCCCAGTTGCCTGGAGAGAGCGTCAGTCGGCTGCAACTGCACCGGCTCGGCTTCACGGGTCTCGGGCTGCAGAATCACGTGATCGGCCCGGACGGCGAGGACTACTGGACGGACTTCGCATTTCCGAAGGCGCGCGCGTTCGGAGAGTTCGACGGGCTCGGCAAGTACCTCGATGAAGAGAAGCGCGGCGGGCGTTCGATGGACGAGATCCTCCTGGCGGAGAAGCGCAGGGAGGACGCGATTCGTGGGGTTACGGGCTGGCGCATCGTGCGCTGGGAATCGTCGCACATCGTCTCCGCAGAACGTCTCGGGGCGCGCTTGGCATCCTTTGGCCTCCTTCCCTGACCCGAGACCCACCGTTTCCGTCGAGACCCATCAGCGGACACATCATTACCGATGGGTCTCGACGCGGGTGATGGGCCTCGGCGGCGGGGGCGGGGGCGGGCGAGGCGGGGATTTGGGGGGAGGGGAGCGGGTGGGGTACGCTGGGAGCAACCGAAGACCGCTGGTCATCGTCGTGCGCGCAAGTGCACGGAGATTGAAACTCTGCATCGCAGGGGCCCGCGCAGGTGTCACGAACTTCTGAAGCTCCGTGCGCTTGCGCCGGAGCTTTTTCTTTTGCAGGCGGTCGGGGTCGGCGCCTCACCACCGTGGGGCGCCTCGTACACACCAAGGAGTGACCATGGCGCAGAAGGATGCATCGGTTGCCGAGCTCACGAAGTCATTCGAGAACTCGTCCGCCGTTCTGCTGACCGAGTACCGCGGTCTGACGGTTGCCCAGCTCAAGGAGCTGCGCAACAGCATCCGTCAGGACGCTGAGTACGCCGTGGTGAAGAACACGCTGACCAAGATCGCCGCCAACAAGGCCGGCATCACTGCGCTGGATGACGACCTCAAGGGTCCGTCGGCTGTCGCTTTCGTGCACGGTGACTTCGTCGCCACTGCCAAGGCTCTTCGTGACTTCGCCAAGGCCAACCCGCTTCTCGTGATCAAGGCCGGCATCTTCGAGGGCAACGCCCTCTCTGCCGACGAGGTCAACAAGTACGCCGCGCTCGAGAGCCGTGAGGTTCTGCTGGCGAAGGCTGCGGGCATGATGAAGGCGACGATGGGCAAGGCTGCGGCCACCATCGATGCTCTTCGCGAAAAGCTGGAGACCGCAGAGGCCGCGTAAGCGACCGGCGATCTCGTCTACTAACCCCATCTATCTAGGAGATACATCATGGCTAAGCTCACCACTGAGGAGCTGCTCGAGCAGTTCGCCGGCCTGACCCTCGTCGAGCTCAACGACTTCGTCAAGGCGTTCGAGGAGAAGTTCGAGGTCACCGCTGCTGCCCCCGTCGCCGTTGCCGGCGCAGGTGGAGGCGCTGCGGAAGAGGTCGAGGAGAAGGATTCCTTCGACGTCGTCCTCGAGGCTGCTGGAGACAAGAAGATCCAGGTCATCAAGACGGTCCGCGAGCTCACCTCGCTCGGCCTCGGCGAGGCCAAGGCTGTCGTCGACGGTGCCCCGAAGGCTGTGCTCGAGGGCGCAACCAAGGAAGCCGCCGAGAAGGCCAAGGCTGCTCTCGAAGAGGCAGGCGCCACGGTTACCCTCAAGTAATCGTCTCCGGGTCGACGCGTCAACGCATCGACCCGGCGTCTCATCGCTTCACCGAAGGCCCCGGGTTCGCCCCGGGGCCTTCGTGCGTCTCCGGGGCCGGCCCTGCGGTCAGCGCGGCGGAGCCGTGGAGCTGCGCACCACCAGAGCGGATGCCGCGGCCACGTGTTCGAGCGGCGCATCGTGGTCCTTCATCCGCAGTGTCAGCAGTCGCACCGCCTCATGCCCCTGTTCGCGCGGGGACTGCCCGATCGTCGTCAGGGCGAACATCTCGGCGTGCTCGTGATCATCGATGCCGACCACGCTGAGCTCGGTCGGTACCGCGATGCCGAGGCGTCTGGCGGCGATCACCGCACCGATCGCGGCTTCATCGCACACGCCCACGATCGCGGTCGGGCGCCGCCGCCGGTCGCCCAGCAGTCCCGCGGCGGCGGCATATCCGCCCGGCATGGTCGGGGTGGCGCCGGCGACCCTGGCATGCGCCGAGAGCCCCGCCGCATGCAATGCCCCGTGGTAGCCGTCGAGCCGACGCGCGTCGCCGAAGCTCAGCTCTCCGGAGTCTGTCGAGCCGCCGACGAAGGCGATGTCCCTGTGGCCGAGTTCGATGAGGTGCTCGGTGGCGATCCGTGCCGCCGCGGTGTCGTCGATCGAGATGGAGCTGGACCCCGCACTGTATGGCCCGACGCTCACAAGGGGGCGTCCGGTGCGCTGCAGGCGCTCGAGCTCGCGCGCACTCGGCTGGATGCCCACCGCGATGATGCCGTCGAAGCGGCGGCGGGGCAGCACGCTCTCGAACAGGCGCTCCCTGGTTTCCGATCCTTCGGGGACGCCGTAGAGCGAGAGGTCGTAGTCCAGTGCGAACAGCGACTCCTGGATGCCGGCGAGCAGTTCGGCGAAGAACCAGCGATCGACTGGAGGCATGACGACGCCGACGGTCTGTGTGCGCCCGGTGGCGAGACTCGTGGCGGAGGAGTGCGCGACGTAGGCGAGGGCGTCCGCGGCGTCGGCCACGCGCAGGCGCGTCGCCTCCGATACGTAGCCGCGTCCGCTGAGGGCACGGCTCGCTGTCGCCTTCGACACGCCTGCCCGCGCGGCGACGTCAGCGATCGTGCTCATCGGTCCTCCTCGACCAGGCGGCGCCTGCGCGCCGAGCGATGCGCCGAAGGCGGCTCGCGGATGTCATGGTAGCTGTTCCAGGCTCTGAAAGAAACCGGTTCCACACATCAATCACGGGAGCGCTCCCATCTCCGTCGTTCGAGCATCTCGAAAGGTTGCGAGCTTGTGATGTTTCGCCATTGTGCGCGGGTGTGGAAGGCCAGTAGGTTTACCTGGAATCGGTTCCCGAACGACGCCGGGGGTGGCGTCGGACGAGGTAGGGGCCGTGAACTCGAAGAGGAGAATCACATGGGTCTTTCGCAGCGTTCCAGGCGGCTCGCGCCGCTCGCTCTGCTGGGGGTCGCAGGCATCGCGATCGCAGGGTGCGGTGCTCCGGGCGGTGCCCCCTCGGGTGGTGGCACCGGCGGCGGCGGTGACAAGACGGTCACCATCTACGGCACGATCGTCGACGATGAGGCGAAGCTCCTCCAGAAGTCGTGGGCTGACTTCGAGAAGGAGAACGGCATCGACATCAAGTACGAGGGCAGCCAGGACTTCGAGACGCAGCTCGGCACCCGCGCACAGGGCGGCAATCCGCCCGACATCGCCATCTTCCCGCAGCCGGGCCTGTTCGCCGACTACGCGTCGCGTGACCTGCTGAAGCCCGCTCCGGATGCCGTGAAGAAGAACGCGGAGGAGGGGTGGACCCAGGGATGGGTCGACTTCGGCACCTACGACGGCACCTTCTACGGCGCACCGCTCATGGCGAGCGTCAAGGGCTGGGTCTGGTACTCGCCGACCAAGTTCAAGGAGTGGGGCGTCGAGGAGCCCACGAGCTGGGAGGAGCTGCTGACGCTCACGAAGACGATTCAGGAGAAGAGCGGCAAGGCACCGTGGTGCGCCGGCTTCGAGTCGGGCGTGGCGACCGGCTGGCCCGGCACCGACTGGATCGAAGATCTCGTGCTGCGCAACGCCGGCGCCGACGTCTACGACCAGTGGGTCAAGAACGAGATCCCGTTCACCGACCCGCAGATCAAGGCGGCGTTCGACGCCACCGGTGAGATCCTGCTCGACCCGGCCTACGTCAACGCCGGCTTCGGCGACGTGCGTTCGATCAACTCGACCGCATTCGGTGACGTGGCACCGGCCCTGGCCAAGGGCGACTGCGCCCTGACGCACCAGGCGTCCTTCCTCTCCGGCTTCTTCCCCGAGGGCACGAACATCGCCGAGGACGGCGATGTGTGGGCGTTCCTGCTGCCGAGCAAGAGCCCGGACGAGACCTTCATCACGGGTGGTGGCGAGATCGTCGGCGCGTTCAGCGACTCCGAGGCGACGCAGAAGGTCCTGGAGTACCTCTCCAGCCCCGAGTGGGCTGACAGCCGTCTGGCACTCGGTGGCGTGACCTCCGCGAACAAGGGCGTCAACATCGACGCCGTCGAGAACCCGATCCTGCAGGAGTCGATCAAGCTCCTTCAGGACGACTCCGTGACCTTCCGCTTCGACGGCTCCGACCAGATGCCTGGCGCGGTGGGTTCGGGAACCTTCTGGAAGGGGATGGTCGCCTGGATCAACGGGACGTCGACGGACGACGTTCTGGCGCAGATCCAGACCGGTTGGCCCTCCAACTGATCCGATGAGGAGGGCCGCCCCGCGGGGCGGCCCTCCTTCTCACACCCGGGCCGTGCATCGTCGCACGGTCCGCTGATCAGCCGTCTCATGAAGGGGATTCCGTGAACGCGACTCAGTTCTTCCAATGGATCGGTGCACTCCCGCCGATCCTCCAAGCCGTCGCCGTTGTCATCGCATTCGCGGTGGTCGTGGCGATCATCCTGCTTCTCGTCGATATCGCGCCGCGCAGGGGCGCGCTCTACACCTGGGTGCGGCTGGCGATGTGCCTGCTGATCCCGCTCGCCGTGATGTGGTTCTTCAACTCCTATTACTGGGCGATGGGAGTCGCGGTCCTCGTCGGCGCACTGTTCTTCTTCCTCGACTATCGTTCCCGCGACGGTGCGGGGTATCTCATCCAGCTCGTCGCATTCATGGCTCCGGCGATGCTGCTCCTGTTGGCCGGACTCATCCTCCCGTCCATCCAGACCGTGTACGCGTCGTTCTGGAACTCGACGGGCAGCGAATTCGTCGGCCTGTCGAACTATCTCTGGATCTTCACGCAGTCCGACGGCGTCACATCTGTGATCAACACGATCGTCTGGGTCCTGCTCGTCCCGACGCTGTCCACGCTGATCGGCCTCGCCTACGCGGTCTTCATCGACAAGACCCGCGGCGAGAAGGTCTACAAGCTCCTGGTCTTCATGCCGATGGCGATCTCGTTCGTGGGTGCCAGCATCATCTGGCGCTTCGTCTACGCCTACCGCGGACCTGAGTTCGAGCAGATCGGCCTGCTGAACCAGATCCTGGTCTGGTTCGGTGGAGAGCCGCAGCAGTTCCTGCTGAACGGCCCGTGGAACAACCTCGCTCTGATCGTGGTGCTGATCTGGGTGCAGACCGGTTTCGCGATGGTCGTGCTCTCGGCATCCATCAAGGGCGTGCCGCAGGAGCTGCTCGAGGCGGCGGAGCTCGACGGCGCCAACGCCTGGGAGCGCTTCCGTTCGGTGACCGTGCCGTCGATCCGGCCGGCGCTCATCGTCGTGCTCACCACGATCTCGATCGCCTCTCTGAAGGTCTTCGACATCGTTCGGACCATGACGGGTGGAAACTACGGCACATCGGTTCTCGCGAATGAGATGTACACGCAGTTCTCCAAGTTCGAGGCGGGACGCAGTGCGGCGCTCTCCGTCATCCTGTTCATCCTGGTGCTGCCGATCGTCATCTACAACGCGCGCCAGATCAAGAAGCAGCGGGAGATCCGATGACCGATACCGTGAAGTCAGAACTCGGCACCTCCACCCGGGCGCTCACGACCGGGGGGCGGCTCGATGCCTCCGCCGGTCGCGTGCGCAAGCGTCTCAGCAGGCCGTGGGCCAGCGTCGCCGCGATCCTCATCGCGGTCGTCTGGACCGTCCCGACGCTCGGGTTGTTCATCTCGTCGTTCCGCGACAGGGATGCGATCGATTCCAGTGGCTGGTGGACGTTCTTCGCCAACCCGCAGGTGACCCTCGACAACTATGTGGCCGTGCTGCAATCCGGCACCACGCAGCTGACGATCCTGCAGTCGTTCTTCAACTCCATCGTGATCACGATCCCCGCGACGATCATCCCGTTGATGATCGCGGCGATGGCGGCCTACGCGTTCTCGTGGATCGAGTTCAAGGGGCGCAACGCGCTGTTCATCTTCGTGTTCGCGCTGCAGATCGTGCCGATCCAGATGGCACTCGTCCCGCTGCTGTCGTCGTTCTCGCGGGGGATCAACCTGTTCGGACTGCAGGTGACTCTGGGACTCGATGTCGCCGGCGGCTATGCGCAGGTCTGGTTCGCCCACACGATGTTCGCGTTGCCGCTGGCGATCTACCTGCTGCACAACTTCATGTCGGAGATCCCGGGAGAGATCATCGAGGCGGCACGCGTCGACGGTGCCTCCCGCGGGCAGATCTTCTTCCGCGTCGTGCTGCCGCTGACGATGCCCGCCATCGCATCCGTCGCCATCTTCCAGTTCCTCTGGGTCTGGAACGACCTGCTCGTGGCGTTGGTGTTCGCCGACGGAGCGGCCTCGCCGATCACGAAGGTGCTCGCCGAGATCACCGGTCGCGGCGAGGGCTGGTACCTGCTCACCGCCGGCGCCTTCGTGTCGATCCTCGTTCCGCTGATCGTGTTCTTCTCGCTCCAGCGGTACTTCGTCCGAGGTCTGCTGGCCGGGTCGACGAAGGGCTGATCCTCCGTCGGGCTCCGCGGCCGTCGAACACGGATGCCGCGATCGGGTGCAACACACGCCCGGTCGCGGCATCCGCGCACGTACCCTGAAACCATGAAGTACGCAGACTCCATCGTCGACCTCGTCGGCGACACGCCTCTCGTGAAGCTCCACCGTGTCACCGAGGGCGTCGCCTGCACGGTCCTCGTGAAGCTGGAGTACCTGAACCCCGGCGGCTCCGCGAAGGACCGCATCGCATCGCGCATCATCGATGCCGCCGAAGCCGAGGGGCACCTGAAGCCGGGTGGCACGATCGTCGAGCCGACCAGTGGCAATACCGGGGTCGGACTCGCGCTGGTCGCGCAGCAGCGCGGCTACAAGTGCGTCTTCGTGGTGCCCGACAAGGTCGCCGAGGACAAGAACGACGTGTTGCGGGCGTACGGGGCCGACGTCGTGGTGACGCCCACGTCCGTTCCGGCAGACAGCCCGGAGTCGTATTACAGCGTGAGTGATCGGCTCGCCCGCGAGATCCCTGGTGCGTTCAAGCCGAACCAGTACGAGAACCCGAACGGGCCCCGCAGCCACTACGAGACCACGGGTCCGGAGATCTGGCGCGACACCGACGGCGCCGTGACGCACTTCGTGGCGGGCGTCGGCACCGGCGGCACGATCACCGGCACGGGGCGCTACCTGCGCGAGGTGTCTGACGACCGGGTGCGCATCATCGGCGTCGACCCCGAGGGCAGCGTCTACAGCGGCGGCACCGGACGCCCCTATCTGGTCGAAGGTGTCGGCGAGGACATCTGGCCCGGCACCTACGACCCGAGCGTGCCGCACGAGATCGTGGCCGTAGGAGATGCCGAGTCGTTCGCCATGACCCGGCGCTTGGCACGCGAGGAGGGCATCCTCGTCGGCGGTTCCAGCGGCATGGCCGTCGTCGGAGCGCTGCGGATCGCGAAGGAGCTTCCCGCGGATGCCGTCATGGTCGTGCTGCTGCCCGACGGCGGGCGCGGCTACCTCAGCAAGATCTTCAACGACGGCTGGATGCGCTCCTACGGCTTCAGCGACATCGAGGAGGGCGAGACCGTGGCGGATGTGGTCGCGGCCCGCACGACCCGCCGAGGCGCAGGCATCCCGGACCTCGTGCACGCGCATCCGACCGACACCGTGCTCGAGGTGATCGGGATGATGACCGAGTACGACGTGTCGCAGCTCGTCGTGCTCAGCGCCGAACCCCCGGTCATGATGGGCGAGGTCGTCGGCACGGTCGATGAGAAGGGCCTGCTGGATCTGCTTTTCCGCGGTGAGGCGAAGCCGACCGACGCCGTCGGCGCGCACACGGGGGAGCGGCTGCCGTTGATCGGCATCCATGCCCCGATCGCTCAGGCACGCGCCGCGCTCGCGGATGTCGACGCGCTGCTGGTGACCGAAGACGGCAAGCCGCACACGGTGCTCACCCGACAGGACCTGCTCGCGTACCTGTCGCGCTGACGGCGCACCGCCCTGAGCGGACGCGCGACGTAACAGGGGGCCGACCTCGGGGGAGGCCGGTCGTAGGCTGGGGAGATGTCCGACCACGCCTTCGCCACCCGAGCCATCCACGCAGGCCAAGCGCCCGACCCGACGACCGGCGCCATCATCCCGCCGATCTACCAGGCCTCCACGCACGTCCAGGACGGCATCGGCGGGTTGCGCGAGGGGTACGAGTACAACCGTTCGGGCAACCCGACGCGTTCTTCGCTCGAGACCCAGTTGGCTGCTCTCGAGGGGGGTGCGAGCGCGCTCTCGTTCGCCTCGGGGCTGTCAGCCGAGGATGCGCTGCTGCGGGGCATCCTGAAGCCCGGTGATCACGTGCTGCTCGGCAACGATGTGTACGGCGGCACCTACCGGCTGTTCACGAAGGTGTATGCGATGTGGGGCATCGAGACGACCACCGTCGAGCTCGGCGACCTCGACGCGATCCGCGCCGCGCTCCGCCCCGAGACGAAGATCATCTGGCTCGAGACCCCCAGCAACCCGCTGCTCAAGGTCGTCGACATCGCGACCGTCGCCGAGCTGGCGCACGCCGCCGGCGTGATCCTGGTCGTCGACAACACCTTCGCCTCGCCCGCGCTGCAGCAGCCCCTCGCCCTCGGCGCCGACCTCGTCGTGCACTCCACCACGAAGTACCTCGGCGGCCACTCCGACGTGCTCGGGGGAGCCGTCGTCTTCGGCGACGACCGCTTCTCCGACCAGGTGAAGTTCCAGCAGTTCGCGGTGGGCGCCGTGTCGGCGCCGCTCGACGCCTGGCTCACCACCCGCGGCATCAAGACGCTGTCGGTGCGCATGCGCCAGCACTCCGAGAACGCGCAGGCGATCGCGGAGTGGGCGGCTGAACGCCCGGAGTTCGCGCAGGTCTTCTACCCCGGTCTGGCCTCGCACCCCGGGCACGAGATCGCGGCGTCGCAGATGAGCGGGTTCGGCGGCATGCTGTCGCTCGGCCTCGCCGCCGGTGCCGACGCCGCCCGGGCGTTCGCGGAGTCCACCGAGCTCTTCCAGCTCGCGGAGTCGCTCGGCGGGGTGGAGTCGCTCATCGGCTACCCGCCGGACATGACGCACGCCTCGGTGCGCGGCACCGAGCTCGCCGTGCCCGAGAACATCGTGCGGCTGTCGGTCGGCATCGAAGACGTGTCCGACTTGATCGCGGATCTCGAGCAGGGGCTCGCGCGCCTCTCCCGCTGACCTCCGCCCGCTGCGGGCACGAAGAAGCACCTCTCCTCGGGGAGGTGCTTCTTCGTGCGTGCAGCGGGCGGGCGATGCCGTGACGGCGGTAACATGGATGATTCCCCTAGGTCGAATCGATTCGACTGACACCCTCGATTTCCGGAAGGACCTTCGTGTCCGACGCCCCCCGCACCGACTCCTCGCCGACGGTTCCCCAGCCCGAGCGCACGAGCATCCCGACCACGACCGGTGCGATCCGCGCCTCGACGGCGACGGGGGCCATCCGCACCCTCGGATCGAATCCGGCGACCGCGCCGATCATGCTGCACCCCGGCGACTCGATCCCGAATCGGCGGCGGATCCTCTACATCCTGCTGCTCGGCGCGCTGACGGCGCTGGGACCGTTCACGATCGACCTCTACCTCCCCGCCTTCCCGGTGCTGGAGGAGGACTTCCAGACCACCGCCGCGGCGATCCAGCTCACCCTCACCGGGACGATGATCGGCTTCGCGATCGGTCAGCTCGTGGTCGGGCCCCTCAGCGACAAGGTCGGCCGCCGCATCCCGCTGATCGTCGTCACCGCGGTGCACGTGCTCGCCAGCGTCGGGGCCGCCTTCGCGCCCACGCTCGAACTGCTCAGCGTGGCCCGCGTGCTCATGGGCATGGGGGCCGCGGCCGGAGGTGTCGTGGCGATGGCCATCGTGCGCGACCTGTTCGGCGGGCGCCGTCTCGTGGTCATGCTCTCGCGCCTCGCCCTCGTGTCGGGTGTGGCGCCGGTCGTGGCGCCGCTGATCGGGTCGTGGCTGCTCACCCTCATGCCCTGGCGCGGGATCTTCGTGGTGCTCGCGGCCTACGGCGTGCTCATGCTGCTCTCGACGATCCTGTTCATCCCGGAGACGCTGCCGGTCGCCCGACGGCAGGAGCGCGGCGGGTCGACGGTGCTGCAGCGCTATCGCTCCGTGCTCTCGGACCGGGTCTTCATCGGTGTGCTCATCATCGGCGGGATGACGTTCTCCGGACTGTTCTCGTACCTGTCGGCCTCGCCCTTCCTGTTCCAGCAGACGCACGGGCTGAACGCGCAGCAGTACGGGTTGCTGTTCGCCGTCAACTCGCTCGGCGTCGTGCTGGGGGTGCAGACGGCTTCGCGGCTGGCGGCGCGCTTCGGCCCGCAGTGGGTCATGGCGTACTCGACCGCGGTGCTGCTGATCGCCGGAGTCGCGATCGTGGTCGCCGACCAGCTCGGTCTCGGGTTGTGGGGCACGGTCGTGCCGCTGTTCGTGTTCATGACCGCCTGCGGGTTCACGTTCCCGAACGTGCAGGTGCTGGCGCTCGACCGTCATGGGAAGGCGGCCGGAACTGCGGCTTCCATCCTCGGCGCGACGAACTTCGGCGTCGCCGGACTCATCTCGCCCGTGGTCGGCTGGATCTCGAAGGATGCGGGTATCACCGCCACCACCATGGCCTCGGTGATGGTCGGATGCGCCGCGATCGGCATCCTCTCGCTGTGGCTGATCGTGCGCCCACGCACCGTGGGGATGCTCACTCCCTGAGTCCACAGGCGTCGTCCGCCAGAATGGGACGATGAACCGATCGACGATGCTCTGGTGGGGCGCGGGTTTCCTGGCGCTGGCCACCGCCCTCGGTGCGGCCGTCGTCTTCGGTCTGACCGAGCCTCCGGGCGTCGACGTGTGGTGGAACGCCACGATCGCCGCCCATCGCGCCGACTGGATGCTCGCGGTGGCCCGCCTCACCAACGAGATCGGCGGCGGATGGATCGCGGTCTTCGTGGTGCCGCTGCTCGTGATCGTCGCGTTCCTGCTCGCCCGTCGCTGGCGCACCGCTGTGTTCGCCGCGATCTGCTTCGCCGCCAGCGCCGGAGCGGTGCAGCTGCTCAAGCAGCTCTTCGGGCGCGCGCGCCCGGAGGACATGCTGGTGGTCAGCGACTTCGGGTCGTTCCCCTCCGGGCATACCGCGAACGCCGCGACGATCGCCCTGGTGCTCTGGCTGGTGTTCCCGCGTGTGTGGATCGCCATCGGCGGAGCGGTCTGGATCCTGGTCATGGCGCTGTCGCGCACCATCCTCTCCGTCCACTGGGCGACGGACACGCTCGGCGGAGCGCTGGTCGGCGCCGGGGTCGTCCTCGTACTCGGCGCCTGGCTGCTGCCGTGGGTGCTGCAGCGGCGGGAGAGCGCGGAACCGGCGATAGGCTGAGGGCTTCCGACCCCTGCGAGGAGCCCGCCGTGTCACGCATCCGCCCGTACCGTCCCGCCGACCGCGACGCCCTGTACGAGGTGTGCGTGAAGACAGCGGACGCAGGGGGAGACGCGACCGGGATCTTCTCCGACGATCGTCTCTGGGGCGACCTCTTCGCCGTGCCCTACGCGCAGCGGCACCCGGATCTGGCGTGGGTGGTCGAGTCCGACGATGAGCGCGTGATCGGCTATATCGTCGCGACGGACGACACCGACGCCTTCGAACAGTGGTTCCGTGACGAGTGGTGGCCGGCATTCCACGACCGCTTCCCACAGCCCGCCGACCCCGCCACGCGCGAGGAGCGGATGCTCGCCTACGCGTACGGTCGTGGTCCCGGCAGGGAGCCGAATGCGGGGGAGTACCCCGCGCACCTCCACATCGATCTGCTGCCGGAGACGCAGGGGCAGGGTCTCGGGCGTCGCCTGATCGAGACGCTCTTCGCCGAGCTGACCAGCCGCGGGGTCACCGGGCTCCACCTCGGCATGGATCCGAACAACACCGGTGCGGCCGCGTTCTACGAGCGGCTGGGCATGCGGCCGCTGCCGACGGCTCCCGGCGGACAGAGCTTCGGCGTGCGCTTCGCGGACTGAGAGTCTCCGGATTCGGGCTGCCCTGTTCACGGCTCAGGAGAGACGAAGGAGGGCCCCGCTTTCGTGGAACCCGCGTGGCGCGTGGCTAGTAGGCTCGGTTTCTGACAATTCTCGCCGAGCAGAGGACCGGTATGACGAAGAGCACTACGGACAGGATCGGCGAGGGCTCCGTCTCGCGTCGTACGGTACTTGCGGCGGCGGTGTGGTCGGCGCCGGTGATCGCGGTCGCGGTGAGTGCACCGTTGGCGGCCGCCAGTGGACCGGCCGCCCTTCTCGACTTCACCGTGAACCGAAACGGTGACGATGGCTCCTTCCGGGACTATCGCGTCGACTTCGCGCTCTCCGGCCCACTGCCCGAGGTCGTGACGATCGAGTGGATCCCGGCGACGACGACGGACTGGGGTCTGTTCGATCAGAGCGTGAACATCGTCCACGTGTCAGGGGACTTCACCTCCAGTGCGACCTACCGGCTCGACACGGCGATGCCGAACTTCTGGTTCCAGACGCAGACACCGCTGGTGACCGACCTCACTCCCTACGTGGTGCGGGTGATCGACCCCGCCTCGTCTGCCGTTCTCGCCTCGGTGACGGTCACCTTCACCGGAGACGAGCCCATCCCGAACTGACCGGTTGGGAAGAAAAGGAGAAGGGCCCCGCGTGAGCGGGGCCCTTCTCCTTTTCCTGTGTGGCGGTGACGGCGGGATTCGAACCCGCGGTTGCTTGCACAACACACGCTTTCCAAGCGTGCTCCTTCGGCCGCTCGGACACGTCACCAGGGAACAACCTGAACAGTCTATCCGATCGCGCGGAGTGCTCGTGACCCGACGCTTCCCGCTCGAGGTCTCCATCGAAGTGAAGAATATTGCATTTCGATTGACTGCTGTTTAGCCTCATTCGAGTACATGTGAGTGTCGTGTGGCACCGGATGAACCTGGGGGAGAATATGCAGGCGAGCTCGATCGACGCAGCCACGCAGGGCGAGGCGTTCGCGGAGCGCGTCGGTGCCCGTGCGCTCCGCGAGTGGATCATCGGGGAGCCTCAGACGTATACGCGGGTGTTCCTCGTCGAGAGCGGTGCGAATGCGGCGCCGATCGACGAGGTGGCAGTCGAAGGCGATGTGGTTCTTCTGCCGGACGGAAGCGAACCGATCCGCGGCGCCGCAACCGCCGTCCATTACAGCGGCGCGCTCACCGAGATCGGCGATGAGCTGTTCCTCGGCGACCGCGGTGTCGAGCTCCAGGACTATGTCGCAGCCGAGTTCGTCCAGATCATCGGACCCACGGCAGTGTGCTTCCCCGACGCCGCCAGCTGGCAGGCCTTCCTCGACGATGCGCGACTCGCTCGTCGAACAGGAGTGTTCCCCTCCGCCTTGCTTGATCCGCGCGTGATTCTCGCGCATCGCGGCGCTCTTGCGAACCCCCAGAGAATCGCGACTCCGAGCGCCATCAGGGTCCGCGCCGATGGTCGTGTCAGCGTCGGCGTCCGGGGCGAGGTCATCGGCAGCATCGATGACCTGCGGTCCGCGATCACGGCGCCGCTGCCGCAGATCGCGGCGTGGGCAGGCGCTGCGTCGATCACGACGATCGCCGCGGACCTGGCTGATCGCGACGGGGTCGGACGATACCTCCATGCGACCGACCTCATGAAGATGCTCCGCCTGGCGAACGGCTCGGCCCGGATCGGGGGATTCGGATGGTCGCCCCTCGACGATGGCCGGGCGGATGCCGAACCGCTGCCCGCTGATCCGTTCCTGCTGGAGACTCCAGACGGTGTCGTGCTCGCCGACGTCACCACGCTGCGCCGCCAACTGCTCTCTCCGTTGACGGCCACCGTCGTCGCTGCGGTGCAGACCTCCCGCTCTCACGAGGTCGCGACAGAGCGGGTCGCCCGGCGACTGGGGATGACGGCCTCCGCTGCCGGTGCCCTGTGCCGCGATGCGGTCAGCGCGTTGAGCATCCATGTCGGCAGAGCCGCTGCGAGGGAATCCCGGACGACGGGTATCGCGGAGTGAGCGCTCCGCACGCCCTGTGGACGTCGATGCTCCCTGCGGACGCCACCTTCACGCCGGAACAGGTCGCTGTCGGCGCCGAAGGAAATCGCGTTGAGTTCGCCGATGGGTCAACTCGTCTGTGCGCGACCAGCGGCCTGTGGAACGTGCCCCTCGGCTTCGGCAATCCGGCTGTCACCGATGCCGTGCACAGGGCGACGCGCGACGCGTCCTACCTCTCCCTGTTCCGCGCACCGCACCGATACGCGGAACGGGCGGCGGAAGCGCTCATCGACCTCGCGAACCCGAACCGGTACAGCCGGGTCATCTTCTCCACGTCGGGCGGCGCTGCGAACGACCTCGCGATGAAGCTCGCGCGGCAGTACTGGTCGCAGAAGGGCGCCGGGTCCCGTTCTCTCGTCGTCGGTCTCCGGGGCAGCTACCACGGCACCATGTACGGTAGCCACGCGCTGAGCGGCGACGACCTGCTCCAGGCCGTCTACGGCGTGGATCGCAGATCTGTGCGGCATGTCTCGCACAGCGATGAGGGCGATGAGCTGGAGACGCTGCTGCGACGGGAAGGCTCTCGGGTGGCGTCGGTGGTCGTGGAGCCTGTTCTGGGAAGTGGAGCGCATGCGCTGTCGAGCGCGTTCACATCCCGCCTTCTCGCGCTCCGGGAAGAGTATGGCTTTCTGGTCGTCGCCGATGAGGTGGCGACGGGATTCGGGCGGACCGGAACCATGTTCGCCACCGACGACTGGGCTGCTGCCCCGGACGCCCTCATCGTCTCGAAGGCGCTGACGAACGGTGCAGCGAGCGCCGCCGCAGTCCTCGTCGGGCCCCGCGTCGCCTCCGCGTTCGTGCGCGGCGCCTGGACCTTCGTTCATGGTGAGACTCAGGCGGGGACTCCGGTGTGTGCGTCGGCCATCCTCGCGGTGATCCAGGAACTGCATCGCATCGACGTGCTGTCGACCACCCGCGAACTCGGAGAAGAGCTCGCACGCCTGGCCGCTCGTCTGACGTCGGACGGCGTCGTGCAGGAGGTCACCGGCAAGGGGTGCTTCGTCGGGCTCGGCCTGCGCGACGGGGACGGAGGTCGGTTGTCTGCTGCCGAGGTCCTTCGTGTCGTCTCGGCCATCGCACAGCACGGTGTCCTCGTGCAGCCGGGCCCCAGCGCCATCGAACTGATCCCGGCGTACGGCTTCCGTGCGGACGAGCTCCTCGCCGTCGAGTCTGCCGTGCGCGCCGGCCTGTCGCAGATACAGGAGGCGTCAGCATGAGATCCGCATTCGCCGCACGGGTTCCGACGCTCTGGCACGGGCAGGGGGTCGCGCCCCGGTTGTCGACGCAGTTCGCGGAAGGGCGCGAGACCCTCGTGATCGCGGACTCGGGGGTCGCCATCCCCGCTCTCCCCGGTCGCGGCGTCAGGACGATCGAGGTGGATGCTCGTGCTGTGGACGTGACGACGGTCGTCGAGCTCGCCGCCGAGATCGCTCGACGACCGCCGAACGTGATCGTGGCGATCGGCGGAGGGAGCGTTCTGGATGCCAGCAAGATCGCGGCTCTCGCGCTCGCTCCTGGAGGGGTGCTCGACTACGTCATCGCACGCGCGTCGAAGTCAGCGCTGGTCTTCCTGCCCGATGCTCCACCACCGGTCGACATCGTCGCCGTGCCGACCACGCTCGGCACGTCGTCGGAGACGAACAGCGTCGCCATCCTCAAGAACGAATACGGCTACCGCCTTGTCTGCGGGAGATCCCTGAGACCGCGCCACGCCGTCATCGACTCCGACAACCTGATGACTCTCTCGCCCACTGCCGTCAGAGAAGGCGCGCTGGAGGCATTCCTCCGTCTCGCCGGCGCCGCGACGAGTTCGCGAAGGAGCCGCAGAGGAGACAGCGATGCAGTCGCCATCGGCAGAGCGTTGCTCAGCACCGCCGCCCGGGACACGGCGTCTCCTGCCGCTCGGTTGCGTCTCGCGCGTCTGAGCGCCCTGACGCAGCGCTCTGCGGCGCTACGCGGGGAGGACCCCTACAGTGCCAGGCACTGGTACGTCGCCAACGAAGTCGCCTTCGCACTGGGGGTTCGCAAGATGGTCGCCACCGTTGCGGTCATCGCCCCGATCTGGCGTCGTATCTGTGCAGGAGACGCGCGGTGGGGAGACCACGCGAGCCTTGAGAGATTCTGGCGAGAAGCCGCAGGGGTATTGGTGCTGCCTCTCGATCCATCCCGCGGGATCTCCGCATTGATCGACCAGTGGGAGATCTCTCTTCCACGGCGGCCGACCGCTCACGAGTTCGGCGCGATCGCGCTCGCCACGCAGAAGCGGTGGGGGCACCGCTATCCGATGCTCCCCGGTCTCGTCGAAGAGGACTTCCGGGACGTCCTTCGTGACTCCCGCTGGAGTCAGCTCGCCGGGGCTGCATCCACCGACTTTCGACGACCAGCGCGAAGGAGGTGAGGAAATGAACAGAGATGACGAACAGCGAATCCGGTTCCAGGAACTGGAGGACATGGATGCTCCCAGTTGGGAGAGCTTCTATCAGGGCGTGATCGGGGCACTCGTGCTCATCGGGGTCGGCGCCGCCGCGGCGACGTGACCCATCGCAGGAGAAGACCCCCACAGAGGAGGTGAATATGCAAGTCGCAATGCCGACGCTCGAGTTCACAGAACTCGAGGACATGGAAGCGCCGGACGACGCCACCGACTGGATGCGGGGCTTCGCCGTGGGCGTGATCATCGGGATCCTCGCTCTGACGTAGGAGCAGGATTCGCAGGGTGCACCGAGGAGGTGTGAATTGCAGACAGAGTCGCTCGAGTTCGTGGAACTCGAACACATCGATGCCCCACTCGAGTGGTGGGAGCACGCGAGCTACATCATCGCCATCATCGGCGGTGCGGCAGCCATCGCGACCTAACCGAGGGGTGCGGGCGGGTACAGCGCGCCCGCACCCTGTGACGTGTGAGTGAGAGGTGATGCGTGATGTCAGGTTCTATCACCGACGCCGTCTCGGCGAGGCTCCGAGAGGCGGGTGCGGTTGCCAGAGAGCTGGATCTGTATGAGGGAGCAGGCACTGACTTCTACGAGCGGCTGGTCGGCTCGGACCGCGCGGAGATCAGAGAGATGCTGGGGCTCGCGAGGGGAACCGAGGGGCCGATCCTCGATCTCGCGGCGGGGAGTGGGAGATTGACGATCCCCCTGGTGAGGTCGGGCAAGCGGGTGACCGCGGTCGATCTCTCCGACGACATGCTGTCGCACCTTCGTCGCGCACTGCCGCACCATCCGCTGCTCGAGTGCATCGTGGCCGACATGCGAGACATCGCGCTCGGGCAGCGATACGAGCTGGTCATCATCGGCGCGACATCCATCACGCTGCTCGACAGCGACGGCAGATCGCTTCTGTACGCGAACGTGCGACGCCACCTCGCTGTCGGAGGCGTCTTCGCGTTCACCGTCGCGGCGGGCGCGTCGGCGCAGAGCCTGGCCCTCTCACGAGAGGAAGAGGTCCGAGTCCCCGGACCGGACGGAGACGAGACCTACCTCTTCGTGCAACAGCGAGAGGAAGGCGGTGCTGTCAGGCTGGTCAACTGGATCCGTGCCGCCGACCTCCGGAGTGGAGGTGAGGTGACGGTGCTCACAAGTCGTCTGCGGGTGCTCAGTCATGAGGTTCTCTCACGTGAGCTCGTCGCCGCCGGCTTCGTCTCTCCCATCGTCTCTCCCGTCCGCACTCATCGCGGACAGGACATCCTGCTCCTGACCACGAGTTGGGCAGGACGCTCGAGCGTGATGGACGACGATGCCACCCAGTAGGTTCACCCGCCGACGAGACTCTCGCTCCTCACCCGCTCTCACGGCCGAGGACCGTCCGCTGCTCGCGCCCGGCGTCGCTTTCGAGGAAGGAGCCGACCAGACGCTCTGGATCGCCATGCTCCATGGAGTGCCGTCTTCGCGGGTCTCCCGCTCCGTCGTCGATCTGCTCACGGCCATGAACGGCGAGACCTCTCTTCGAGATCTGCATCGGGACTTCGCGGCATCCGAGACCCTGGAGAGCTTTCTCGAGCTGGCCAGACGCTTCCAACTCCGTGGGCTGCTGGCCGGGGACTCAAGGCGTCCACCCGGTCGGATCACCTATCGGCCGCCATTCACGTTGCAGGTCGCGACGCTTCGCGCCCCTGTCGTCTTCGGCCGACTCGATGCCCTGCTCCGACCCCTCTCTCCCCGAGCAGTTCTGGTGTCGATGGGCGCTCTGGTGGTCGCAGGGGCCCTCGCTGCAGCCGTCCAGGTGAGTGAGCTGCGAGAAGCCGTCACCACGCCGATGCCGCTCGTCGATGTCGTGGCCGTCGTCGCAGCCCTCTTTCTCATCACCCTGCTGCACGAAGGTGCGCACGGAGCCGCACTCACCAGGTTCGGCGGCAGAGCCAGACGCGCAGGCTTCATGCTGTTGTACCTCGCGCCGGCGTTCTTCGTGGATGTGACGGACGGCTGGCGCCTCCCGGACCGCAGGCAGCGTGTCGCGATCGCACTGGCGGGTCCTGCCGTGCACGCCGCGCTCGGTGCCATAGCACTGAGCGCAGCGCTCCTCGTTCCTTCTCAGGAGCTGCGTCGAACTCTGCTGGTCCTCGGTCTCGCGTGCGCCATCGTCGTCGTCGTGAACCTGATCCCGTTCGTGCGGTTCGACGGATACATCGCGCTGATGAGCGCTCTGGATGAACCGAACCTCCGACGGCGTACGATGCGTGACGCTGCGGACCTCCTGACTCGCCTACTGTTCGGCGGTCACCGGGGGAACAAGAGCATGAACACGTGGTGGAGCGTGCCGTTCGGCCTGGCGAGCCTCGTCGCACCGATCGTGCTGGTGCTGTTCGCGGTCGTCCGCGTGAATCGCGCGCTCGCCGGCGGTGGTCCGCTCCTCGGAATGCTCGTCGTCGCATTGGAGGTCGTCGTCGTCCTCGCCGGCGTCGTGCATGTCTCGAAGTCGCTGCACCGCGTGCTCAGATCGGGAGTCTCGCGACTCCGATTCGTGGCCGTCGGCGCCGCTGCGATCGTGGGTGTCGCGATCGCAGGAGCCGCGATCTCCGTGCCGATGTCGACCACTTTCGGATTCACCACGTCGGGTGACCGAGTCGTCCTCGTGCATGCAGGCGACATGTCCGACGTGACGGTGCCGGAGGGGGCCCGAGTCAGCCTGATGAGCAACGGCATCCTCTTCAACGAGCAGCTCGGTGAAGGCACGGCGCACCCGCTGCCGCCTGCGAAGACGACGGTTCCGCTCGATGCGTTGTTCCCCATCACGGCGGACTATGCGTCGGTGCCCGCGGCGGTCGTCGCCGAGGTGCAGGTGTCCGCCGCGCACGGGAGGTTGCCGGTGACAGGGCAGGCGCGGGTCGAGAACGGTACAGGAAACCTATGGCAGATGCTCTGGGCGACAGGTGTGGTGTCACCCCTTTCAACGTTTCAGGGCCAGGAGGAAGAGGAATCACCATGAACCGGAAAGCGAATGAGAATGCGATCGAGGTGAGAGGGCTCACGAAGAGGTTCGGTCAGCGGACGGCCGTCGAAGAGCTGTCCTTCGCGGTACCGCGCGGGTCGATCGTGGGCCTTCTCGGTCCGAACGGTGCGGGCAAGTCGACGACGCTCCGTGCGCTCGTCGGACTGCTGGAGCCGACCAGCGGTGAGTGCCTCATCCACGGGTCGCCGTTCTCCGCACTCGACAACCCGGCGACGCACGTCGGCGTCCACATGGACGGGTTCGGTTTCGAGGGCGGGATCACGGCGAGGCGACACCTCGAGATCTGCCGGCTCGCCGCGGGGGCAGCACGCGGCCGTACCGAAGAGGTGCTCGAAGAGGTGGGCCTCGCCGCCGATGCCCGCCGTCGGGTGAAGACGTTCTCGACGGGGATGGCGCAGCGGCTCGGGCTGGCCGCTGCCCTCATCGGCTCTCCCCGGACCCTCATCCTCGACGAGCCGGCGAACGGTCTGGACCCTGACGGCATCCGCTGGCTTCGCCGGTTCCTCCGCAGTTACGCGGAACGCGGCGGCACCGTCCTGATCGCCAGTCACCAGCTCCCGGAGCTGGAACAGGTCGTGGATGAGGTGGTCGTCATCAAACAGCGCGCCCTCTTCGCTGGTCGGCTCGAAGACCTCGTCACGGGTGGGGCGGACTCGCTGGAGAGCAGATACTTCGACCTCGTGGAAGGAGCATCCGCATGAGGAACGCGATCCGGAGCGAGGTCCTGCGCTGCGTGAGCGGGTTCTCCGTCCTGGCGGTCTACCTCGTCGCGGTGCTCATGCCTCTCTTCGTGCTGGTCTCGGACGGCTCACGGTTCGACCTCGCCGGCGTCGAACCGGGGTCGGCCACCGTTCGACTTCTGGAGCCGCTCGCCTGGGTGGCGATCTCGGCGGCGTTCGTCGGGGCGTACGGCGTCACCCGCGAGTGCTACTACACGTCGATCGACAGGACGCTCACGGCGGTCGGCTTCGCGCGCGCGTTCTCCGCGAAGCTCGCAGCCGGAGTCCTCGTGGCGGTCGCGCTCTCCGTGTGCCTCTTCGCTGTCTGGACGGTGGGCGTCACCGTGCTGCTGGGGCTCGACGGTATGGCTCTCGTTCTCACGCCGGACGCATGGCGCATCTATGCCGGCGCGCTGATCGGCGCGGTTCTCGGGGCGCTCATCGGAGGAGCCATCGGGTGGATCACACGGAACTACTACGTCGCTGCGGCGCTCGTCATCGTTCTTCCGATGGCCGTGGAGTTCGCGCTGCTGCGCACCGCGCCGGACGTCGCGAAGTTCTCTCCTGGTCTTGTCCTGGCGGCTCTCGGCGTTCCGGGATACCAGGACGCGCTGCTCGGGTTCGTGCCCGCTCTCGGTCTCGGAGTCGCCTGGACCTTCGGGCTGGTTGCGATCGCCTGGCTGCGCGGGCGAAAGGAGGCGGGGTGATCGGCCAGGCACTCCGCGCCCAGGCATGCAGCTTCACGGGCGACAGGGTTCTCGTCTGGATGGCGGTCGCGGGATTCGTGATGTCGCTCTCTCTGGCGACGAGCATCCCGCCCGATCTCACGGGGGCGACGCCGGAGGTTCGCGAGTCGTTGATCGCGCCGCTCAGTGCGGTGCTCGCGATGTACGGAGGAATCCTCGCGGGCGTCTACGGTTCCTTCCGATACACCGTGGATCGGCGAGACGGCGTGATCGCTCAGCGCCTGATGCTGCAGCCGCGGTGGGCGACCCTTGTCGCCAGGGTGCCCGCTTCGGCGATCGGCGGAGCGATCGTCGCTCTCGCGGCGCTCATCGGCGGTCATACGGCGCTGCGGCTGACGATGGGCGGCATTCCGGTGGACTGGGCGGCGGTCGGAGCCACGTTGTCGCTCGGCGCCGTATCCGGTCTCTGGGGGCTGGGATGGGGGATCGTCGTGCGGGCGCACCTGGTCGCACTCTTCGTGGTTCCGCTGTCGCTGGGTTCGGCGATGCTCGTCGCGATGCTCTGGAAGTCCGGTGCCGTCTATCTGCCCCTGCTCGCGATGCTCGAAGCCTTCCGCTTCGACGTCGCCGCCCTGGGGATCTCCTCGGATCATGCCCTCGACGGCTCGATCGCGGTGCTGGTGACGGCCGGTTGGGTCGTGGTGGCCCTCGTCGCCGGAGGGGTCTCCTTTCTGAGGAGCGACGTGCGATAGCGGAACGAAGAGCCGTGCGCGTCCGCACCTACGCGCCGCTCGCGGCGGGGACGTCGTCGATCGAGAAGTACACGGGAAGTCCGCGCTCGCGGGCGATCGCGACGTCGTTGTCGGCACCGGCGGAGGCTCCGGGAAGCCGCAGGACTCCGTCGCAGTGCTGCAGCAGACGCGCGGCGACGTCGTACATCACGTCACCGTCGGCGGTCTCGGTGGCATCGAGACCACGAAGCACGGGGAGCGCGACCCATTCGCCGATCATCGGGATGTGTCCGAGGCGGTGCATAGGGCCCGCCGCCTCTTCGAGCCGCGCGAGGTTGCGGGCGATGGCGGCCGGGTCGCCGTCGGTGCCGGAGCGGTAGGGGCCGGCGATCAGGATCAGGAGTGGCTTCTGCATGTCGGAGACTGTAGCGTTAAACGTGCAGAAACGTGAAATAACAGGAAGAAGCATGAATGCTGGGTGCACAGCGCAAGGACCATCTGCTCGCCCTCCTCGCGACGGACGGCCGTGTGGTCGCCAAGGATGTCGCGGCTGACCTCGGGGTCTCGGAGGATTCCATCCGCCGCGATCTCCGGGAGCTCGCCGACGCGGGCCTGTGTGTACGGGTGTACGGCGGGGCGCTCCCCGTGCCGGCCGCCGAGGCCCCGGTCGCGCAGCGCAGCACGGTCGCGACCGACAGCAAGGAGCGGGTGGCACGGGCGGCCGTCGCACTGATCCGTCCGGGGGCGACGATCATCCTCGACGCGGGCACGACGACGCTCGCGATGGCACGGATGCTGCCGCAGGACCCCTCGCTCACCGTGATCACCCCGAGCCCCGCTGTGGCTGTGGCGGTCGCCGAGCACTCCCCGGCACGCGTGCTGATCGTCGGCGGGGAGCTGAGCAGGCACTCGCTCGTCGCCGGTGGAGCGCTGGCTCTGGAGGCGATCGCGCGCCTCGGCGCCGACGTCTTCTTCCTGGGCGTCACCGGGATCCACCCGGATCACGGACTCACCACCGGCGTCCTCGACGATGCCGTGGTCAAGCGGGCGCTCGCCGCGCGGAGCGCCGACGTGTACGTGCTGGGCAGCGCGGAGAAGATCGGTGCCGCGTCGCGATTCCCCGTCGTCGGGCTCGACGAGGTGTCCGGCATCATCACGGATCCCGAGGACGCGTCCGTGCTCGCCGAGCAGTGGCGACGGGACTCGACGACGTAGGATCCCTAGGTGGCAACCCCCAAGATCGTGCTCTTCTACGCCTTCACCCCGCTCGCTGACCCGGAGGCCATCCGACTCTGGCAACGCGACCTCGGCGAGGCGCTCGGCCTGCGTGGACGCATCCTCCTCTCGAAGGACGGCGTCAACGGCACCCTCGGCGGCGACCTGCCCGCGCTCAAGAAGTGGGCGCGGTCGTTCCGCTCCTACGCCCCGTTCGCGGATGCCGACATCAAGTGGAGCGAAGGGACCGGCGTCGATGACGAGGGGCGGAGCCTGGACTTCCCCAAGCTCAGCGTCAAGGTGCGCGACGAGATCGTGTCGTTCGGAGCGCCGGGCGAGCTCCGCGTCGACGAGCGCGGGGTGGTCGGCGGGGGTACCAGGCTCAGCCCTGAGGAACTGCACGCGCTGATGGACGAACGCGGTGACGACGTCGTGTTCTTCGATGGCCGCAACGCCCTGGAGGCGCAGATCGGACGGTTCCGCGGAGCCGTCGTGCCCGATACCGAGACCACTCGTGACTTCGTGCGGCTGCTCGACTCCGGCGCGTACGACGACCTCAAGGGCAAGCCGGTGGTGACCTACTGCACCGGCGGGATCCGCTGCGAGGTGCTGTCGAGCCTGATGACTGCTCGGGGCTTCGGCGAGGTCTATCAGCTGGAGGGCGGCATCGTCCGCTACGGCGAGAAGTACGGCGATGACGGCTACTGGGACGGCTCGCTCTACGTGTTCGACAAGCGCGGATCCGTGGACTTCTCCGATCACACGGCCGTGATCGGAGAATGCGTCGGATGCGGAGCAGCGACCAAGCGCACGGCGAACTGTCCCGACGTGAGCTGCCGCGTGCAGTCCGTGGTGTGCGAGAACTGCGACGCGGTGCACTGCGCCGAGCACGCCGCCGCCTGATCTCCCGACGATCAGGCGCTGGTCAGACCACCGTCGCCGCGTCGACGTCGCGGGTCGCGAACAGCGACCGCGGCACCAGCAACGCCCTCGTACGGGTGAAGCGATCGCTACGGGCATGCATCGCACCCAGCACGCTGCGCAGCGGTCCGGCGAGGTCCTCGGCGACGGCACCGGGGCGCGCGTAGTTCGCTCGCTCGACCGCGTCGGTCAGGGCCCGCATCTCCGCCGGGTCGACACCGCACTCACGGACCAGCGCTGCGCCGCGCACGCGAGGGGTGTCGGCATCGGACACCGGCAGACGGAGATCGATCATGGTGTCGCGAAGCTCGGCCCACGCCGCTCCCGCCTCGCCGCTGCGCGCGCGCCGCAGCCGCAGCCCGCGCTCGGCGCCGCGCACGAGGGCGGGCAGGAGCAGCAGTACGAGGGCGCCGACGACGGTCAGCAGGACCGGTGTCGGATCCAGACCCCGCGAGGTGCCGGTGGACGAGCTGTTGTCGCCGGCATCTGGGCGGTCCGCCTCGGGCCCCGTCGTCTGCTCGGCTCGAGGCGTGGCCGTCGGCACCGGCGCGGACGGCCCGTCGGTCCCCGTGCCCCCGGTCGGGGCGGCGGCGAAGGCGGTCGGCACGCCGAGGGAGGCTGTGGGCTCGAAGGGCACCCAGCCGACGCCCGGGAACAGCACCTCCGGCCATGAGTGCAGCTGATCGCTCTTGACCGAGAAGATCGACTCGTCGCCCCGCTTCTCGTCGGTGAGAGAGCCGGGGAGGTACCCCACCACGATCCGCGTCTGCATGTCGAGGCTCTGCGCCATCAGGGCGAAGGCTCCGGCGAAGTGCACGCAATACCCCGAACGCGCTTCGAGGAACTGGGCGACGGCTTCGGCGCCTGTGCCGTCGAAGCCCTCCTCGACCGGCGTCTCCAGCGAGTACGTGAAGGAGCTGCGGAACCAGGTCTGCAGTGCCACGAGACGGTCGTAGTCCGTCGTCTCGTCCTTCGTGACCTCGGCGGCGAGGTCGCCGATGACATCGGGCAACTCGACGGCGTCCTCGTCGTCGGCCGCCGGCGGAGCCGCATCGATCGTGCGGATCTGCTCGAGGGTCGGCGAGACGCGGGTGGAGGCCACGGTGTAGTCGTTGCCGACGGCGTCGGCGTTGCGCGACACGAGGGTGCGATTGTCCGGCATCACCCGCCAGGAGTCGGCGAGGCCCTGCACTCCGGTCGCCGGGTACGGCAGCGGGAGCCAGGAGCTCGACATCCGCAGCACCCTGATCGAGGTCGACGTGTCCTTCGTGGCGATGTCCTCGCCCCACTCCGGTTCGCCGAACCCTTCACTCTGCGCGTTCAGGCCGCCGCGGTCGGGCTGCCACACCCGACCGTTGAAATGCGACAGCGTGGTCAGGCGCAGATACGGCGCGACATCGCTCTTCGTCGCCACCGTCAGCACCTCGACGGGGTTGGGCTGGCGCAGGTCGTCTCCGAGTCGGAGGGAGGCGTCGACGGTGATGCCCGCTCCGGTGCCGGCGAGGGTCGCCGTGACCGGAAGGCCCGGCGCGACCACGAGCGTCACGGCCAGCGCGGCGACTCCCACACCCGCGGCGAGCGAGGTGGACGATCGCCGCGGTGCGAGCGGATGCCGACGGGCGGTGAAACGCAGCAGCACGAGGGCGAGGATGCCCAGGAGGACGAACCACACCACGTTCGCGTCGCCCAGCGTGACGATCATCGGCACCGCGCCGAGCGTTCCGGTGAGAACGATCGCGAGGATGGCTGCCCGGTGGTAGACGAGGTGGTCGAGCAGGATCGCGACCAGAGCGAAGCCTGCCCCGAGCACGGCAGCGAGGCCGGCGGTCGCCTCCAGCGGAGCCGCACCGAAGGCGATCTCCTCCCAGGCGGCTGCAGCGAGCACGCGGAACGCGGAGAAGGTCGTGGGCGTGGGGACGATCCCGAGGATCGCGGAGTCGCCGGCGATGAGCCTGGTCAGGACGGCGACGGCCACAGCGATCTGCACGGCGCACGTGGTCAGGTCGCGAAGCCACTCGCTGCGCCGGCGCATCCAGGTGCGCAGGAGCGCGCCGGTGATGCCGACCATGACGATCACGGCCAGGACGGTGACGGACCAGGCGCCCGGCTCGATGACCGCGGTGTACGGCCACATCGCGACGAGCCCTGCGGCCCCGGCGAGCAGGGCGGGGACGACCACGCCGTTCGCGTCCTCATGCTCGCGATGCCACGGGGGCGCAGGGCGCGCCGCTGGTAAGGGCCCTGCCGTGCCCTTCTCAGCGCGGAACATCACCGGCTCCGATCCGCGCGGGCAGCGCATCCTGCCACGCCGCGGCGACGTCGTCGCCGAGAGCGGTCACTGTCCAGCCGCGCTGCGCCGCCGCCGCACTCGCACCGGCGAGCGGGGTCGTGCTGAACAGCAGCGCTGCAGCCGCGCCGGATGGCCGGAGCAGAGCCGCGTCCTCCTCGTCGATCCGTCCGGTGATGTACACGAGCGGTCCGGGCGGCGTGCCACCGATCAGAGCGGCCAGATCGCGGGACTCCCCGCGCGGAGAGACCATGGCCAGAGCGACCAGCAGCCCGTCGCGGTCATCCTCATGTCCGCGCAGCATGCCCAGGGAGAGTCCGGCGCTGTCGATCACCTCGACGCCGTAGCCCTCGTCGGCGAGATGGACGGCGGCAGAGGCGCAAAGCGAGACGGCGGCTTCGAAGGCGGCATCCGCCTCCACGCCAGGGGTGTCCCAGCGGGCGCTGCTGCGATCCAGCACGACGAGGGCATCCGGGCTCGATTCCTCCTCCTCCTGACGCACCATCAACTGGCCGCGGTGCGCCGTCGCGCGCCAGTGGATCCGACGCATCGAGTCACCGGGGATGTAGTGCCGGGGGGAGAGATTGTCGCTGCCCTGCCCCAGGCGGCTCGACGAGGTCTGGGCGGTCCCGCCGGCGGCGCCCACCTTGACGCTGAGCGGGGCCAGGGCGACCACCTCGGGGACGACGGTCACCGTGCGGCGGTCGCCGAACGACTGCTCCCGCTGGGCCAGGCCGAAGGGGTCGACCGTGCGCAGCATGAGCGGTCCGATCGGCCAGACGCCGCGTCGGATGCCGGTGATCAGATAGGTGAGTTGGCCCGATTCCGGCGGATACTCGCCACTGGAGTCCCCGGACACGGCATCAGGCAGCAGGTCGTGCCAGAGCCCGTGCGGGATGCGGATCGAGCGCAGCGCGAAGCGCAGAGTCACCCGTGAGGTCGCGGAGACCGTCAGCAGATCCGTCGAGACCTGCCGGGAGACCGTACCGCTGCGGCGCGGCGCATGCACGACGATCAGTGCGAATCCGGTCAACAGGGCCAGCAGCACGCCGATGTAGATCAGGATGGGCGCACCCACCAGGTTCGCGACGATGACGCAGCCGAGTGCGGCGATCAGCGCCCCCGCCCCGCGGAAGGTCAGTGCTCGACGGCGTCTCATGGCGACTCGTTCAGGAACGGGTGGCGACGGGGACCCGTACGCGCTCGATGATCTGCGTCAGCGCCGCCTCCACCGGCTGCGCGCCGGCGCGATGCGCTCCGCGTGCGGGCAGCAGGCGATGCGCGAACACGGGAATCAGCAGCGCGGTCAGATCGTCGGGGATGACGTAGTCGCGTCCGTCCAGCGCCGCCCACACCTTGGCGGCTCTGACGAGCTGCAGGGTGGCCCGTGGGCTCGCGCCCAGGTGCAGGTTGGGGTCGGAGCGGGTGGCCTGGGCCAGAGCGACCGCGTATTCCTCGAGCGCGGGGGCGACATGGACCGACCGTCCCCAGGCGATGAGGTGCGCGATCGAGGTCGCATCGGCGACCGGCGACACCGCGCTCAGCGGGTTCACGACATCGCGCTGGCGCAGCATGAGGGCCTCGGCGGCGGCATCCGGGTATCCCATCGAGATGCGCATCATGAAACGGTCGCGCTGCGCCTCGGGGAGAGCGTACGTGCCCTCCATTTCCAGCGGGTTCTGGGTCGCGACGACCAGGAACGGATCGGGGAGCACGTGCGTGGAGCCGTCGACCGTGACCTGGCCCTCCTCCATCGCCTCCAGGAGCGCCGACTGGGTCTTGGGCGAGGAGCGGTTGATCTCGTCGGCGATCACGATGTGCGCGAACACGGCGCCGCGCTTGAACTCGAACTCCCGATCGACCGGGTTGTACACCGAGACGCCGGTGACGTCGCCGGGGAGCAGGTCGGGGGTGAACTGGATGCGCCGCACCGTGGCATCCACGCTGGCGGCGAGAGCGCGGGCGAGCATGGTCTTGCCGACACCAGGCACGTCCTCGATCAACAGGTGGCCCTCGGCGAGGAGGCAGACCAGTGCGCTGCGGACGGCGTCGGGCTTTCCGTCGATCACCTGGCCCACCGAGCCGAGGATCGCGGAGGTCTGTGCCGCGAACTGCTCGGCCGTGATCAGGGGGGAGTTGTCGGGCATGCGGTCCCTCTCGCGTCTGACGCTCCTGTGCGCGTTACTCGATCGTAACCCGCTGGACGGAGCGCCGCTCTGGCAGGTTGCCCAGAGCTCAGACATGCCCGGCGGCCCGTGTCGGAGCATCGGGCGTCATCGGGTTAGGATGGGTGACGGCTCTCCGCGTGGCGGCATCCAGGCCAATTCCCCCAGGGCGGAAACGCAGCAAGGGTAACCGGGCTCTGCTGGGTGCGCGGAGGGTCACTTTCTTTTTCAGCGTCCTCCGGGGCGGCACTGCGAGGATCGTGACGTGACCAGCCCCGCCGGATCCCCGCGCCCGACAGCGCTGAGCCGTTTCGCCTCGCCGATCATCCTGCTCGCGCTGATGTGGATCATCCAGCTGGCCGACGCGATCCTGCCGGGCTCGTTCTCCGGATTCGGTCTGCGCTCCTGGGACCTCGCGGGTCTCGGCGGCATCGTCGCCTCACCGCTGCTGCATGCGAGCTGGGGCCATCTGCTGGCCAATTCCCTGCCGTTCGTCCTGCTCGGCTGCCTGGTCGCGGTGGAGGGCGCTCGCCGCTTCTGGGCCGTCACCGCGTTCATCGCGGTCATCGGCGGTCTCGGCACCTGGGTGTTCAACACCCCCGGCACTCTCACCGTCGGAGCCTCCGGGCTCGTGTTCGGATACTTCGGCTACATCGTGATGCGGGTGTTCGCACCGGCCAGGGTCGCGCACCGCATCCTGTACGCCGTGGTGGCGCTGATCGTGATCGCGCTCTACGGCGGATCCATGCTGGCCGGCGTCGTGGGGGTGAGCGAGGGGATCTCGTGGCAGGCGCACCTGTTCGGTGCGATCGGAGGAGGCGTCGCGGCAGTGGCCGGACGTCGCCGAGGTCCAGCCACGCTTCGGGACCGCAGCGGATGAGTGCCCCGCGCGCGAAGAGCCGCGCGCGGCCGCGGAAGCGCGCCACCAGGCGCAAGCCGGGCGTCCGCGCCCGCGCCGCGATCCGGCTGCGGCGGCGACGGCTGTGGCGGCGCATCCTTCTCTCCGGCGTCGTGGTCGCGGCGGTCGTCGGGGCCGCCGTGCTGATCCCGCTCCGCATCGCGCACGATCCGGTCGTCGTGTGCGCAGACGATCCGGGGACCTTCCCCGAGGCGGGGATCGAGGGATGGAGGGGCGAACAGCTGGAGAACGCCGCCACCATCATGACCACGGCGTCCGCTCTCGGGCTCAGCCGCGACGGACAGATCCTGGGCGTCATGACGGCGATGGGTGAGAGCAGCCTGCGCAACATCGACTACGGCGACTGGGAGACCAGCGGGTTCACCAATCCCGACGGCACGCGCACCAGCAGCATCGGGCTCTTCCAGCAGCAGGACTGGTGGGGGAGCGTGGAGCAGCGGATGGACCCGGCGACCTCGGCCACGCTGTTCTTCACCCGGCTGGCGCGGCTGCCCGACTGGCAGCAGATGGAGCGGTCGCACGCCATCCACCGGGTGCAGATCAACACCGACCGCGACTACTACTCCCGCTACGAGGCGGATGCCGTCGCCGTGGTAGACGGCCTCTCCCACGGCTGTTGACCGGCGCGCCGTCTGTGGGACCCGCCTAAGCTGAAGGGGTGGCGCGGAGCATCTACATCACATCGGCCGAAGGTCATACCGGCAAGTCCACGATCGCGCTCGGAGTGCTCGATGCGCTGATGCGCGTCAGCCCCCGCGTCGGAGTCTTCCGCCCGATCGCCCGCTCGGTCGCCGAGCGAGACGAGATCCTCGAGCTGCTGCTCGCGCACGACGGGGTGCAGCTCGACTACGAGGACTGCATCGGGGTCACGTACGACGACGTGCGCCACGATCCGGAGGCCGCGCTGTCGACGATCGTCGCGCGCTTCAAAGCCGTAGAGGCGCAGTGCGACGCGGTCGCGATCATCGGCAGCGACTACACCGATGTCGCCAGCCCCGCCGAGCTCGGGTTCAACGCCCGCATCGCCGCCAACCTCGGCGCCCCCGTGCTGCTGGTGCTCAGCGGACGCGACCAGCAGCGCCAGGCGGAGCAGCTCGGCACGACCACCGCCCGCGCCGCCGGAGCAGTGGGGCAGATCGCCGCTCTCGCGCTCGCCGAGCTCGACGCGGAACGGGCGGAGCTCTTCGCCGTCATCGTCAACAGGGCGGACCCCGACGCGCTGCCCGACATCATCGCCGCCGTGCGAGGCATCCGTCCGCAGAAGCAGACCCCGGTGTGGGCGCTCCCGGAGGACCGCACGCTGGTCGCTCCGTCGATCCGCGGCATCCTGTCGGCCGTCGACGGGCGCCTGATCAAGGGCGACGCGGACCGTCTCGGACGCGAGGCGTTGACGATCGTCGTGGCGGGGATGTCGATGGTGAACGTGCTGCCGCGCCTCACCGAGGAGGCGGTCGTGGTGATCCCGGCCGACCGCACCGAGGTGCTGCTCGCGACGCTCCTAGCCGATGCCTCCGGCACGTTCCCGCGCGTCGCCGGCATCATCCTGAACGGCCCCTTCCCGCTGCCCGAGCCGATCGTGCGTCTCCTCGACGGCTTCTCGTCGACGGTGCCGATCATCGCGACCGACCTCGGCACCTACGACACGGCCGTGCGCGTGATGGGTGCCCGCGGACGCATCTCGCCGGATTCGCGAGGCCGCTACGATCGCGCGCTCGGACTCTTCCAGACCCATGTCGACTACACCTCGCTGACCACACAGCTCGGGCTCGCGGAGTCCCGGGTGGTCACCCCGCTGATGTTCGAGTACGGCCTGATCGAGCGGGCGCGCGCCGATCGACGGCGCATCGTGCTGCCGGAGGGCGATGACGACCGCATCCTGCGCGCCGCGGCCACGCTGATCGCCCGAGAGGTCGCGGATCTCACGATCCTCGGCGATGAGCAGGCCGTGCGTGCCCGCGCGGTCGAGCTGGGGATCGACATCTCCGGTGCCCAGGTCGTCAGCCCGCACGATCCGGAGCTCGTGCCGCGCTTTGCAGAGGAGTATGCCCGGCTCCGCGCCCACAAGGGCATCACGGTGTCGCAGGCGGCGGACACCGTCACCGACGTGTCGTACTTCGGCACCATGATGGTGCATCTCGGACTCGCCGACGGCATGGTCTCCGGTGCCGCGCACACCACGGCGCACACCATCCGTCCGTCGTTCGAGATCATCAAGACCAAGCCCGGGGTGGAGGTCGTCTCGAGCGTGTTTCTGATGGCGCTCGCCGATCGGGTGCTCGTCTACGGCGACTGCGCCGTGATCCCTGATCCGACCAGCGTGCAGCTGGCCGACATCGCGATCTCGTCGGCGGCCACCGCACGCCAGTTCGGCATCGAGCCGCGTGTGGCGATGCTGTCGTACTCGACGGGGGAGTCCGGCTCCGGCGCCGATGTCGACAAGGTGCGCGAGGCCACGGCGCTCGTGCGCGAGCGGGCGCCCGAACTGCCCGTCGAGGGGCCGATCCAGTACGACGCGGCGGCGGATGCCGCCGTCGCGAAGGCCAAGCTGCCCGACTCCGCCGTCGCAGGGCGCGCGACCGTGTTCGTGTTCCCCGACCTCAACACCGGCAACAACACCTACAAGGCCGTGCAGCGCTCAGCGGGTGCGGTGGCGATCGGGCCGGTGCTGCAGGGACTCAACAAGCCGATCAACGACCTCTCGCGCGGAGCGCTGGTCGACGACATCGTCAACACCGTCGCGATCACCGCGATCCAGGCCCAGGGAGGGGCGGCATGAGCGCGATCCTCGTGATCAACAGCGGATCCTCGTCGCTGAAGTACAGCCTGATCGACGTCGAGCGCGAGAACGAGCTCGCCAGCGGTCTCATCGAGCGCATCGGTCAGCCGGTGAGCCCTGTCGCGCACACGGTGCGCCCGGAGACGGATGCGGATGCCGTGCCCACGATGCTCGATGCGACCTACCGCGATGAGCGCGAGATCGCCGACCATCACGCGGCCTTCGCGGTTATGCTCGAGCAGTTCGCCGACCACGGTCCTTCGCTCGCCACGCACCCGCCCGTCGCGGTCGGACATCGCGTGGTGCACGGTGGCGCCCGGTTCTTCGCCCCGACTCTGATCGATGCAGACGTGGAGCGTCAGATCGAGGAGCTCTCGGTGCTCGCGCCGCTGCACAACCCCGCCAACCTCTCCGGCATCCTCGCGGCGAAGGCCGTCTTCCGGGGGGTGCCGCATGTCGCGGTCTTCGACACGGCGTTCCACCAGACGCTGCCACCTGCCGCCTACACGTATGCGATCGACAGCACGCTGGCGAAGGAGCACCGGGTGCGCCGATACGGCTTCCACGGCACCAGCCATCAGTTCGTGAGCGAAGCGGCCGCCGCCCATCTCGGACGCGACCTCGCCCAGCTGCGTCAGATCGTCTTCCATCTCGGCAACGGCGCATCCGTGACCGCGATCGACGGCGGACGTTCTGTCGAGACGTCCATGGGGCTCACCCCGCTGGAGGGTCTCGTCATGGGCACGCGCTCCGGCGACCTCGACCCCGCCGCGCTCGTGCACCTCTCGCGCCGCGCCGGTCTCACGATCAACGACCTCGACGCCCTGCTCAACACCCGCAGCGGGCTGCTCGGACTGGCGGGTCGCAGCGACATGCGCGATATCCTCGCCGGCGTCGCTGCGGGGGAGGAAGCGGCCACGCTCGCCTTCGACGTCTACGTGCATCGGCTGCGCGGCTACGCCGGTGCGTACATCGCCCAGCTCGGCGGTGTCGACGTCATCTCGTTCACGGCCGGCGTGGGGGAGAACGCGGCGCGGGTGCGCGCGGCGGCCCTGGAGACGCTCGGATTCGCGGGTGTCGAGATCGACCCCGCGCGCAACGAGGCGCGGGCGCACGGCATCCGCCGGATCAGCACGGATGCCTCCGCCGTGACCGTTCTCGTGGTGCCGACGAATGAGGAGCTGCAGATCGCGAGACAGACCGCGGAGCTGCTCTGAACAACCGCTCATCCGAGGGGTTACCCCCGATGGCACTCGGCAACTACGCTGGCACAGTGGCACGGAGAGGTGCCGACCCTTCGCCCCTTCTCCTGGAGGCTCCTGTGCCCGAAGCCCTTCCCGATCTGCTCGCCGCCGACGGCGTGCTGTTCGACCTCGACGGCGTGCTCACACCCACCGCCGAGGTGCACATGCGCGCCTGGAAGGTGGTGTTCGACCAGGTGTTCGGGCAGTGGGGCATCACCCCCGCCTACACCGACGCCGACTACTACGACTACGTCGACGGCAAGAAGCGCTACGACGGCGTGGCCAGCCTGCTGCACAGCCGCAACGTCGAGGTGCCCTGGGGTGCGGTCGACGATCCGCCGGAGGCCGAGACGATCTGTGGCATCGGCAACCGCAAGAACGACGCGTTCGCCGCCTCGCTGCGCGCGGAGGGCATCGCCCCATATCCGGGGTCGCTCGCGGTCGTGCAGCGCCTGCACGAGGCCGGAGTCCCGCTCGGGGTGGTGTCGAGCTCGAAGAACGCCGAAGAGGTGCTCGGCGCCGCCGGACTCCGCTCCTACTTCCGTGTGGTCGTCGACGGCGTCGTCGCCGAGCGCGAGAACCTCGCCTCCAAGCCCGCGGCCGACATGTTCCGCGCCGGTGCCGAGAACCTCGGCGTCGATCCTGCGCGCAGCATCGCGGTGGAGGACGCCACCTCGGGCGTGGCCTCCGCTGCCGCAGCAGGGTTCGCCGACGTCATCGGCGTCGATCGCGGCGCGGGTGCCGACGCTCTGACCGCCGCCGGTGCCACCGTCGTCGTCGACGATCTCTCCCTCTTCCTCCCGCTCACCCCGAACCACCCCACGGAGACCGCATGATCGACCGCGACCGCTTCCCCGTCGACCCGTGGCGTCTCGTCGAGACGCGCTACTCCGAGGAGGGCGTCGGCGAGACGCTGTTCTCCGTCGGGAACGGCTACCTCGGCCTGCGCGGCAACCACATCGAGGGGAGAGGCGCGCACGAGCACGGCACGTTCATCAACGGACTGCACGAGACCTGGCCGATCCGCCACGCGGAGCAGGCGTACGGCTTCGCCGAGGTGGGCCAGACCATCGTCAACGCGCCGGATGCGAAGGTCATGCGCGTCTACGTGGACGACGAGCCGATCTCGTTCGACGTCGCCGATGTGCGCGAGTACCGCCGCACGCTCGACATGCGCACGGGCGTGCTCGAGCGCATCGTGGTGTGGGAGACGCCGTCGGGAAAGCGGGTGCGCATCCGAGACGAGCGCATCGTGAGTTTCGAGGAGCGCCACCTCGCCGTGCTCCGCCTCGAGGTCGTCGTCGAGAACTCCGACGCCCCCGTCACGATCAGCTGCCAGCTGCTGAACCGTCAGGACGGCGCCGGCGTGTACGCCGGCACTCCCGCCGCGGCCAAGAAGCCGGCCGGATTCGACCCGCGCAAGGCCGAGAAGATCGCCGACCGGGTGCTGGAGCCGGCCGAGCACTGGCAGGACGGACTGCGCTCAGCGCTGTCGTACCACGTCGCCGATTCCGGGATGACGGTGGCTGTGGTGGCCGACCACATCATCGAGACCGAGAACGAGTACAACGCCCGCACGCTCATCGAAGCCGACATCGCCAAGAACGTGTTCCGCGTGCAGGCCAAGGCCGGAGTCCCGATCCACGTCACGAAGCTCGTCAGCTACCACACCTCGCGCGGCGTGCCGCCGCGTGAGCTCGTCGACCGCTGCCGCCGGTCGCTGGACCGCGTGATCGTCGAGGGCGTCGAGACGCAGTTCCAGCGCCAGCAGGAGTGGCTGGCAGCGTTCTGGGAGCGCAGCGACGTGCAGATCGGCGGGCGCGATGATCTGCAGCAGGCCACCCGCTGGTGCCTGTTCCAGCTCGCCCAGGCCTCGGCGCGCGCCGACGGCACCGGGGTGCCGGCCAAGGGCGTCTCCGGCTCGGGCTACAGCGGCCACTACTTCTGGGACACCGAGATCTACGTGCTCCCGTTCCTCACGTACACGTCGCCGCAGTGGGCGCGTAACGCCCTGCGCGCCCGTGTGCACATGCTGCCTGCCGCGCGCCGACGCGCCGCGCAGCTCAACGAGGCCGGCGCGCTGTTCCCGTGGCGCACGATCAACGGCGAGGAGGCCTCGGCCTACTACGCCGCCGGCACCGCGCAGTACCACATCAACGCCGACGTCAGCTTCGCGCTCGGCAAGTACGTGCGCGCCACCGGCGACGAGGAGTTCCTGCGCCGGGAGGGTGCGGACGTCGCGGTCGAGACCGCGCGCCTGTGGGCGACGCTGGGCTTCTGGCGCAGCTCGCGCCTGGTCGAGGAGGTCGGCGCGGATGACGGCATCCAGACCTTCCACATCCACGGCGTGACCGGACCGGACGAGTACACGACGGTGGTGAACGACAACCTCTACACGAACGTCATGGCGCGCTACAACCTGCGCTACGCCAGCCGCATCGTGCGCGAGATCGCCGAGAGCTACCCCGAGGACTACGCCCTGCTGGTCGAGCGCACCGGACTGGGCGAGGGCGAGGCCGACGCGTGGGAGCGCGCGGCAGAGGCCATGTTCATCCCCTACAGCGAAGCCCTCGGCATCCACCCGCAGGACTCCCTGTTCCTCGAGCGCGAGGTCTGGGACCTGGCGCACACCCCCGACTCGCAGCGCCCGCTGCTGCTGCACTTCCACCCCCTGGTGATCTACCGCTTCCAGGTCTTGAAGCAGGCGGATGTCGTGCTGGCGCTGTTCCTGCAGGGCAACCACTTCTCGCCGGAGGAGAAGCGCGCCGACTTCGACTACTACGACCCGCTGACCACCGGCGACTCGACGCTGTCGGCCGTGGTGCAGTCGATCCTCGCAGCCGAGGTCGGCTATCAGGACCTCGCGCTGGAGTACTTCTCGCAGTCGCTGTTCGTCGACCTGCACGACCTGCACCACAATGCGGCGGATGGCGTGCACGTGGCCTCCGCCGGTGGCGTGTGGACGGCGCTGGTGTGCGGCTTCGGCGGCATGCGCGACTACGCCGGAGAGCTCAGCTTCGACCCGAGGCTCCCTGCCGGTTGGCCTTCGCTCTCGTATCCGCTGCAGTGGCAGGGGTCCGCGGTGCAGGTGACGATCACCAAGGACGAGCTGCGGGTGCAGGTGCGCTCCGGAGATCCGGTGCCGTTCACGGTGCGCGACGAGGCGTACATCGCCACGGTCGAGGCCGAGGTCGTGGTGCCGCTCGCCGACCAGGGACCGCTGATCCCCGGGCGCCCGACACTGCGGCAGTTCGCGGACGCCCGTCGCGAGGACGGCACCCGCCTGTCGGCATCCGTCCCCGTGATCACGACGGCGATCCCGGTGATCGAGCCCGTCGACTGAGAGGTGCACCGCGGAGCCCGCCGAACGTCCGTGGCACGCCGTAGGCTGTTGAGGTGACCACAGCCCTCTACCGCCGCTACCGCCCCGAGACGTTCGGCGAGATGATCGGGCAGTCCCAGGTGACCGATCCACTGATGACGGCCTTGCGCGGCGACCGCGTCGGTCACGCCTATCTCTTCTCCGGACCGCGCGGGTGCGGAAAGACGACCTCTGCGCGCATCCTCGCGCGCTGCCTGAACTGCGCGGAAGGCCCGACCGACGTGCCGTGCGGCACCTGCCCGAGCTGCGTCGAGCTCTCGCGTGCGGGCGGGGGATCGCTCGATGTGGTCGAGATCGACGCCGCCAGCCACAACGGCGTCGACGACGCCCGCGACCTGCGTGAGCGCGCGACCTTCGCCCCGAGCCGTGACCGGTACAAGATCTTCATCCTCGACGAGGCGCACATGGTCACCCCGCAGGGGTTCAACGCGTTGCTCAAGCTCGTCGAAGAGCCGCCGGAGCACGTGAAGTTCATCTTCGCGACCACGGAGCCCGAGAAGGTGCTCGGCACCATCCGTTCGCGCACGCACCACTACCCGTTCCGGCTCGTGCCGCCTGCGGCGATGCTCGAGTACGTCGAGAAGCTCTGCACCGAAGAGGGGGTGCTGGTGGAGCAGGGAGTGCTGCCGCTCGTCGTCCGCGCCGGCGGTGGTTCTCCGCGTGACACGCTGTCGTTGCTCGATCAGCTGATCGCCGGCTCCGACGCCCCGGCGGACTCGCCCACGGTCACAGTCGGATACGCCCGTGCCGTCGCCCTTCTCGGCTACACCCACGGTGCCCTGCTCGACGAGATCGTCGACGCGCTCGCCGCCGCAGACGCGGCTGCCGCCTTCCCCGCGATCGATCGCGTGGTGCAGACCGGTCAGGATCCGCGTCGCTTCGTCGACGATCTGCTCGAGCGTCTGCGCGACCTCATCGTGATCGCAGCGGTCGGCAGCGGGGCGTCTGCGGTGCTCCGCGGCATCGCCGATGACGAGCTCGAGCGCATGCGCGCTCAGGCGCAGGGCTTCGGTGCGGCACGACTGTCGCGCACCGCCGATGTGGTCAGCGCTGCGCTCGACGATATGTCGGGAGCGACCTCGCCGCGCCTGCACCTCGAGCTCATGGTCGCGAGGGTCCTCGCCGCAGCATCCGCAGAGGCGACGGCACCGGCGATGGCTTCGACCCCCGCGGCCGCGCCCGTCGCGCGCACCACGGCTGCAGGCCTGCCCCAGGCACAATCGGCCCCGCCGGCTGCGGTCGCCCAGGCGACGCCCGCTCCGTCACCTGCTGCTGATCCTGCCGCCGCTGCGGCCGCTGCGTCTGGGGCACCTGCTGCCGCTCCCGTGCCGGGCGCCCAGGCGCCGGCGGTCGCTGCCGCCGCTGAGGTGCCTGCTGCCGCTCCCGTGCCGGTCGAGGTCGAAGCCCCCATCGCGGAACCCGAGCCTGCCGTCGCGCCGACCGGGCCCGTGACCTTGGCGCGCGTCACGGCGGCGTGGCCCGCAATCCTCACCCGGCTCGAGAGCATCAGCCGCATGTCGTGGCTGGTCGTGACGACCGTACAGCCGCTGGCCTATGACACCGATTCCGAGGTGCTCACCATCGGGTTCGCCAGCCAGCACGACGTCGGCAAGTTCAAGGGCACCACGCCCGGTACCGGGCCCTCCGATCACCTGCGCACCGCGATCGAGCAGGAGCTCGGCGTGCGCGTGAAGTACCTGCCTGCGCCGCTTCCCGCCGCCGGGTCGTCCGGTGCCCCCGGAGGGTCCGGTTCGGCATCGGACGCTGCTCCCAAGAACTTAGCTCCGTCGAAGGACTCAGCCCCGTCGAGAGGCTCGGCACCGTCGAGAGGCTCAGCCCCGTCGACCGCGAAGCCATCAGCCTCCACGTCCTCTCGGCCGCAGTCTCACGGCTCGTCCGCGCCCGCGGTCACCGAATGGGCTGTCGCTCCGATCCCCGCAGGCCCCGCAGGTGAGGCGCCGCTCAGCAGCCCCACGGCCGCGCTGCCGGTCGATGAGGAGCCCGAAGAGGTCGAAGCAGCCGCATCCGCGCCGGCGCCGCCTGTCGATGGCGGTGTCGACAGGGGAGAACCGCCGCTTCCCGGTGACGACGACGTGCCTTACTTCGACGATGAGCCGCCGTACGATCCCTCGTACGAGCCTGCGCCGCCTCAGGAGCAGGGGCCGCCCGCGCGCGGTGCATCATCTGCGCCGGTCTCGTCCGGCCAGAACCCTGCGCACAGCGGCGGCCAGAACCCTGCGCACAGCGGCAGCTCGCCCTCGGCCCAGGGCGCCGCTCCCCGTGTGGTCGCCCCACCGACGCCCCGTTCCGCACCCACGCCGACCGTGAGCGAGCGCGCCCCCACCGCCGGGGGAGTGCAGCGCTACGGAGAGGCCGTGATCCGCCAGGTGCTCGGCGCGACGTTCGTGCGCGAAGAGCCCTATGAGCCCCCGACGAGGTTTGCCTGATGTACGACGGCATCGTTCAGGAACTGATCGACGAGTTCGGTCGTCTTCCGGGCATCGGCCCGAAATCAGCGCAGCGCATCGCATTCCACATCCTGCAGACACCGACCTTCGATGTCGCGCGCCTGTCTGAGCTGCTGCGCGACATCCGCGATCGCGTGAAGTTCTGCGACGTGTGCGGCAACGTGTCCGAGCAGGATCGCTGCGCCATCTGCCGTGATCCTCGCCGCAACCAGACGCTGATCTGCGTCGTGGAAGACGCCAAGGACGTCTCGGCGATCGAGCGCACCCGCGAGTTCCGCGGCCTGTACCACGTGCTCGGTGGGGCCATCAGTCCGATCGCGGGCATCGGACCCGACGACCTGCGCATCGCGCAGCTGATGACACGTCTCGCCGACGGCACGGTGCAGGAGGTCATCATCGCCACGAACCCGAACCTCGAGGGCGAGGCGACGGCCAGCTACCTGAGCCGGCTGCTCACCACCATGCAGATCACGGTCTCCCGCCTCGCATCCGGGCTCCCGGTGGGCGGCGACCTGGAGTACGCCGACGAGGTCACGCTGGGGCGTGCCTTCGAAGGTCGGCGCGTCCTGTGACCGGAACCGTTGCGTCGCAGCGCGCGGGGATGCGGTGAACGCCGGCGGTGGGTTCTCCCGCCGCGGGTGGCTGCTGTTCGGCGCGATGGCCCTGCTGTGGGGCGTGCCCTATCTATTCATTAGCATCGCGGTCGAGTCGATCTCGCCCGCGGCCATCGTTGCTGGTCGCACGCTCATCGCCGCGCTCCTGCTCCTGCCGTTCGCGATCCGCAGCGGCGCCCTGCGCGCGGCGTGGAAGCACTGGCCCTGGGTGCTGGCCTTCGGTGCTGTCGAGATGGCAGGACCCTTCCTGCTGCTCGGGCATGCCGAGCTGACGCTGCCCTCCGGTATGACGGGGCTGCTCGTGGCCACCGTTCCGCTGTTCGCCGCGGTGATCGCGCTCAGCGGGGGAGACCGCGGGGTGTTGAGACCGTCACGGGTGATCGGTCTGATCGTCGGCTTCCTCGGTGTCGCCGTCGTGGTCGCCGGTCCCGGGCTCTTCGGAGGCGAGGTGAGTCTGCTCGCCGCCGGTGAGGTGCTGCTCGTCGCGATCCTCTACGCGACGGCGCCGTTCATCGTCGCCCGCAAGCTCGGCGCTGTGCCCTCTCTCGGCACGATCACCCTCTCGTTGCTGATGATCGGCGTGTTCTATCTGCCCATCGGCGCCCTGACGCAGCATGAGGTCCCGACGTTGCCGTCGATCTTCGCGCTGCTGGCGCTCGCGGTCATCTGCACCGCGGTCGCCTTCCTGGCGTTCTTCGCACTCATCCGCGAGGTGGGTCCGGTGCGCGCCCCCCTGTTCACCTACGTCAACCCGGTCGTGGCGATCCTGCTCGGAGCGCTCGTGCTGGCCGAGCCGCTCACGCCCGGTCTGCTGGTCGGCTTCCCGCTCATCATCGCCGGCTGCTGGTTCGCCGCCACCGGCGGACGACTGCGGCCCGTCTCACCCCAGGCGCTCCCGCCTTCCCTCTGACGCCCTCGTGCATCCGCGCCGCGCCTCCCGAGTGCACGACTCGTCGCCGAACGCACGGCTTGCGCAAGGCTGTATCCCGTGCATTCGGCGAGAGCCCGTGCACTCGGCGCCAGGCGTGGGGAGGGCGTCACATGCGCACCGGGGCATATGGGCCGATCGTAGAATGAGCGTGGGCGAATCCGCCCGACATCCCAGGGAGTGATCGTGGCCCTCATCGTGCAGAAGTACGGCGGCTCGTCCGTCGCCAACGCAGAGAGCATCAAGCGCGTCGCCAAGCGCATCGTCGACACACGCCGTGCCGGGCACGACGTGGTCGTCGCCGTCAGCGCCATGGGCGACACGACGGATGAGCTGCTCGACCTCGCCAACGAGGTCGCGCCCATCCCCGCGCCGCGCGAACTCGACATGCTGCTCTCGAGCGGTGAGCGCATCTCGATGGCGCTGCTGGCGATGGCCATCCACTCGATGGGCTTCGAGGCGCGTTCCTTCACGGGCAGCCAGGCCGGCATGATCACGGACTCGCAGCACGGCGCCGCCCGCATCGTCGACGTGACGCCGGTGCGGCTGCGCGAAGCCCTCGACGAAGGCGCGATCGTCATCGTCGCCGGATTCCAGGGCTTCAACCGTGATACCCGCGACATCACCACGCTCGGCCGCGGCGGCTCCGACACCACGGCCGTGGCTCTCGCAGCCGCGCTCGACGCCGACGTGTGCGAGATCTACAGCGACGTTGACGGCATCTTCACGGCTGACCCGCGTGTGATCCCCCGGGCGCAGAAGCTCGACCATATCTCCAGCGAGGAGATGCTCGAGCTCGCCGCCAACGGCGCGAAGGTGCTCTACATCCGCGCCGTCGAGTACGCACGCCGTCACGGCGTCCTCATTCACGCCCGGTCGACGTTCTCGTCGTCCGAGGGTACGTACGTTCTGGGCGAGGGCATGAAGAACCCTCGCGAAGCCGAGGGAGCAGACATGGAAGAACCGATCGTCGCGGGCGTCGCCACCGACTTCAGCCAGGCCAAGATCACCGTCGCCGGTGTGCCCGATGTCCCCGGCAAGGCGGCCGAGATCTTCAAGATCGTCGCGAAGAGCGGCGCCAACGTCGACATGATCGTGCAGAACGTGTCGGCCACCGGCCGCACCGACATCTCTTTCACCGTGCCGAAGGCCGATGCCGCTGGTGCGCTGAAGGCGCTCGCGGGCGAGCAGACCGAGGTCGGCTTCCAGAACCTGGTGCACGACGACCAGATCGGCAAGCTGTCCGTGGTGGGCGCGGGAATGCGCACGCATTCGGGGGTCTCTGCCGTCCTGTTCGAGGCCCTCTCCGCCGGTGGCATCAACATCGAGATGATCTCGACTTCCGAGATCCGCATCTCGGTGGTGCTGCGGGGTGACGACCTCGCCGAGGCCGCTCGCACCGTGCACACCGCCTACGGTCTCGACGGCGAATCCGACGCCACGATCCACGCCGGCACCGGTCGCTGACCGCATCCTCCACCTCGGAGGTAGGCGAAAGCGGCGGGGGAGGAGTAACTCGGCGGAATCGACCTACGCCGGCGTATTCTCCTACCCCGGTGACGGCCCCACCGCCCGTCAGCACGCCATCCACATCCCGCGTGTCGCGATAGACTCGCCGGAACCCTGACATCGGCGCCAGGCGCAGCATCAGCATCCCGACGCCGCGCCTTCCGCCTCGTACGCAGCACTGCACGACGCCAAGGAACCTCATGACCCGCATCTCCGACTCAGGACTCTCCGTCGCCATCGTGGGCGCCACCGGCCAGGTGGGCACCGTGATGCGCGAGATTCTCGCCGAGAGGTCGTTCCCGATCCGGGAGCTGCGCCTGTTCTCCTCGTCGCGTTCCGCAGGGAGCGCGATCGAATACGGGGGATCGACGGTCATCGTCGAAGACGTCGAGACGGCGGATGCCGCCGGCATCGACATCGCCCTGTTCTCGGCCGGAGCCACCGCGAGCCGGGCCTACGCGCCCCGTTTCGCCGAGGCCGGTGCGGTCGTCGTCGACAACTCCAGTGCCTGGCGTAACGACCCCGATGTTCCGCTCGTGGTCAGCGAGGTCAACCCGCACGCGATCGACGACCGTCCCAAGGGCATCATCGCCAACCCGAACTGCACCACGATGGCCGCGATGCCTGTGCTCAAGGTTCTGGATGCCGAAGCCGGACTCGAGCGCCTGATCGTCTCGACCTACCAGGCCGTCTCCGGCTCCGGCCTCGCCGGCGCTCAGGAGCTGCTGGGGCAGGTCGAGGGTGTCCTCGCCCAGGGCGACACGCTGCGCCTGGTGCACGACGGCTCGGCCGTCGACTTCCCGCAGCCGGAGAAGTACATCGCGCCCATCGCGTTCGACGTGATCCCGTTCGCGGGCAATCTCGTCGATGACGGCCAGAACGAGACCGACGAGGAGAAGAAGCTCCGCAACGAGAGCCGCAAGATCCTCGAGCTGCCCGCGCTTCGCGTTGCCGGCACCTGCGTGCGCGTCCCGGTCTTCACCGGGCACTCGCTGTCGATCAACGTCGAGTTCGCTCGCGACATCACGCCCGAGCGGGCGCGAGAGGTACTCTCCGTCGCTCCCGGCGTGGTCGTCGAAGAAGTCCCCACGCCGCTGTACGCCGCGGGCAAGGACCCGAGCTACGTCGGTCGCATCCGCGCCGACCAGTCCGCCCCTGAGGGCAAGGGTCTCGTGCTGTTCATCAGCAACGACAACCTGCGCAAGGGCGCGGCGCTGAACGCCGTGCAGATCGCCGAGGTCCTCGCGGAGCGCCTGAGCGTCTCCGCCTGATCTGAGAACGGCCGCACCTTCTGCGGCCGTTCTCACGTTCTGCGGCCCTGATCGGCCGAGCGGGCCGCAGAACTGTGCGCGGGCCGCAGAAGTGGCATCGGGCCTCAGTGATTGGGATGCGCGTCACGGAGCCCGCGGATGGTCCGGGGCATAGCGCCTCCGAACTAGACTGTTGTGGTGACCGAAACCGTCGATGTCGTCCTGATCGGTGGTGGCATCATGAGCGCCACCCTGGGTACTCTGCTGCATGAATTGCAGCCGGAGTGGAAGATCGTCGCCTTCGAGCGACTCTCCGAGGTGGCTCAGGAGAGCTCCAACCCCTGGAACAATGCGGGAACCGGCCACGCCGCGCTGTGCGAGCTGAACTACATGCCGCAGGGCGACGGTCCGCTGGACCCGGCCAAGGCCATCTCGATCAACGAGCAGTTCCAGCAGAGCCGCCAGTTCTGGTCATCCCTCGTCGAGCGGGGCGTGCTCGACGCGCCCTCCACGTTCATCAATGCGACACCGCACATGACGTTCGTGCGCGGTGAGAAGGATGTCGCGTACCTCAAGGCGCGCTACGAGGTGCTCAAGAAGCAGCCGCTGTTCGCCGGTATCGAGTACAGCGAGGACTCCCGCGTCATCAACAAGTGGGCTCCGCTCCTCATGCAGCAGCGTCGCAAGGGGGAGCCGTTCGCAGCGACGCGCGTGCCGGCTGGTACCGATGTCGACTTCGGTGCGCTCACGCATCAGCTCTTCGACCACCTCACCGCATCGGGCGTCACGCTGCGCACGAACCACGAGGTGCGCAGTCTGAAGAAGCAGAAGGACGGCACCTGGCTCGTCAAGTACCGCAACCGTATCGGCCGCACGCCCAACGAGATCAAGGCGCGCTTCGTCTTCGTCGGCGCCGGCGGCTGGGCGCTCAAGCTGCTCCAGAACTCCGGCATCCCGGAGATCAAGGGGTACGGTGTCTTCCCGATCGGCGGCCAGTTCCTCAAGACCACCAACCCGCAGGTCGTCGCGCAGCACCAGGCGAAGGTGTACTCGCAGGCATCCGTCGGCGCTCCGCCGATGTCCGTGCCGCATCTCGACACCCGTGTGGTCGACGGCGAGGCCTCGCTCATGTTCGGCCCGTTCGCGACGTTCAGCCCGAAGTTCCTGAAGAACGGCTCGATGCTCGACATCGTCTCGCAGGTGCGCACGCACAACCTGCTGCCGATGCTGCAGGTGGCGGTGAAGAACCCCGACCTGATCACGTATCTGATCGGTGAGCTGCTGAAGAACCACGCGAAGAAGGTCGACAGCCTGCGCACCTTCATGCCTACGGCGAAGGATGAGGACTGGACGCTCATCGACGCGGGTCAGCGCGCCCAGGTGATGAAGAAGGATCCTCAGAAGGGCGGCATCCTGCAGTTCGGCACCGAGGTCGTCTCCTCGGCCGACGGATCGATCGCCGGCCTCCTGGGCGCATCGCCCGGAGCATCCACCGCGGTCCCGATCATGCTGAGCCTGCTCAAGTCGTGCTTCCCTGAGGAGTACCCCGGCTGGGAGCCGGAGCTGCGGGCGCTGATCCCCACGTTCGGCGAGCAGCTGAACACGGACGCCGCGCGCGCGGAGGAGTCGACGGCAGCCACGGCCGCGACCCTCGGCATCAACGTCTGAGAGACCGTGGCCAAGCTCTACTTCCGCTACGGCGCGATGAACTCGGGCAAGTCCACTGCACTGCTCCAGGCCGCCTACAATTACGAGGAGCGCGGGCAGCATGTGCTGCTCGCGAAGCCGGCCATCGACACCAAGGGCGCCGGTGAGATCGCAAGTCGCCTCGGAGTGACCCGCCCCGTGGATTTCCTGATCGCGCCGGATGACGACGCACGCCACTTGTTCGCGCGCAATCGCGAGCGCGCGGGGCGCGCCGTCGAAGAAGAGCTCCTGCCCAGCGGTCCCGTCGATGTGGCCTGTCTGCTCGTCGACGAGGCGCAGTTCCTCACCCCCGCGCAGGTCGACGACTTGTTCCGGATCGCGGTCGAGGACGGCATCCCGGTGATGGCCTACGGCATCCGCAACGACTTCCGCACGCACGCCTTCCCGGGGTCCGCCCGCCTGCTCGCGATCGCCCACTCCCTCGAAGAGCTCAAGACGATCTGCCGCTGCGGACGCAAGGCAGTCTTCAACGGGCGCGTGATCGGCGGGCGTTTCGTCTTCGACGGAGACCAGGTGGCGATCGATGAGGGGGCCGACGGCTCCGCAGCTCCCGAGTTGACGACATATGAGTCGCTGTGCGGTACGTGCTACCTGGAGGAATCCGGCGGACGCCTGGGCTGAGTCTCCTGCCCTCTCCGGCAGCTCACGCGACTGGCCGGTGTCGTCGCGCGCACGTGCACAACTCAGGAAGATGTTCGGCCGCGCACGGAGGAGCGACGCGTACGCGCCGTTTTCCTCATGTTCTTCCTGAGCTGCGTCCGCGGTGGAGCGGGGATCGTCCCGTTTGCGTGGTCAGACCACACGCGATACTCTGTGGTCTGACCACAGGAGGCCACATGTCGGAGCAGCCGGCGCGCGCATGGCGACTCGTTCTCGAGCGCATCGAGAGCGACCTCCTCGACGGCCGTCTCGGTCCGGGCGACCGCCTGGCCTCGGAGCGCGACCTCGCCACCGAGCTCGGCGTCGGCCGCTCCAGCGTCCGTGAGGCGTTGCGGGTGCTCGAGGTCATGGGGCTGATCCGCACGGCCACCGGCTCCGGACCCCAGGCCGGCGCGATCGTGATCGCGACGCCCTCCGGGGGGATGTCGGCGCTCCTGCGGCTGCAGGTGGCCGCACAGGGCTTCCCGCTGCACGATGTGGTCGAGACCCGACTGGTGCTGGAGGATGCCGTGGTCGCCGCCCTCGCCGCAGCTGACGGCCGTGACACGGCACGAGCGCACCAGCTGCTCGCGGCGATGGAGGGGCCTGATCTGACACCGGGGGAGTTCCTGGCTCTCGACGCGCAACTGCACCTCTCGCTCGCCGAGTCGAGTGGCAATGCGGTCATCGCGGCGATGATGGCGGGGCTGCGCTCCTCTATCGAGTCGTACGTGCAGGAAGGGGCCGCCTCGATCTCCGACTGGGCGGCAATGGCCTCGCGTCTGCGCGCCGAGCATCACGCGCTCATCGCGGCGATCGATGCGGGTGAGGCCGATACCGCGCGCGCCCTCGTGCACGCCCACATCGCCGGCTACTACGAGAACGCCCTGGGTTCTCGCCTTCCGCCATCCGCCCCGTGATCCACCCGAACACCCCGGGAGTCCGTCCCGGGGAGCCGCTACCGAGAACCACGACTGAGAGGAACGCCATGGTCCAGCGCCAGGTTCCCAACCCCGCAGAACTCCTCGAGCTGATGAAGTTCAAGAAGCCAGAGCTCAACGGACGTACGCGTCGTCTGAACGGTGCGCTCACGATCGACGACCTCCGCACGATCGCGAAGCGCCGCACGCCCAAGGCCGCGTTCGACTACACGGATGGCGCGGCCGAGGGCGAGCTCTCGCTGACGCGCGCCCGTCAGGCGTTCCAGGACGTGGAGTTCCACCCCGGCATCCTCCGCCCCGCGCCCGATGTCGACACCCGCGTCGACATCCTCGGCGGTCCGTCGGCGCTGCCGTTCGGCATCGCGCCGACGGGCTTCACCCGGCTGATGCAGACCGAGGGGGAGGTCGCGGGTGCGGGAGCTGCTGCGGCCGCCGGCATCCCGTTCACCCTCTCGACTCTCGGCACCACCTCGATCGAGGGCGTCAAGGCGGCCAACCCCACCGGGCGCAACTGGTTCCAGCTGTACGTCATGCGCGACCGCGAGATCTCGTACGAGCTCACGCGTCGTGCCGCGGCCGCTGGATTCGACACGCTGCAGTTCACGGTCGACACCCCGGTCGCGGGTGCCCGTCTGCGCGACAAGCGCAACGGCTTCAGCATCCCGCCGCAGCTGACGCTGGGGACGATCATCAACGCGATCCCGCGCCCGTGGTGGTGGTTCGACTTCCTCACCACGCCGAAGCTCGAGTTCGCCTCGCTCAGCACCACCGGCGGCACTGTGGGCGAGCTGCTGGACGCGGCGATGGATCCGACCATCAGCTACGACGACCTCGCCGTCATCCGCGACATCTGGCCCGGGAAGCTCATCATCAAGGGTGTGCAGAACGTCGAGGACTCCGTCCGACTCCGCGACGCCGGTGTCGACGGTATCGTGCTGTCGAACCACGGCGGCCGTCAGCTGGATCGTGCGCCGATCCCCTTCCACCTGCTGCCCGAGGTGCGACAGGCCGTCGGAGACGACTTCACGGTGATGGTCGACACCGGCATCATGAACGGTGCCGACATCGTGGCCGCTGTCGCGCTCGGTGCCGACTTCACGCTCATCGGCCGTGCCTATCTCTACGGTCTGATGGCGGGCGGGCGACAGGGCGTCGATCGCACCATCGCGATCCTGCGCACCGAGATCGAGCGCACCATGCGACTGCTCGGGGTGGCGTCGCTCGCCGAGCTCGAGCCCTCCCACGTGACGCAGCTCACCCGCCTGGTGCCGGTCTCGCGTGCGGTCACCAAGGTGAACGCCCGCTGATCCCATCGTGTGCCACCCGCGCGGCTGCTTCGACCGGTCTCAGGACTGCGGAGCGGTCGCGCGGCTGCGCGGAGGCCACGGGATGAGCATCGACGTGGTGCGCCGGTAGTCGGCGTAGGCGGGGTACTTCGACGCCGTGATCGACTCGGTGAAGATCGTCGAACCGATGAACAACTCGGTCAACAGCGACGCGCCCACGATGCTCGGGTTCAGAGCCCCACCGATCACCCCGCTGCCCGTCGACACGGCCGCGGTCGCCCCGATCGCGTAGAAGGCCCACCACTGTGCCTGCTCGAAGAAGAAGTTGGGGTGGCGGCTGAATCGGAACAGGCCCGAGGTCGCGAAGCCGGGGGAGAGCGTCCCGCCGGCGCGCTTCTTGCGCTGATGGAAGTTCCACTGCTGCTGGTCGGCGACGGTCTCTCCCACCAGGAATGCGAGGAACGCGAGCGCGAACACGATATCCCACACGGTCAGGCCGGACGGATGCTGCGCGGCGACGGCGGCAGGCAGCGTGATCAGCACGAGCAGCGTCATCTGGTACCCGATGATGAAGAGCACGTTGAAGATCTGGAACTGCCACGGGCGCATGCGTCCCCGCAGGACGGCCCAACGGTAGTCCTCCACGCCGGAGTAGCCGCCCTTGCGCGCGAAGTTGAACGTCAGGCGGGCGCCCCAGGCGGTGGCGAGGACGCCCATCAGCACCACTCGGGCGGACCCGTCCCCGCTCGCGAATGCTCCCGCGACGAAGATCCACACGTAGACGACCGGGACGATCGACCACGCACGGTCCACCCACGACGTGTCCCGGGTGATCAGCGACAGCACCCAGCATCCGAGACTGGCGACCGCGGCGACGACGATGACGATCAGCAGGGCATCCATGACGCCATGCTAAGGCCCGTGTGCGGCGGGGCGGCGACTCAGAGCGTCTTGAGCAGCGCGTCGAGCTTGTCTGCGGTGTCCTCCCACCCTTCGACGGCGACGGAGGGCACCCCCATCGCGAGCACCGGGTAGTCATTGCCGCCCTCGTCCAACCGGTCGCCGTAGAACAGCATCGAGGTCAGCGGGATGCCGGTGCGCGCGGCGAGCTCTCGCATGCCGAACGCCTTGTCGATCCCCTCCTGGGTGATGTCGATCGAGGTCGACCCGCCGGAGCGGACTTCGAGGCCGGGGAGACGGGCGGCGACGGCGTCACGCAGTGAGGCGCGCTTCGCGCCGCTGGGGTCCCACTCGTGCTTCGCATCACGCGGTGCGCGCTGTCCGAGCGCGGAGAAGGTGATCTGGGAGCCGCGGTCCTCGAGGATCTCGCCCCACGGGTCCGACTCCCACAGCCCCAGACGCTCCGCTTCTTCGCGCAGCGCTGTCAGTGCGGCCGCCTTCTGCTCGTCGCTGAGGTCGTGGGCGTACACCGGCGCGAACTCGACGCCGTCATGACGGAGGTAGCGGGTGCCGCAGGTGGGCAGCAGATGCAGTCGAGCGAGATCGGAGGCATCCGCGTCGCCGAGCTGGGCGATCACCTGCGTGCGGAACTGCGTCTCGTTGCCGCCGGAGATGATGGCGACGTCGACCGACCGCAGCAGCGCGCGCAGCAGCGTCGCGATACGCGGGTCGATCGCGCCCTTCGACGGGGCGAGGGTGTCATCGAGGTCGAAGGCGACGAGAGCAGGCGTGGTCATGATGCTTCCACCCTAGGAGATTCACGCTGTGCGGTGCGCGGAGCGAACAACAGGGTGCAGACGAGAGCGATCGCGACTCCGATGGTCGCGCCGGCGGAGTTCGCCAGGACGTCGCTGAGGGTCGCGGCGCGGTGGGGCAGCGCGACGCGCTGGGCCCCCTCGATCGCGAGGGAGATGGCGGGCCCGACGAGCAGTGCCACCGGCCAGACGATGCGGGGGGTGAAGAGGAAGGCGATCACGCCCACCGGGACGAACACCAGCACGTTGGCGATGATCTCGAGGCGGGTGAAATCGAGTGAATCCCAGCCGACCCGGTGCGCCGCACCGAGCACCAGATCGAGCAGGTTCGGCATCGACCGCTCGACGCGCGCCGGGGTGAGCGTCAAGATCGCGAGACCGGCGAAGAAGGGGATGCCCACGGCCAGCGCCCAGCCGCGCGTGCGGCGTCGAGGGGCGGGGAGCATCGGGCTCATGCCTTCCCTTTCGTGGCGTTCCCGGTACAGAGAAGGCCGCCCCTGAGGGCGGCCTTCCGGTGTTACTGGTCGGGGTGACAGGATTTGAACCTGCGACCTCTTCGTCCCGAACGAAGCGCGCTACCAAGCTGCGCCACACCCCGTTTGCAACCCTCCGAGTCTACAGGGAAATGTCCCCGACACCGAATCGGGGCCAGGATCAGCTCCGTGCCGTCAGCGTCAGCAGCGTCGCCTCGGGGCGGCACGCGAAGCGCACGGGGGCGTAGATGGAGTGTCCGCACCCTGCGCTGACATTCAGCGGGATGGTGCGACCACCATGCGACCAGGTGCTCAGTCCCTTGGCCTGCTTCAGCGGGATGTCGCAGTTCGCGACGATTGCGCCGAAACCGGGGATGCAGACCTGTCCGCCGTGCGTGTGGCCACCGAAGATGGCATCCGCATCCAGGTCGGTGAACCTGTTCAGCACGCGCTGATACGGCGCATGCGTGACGCCGAGCACTGAGGTGCCGGCATCCCGCGGGCCGAGGGCCGAGATCGCTTCGGGGAGGACCTCCAGCTTGTCCCAGTGACGGTGGGCATCGCTCACGCCGAACAGGTCGAGCGTGTGCCCGGCGACGGTCAGACGCGCGGCGGCGTTGTTGAGATCCGTCCAGCCGAGGTCGTCCGTGAAGAAGCGATCCATCGCATCCGTGTCGAGGAAGGTGGGCTCCCGGTGCCGCTTCGAGGGTCCCGAGAAGTAGCGCAGCGGATTGCGCGGCGCGGGGCCGTTGATGTCGTTCGACCCGTGTACGAAGACCCCGGGGATCCCGGCGAATGGCTCGAAGGCACGACGGATGCCGGCGAGCCCCTCCTCATGTCCGAGGTTGTCGCCGGTGTTCACGACCAGGTCGGGTTGCAGTTGTGCGAGGGAGGCGAGCCAGTCCTGCTTGCGGTGCTGCCACGGTGCCATGTGGGCGTCAGAGACGTGCAGCACGCGGAGCGGCGATGAACCGGGTGCGAGCGCAGGCGCGGTCACCTCGCGCACCGTGAACAGGTAACGCTCGATGCCGATGCCCCAGATGGCTGCCGCCACGCCCGCGGCCCCCACCGCGCTGAGCGCGATGAGGGCCGGGCGGGCGGGCGACCGTGAGGCCGTCAGCACGACACCGAGATCTTGGTGGACTTGTTCGCCGCCGAGTTCGCCGCGGGGCTGGTGCTCGTCACCTTGGCGCCAGGCGCGCTGCACGAGGCCGCGAAATCGACGGAACTGAACCCTGCGCCCACGAGCGCGGCCCCGGCGGCTGTCGCGTTCTGCCCCGTCACATCGGGGACTGTCCCGCCTTGACCGTTGCTGGGCGAGATCGTCACGGTGCTTCCGCCTGCGGTCTGGCCGGACGGATCCTGCTCCACGACGATGTTCGTCGCCTTGTCGCTGTCGACCGGATCTCCGACCGAGACGGAGAATCCTGCGGCCTGCAGCTCCGCCGTCGCTTCGTCGATCGTCTTGCCCACCACGTTCGGAACGTTGGTGAGCACGCGACGGGTCAGGTTGTTGTCCGGGCGAGGGAAGGCGTCGCCGGGGTATGCGGCGTTGGCCGCGGCCTGGGTGACGCGGGCGAGCGGGTATCGCATCTCGTTCAGAAGCGCGGTGCCTCCCCACACGTTGAAGATGTTGGTCTCCCGGCCGTCCCAACGTCCGGCCCAGACGGCAGTGGCGACCTTCGTGCTCGACTCGATCATCATCGTCTGAGAACGATTGTGCGTACCGGTCTTACCGATCAGCGGCGTGCCGTCGTAGGGGTTCGCCCTCTGTCCGGTTCCGCCGTTCATGACGCCCTGGAGTGCGTATGCCGCCGTTGCTGCGACCTCGGGAGAGATGACCCCTTCGGTGCAGGAGGCTGCGGGCAGTTCGCGCTCTTCGCCGTCGGGGCCGACGACGCGATCGATCGCGCGCGGCGTGCAGTACTTGCCCCCGCTGGCGACGGTCGCGTAGGCGTTCGCCATGGCGAGTGGTGAGATGTTCTTCGAACCCAGGATGTCGTATGCCTGGTTGTCCTTGTTGGCCTTCGTGCCGTCGGCGAGCGTGACGCCCATGCGGTCGGCGACCGTGTTGATGTCGCAGATGTCGAGCTTCGACGCCATGGCGAAATAGCCGCTGTTGAGCGACTGCGCCGTGAAGTTCATGACCGAGCTCGTGTAGCCCTGGCTGCCGCCGAAGTTCCCGATCTCCTTGGTGTTGGCCACGAGCGTGCCGCCGCCTTCGCAGGCCTCCGAGGTGAACTTCATGTTCGTCTGCACGCGGCCGTTGAGCACCTCATTGACCGAATGGCCCTTCTCGAGCCAATCGATCAGGGTGAACAACTTGTAGGTGGATCCCACGGGGAAACCGCCCGAGTCGCCGTGCACCTGGTCACCGGCGAACACGAGGGAGGTCTTTCCCATGTCGTCGCTCGGCGTCTCAGAGAATTGCGTGTTCTGCGTCATGGACAGGATGCGTCCCGTACCCACCTCGATCGAGACACCGGCAGCACCGAAGGCCTGGTTGTCGAAGTTCGCGGGGACGGTGTCCTTCATCACGGTGACCGCCGCGTTCTGGATGCGATAGTCGAGGCTCGTGTAGATCTTCAGGCCACCGCGACGGAGGAGCTCCGTGCGGTCCGACTTCTCGGCACCGAATGCCTTGTCGTTCTCGATGATGGACTTCACGTACTGGCAGAAGTAGGCGTTGACCTTCGCGGCGGCGCAGCCCTGGGTCGGCTCCTTGATGGCCGGCACGATCTCCGAGGCATCGGCTTCGTCGTATTGCGCCTGCGTGATCTTGCCGTTGGCGAGCATGCGTCCCAGTACGTAGTGACGGCGGTCCTTCGTGTCCTTGTACCCGTCGTCGACGCCGTTGTGAGCCACGCCGTCCTTGGTCGTGTACGTGCCGCCCGGCTTGTCGATGCGGTAGGTGTTCGGGTTCTGCACGATGCCGGCCAACGTCGCGGCCTGCGCGACGGTCAACTTCGATGACGACGTGGAGAAGTAGTAGCGCGATGCGGCCTCGATGCCGTAGACCGTGCCGCCGAAGTTGGCGATGTTGAGGTAGCCGAGAAGGATGTCGTTCTTCGAGTAGTCCTTCTCGATCTGGATCGCGTAGCGCATCTCCTGCAGCTTGCGCTCGATGCCGTCGGTGCCCTTCGCCTGGGTCGCGTTCTCCCAGCAGGCCTGGAGCTCTTCGGCGTAGGTCTCCGAGGCCGTGTCGACCTCCTGCTCGCACTCTTGGATCAGCACGTTCTTGACGAACTGCTGGCTGATCGTCGAGGCGCCGCGAGACGACGTGCCCTTGAGGTTGTCGATCACGGCGCTGATCGTGGCGCCGAGGTTGACGCCACCGTGGCTGTAGAAGTTCTTGTCCTCACTGGAGAGGATCGCGTCGTACAGCACCGGGGCGATGTGCTCGTACGTCACCGGGATGCGGTTCTGCTCGTAGAACGACGCGAGCACGATGTCCTTGCCATCGGGGTCGGTCGCGTAGATCGTCGACTGCTCCATCGGCGTGACGGGGTTCAGCTTCTCGGGAAGCTTGTCGAACAGCGTGAGGGCCTGGGTCCCGGCTACGCCCGTCATCGCGAGGACAGGGGTGACGCTGGCTGCGACGAGGAGTCCGGCGACGGCGCTGAGACCGACGACCCCGAGGAGGCCGCCGAGCACGCCGTTCACCGTGCGATTCTTTTGAGGCATACGCTGATCGTAGGGGAGTTCCCTGAATACCGGCTTTGACGAGCGCACGCCCGATTCGGTGCGGTGGCGCCGAATCGATAGGAGTGCCATGACCACGTGGGAGTACGTCACCACGCCGCTGCTGATCCACAACACGGCGGCCATCCTCAACAACTGGGGCAAGCAGGGCTGGGAGCTCGTGCAGGTCGTCCAGGGCCCCGAGGGTGGCCTCGTCGCCTACTTCAAGCGCCCGGTGACTCAGGACGGCTCGAACAGCTCGGGCCTCGCCGCCGCGGCCGAAGCAGCTCGTCAGTTCGAAGGCGGCGCAGCATGACCGTCAGCGCTCGTCTCGCAGAGCTCGGCATCGAGCTCCCCGCCGTCGCCGCGCCCGTCGCGGCCTACGTGCCCGCGGTCAGCCACAGTGGGCTGGTCTACACCTCCGGGCAGCTGCCCTTCACCGATGGTGCCCTGCCCGCGACCGGCAAGGTCGGTGCGGCCGTCTCCGCCGAGGATGCGAAGGAATACGCCCGCACGTGTGCGCTGAATGCGCTCGCGGCAGCAGCCGATGTGGCCGGCGGGGTCGACCGCATCGCCGGCGTGCTGCGCCTCGGAGGGTTCGTGGCTTCTGCCCCGGAGTTCTCGGGGCAGCCGGGTGTCATCAACGGCGCCAGCGAAGTGCTCGGAGAGATCTTCGGTGATTCCGGGCGCCACGCACGGGCGGCGGTCGGCGTCGCGGTTCTCCCGCTGGACAGCCCGGTCGAGGTCGACGTCGTCTTCATCCTCGTCTGACGGCATCATCGTCGAACGGCGAACGGCCTCTTCCAGATGCGGAAGAGGCCGTTCGCCGTTGAGGTCTACTTCACCTGAGCCGAGATGATGCTCATCACCGCCGTGTCGGCGAGTGTGGTGGTGTCGCCGACCTCACGGCCTTCGGCCACATCGCGCAGCAGGCGACGCATGATCTTTCCCGACCGGGTCTTGGGCAGCTCGCCGACGATGTAGACGTCGCGCGGACGAGCGATGGCTCCGATCTGCTCGCCGACCCAGAGTCGGAGCAGCTGGGCGAGGCCCGCAGGATCGTGCGCGGCGAGGTAGCTCTCCTTGATGATCACGAAAGCGACGACCGCCTGGCCGGTGGTCTCATCGGCCGCACCGACCACGGCCGCCTCGGCCGTGGCCTCGTGCGCGACCAGCGAGGACTCGATCTCGGCAGTCGACAGGCGGTGACCCGAGACGTTCATGACGTCGTCCACCCGTCCGAGCAGCCAGAGGTCGCCATCGTCATCGAGGCGCGCCCCGTCGCCGGCGAAGTAATATCCCTGGTCCTCGAACTTCTCCCAGTACGTCTCCTTGTAGCGCTCGGGGTCGCCCCAGATGCCGCGGAGCATGCTCGGCCATGGCTCGGTGATCACGAGGAGTCCGCCATTGCCGTTGCCCACCTCGGCACCCTGCTCGTCGACGACGTCGATCGAGATGCCGGGCAGGGGGACCTGCGCGGAGCCGGGCTTGGTCGAGGTCACGCCGGGGAGGGCGGAGACCATGATGGCGCCGGTCTCTGTCTGCCACCAGGTGTCGACGATCGGGGCCTTGTTGCCGCCGATCACCTCGCGGTACCACATCCACGCCTCGGGGTTGATCGGTTCGCCCACCGATCCGAGCAGGCGCAACGAGGACAGGTCGAACTTCTGCGGCACCGCGCGTCCGATCTTCATGAACGAGCGGATGGCGGTCGGCGCGGTGTAGAAGATAGAGACCTTGTACTTCTCGATGATCTCCCACCAGCGACCGGGGTGCGGAGCATCCGGCGTGCCTTCATAGAGCACCTGCGTGGCGCCGTTCGCGAGGGGGCCGTAGGCCACGTAGGAGTGTCCCGTCACCCAGCCGATGTCGGCAGTGCACCAGAAGACGTCGGTCTCGGGGTGCAGATCGAACACATATTTGTGCGAGTACGCGGCCTGGGTGAGGTACCCGCCGGACGTGTGCAGGATGCCCTTCGGCTTTCCTGTCGTGCCCGATGTGTAGAGGATGTACAGCGGGTTCTCGGACGGGAACGCCTCGGCCACGTGCTCGGCGGACGCGGCGGGAACGGCGTCGTGCCACCACACGTCGCGACCCTCCACCCAATCGACCTCGTTGCCGCCGCGCCGCACGACCAGCACGTGCTCGACGGTCTGCTGCTCGCCGTCGCCGCGATCGCCGAGCGCCTGGTCGACGGCGGGCTTGAGCGCCGAGACGCGACCCTTGCGATAGCCGCCGTCGGCCGTGATGACGACCTTGGCGCCGGCGTCATCGATGCGGGCTCGCAGGCTGTCGGCGCTGAACCCTCCGAACACGACCGAGTGGATGGCGCCGAGACGGGCCACCGCGAGCATCGATGCGATGGCCTCGGGGATCATCGGCAGGTAGATCGCGACGCGATCGCCGTGGCCGATGCCGAGGTCGGTGAGCACATTTGCGACGCGCTTGACCTCGTCGGTCAGCTCGGCGTATGTGATCGTGCGCGAATCGCCGGGTTCGCCCTCCCAGTGCAGGGCCACGCGGTCGCCGTTGCCGGCCTCCACGTGGCGATCGAGGCAGTTGTAGGCGACGTTGAGCTCGCCGTCGTCGAACCACTTCGCGAAAGGCGGGGCCGACCAGTCCAGAACCCGCGTGAACGGCTTGTGCCAGTGCAGCAGCTCGCGCGACTGCTCCCCCCAGAAGGCTTCACGGTCGGCGGCGGCACGTTCGTACAGCTCCGGTGAGGAGATGGACTGGGCCACGAAGTCCTCGGACGGCGGGAACTTGCGCGTCTCGTCGAGAAGATGGTCGATCTGGCTGCTCATCAGCAGGCGCTCCTTTGCGTCAGGGCATGGTCGTGAGGGGGCACGATCAAGTCAGGGCGAATCTAGTCCGGCCCTCCGACATCGCATACTGCCGAAAGTAGGTAGTGCCGCGGGTTTTGTCAGGACGGTCGCCTTGCGTACACTCGACGACAGCCGAATACTCATTCCGGCCTTGGTGTGCCCCGATTCCCCCGATCGTGGAACGCCGTGGGCGGCATCTCATTCCCCCCGTGAGGTGCCGCCCTTCTCCGTCTCCGCCGCATGCCACCTCCCGGGGCATGAGGGGATGCCCCTTCTGCACCGGAGGTCGGAGGGAGGAGTTGTGCACAGGGCCTGCGATCTCGGCGTCGCCGCGTAGGTCCCGGCTCCTAGCGTCGGGGCATGGCCGATTCCTTCGTCATCCAGCCCCGACACGGGGGCGCCGAATTCGATGCAGATCCGCGCGGGTGCGCATCTGCATCGCGAGTGGACGAGGAGTTCGGGCCGCTCGCCCCGTACTGTGCCGACGAGGCGGTCACCGACATCTTCGTCAACGGAGCCCGCGGTCTGTTCGTCGATAGAGGCAGGGGCGCTGAGCCCGTCGTCGGTTGGAGCGCCTCGGAACGCGAGGTGCGTGATCTCGCCGTGGCCCTCGTCGGGCTCGGCGGAAGGCACCTTGACGATCAGGCTGCCTGCGTCGACGTGCGCCTCGCCTCCGGCATCCGGGTGCACGCGGTGCTGGCGCCTATCGCCACAGCGGGCACGGCGTTGTCGATTCGGGTCCCGCGCGTGCACGCCGCCGACCTCGATGCGCTCGCCGCCAGGGGAGCAGTCGATGAACGTCAGCAGCGCTGGCTGCGGGGGCTCGTCGAGAGCAGAGCGAACATCCTCATCACGGGTGGGACGGGCACGGGCAAGACGACGCTGCTCTCCGCCCTGCTCTCGGAAGCGCCACCCGGCGAACGCATCGTGACGATCGAGGACGTCGCCGAGCTCCGTCCGCGACATCCGCATCATGTGGCGCTCGAGGCGCGACAGGCGAATCTCGAGGGTGCGGGGGAGATCAGCCTCGCCCGGCTCGTGCGGGAGTCGCTGAGGATGCGCCCGGATCGGCTGGTCGTGGGCGAATGCAGAGGAGAAGAGGTGCGAGAGCTCCTGAGCGCTCTCAACACCGGGCACGACGGGGGAGCGGGAACGCTCCACGCGAGCGGTCTTCGCGACGTGCCCGCGCGGCTCGAAGCGCTCGGAGCGCTCGCGGGGATGGATGCCACCGCGCTCGCGCGTCAGGTCGTCAGCGCGTTCACGATCGTGCTGCACCTCGAGCGGGCGCCCGATGGTGTGCGTCGGATCGCCCAGGCCGGCGTCTTCGAGCTGAGGGGCGACCGCTTGGACATCGAGGAGGTGCGGCCGTGGTGACCAGGATCCGGCGGGCGTCCTCGGCGCCGCGGAGCGACGCGACGGCTGTCGATGCGGCGACGTCGGTGCAGACGCTCGCGGTCCTCCTGCAGGCTGGTGCCGTTCCCCTCGTCGCCTGGCGGCACCTCGCCGACACCGGCGACGTGCACGCCCAGGCCGTGGTCGCGCGTCTCGACGCCGGTATGCCGCTGCTCGCGGCGATCGAGGCCGAAGGTGGATCGTGGGTCGACCTCGCTGCCGCGTGGGAGATCGCCACCACCGTCGGCGCGCCGCTTGCCGAGGTGCTGCGCATGATCGCCGAGACCCTGCGGGATGCGGCCTCCGCCGCTGATGACGTGCGCATCGCCCTCGCCGAACCCGCGGGGACGGCGAGACTGCTGCTGTGGATGCCCCTCGCCGGTCTCCTGCTGGGATTCGCGCTCGGGTTCGATACGGTCGGTGTCATCGTGCGCAATCCGCTGGCGGCGGCGAGCGTGCTCCTCGGTCTCTGTCTGGTCGGCGTCGCGCGGCTGTGGACCCGTCGACTGCTCAGACGCGCCCGCCCGCGCCCGGGAACTCCGGGGATGCGGGCCGAGCTCGTGGCCATCGCGGTCTCCGGCGGTGCCTCGATCGACCGCGCCCTGCACCTGGTCGCGGCGAGCCCCGTCTCCGGGGATGATCCTGAGCGCCGGATTCGCTCGGTCCTCGATCTCTCTCGCGCCGCCGGCGTCCCGGCTGCAGAACTGCTCCGCGCCTCCGCCGCGCAGGAGCGCCATGCGTCACGGGTGCAGGGCCGGCTGCGTGCCGCGCGCCTGTCGACGCGACTGCTTCTTCCCCTCGGCGTGTGCACTCTGCCTGCCTTCCTCCTGCTCGGCGTCGCCCCGTTGCTGCTCAGCGTCCTCGGCTCGACACCGCTTCCCTTGTGAACCATCACCCGATGCGCACGCATCCTCAGAGAAAGAAGGAACACCATGATCGCTCTTCCGAGATTGGACCGGCGACGTGCTGCTGCGCTGTTCGCAGACGACAGCGGTGCGGCGACCGCAGAGTACGCCATCACGACGATGGCCGCCGTGGCCTTCGCCGGCTTGCTGGTGGTCATCATGCGTTCGGACGAGGTGCGGGGGATCCTCACCGATCTCGTTCGCCGGGCCCTCACCGTATCGTGACCTGCCCGATGAAACGCGCGCGGCGCGAACGGCCCACCACGGCACTGCGGCACGAGGCGGAGCGCGGTTCCGTGGCTGCCGAGCTTGCCGTCGCCCTTCCCGTCGTCGTGCTCACCCTCGCTCTCGGTGCCGGAGCTCTCGGGGCGGCGGCACGGCAGGTGGCGTTACAGGATGCGGCGGCCGATGCCGCGCGGATGCTCGGCCGCGGTGAGAGTGACGACGCAGCAGCGCGGATCGTCAGCGGCGCGGTGCCGGGCGCAGGGCTGTCGTCGTCGCGAGGTGACGAGCTGGTCTGTGCCACGACGAGCGCCGATGCCGAGATCGGAGGGGTGATCCGGCTGCCGCTGATGGCCAGGAGCTGCGCGCTCGACGGGGGTGGCTGATGGCGGGGTCTGCCGTCGCCGCGGGTCTGCTCGGGGCGGTCGCGGCTCTCACCCTCGGCCTCGCCGTCGTCGGGGGAGCCGCGGTCACCGCGCAACGTGCAGCCGGTGCGGCCGACGCCGCGGCGCTCGCCGCTGCAGACGCGGCCAGCGGCGCGGTGCCGGTTGCAGAAGAGCCGTGCGCGGTCGCGGCGCGCGTCGCTTCGGCGGCCGGTGCGACGGTGACGCGGTGTGCGATCACAGGCTTCGTGGCGACCGTGGAGGTGCAGGCGGCGTACGCTGGACTCGCTGCCGTGTCCCGAGCCCGCGCTGGGCCACCCGAGGGGAACTGACGGCGGCGCGAAGCACCGATCCCGCGAACAAGCAGGCGCTGACTGTGAACAACCCGCACAGTGGTGTGTATGGTGTGCTTCGAAGAAAGGACGCACCCTTGGCTGAAGGCAAGAAGCTCGTCATCGTCGAGTCCCCGACGAAGATGCGGTCTATTCAGGGATACCTCGGCGACGGCTACGAGGTGCTCAGCTCGGTCGGCCATATCCGCGACCTCGCCGACAAGAAGGACATCCCGGCTGCCGATAAGCAGGCGTACGGGAAGTACTCGATCGACATCGACAACGGCTTCGACCCGTACTACGTCGTGTCCGACCGCAAGACGAAGACCGTCGCCGAGCTCAAGCGTGCGCTCAAGACCGCCGACGAGCTCCTGCTCGCCACTGATGAGGACCGCGAAGGCGAGGCGATCGCCTGGCACCTGCTCGAGACCCTGAAGCCGAAGGTCCCGGTCAAGCGCATGGTCTTCCATGAGATCACCAAGGACGCGATCCAGGCGGCCGTCGGCAACACCCGTGAGCTCGACCACGACCTGGTCGATGCGCAGGAGACCCGCCGCATCCTCGACCGTCTCTACGGCTGGGACGTGTCGCCGGTCCTCTGGTACAAGGTCAAGACCGGTATCTCCGCCGGACGCGTGCAGTCCGCTGCGACCCGTCTGATCGTCGACCGTGAGCGCGAACGCATGGCGTTCACCTCCGCCGAGTACTGGGACGTCGACGCCGCTGCCGCGGCGACCGGCACCTCGTTCAAGATCCGCCTCGTCCGAGTCGACGGCGGACAGCTCGCCCGCGGCACGGACTTCGACGACAGCGGAAAGCTCAAGAAGGCCGTCGTCATCCTCGATGAGACCCAGGCCACCGCGCTCGCGCAGGCGATCGACGCCGTCGGTGCGGGTACGGTCACCAAGGTCGAGGCCAAGCCGGGCACACGCAGCCCGTACGCGCCGTTCACCACCTCCACGATGCAGCAGGAGGCCGGTCGCAAGCTCTCGATGGGGGCGAAGCAGGCCATGGGCGTGGCCCAGCGCCTGTATGAAAAGGGCTACATCACCTATATGCGTACCGACTCGACGTCGCTGAGCACCCAGGCGGTGCAGGCGGCACGGAGCCAGGCGGTGGCGCTCTACGGCGACAGTGCCGTGCCGCTCAAGCCGCGTGTGTACAAGTCGAAGAGCAAGAACGCGCAGGAGGCCCACGAGGCGATCCGCCCTTCGGGCGACAACTTCCGCACTCCCGCGTCGCTGGCGTCCGAGCTGGACCGCGATGAGCAGCGTCTCTACGACCTCATCTGGAAGCGAACGGTCGCCAGCCAGATGTCCGATGCGAAGTACGAGACCACCACGGTCACGATCGCCGTGGATGCGGCGGGTCGTAAGGCCGAGTTCACGGCCTCGGGAACGGTCTACACGTTCAAGGGCTTCCTGGAGGCCTACGAAGAGGGCCGCGACGAGAAGCGCGGCGACGCGGATGCCGCCGAGAACCAGTCGCTCCCTGCCGTCAGCGTGGGTGACGAGCTCTCCGTCAAGGACGCCGAGGCCAAGGGGCATCGGACGACGCCGAAGCCGCGCTACACCGAGGCATCGCTCGTGAAGGTCCTCGAGGAGAAGGGCATCGGACGACCGTCGACGTTCGCGTCGATCCCCGAGACGATCCTCGACCGCGGGTACGCGGTCAAGCGCGGGCAGGCGCTCGTGCCGACATGGCTCGCGTTCAGCGTGGTGCGTCTGCTCGAGGAGCACTTCGCCGAGCTCGTGGACTACGACTTCACGGCTGCTCTCGAAGACGACCTCGACACCATCGCCCGCGGCGAGCAGAACCGCGTCGAATGGCTGAAGTCCTTCTACTTCGGTTCTGACTCGCACGTGGGTCTGCGCCAGGTGGTCGACAACCTCGGCGAGATCGACGCGCGCGCTCTCAACTCGACGCCGATCACCGACACGGCGACCCTGCGGTTCGGCAAGTACGGGCCGTACCTGGAGGTCGCGGATCCCGAGAACCCCGAGGCCAAACCGCGCATCGTCAACGTCCCCGAGGACCTCGCGCCCGATGAGCTCACCGCGGAGAAGGCGCAGGAGCTCATCGATGCTCCGGTCGCCGGAGACCGCGTGCTGGGGGAGAACCCCGAGAACGGCAAGATCATCGTCGTGAAGGACGGCCGCTTCGGCCCCTACGTGCAAGAGAACGACCCGGTGTCCGAAGACGCCGCAGTCGACGAGAGCACAGGAGAGGTCGTCGAGGCGCCCAAGCCGAAGCGCGGCGCGAAGAAGGAGACGGCTCCCAAGCCTCGCACTGCGTCGCTGTTCCGCTCGATGTCGGTCGACACTCTCGAGCTCGACACCGCTCTGCAGCTGCTGAGCCTGCCTCGCGTCGTCGGAACCGACCCGGAGTCGGGCGAGGAGATCACTGCGCAGAACGGCCGTTTCGGTCCCTACCTGAAGAAGGGCACCGACTCCCGTTCGCTCGAGAGTGAGTCGCAGATCTTCGACGTGACCCTGGAACAGGCGCTCGAGATCTACGCGCAACCGAAGTATGGCGCGCGCCGGGCATCGAGCGCGCTCGCCGAATTCGACTCCGATCCGGTCAGTGGCAAGCCGATCCGCATCCGTGACGGTCGCTTCGGCGCGTACGTCACCGACAGTGAGACGAACGTGACCATCCCGCGCGGGCAGAAGGTCGAGGACATCACGTTCGAGATCGCCGTGCAGATGCTCGCCGACAAGCGCGCCAAGGGTCCCGCGCCCAAGCGCGGTGCAGCCAAGAAGGCGCCGGCCAAGAAGGCGCCGGCCAAGAAGGCGCCGGCCAAGAAGGCGCCGGCCAAGAAGGCGCCCGCCAAGAAGGCGACGGCGAAGAAGGCGACGGCCACGAAGGCTCCGGCCGATGCGGCGAAGTCGGCGGCGCGGTCTGCGGCGGCGAAGAAGGCTGCGGCGACGCGTGCGGCCAACGCGGCCAAGCGTGAAGCCGAGGCTGCGGGCGCGAAGGCGGACTCGTGACCTCAGGTCGCGGTGTGTGGATCACTCTCGAAGGCGGAGACGGCTCGGGCAAGACCACGCAGTCGAACCTGTTGGCCGACTGGCTGAGCGAAGAGGGGTGCACGGTCGTGCGCACGCGCGAACCCGGTGGATCCGAGGTCGGTCAGCTGATCCGCGACATCGTGTTGCACCACCGCGGCGACATCGCTCCCCGCGCCGAAGCACTGCTGTATGCGGCCGACCGAGCACATCATGTCGCCACGGTCGTCCGACCGGCGCTGGCACGGGGTGAGGTGGTGCTGCAAGACCGCTACCTCGACTCCTCCGTCGCGTACCAAGGGGCCGGGCGTGTGCTCGATGCCACCGAGATCCGCGACCTGTCGCTGTGGGCCGCTGAAGGTGCGCTGCCCGACCTCACGGTGCTCCTCGACCTGGACCCAGCGGCCGCTCGTGCCCGGCTGGACTCGGCCGACAAGCCGTTCGACCGCCTGGAAGCGGAGAAGGCGGAGTTCCACGGACGCGTCCGTGACGCCTATCTCGCGCTCGCGGCCGCAGAACCCGAGCGGTTCCTGGTGCTCGACGCTGCGGCTTCCACGGACGAGATCGCGGCACTCGTACGCGCCAGGGTCGCGGAGTTGCTCTCCTCGCACTGAGTCGGGCTTCTGCAGAGGACACCGCGCGCGCCACGAGCGTCGGTGCTCCCGTCTAGGCTGAGTGCATGCCCCACACCGTCGCGCTCCCTTTTCCCTGGGGCGATGTCTGGGGACAGGACGCGGCCGTCGAGACGCTGCGCGCGGCAGCATCCGATCCCGCAGCGCTGTCACACGCGTGGCTGATCACGGGCCCTCCCGGTTCCGGGCGTTCGACCCTCGCCTACGCCTTCGCCGCTGCGCTCATCGCGGACCGACCCGACGACGAGGCGGCGATGCGCCAGGTGCTCGCCGGCACGCATCCCGACGTCACGGCACTGCGCACCGACAAGGTGATCATCACGATCGCCGAGGCCCGCGCCCTCGTCGAGCGCTCCTACTTCGCTCCCTCGGCCGGGCGCTATCGCGTGATCGTGGTGGAAGACGCCGACCGCATGGTCGAGCGCACGTCGAATGTCCTGTTGAAGGCTCTCGAGGAGCCGCCGGAGAACACGGTGTGGATCCTATGTGCGCCGAGCGAGGCCGATCTGCTGCCCACCATCCGCTCCCGCGTGCGGTCGCTGCGGCTGCGCGAACCCGATGTGGCCGACGTCTCTCGGCTGATCACCCTGCGCACCGGAGTCGATGAGGCCGTCGCGGAACAGGCCGCCCGGCACGCACAGCGGCACATCGGCATGGCCCAGCGCCTCGCCACGGACGAGGGTGCGCGTCGACGCCGGGATGAGACGCTGCGCTCCGTGATCGGGGTCCGTGGTGTCGGAGACGCCGTGGAGGTGGCCGGTCGCATCATCCAGGCAGCCACCGAAGACGCGAAGGCGCTCACGGCGGAGCGCGACGCGCAGGAACGCGCGTCCTTGCTGCGCATGGTCGGCGTCGCCGAAGGGCAGGCGGTCCCCCCCGCGCTGCGCTCTCAGCTCTCGGCGCTCGAAGACGATCAGAAGAAGCGTGCGACGCGCAGCCTGCGCGATGGCATCGATCGCGTGCTGACCGATCTGCAGTCGATGTACCGCGACGTCGTGATGCTGCAGTTCGGGCAGGGTGACGAGCTGATCAACCGCGAGCTGCTGCCGGAGCTGAGTGCCCTGGCGGCGGCCTGGCCCGAGACCCGTACTCTTGTCGTACTTGACCACCTTGCCGACACGCGGCAGTCGCTGGAGCGCAACGTCGCCCCGCTGCTGGCCCTGGAGAGCTTGCTCGTGACCATCGCGAGCGGGAGGACACCGTGAACAACAGACCGACTTCCCGCTTCCGCCGCGCCGCAGCGATCATCGCAGGGCTCGCCGCGGCATCCGTCGCCCTCTCCGGGTGTCTGTACGCGATGATCCCCGAGCAAGCGGACCCGAAGCCTTCGGCCACCAACGCCCCTGATACCGACGGGGTCGCAGCGGATCTGTTGCCGTACTACTCGCAGACACTGACCTGGACCGCGTGCGGCACCGGGTTCGACTGCACCGACGTCACGGCACCGCTCGACTGGGAGAATCCGGGCGCGGGTGAGATCACGCTCTCGGTGGTTCGCCACCAGGCGGAGGGCACGGCGATCGGTTCACTGTTGACGAACCCGGGGGGACCGGGCGCGAGCGGCGTCGACCTCATCCTCAACAGCCTCGACTATGCGGTCGGCGCCGATCTGATCGAGAACTACGACGTGATCGGCTTCGATCCGCGCGGGGTCGGATCCTCCACCGCGGTGACCTGCTTCGACGCGGCCGAGATGGACGACTACCTCTACGGCATTCCGACCGCAACACGGGGGACGGCCGAGTGGGAGGCCGAACTGCTCGACAAGCACAAGGCGTTCGCAGAGGCTTGCGAGGCCAACAGCGACGGCATCCTGCCGTTCATCACGACGATCAACGCCGCACGCGACATGGATCTCATCCGCGCGGTGCTGGGCGACACGCAGCTCAACTACCTGGGTTACTCATACGGCACGTTCCTCGGTGCGACCTACGCGCAGCTGTACCCGGAGAAGGCCGGCCGCCTGGTGCTCGACGGCGCGATCGACCCGTCCGTGCCCGGCCTCGAGGTCGGCGCGACACAGGCTCTCGGCTTCGAATCCGCGCTGAGGGCGTATATGCAGGATTGTCTCGATTCCGGTGAATGCCCGTTCAACGGCACCGTCGACCAGGCGATGACCGACCTCGGCGCGCTGCTCGCCAGCGCCGACCGCACACCTCTGAAGAACGGCGACGGGCGCCTGATGGGCGCGGACTCGATGATGACCGGAATCATCGCCGCGCTCTACTCGCAGGACAGCTGGAGCTACCTCACCCAGGGTCTCGACGAGGCGCTGCAGGGCGACCCGACGACGATGTTCCTCCTCGCCGACTTCTACAACCGGCGCGAGGGCGGAACGTACACCGACAATTCCTCCGAGGCGTTCCGTGCGTACAACTGCATGGACTATCCGGTCGAGGACGACCCCGATGCCGAAGCGGCGACCAGGGCGAAGATCGCCGAGGGGGCGCCGACCATCGCCCCGTACTGGGAGGGTCCTGACTCCTGCGAGGTGTGGCCCTACCCGCCCACCGGCACGCGCGGTGAGATCGCCGCCGCGGGCGCAGGGCCGATCCTGGTCGTGGGTACCACGAACGATCCGGCGACCCCGTACGAGTGGTCGGAGTCGCTCGCGGACCAGCTCGAGGAAGGCGTGCTCATCACGCGCGTCGGCGAAGGGCACACCGGCTACAACAAGGGCAACGTCTGCGTCGACGACGCCGTGGAGGCGTTCCTGCTCGATGACGTGGTCCCGGAAGACGGCCTGCGCTGCGAGTGATCCGGCCTCGATTCGCGAGCGGGACCGAGACAGGGTAATATCGGTGATCGCGCCGGTTCGCCCGTCGCACGCCGCTTTAGCTCAGTCGGCAGAGCATTTCACTCGTAATGAAAAGGTCGTCAGTTCGATTCTGACAAGCGGCTCCGACAGGCCCCGTGATGCGAAGAACATCACGGGGCCTTTCCCGTCCCGGCGGCGTACGCTCAAATCATGAGCAGAGCACTTCTCATCGTCGACGTCCAGAACGACTTCACCGAAGGCGGCGCGCTGGCTGTTGCCGGCGGCGATGCCGTGGCGTCCGCGATCACCGCGTTCCTCGCCGCGCATGCCGGCGACTATCGCGTGATCATCGCTTCCCGCGACTGGCACGATCCGGAGGGCGACAACGGCGGCCACTTCGCAGATGCCGCGGATTTCGTGGACACGTGGCCTGCGCACTGCGTGGCGGGAACCGACGGAGCGGAGTACGACCCGCTGCTCGAGACCGGTGCGGTGACCCATCACGTGCGCAAGGGGCAGGGAAAGCCCGCCTACTCGATGTTCGAGGGCGTCACCGACGAGGACGAGACGGTGGGTGCCGTGCTGACGGCGTCTGGCGTGCTGGATGTCGACGTCGTGGGCATCGCGACCGATCACTGCGTGCGGGCGACCGCCCTGGATGCCGTGGCGCACGGCGTGCGCGTGCGGATCGTCACAGATCTGATCGCGGGAGTCGGCGCGGAGTCGAGCGCGGCGGCGCTCGCCGAGCTCGCGCATGCCGGGGCGGAGCTGGTCGAGAGCGCACAGGCGTGAGCCGCAGTGTCCTGCTGTTGCGCGCCGTGAATGTCAGCGGGCGCAACCGTGTGCCGATGGCGGAGTTGCGTGAGGCATTGGCCACGGATGGGGTGGTCGAGGACGTGTCGACCTACATCGCGAGTGGGAACATCATCTGCGCGCATCCTGACGACCCGGTGGCGGCCTGCGATCGGGTTCGGAAGCTGATCGCTGCGGAGTTCGGGGTCGACACCCCGGTGATCCTCCGCAGGCATCAGGCCCTGGCGGACACGCTCGCTGCCCATCCCTTCGCCGACCCGGTCGAGAAGCTGCTGCACGCGATGTTCCTCGAGGGCCCACCGGCGGATGGCGCGATCGACACACTGCGCGAGCGGCTCGTGCCGGGGGAGGAGATCGTGCTCGTGGGCGATGATCTCTGGATCAACTACGGCGAGGGCGGGGTGCACTCCACCAAGCTCACCACAGCCGTCCTCGACCGGGCGCTCGGGGTCGCGGGGACGGCGAGGAATCTGCGAACCGTGCGCAAACTCGCCGAACTGACCGCTTAGGCGTGCGGAGCCCCCGCCACGGATGGCGTGCCGATCTCCCGGCTGAGCGCGGCGGGCGGCTGCTGCGGATGCGCCTGGACGTCCAGTCGACGGCTGCCGCAGTCGGCGCAGCGCACGTAGAGCAGAGTTCCCTCGCTCGTGCGATGGCGTGATTCGACGATCCAGGCGTGCTCATGCGGTGTCGTCGGCGAAGAGGCGCGGGGGATCGGGAGAGTATGCAACGAAGTCATGCATCCAGCGTGATGTAATGGCCTTATGCATCTCAACCCTTACGGTGAGTACGCGGTGCTGCTGGCGGCATCCCTCGCCAACGACTGGCCCGCGGACCGTGCTGCGATCGAGCAGCGCACGCTCGACATGGGGATGACGATGACCTTCCCGCCGGCGCCCGATGATCACGCGCGGATCCGTGGGGTCATCGACGACTGGCTCGCGATCGTCGACGAGCCCGACCATGACGCACGCGCCGTGCTGCTCAACGCACAGCTCGCCGAAGCGGCCGCGTACCCGAGGCTCACGAATCACGACGGCGAAGGTTGGCACCTGCACTACCGCGACGACGTGCAATCCCTCCCGTTCGTGCTGCGGGCGATCATCAACCTCGGCACCTCCCTGCACCTGGTGACTCGGGGGATGAGCCGACTGGGCCGCTGCGAGGCGTCACCGTGCACGAACGTCGTGGCCGATGTGACGCGGAACGGGCGCCAGCGCTTCTGCTCGGTTCGCTGCGCCAACCGCGCGGCGGTGCGGCGTCACCGGGCGCGCGGCTGAATACGGCTCCAGTCGCGCGTCCAGGCTCAGGCGGTCTGTCCCGTGTGCTCGCCCTCGGCGATCTCCTCGACGACCTTCGCATTGAAGGCAGGTAGATCGTCGGGGGTGCGGCTGGAGACGAGGCCCTGATCGACCACGACCTCCTCGTCGACCCAGTCGGCACCGGCGTTGCGGAGGTCGGTCTTCAGGCTCGGGTAGCTGGTGAGAGTGCGCCCATCGACGACGCCGGCCTCGATCAGGATCCAGGCGCCGTGGCAGATCACCCCGACCGGCTTGTGCTGCGCGAAGAACTCCTTCGCCAGGGCGACGGATGCCTCGTCGAGGCGCAGATGGTCGGCGTTCACGACGCCGCCCGGGAGTACGAGCGCCTCGAACTCGTCGGCGCTCGTGTCGCCGGAGATGAGGTCGACCGTCTGCTCGTGTCCGTTCTTGCCCGTGATGCTACCCGCCGCCGGGGCGATCAGCGTCGCGCTCGCACCCGCGGCGGTCACCGCCTCCCACGGACTCGTCAGCTCGCTGTCCTCGAAGCCGTCGGTCGCCAGGAATGCCACGCGGTTTCCGGTGAGAGTCGCCATGGTCGTCGTCCTTTCAGGAGGGGAGAGTGGATGCGCAGACTCTCCCGCCAGCGCCGCACTCCGTGAAGGGGGTGGCCAGTGCGCGACGAGGGTGATAAAGCGCGAGATCCTCACGCGTGACCCGGAGTGCGCTCCGGGGACCGCCGATCGGTGTGCGGTATGCGGTGGGCCCCGTGGGGCTCGAACCCACGACCCGCGGATCAAAAGTCCGTCGGGGTGGCGCGTCTTCAGGAAACCTCAGATGACCGACGTTGCCCGAAGTGCACCAGAGAAATCAGTGATTCGGACGCCCGTTGTATGGCTGTGGTTCGCCGTGGTGAGGCGTGGTTGGACGGGTTATCGCCGGGATAGTCGAATGCTGCGACTCAGAACAGCTCTCGGATTGACACGCCGAGAGCTGCCGCAAGCTTGTGGATGTTGTCGAGGCTGACATTTCGGACTCCGCGTTCGACTCCGCTGACGTACGTTCTGTCGAGAGAAGCCTCGTGTGCCAGATGCTCCTGCGACCATCCGCGATCTGCGCGCAGCGCTCGCAAACGCTCGCCGAAGTGGCGGCGATGGTCTGCGACGGGCATACGTCAACGCTCCGCCAGCGTTGACGATGAGTTCACGGACTATGAGTCACAATGAGGTGTGTTTCTCGACGAACCCCGCGCGGGCTTCCCGCCCTACCAGGTCAGTCGGTGGCTCGGCCACGCGAGCGTCGTCACGACGGACACGATCTATTCGCATCTATACCCGCCCGACTACGCCAGGCATCTCGACCGGTTCGAGGCCTTCGCGGCACGACTCTAAACGGCGACATCGCGACCTGTATTGGCTGCGAAGCAATATAAGCTACCTGTAACTTGGAGCCGTGACTGCAAAGAAATACCCTGCCATGCAAAGCCTCGATTTCGGCAGGCTCGATGCCAAGGAAGAGGCTGTCGTTTCGCCGGAGCTTCTCCGAAGTGGTTACTACGACTTCGAGAAAGCCGCCTACAGGGTTGCTAGAGGTGAGGGGTGGGTGCTCGTGGGCCCCAAGGGCGCTGGCAAAACCGCGTCGATTGAGCACCTGAACTTGCTGTGGAGCGGCAGGCACGACTGCTTTCTGGATCGGTGGGAGCTTGCAAGCTTCCCGGTGGCAGACGTTGCGGCCTTGCAAGTGGGGGGAAGCCCGGGACCGACCAGCACTCGCGCGGCCTGGGAGTTCTTGCTCTTGCTGCGGATCTTCGCGTCGCTGATGCGAGACCAGGGAGCTAGCTATCCGGTCGAGGTTACTGGGTTCTACAAATCGCTTGTAAAAGCGGGACTGATAGGTCCAGAGGACCTACGTACCAGGTTCGATGACTGGTCGAAGTCCACTGTGAAATTCACGGTTCTATTTTTTACCTACGAGAACGAGAGTGGCGAGATCGAGGCTACGCCTCTCCAGCTTGTCGAGCTGCTCAAGCGGGCAATCGAGATGGTCCGCACTGAGTCGCGGCATCTGCTCGCGATCGATGGGCTAGACTCGTTCTTCGCCCAGTCGGAGACTCAGAATGAGTCACTAGGTGCGCTGCTCGACGCGGCATATGAGATCAACACTCTTCTGCGGGCACAGTCCCAAGCGTCCATCCTCCTCGCGATCCGTCACGACATGTTCGCGAAAGTGCCGAGCACTGACTCAGCGAAGCTAGGTGATCACGCAGTTGAGCTTGACTGGAGCCGAGGTGGCGCCGGAGCGGGCAACGAGCTCTGGAATCTTGTCAACGCGAAGGTCAAGGCTTCGATCCCTGGCTCGTTCGACGGCCTGACATTGGGGGATGTAAGAAAGGCGTACCTTGCGAACCCCATCGGGATTGGGCCGTTCGTGGATATCCCCTCGTACTTCCTGTCGCACACTCGACTGCTACCTCGCGACCTTGTCGCACTCCTGCGCGAACTGCAGCAGCTCCACAAAGGGAGTGGGCAGGTGCGACAGGAGGTGGCCAAGGAGGCCGTTCGGCTTTACTCTGAGACGTACTTCGTGCGTGAGATCACCAACAATCTGAGCCGCGTGCTTCCTAGCGCTAGCTCCGAGAAGGTCTCGGTTCTCATTGATGCGCTCAGCGCTCTGTCAAGCAGAACCTTCAACGTGAAGGCGCTTCAGCCTGAGTTGGACGGCTTTATCTCGAACGATGAGCTTCGCATACTGCTGAAGCAACTCTTTCTGGTCGGCGCACTTGGTGTTCGCACGAAGAACCAAGGAACGATGCACACCAACTTCAGCTTTCGTCGGACCGCGGGCGGGGGATTCTCGTTCATCTCCGACTATGTCTTGCACAACTCACTAGTGGTTGCCTGGAATCTCAACTGGTAGGTACGCCGGTCGGCCCCGTGCGGCGGCACCGTCTGAGCTTCCACTCCAAAGTCTGTGGTCACTAGTAGCCTGTGTCTTGACCGCATCGAAGCGGTCGGATTGGGGAGTTCAATGCCGAACTACGTTGTCAACAAAAATGCTCAGTCGGGCTCGAATGATCACGAAGTGCACAGTCTGAGCACTTCGTACAACTGTCTGCCGAATCCCGAGAATCGCGTGGAGCTGGGGTGGCACGCAGATTGCGCGAGTGCGGTGCGCGAGGCCAAGCGTCACTATAGCGACACGAACGGGTGTCGCTGGTGCTCGCCAGCATGTCACACGACGTGATGACGGACGGGTTTCCGCCGGGAACGGGAAAGGCACCGGGTCGCGATGTCTCACGCGATCCCAGTGCCTGTCTGGTGGGCCCCGTGGGGCTCGAACCCACGACCCGCGGATTAAAAGTCCGATGCTCTGCCAACTGAGCTAGAGGCCCGCGCCCTCTAGTCTAGGGCGCACAGAAGGGGCGCCGGTGAACAGCATCACCGACGCCCCTTCTCGCCCTCTCGCGGGCCTCCTCACCTACGAGAGGTCGAGGTGCCGGGGTCCCTTCCCGGCAGCCCGAATCAGTTGGCCGGCGGCATCAGGACCGTGTCGATCAGGTACACGGTCGCGTTGGCGGTCTGAACTCCACCGCAGATGACGTTGGCGTCGTTGACCATCAGCTCGTCTCCGCTGCCGGTGACCTCGAGGTCGGCGCCCTGCACGGTGGCGTGGGTACCCACGATGTCGTCCGGAGCGATCTGACCGGGCACCACGTGGTACGTCAGGATCGAGCTCAGCGTGGCGCTGTCGGTCTTGAGCGCGTCGATGGTGGCGGGGTCGATCTTGGCGAAGGCATCGTCGACCGGTGCGAAGACCGTGAACTCGCTGCCGTTGAGCGTGTCGACGAGGTCGACGTCGGGGTTGAGCTGACCGCTGACCGCTGCGGTGAGCGTCTTGAGCAGCGGGTTGTTGGAGGCGGCGACCGCGACCGGGTCGGCGGCCATGCCGGCAACCGATCCTGCGCCGTCCGGCACTGCTTCGGCGTATGCCGCGCATCCGGGGCCGACCAGGTTGGCAGCCGGGTCCATCGTGTCGGGCGTGGACTCCGAGGTCTCGGGGGCCGTCGGCGCCGACGATTCGTCCGTGGTGGTGCTGCCCATCGAACATGCGGAGAGCACGAATGCGCTCGCCAGCGTGAGGGTGAGGGCTGCGGTGACCTTCTTCTTGGTGCTGAACATCTCGAGCTCCTTCAAACTGAGCCACGGCCTCTCCGTGGCGTCGAGTTGTGTTCGGAGCCCCTCGGGGAACGGATGGGAGAAACTTCGAGTTTGTTCTAGATCCGCATGATTCCGCGGGATCCGACACTCATCCAATCCGTTCCCCTCGCGGGCGCGAAGAGAAGACGTGTCAGCGGGGGAGCCCCGGATGCTGATTTCCTCCTTCACCTGCGGGTGATGCGCTGCACGGGAACGGAGAGGAGATGCGGCATGCTTGTAGAGATGGTCATCGACGGAATGGACGTCCCGGAGGACGGGACCGCGAGCGATGCTGCGGCCGAGCTGCTGCTGCGCATCGCCGACGGTGATCAGGCTGCCTTCGCAGCGCTCTACGACATGCTCTCCGCGCGCGCGTTCGGGCTCATCCTGCGCGTGCTCGTGAACCGCTCTCAGAGTGAAGAGGTGCTGCAGGAGGTCTTCCTCGAGATCTGGCAATCCGCTTCCCGCTTCGCTCCGAACAGAGGTCAAGGACGAACATGGGTGATGACGATCGCACATCGTCGGGCCGTGGATCGGGTGCGTGCGTCGCAGTCGAGCACGGACCGTGATGTGCGGGCAGGGCTGAGAGACATCGGCGTGGCGCACGACAGTGTCGCCGAGCAGGTGGAACTGGGCATCGAGGGCGAGAAGGTCGTCGGAGCTCTCTCGACTCTTCCCGACGTGCAGCGTGAGGCGATCGTGCTCGCGTACTACGGCGGTTACAGTCAGAACGAAATCTCGGCGCTCGTGGGAGCGCCGCTGGGGACTATCAAGACACGGATGCGAGACGGGCTCACCCGACTCCGCGCAGCTATGGGGGTGACGGCATGAACGAGCAGGACTTCGCAGAACTCGCGGCAGGTGCCGCCCTGCATGCGCTGTCGCCTGCCGACCAGCGTCTGTTCCATGACGCACTCGCGGCGCATCCGGAGTGGGCCGATCTCGTGGACGACGACATCGAGACTGTCGCGGCGCTCGAAGCCGTCACGGCACCGGAGTTCCCACCGCTGGACCTGCGGGCCACACTGCTCGCTCAGATCGCATCGACGCCGCAGCACCGCGATGTCGACTCCGATCCGCACTCCGCGGAGTCATCCGGCTTCAGCGATGCCCCATCAGCAGCGGCGACCGGTCAGAGCGCTGAGTCGCAGCCACGAGCCGCCGCGCCGCGTCGGTGGACGAGAACGATCTTCGCGCTCGCCGCATGCCTCGCGCTCGTGGTCGGTATCGGATTCGGCGCTGCAGCCCTGGGCGGCTATCTCAACCGTCCCGCAGCGGTCGTCGCATTGGAGCAGATCCAGTCCGCAGCTGATGCGCAGCAGGCGACCGTGACGCTCGAAGACGGTGGAACGGCGACCGCGCACTGGTCGGCATCCGCTGGTGCCGCTGTGCTCGTCACCGACGGCGTTCCCGCCGCGGCCAAGGGCGAGAGCTACGAACTCTGGTTCGTGCGCGGAGAGACTCCGATCTCGGCCGGTGTATTCGATGTCGAGGGCAACACTGCCACGGCGGCGCTCTCGGGGGATATGCACGCCGGCGACATCATCGCGGTCACGGTCGAGCAGGAAGGAGGCTCTCCGACGGGAAAGCCGACCTCGGACCCGTTCATCGTGATCCCCACGGCCTGAGGGTCGGCGATCCCGGGTAGCCTGGTGCGATGCCCGAGCAGCACCATCGCCCCGTGCGCCGTCCGTCCAGCGCCTTCGACAACATCGTCGGCGCGCACGACCCTGCCGAGGAGACGCGTGCCGCACACGCCACGGCATCCGCTCTCCTCACCCGGGTACGCGCGGACGAGAGCGGCGTGAGCGCCGACCGTCTGGTGGCGTTCGCCTCCGAGCACGGCATCGACGAGATCGCGGAGCTGTGGTCGAAGGCCGCGCCGCGGACCCTGCCGGGAGCGCTGTGGCGTCTGTATCTGCTGCAGCTGGCCATCCATGCCGATGCCGAGACCTCGGCGCTGCTGTACGAGCGGGGCCGCGTCGAGCTGCCCTCCATCGATGCCGCGATCGCCGGGGCCCCGGTGCCGGCCAACCCGGACGAACTCGTCGCCCTCATCGACACGATCCTCCGCGGCGCGTTCCGGGGTGACTTCGCCGTGGCGCTCGAGCGTGCGGCGGCGTTCTGCCGCATCCAGGCCTCCGGAGCCACCCACCTCGCCGACGACTACGAGTCGACCGAACCAGCGCGCGCCACGGAGCTCACGACCAGGGCGCTGCGCCTGAGCAGCTACGCTCAGGATCTTTCCGCAGCATCCACGCTGTGGCGCTCAGGAACGCTGAGCTGAGACCTCCGCGCGCCGCGTGAAGCGGGGCGGATGTGAAAAGACCGGGCCGCAAGAACGCCTCTCGGCGGAAGGCCGCTCGCAGCGGCGAAAAATGGAGCCCGGGGTTATGCGGCCCGGCCACTCCATTGTAACGCGGACGCACGGTGGCTATTCCCGACCTCTAGGCTCGGAGCATGAACCGGCGCTTCGCATTGATGATCGATCCCGTGGTCGCGGATGAGGTCCGCGACGACTACTCCGACACCTTCACCACGGTAGATGCGGCGGCACCCGCGCTGAGCGTGGGGGAGTTGAGCACACAGCGCGGCGACGGCGTCTTCGAGTCCATCGGCGTGGTCGACGGACACGCGCAGGAGGTGGTGCCGCACCTGGAGCGTCTGGCGCATTCCGCGCGGCTCTGCGACCTGCCGGTGCCGAACGCACACCAGTGGCACCAGGCCATCGACAGCGCAGCGGAGCAGTGCGGGGAGGGCGAGGCGGTCATCAAGCTCATCCTCAGCCGGGGAGTGGAGCACGGCCCGACCCCCACTGCCTGGGTCACGGCCGCACCGGCGGCGGACTTCCGCGCAGTGCGCGAGAACGGCATCCGCGTGGTGACGCTCGACCGCGGATACGACCTGGGTGCGGCTGAGCGGGCGCCCTGGCTGCTGCTCGGTGCGAAGACCCTGTCGTACGCGGTGAATATGGCTGCGTTGCGGGAGGCCCACCGGCGCGGGGCGGATGACGCGATCTTCCTGTCGAGCGACGGCTTCGTGCTGGAGGCGCCGACGGCCTCGCTCATCCTGCGGTTCGGCAATAGGTTCGTGACTCCTGCCCCCAACGGCGGCATCCTGCACGGCACCACGCAGCTCAGCATGTACGACCACCTCGCCGATCGCGGCTTCGAGGTCGGGTACGACCGCATCCCGGCATCCGATCTCGCCAGGGCTGATGCCGCCTGGCTGGTCTCGAGCGTGCGCCTCGCTGCCCCGATCACCGCGATCGACGACGTGGATGTCGCAGTCGACCACACACTGACGGCCGAGCTGAACGCGTACCTGCTCTCACCCCGCGACTGAGTCCGCGCCCGGGGCGCGCCGAAACAGAGACCTTTTGTCCCGGAGTCGGAGAGTCGTGCCTGGGCGCGCCTTGTCACGATCGCATCCTCTCCGTTTTGTGACCCGGGTCGGCCTCTGCGAGGTGTGCCTTGCGGTGGATCATGCTGACGATGGCGCTCTGCACGAGTGGCCAGTCATTGACGATGAGCGAGTACGTGAATCGCAAAGTGGTGAAGCCCGCGGCCGCAGCGATCGCATCCCGGCGGAGGTCCTTCTGTCTCTCCCGTTCGCGCTCGTGATTCGCGCGTCCGTCCGCCTCGATGATCAGTCGGGCGCCGATGACGAAGTCGACCTCTCCGACGCCGTCGATGGGCACCTGTGAGCGGACCGTGATCCCGATGCGATGGAGACGAAGCCGGATCAGCGACTCCAGGCCGCTGTCTGCGTCCGCGCGGGCGAACGACACGAGCCAACGGAGCGAGACGGGCAGATGCCGCTGCAGCCACCGCACACCGGCGGGGGAGAGGAGGGAGTGGCGAAGCGCTGACTCGAGAGTTGCGAAGAATGCGTCCTCTCCGCAGCACGTCGCCATCTGGAGAAGCGCGTTGGCCACAGGCGCGGGCTGGCCGACAGCGACGCGTCCGGCATCCCAATGCACGACGCACTCCGCACAGGACGAGCGCGGAGTTCCGGCGGTGCCCATCCAGACGTGATGGCGTGAGGGAAGTTCGAGCACCCAGAGGCCCCACGCGGCGGCGGCTTCTGCGCAGGCGATCGTTCCGCCCCGAGACGCCGCGTGCTGCATCGGAGGAGGCGTATCGGGAAGTGCGTACACACCCTGCCGTAGCCTCAGGATCTCACCGGCGCGAACCGCCCGTGCCAACTCCGCGGTGGTGACACCGCGTGCTCGCAGCTCGGAGGTACGGGCCATACGGCCGATCGCGCGCATGGCGGTTGCGGCGCGGACGAAGGACATGGATCGAGCATGGGCGTCCACCGCTCACCACTTCATCCGCGTAGCCATGCTCAGTGGATCGCGCGCAGCATCCGCTGGCCGTGCAGGAGCAGTGATGCCTCACAAACACCAGACGATCGTCCTCACCTTCGGCGCGTTGCGCCGTGCCACACCGTGCGTACGACGGATGCTCTGGGTTTTCACCCCGACACACAGGAGGGGCCCGGATGCCGCAGCACCCGAGCCCCTTCGGATCACGAACCCGTGATCATCCGAAGCGGCCGGAGACGTAGTCCTCGGTCGCCTGCACGGACGGAGTGGTGAAGATCGAGGTCGTGTCGTCGTACTCGATGAGCTTGCCGGGCTTGCCTGTCCCGGCGATGTTGAAGAACGCGGTCTTGTCGGAGACGCGGCTGGCCTGCTGCATGTTGTGCGTCACGATGACGATCGTGTATTCCGTCTTGAGCTCGCCGATCAGCTCCTCGATCGCGTAGGTCGAGATCGGGTCGAGGGCAGAGCACGGCTCGTCCATGAGCAGCACGTCAGGGGAGACGGCGATCGCGCGGGCGATGCACAGACGCTGCTGCTGTCCCCCCGAGAGGCCGGAGCCGGGCTTCTCCAGGCGGTCCTTGACCTCGTTCCAGAGGTTGGCTCCCTGGAGGGACTTCTCGACCAGCGCATCGGCGTCGGACTTCGAGATGCGCTTGTTGTTCAGCTTCACGCCGGCGAGCACGTTCTCACGGATCGACATCGTGGGGAACGGGTTCGGGCGCTGGAACACCATGCCCACCTGGCGACGCACGGTCACCGGGTCGACGGAGGGGCCGTAGAGGTCGTCGCCGTCGAGCAGCACCTGGCCCTCGACGCGCGCACCGGGGATGACCTCGTGCATGCGGTTCAATGTGCGCAGGAACGTCGACTTGCCGCATCCGGACGGGCCGATGAACGCGGTGACGCTGCGGGGTTCGATGTTGAGGGACACGCCCTCCACAGCGAGGAAGTCGCTGTAGTAGACGTTCAGGTCGTTGACTTCGATGCTCTTGGACACGGCAGTTTCCTTGCTTGTCGGGTCTGCGGCTCAGCGGCCGGTCTTGGGTGCGAAGATCTTCGCGACGAGGCGCGCGACCAGGTTGAGCACCATGACGATGATGATGAGGGTCAGCGCGGCGGCCCAGGCACGTTCCACATACGCCTCGGCGGGGATGCCCTGGTACGCGTACTGCGAGTAGGTGAACACCGGCAGCGTCTGCATGCGGCCGCTGAACAGGTTGTAGTTCATGGCGTCCGTGAAGCCGGCCGTGAGCAGCAGCGGCGCGGTCTCGCCGATCACGCGGGAGATGGCGAGCATGATACCCGTGGTGATACCGGCGATCGAGGTCGGCAGCACCACCTTGACGATCGTGAGCCACTTCGGCACGCCGAGTGCGTAGGAGGCCTCGCGCAGCTCGTTCGGCACGAGCCGCAGCATCTCCTCGCTCGAACGCACGACCACCGGGATCATGAGCACCGCCAGCGCGACGGATCCGGCGATACCCATGCGCACGCCCGGTCCGAAGATCAGCGCGAAGACCGCGTAGGCGAACAGACCGGCGACGATCGAGGGGATGCCCGTCATCACGTCCACCAGGAAGGTGATGGTGCGCGCCATCCGCCCGTTCTTGCCGTACTCGACCAGGTAGACGGCGGTCATCAGGCCGATCGGGATCGAGATGATGGCCGCGGCGAGCGTGACCAGCAGCGTTCCGACGATGGCGTGGAGGGCGCCGCCGCCTTCACCCAGCACCCCGCGCATCGACGAGGAGAAGAACAACCCGTCGAAGCGCGCGAGGCCCGTGGCGACCACGGTCACGGCGACGGAGACCAGTGGCACCATCGCGATCGCGAAGGCGACGGTGACCACGCCGGTGACGAGCCGATCGAGGGCCTTGCGTGCACCCTCGATGATGCGCGACAGGACGTAGATCAGGACCAGGTAGATGATGGCGCCGAGGATGACGGAGCCGGCGACGTTGAACTCCGACCCGGCGGCCAGGGCCTGGATCGCGAACGGGGTGGCGCCGACGACGAGCGAGAGCACGAGCAGGGCCCACGGCGACCAGCGGGGGAGGTGACCCGAGCTGAGGGAGGCCGTCGAGCGGGAGGCGGCCACGGCTCGAGCGGATTCGGGGGCGGTCAGGGTCATGTCAGTTCGCTCCCGAGAATTCCTTGCGGCGGTTCACGAACCAGCGTGCGAGAGCGTTCACCGCGAACGTCACGACGAACAGGATCAGACCGGTCGCGATGAGGATGTTGATGTTGATCTGGTACGCCTCGGGGAACGTCAGTGCGATGTTCGCGGCGATCGTGGACGGGTTCGTGGAGGTGAGCAGCTCGAACGTGACGGCTTTGCTGACCGAGAGCACCATGGCGACGGCCATGGTCTCGCCGAGGGCGCGTCCGAGGCCCAGCATGGAGGCGGACACGATGCCGGAGCGGCCGAAGGGCAGCACCGCCATGCGCACCATCTCCCAGCGAGTGGCGCCGAGTGCGAGGGCGGCCTCCTCGTGCAGCACCGGAGTCTGCAGGAAGATCTCGCGGCAGATGGCGGTGATGATGGGCACGACCATGACCGCGAGCACCATGGCGGCGGTGAGGATCGTACGGCCGGTGGGCGACACCACGCCCCCGAAGAGGGGGATCCACCCGGCGTTCGTGTTCAGCCATGCGTAGATCGGCTGCACGGCCGGTGCCAGCACCAGGATGCCCCAGAGGCCGAAGACGACCGACGGCACGGCGGCGAGCAGGTCGACGACGTAGCCGAGGCCCTGGGCGAGCCGTCGGGGAGCGTAGTGGGTGATGAACAGGGCCACACCCAGCGAGAGCGGCACGGCCAGGAGGAGCGCGAGGAAGGCCGCCCACACCGTGCCGAACAGCAGAGGACCCACGTAGTCCCAGAAGTTGGTCTTGAGGAGCGAGGCGTCTTCGGCGGTCGCGGCGAACGCCGGGATCGACTGCACGATGAGGAAGATCGCGACCGCGGCCAGCGTGATCATGATCATGGATCCGGCGGCGACCGCCGTGCCGGAGAACCAGATGTCGCCGGCGCGCTTCTTCGCGACGATGCGCGTCTGCGTCGGCACGGTCGTGGCTGTCATGGGAGCTGCTTCCTGCTCAGGGGAGATCGGGTGTCTGACGCGAGCAGACGGTCTCCGGGATGCCGCAGCATCCCGGAGACCGTCTCATGATCACTTGATGAGGTCGATCGCTGCCTGCGCCTTCGTGCGCAGGTCGTCCGAGATCGGGGCGCTGCCGGCGTTGGCCGCCGCAGCGTCCTGGCCCTCGGCGCTGATCGCGGTGGTGAAGAACGCCTTGGTCAGCGCCGCGACGTTCTCGTCCTCGTACTCGGCGCAGCCGATGAGGTAGCTGACCAGGAGCACCGGGTAGGCGCCCTCGGCGGTGGTGGTGCGGTCGATCGCGAAGGCGAGGTCACCGGCGGTGCGGCCGTCCTCGATCTTCGAGGCGTCGAGCGTCGCGGCTGCGCCCTCGGCCGAGTGCGGCACGAAGTTGTCGCCGACCTTGACGTTGACGGCCGAGAAGTCGGCTGCCTGCGAGGAGTCGATGTAGCCGATCAGTCCCTGTCCGCCCTTGACGGCGTTGGCGACACCCGAGGTCTTCTCGGCGGACTCGCCGGCGAGGTCGGACGGCCATTCCTCGACGCTGCCCGCGGTCCAGACATCGCCAGCGGTCTGCGCGAGGTAGTCGGTGAAGTTGCCCGTGGTGCCCGACTTGTCCGAGCGGTGGACCGGCGTGATGGCCAGGTCGGGGAGCGTGGCGTCGGGGTTGTCCGCGGCGATCGCCGGGTCGTTCCACTTGGTGATCTTGCCCGCGAAGATCGACGCGATGGTCTTGGCGTCGAGGTTCAGCTCATCCACGCCGTCGAGCGAGAAGACGATCGCGATCGGCGAGACGTATGCCGGGATCTCGATGATGTCGGAACCGTCGACGCACGCGCCGAAGCCGCCGGCGGCGATCTCGTCGGTCTTGAACGCTCGGTCGGAACCGGCGAAGTTCACCGCGCCCTGCTGGAACGACTCGCGTCCGCCGCCGGAGCCCTGCGGGTCGTACTCGACCTGAGCGTCGGGGTTGGTCTTCTGGAACTCGGCGGTCCACGCCTGGATGGCGACCTGCTGCGAGGAAGCGCCCGCGCCGACCAGCGAGCCGCTGATGGCAGGAGCGTCGGAGGTGGGAGCGTCTGTGGAACCGGTGGTGCCTTCGTTCGCGGCACAGCCGGCGAGAGCGAGGGCGGCGACGGCGCCGATGGCGCCGATGCGAGCGATTCGGGAGATCTTCACTGTGGATCCATTCGATCGTGGATGGGTTGAGGCCCGGTGCGGGGCACACAGTGACGCTATGTGCGGCGGTTAACGAGACTCTCCCGCGCAGGTGAACGGCAGGTGAACGGCGGGCGACTCTCTGGGGTGCGCTCCTTGTCGCCACTGGGGTCGCCGGAACCACTCGATACCGCGGGCACTGCGGAGCGAGGTGGCGGAGGGTCAGACCTTCGGGACGTGCGTCTCGATCGCGATGATGCCGGAGCCGGGGTTGGTCGCGGAGAGGTGAACGACCGAGAACGCGGCCGGTTCGAGGTCCGACGCGCTGCTGAGGTAGGAGCCCTGGATGGTGCCGGTCGCGAGTGAGATCTCGGAGAGGAGTCCTGGCAGCACGGGGCCGTGACTGCACAGCACGGCGGGCTTGCCGGCACGCACACGGCGGCCGACGACCGAGCGGAGGTCGTCGGTGCCGTCCTCCCAGGCGTCCTGGCTGATCTTCTCGGTCCGCACGGGGGTGCGCCCCAGCGCCTTCGCGAGAGGTGCGACGGTACGGACGCATCGCTCGGCGTCACTGGTGATGATCTTGCGCACGCCGAAGGCGCGGAGCGGTCCGACGAGGGACTTGGCCTGGGTGCGGCCGCGCTCGGTCAGCGGGCGGGAGGCATCCGAGCCGTCCCACTCCGACCGGGGGAGCGCCTTCGCGTGCCGTAGCGCGATCACGGGGAATGTGCGCAGCACGCCGTCGTCGACGAGCGTGGAGAAGAAGTCGAGGATCTCCAGATCGACCGGGTAGCTGAGTCGTGACCTGGCCTTCTTGACGCTCACCCATTCGAGCGCGGCGATCTCGCGGTTGGGCACGAAGGCCGACGCGCGGATCGCCTCGTCGGTGGCCTCCGCGGCCCAGTAGTGCACGACTTTCTGCTTGCGCGAGGCCATCACGTAGCGGCTCACGCCGACGGGAACGCCGAGCGAGACGCGGATGCCTGTCTCCTCGTACACCTCGCGCACCGCTGTCTCGGCGAGCATCTCGCCGGGATCGACCTTGCCCTTGGGCAGGGTGATGTCGCGGTACTTCGTGCGATGGATCAGCAGGATGCGCAGCTTTCCGTCGACCAGACGCCAGACGACCGCACCGGCGGCGTACACCGCCTTGTCGGTCCACTTCGCGCGAGGCGCTTCCTGGGTCTGTCGAAGTGTCATCGCACCGCCCGTGCGCGACGGCGCCGCTGGATCAACCCCATGGTCTTATCCTGCAGGTCGAGCAGGGGCTTTCCGTCGGCATCCACGGCGTGGCGTTCCCATACCCCGCCGGCACCGAGGTGCCACGAGGTCGTCCCCGGGTCCATCGCGAGGTCGAAGAACGCCAGCAGTTCCTTGAGATGCGCGGGATCGGTGACCCGCACCAGCGCCTCGACGCGGCGGTCGAGGTTGCGGTGCATCATGTCGGCGCTGCCGATGTACACCTGCGGATCGCCGTCGTTCTCGAACGCGAAGATACGGGAGTGCTCCAGATAGCGGCCGAGGATGCTGCGCACAGTGATGTTGTCGCTGATGCCGTCGAGGTCGGTGCGCAGGCTGCAGATGCCGCGCACCCACACTTCGACCTTCACCCCGGCCACGCTCGCGCGGTACAGGGAGTCGATGATCTCCTCGTCGACCATCGAGTTCACCTTGATGCGGATGCGGGCGGGCTTGCCGGCTTCGGCGTTCTTGCGCTCAGCGTCGATCTGGCGCACCAGGCCCTTGCGCAAGTGCAGGGGCGCGACGAGAAGCCGCTTGAACTTCTTCTCGATCGCGTAGCCGCTGAGCTCGTTGAACAGGCGGGTGAGGTCCTTGCCGACCTGGGCGTCGGCGGTGAACAGGCCGAAGTCCTCGTAGATGCGGCTCGTCTTCGGGTTGTAGTTCCCGGTGCCCACGTGCGAGTAGTGGCGCAGCGTGCCCTCTTCCTCGCGGATGACGAGAGCCAGCTTGCAGTGCGTCTTGAGGCCGACCAGACCGTACACCACGTGCACGCCGGCCTTCTCGAGCTTGCGCGCCCAGACGATGTTGTTCGCCTCGTCGAAGCGCGCCTTGACCTCGACCAGGGCGAGCACCTGCTTGCCCGCCTCCGCCGCATCGATCAGGGCCTGCACGATGGGGCTGTCGCCCGAGGTGCGGTAGAGCGTCTGCTTGATGGCCAGCACGTGAGGGTCGCGGGCGGCCTGCTCGAGGAACGCCTGCACGCTCGTGGTGAACGACTCATAGGGGTGGTGCACGAGTACATCGGACTTGCGGATCGCCGCGAACATGTCGGCACGGGTGTTGCTGTCACCGGGTTGGAAGGCGACAGCGGTGGTCGGCAGGTGCGGCGGGTAGCGCAGGTCGGGGCGGTCGATGCGGGAGAGCCCGAACAGGCCGCGCAGGTCGAGCGGCCCGGGGAGGCGGTAGACCTCCTGGTCGGTGATGTCGAGCTCCTTCACGAGCAGCTCCAGTGTCACCGCATCCATGTCGTCCGTGATCTCGAGGCGGATCGGCGGGCCGAACCGCCGGCGGAGCAGCTCGGCCTCGAGTGCCTGGATGAGGTTCTCGCTCTCGTCCTCCTCGATCGCGACGTCTTCGTTGCGGGTCAGGCGGAAGGCGTGGTGGTCGAGCACCTCCATGCCGGGGAAGAGATCGCCCAGGTGGTTCGCGATCAGCTCCTCCAGGCTCAGATAGCGCGTGATCTCGCTGGTGCCGGGCACCTCGACGAACCGCGGGAGCATCGGCGGCACCTTGAGACGCGCGAACTCCTGGCGCCCCGTGCGGGCGTTGCGGATGCGGATCGCGAGGTTCAGCGAAAGGCCCGAGATGTACGGGAAGGGGTGGGCGGGGTCGACAGCCAGGGGCATCAGCACCGGGAAGACCTGGAGCTGGAAGTACTCCGACAGAGCCGATCGCTCGGACTCGGTGAGCTCCGACCACGAGCTCATCTCGATGCCGGCGTCGGCGAGTGCGGGGCGTACCTGTGATGTCCATGCCTCGGCATGACGCAGTTGCAGCGCGTGCGCTTCGCGGGAGATGTCGGCGAGAGCATCGACGGGGGAGCGGCCGATGTTCGTCGGCACGGCCAGACCGGTCATGATACGGCGCTTGAGGCCTGCGACTCTGACCATGAAGAACTCGTCGAGGTTGCTCGCGAAGATCGCCAGGAAGTTCGCCCGCTCGAGTTCGGGCAGCGATGCGTCCTCCGCGAGTTCGAGCACGCGCTGGTTGAACGCCAGCCAGCTCAGCTCGCGATCGAAGTAGCGGTGGTCGGGCAGCAGAGCATCGGGCGACTCGTTCGCGTCGAAGTCGTCGTCTTCGGCGTCACCGAGGCCGGCATCGGCGAGTGCGGGATCGATCATGGGGTACATCTAATCACCGCGAAGTGACGCGCGCGTGAACGGAGCCGTTCCGTTACCCCGCAGCGGCGACCGAATCCTCGTCGTACACGTTGAAGCGGTAGCCCACGTTGCGCACGGTGCCGATGATCTGCTCCTGGTCGCCGAGCTTCGCCCGCAGCCGTCGCACGTGCACGTCGACCGTCCTCGTGCCGCCGAAGTAGTCGTAGCCCCACACCTCGCTGAGCAGCTGTTCGCGGGTGAAGACGCGCGAGGGGTGCGTGGCGAGGAAGTGCAGAAGCTGGAACTCCTTGTAGGTGAGGTCGAGCGGCTTGCCGCGTAGCTTCGCGGAGTAGGACTGCTCGTCGATCGTGACGCCGGAGGCCTGCACACGGGTCGGCTCCGCGACATCGTCGCGCCGGGCGAGAGCCAGGCGGACGCGGGCATCGGTCTCGGCGGGCCCCGCGGTGGAGAGGAGGACGTCGTCGATCTCCCAGTCTCCGGAGAGCGCGCTCATCCCGCCCTCGGTCACGACGAGCAGCAGCGGAGCGTCCTGTCCGGCGACACGCAGCAGGCGGCACAGCGACTTCGCCCCGACCAGATCGTGTCGACCGTCGACGATCACGAGGTCGTACTCCGGAGCGCTCACCAGCTGCGACGGTTCGGCCGGGATCTGGCGCACGCGGTGGCTGAGCAGCTCGAGCGCAGGGAGCACCTGCTCTGATGCGGGAGCGTTCGTCAGAACCAGGACCTGGGCCACACGCACTCCTCACCGGCACCGGGTTGACGCCGTGCCGCCATGATACCGGGAGCGGATGCGCAACAATGGAGTCATGTCGGAACCAGCTCTCGCACCGCGTAACGCGCTCATCGGCGTGGTCGGGGTGTGGATCGCGGCCTTCCTCGCTGCCGTCGCGGTCGGGATCTTCGTCTCGGAGGAGTGGCGCGTCCCCTGGATGCTTGTCGCGTTCGGAGGAGTCGTGCTCCTCTCGTTCGCCGTGCAGCTCTGGTACGGACGCACCCAGGGGTTCATCTTCCGGGTCGCCGGCAGCGTCACCGGGGCGCTGATCCTGATGGGCTTGATCTCCGTCGGGTTCGGGATCGCGGCGCTGATCCCCGCGTGACCTCCGCCGCTCCGCTGACATCGTCGCCGGAGAGCGGTAATGTGGAGGCCATGGACCTCATCGCGCTCGAATTCTTCTTCATCGGCCTGTTGGGCCTGGCGAGCCTCGCGATCGTCTTCGTGTCCGCCGTGGTTCTGCGCAACCTCTTCCGCGGCCAGCGCTGATCGCATCGTGCTCGAACTGCCGACCGACCTCCCCGCAGACCTTGCCCCGCTCTCGTGGCTGATCGGCGTGTGGGAGGGCACGGGTGTCATCGACTTCCCCGTCGGTGACGAGCGATTGCAGGGGGAGTTCGCGCATCGCGTGAGCTTCAGCCATGACGGCGGGCCGTTCCTGAACTACTCCAGCACCGCCACGCTTCTCGGTGAAGACGGGGAGCAGTCGCTCCCGCTGGTCTCCGAGATCGGCTTCTGGCGTCTCTCTCGTCCTGCCGGTGACGCCGACGCGGGCCCGGCGCTGCTTCCGCCGCAGGCCGTGGCTGCTCCGCGCACGGTCGACGACGTAGAAGAGCTGCGTGGCGACAACGGCGCCTTCCCCATCGAGGTCTCGCTCGCGCATTCCGACGGAATGCTGGAGCTGTACCTGGGCGAGATCAAGGGGCCGCGCATCGACATGGCTTCCGATGCGATCGTCCGCGGTGCCGGCGGCAAGGACTACGGTGCCGCCACCCGGATCTACGGTCTCGTCGACGGTCACCTGCTGTGGGCGTGGGACATCGCCGCCCTGGGGACTCCGCTGCGCTCGCACGCGTCCGCGCGCCTGGCGAAGGTCTGACATGAGCGCCTTCTCCGGCATTCCCGGTGCCGTCTCCGACGACGCGGGCATCGCCCACTTCGGAGATCCGTTCCGCGAGCAGCGCTGTCTCGCTGCCGGCACCGCCATCGCGCCCCTCGACGACCGTGCCGTGATCGAGGTCGCCGGCCCGGAGCGGTTGAGCTGGCTCGACTCCATCACCTCGCAGGCGGTGGGGCGTCTCGCCCCCGGCGAGAGCACCGAGCTCCTGGTGCTCGATCCGCAGGGCCGCGTGGAGCACGCCGCCGGAGTGATGGATGACGGATCCTCGACCTGGCTGATCGCCGACGCGGGTGATGCCGATGCCCTGGCCTCGTGGTTGACGCGGATGAAGTTCCGCACGCAGGCGACGGTCGAACGTCGCACCGACCTGACGCTGGTCGGATTCGTCGACGGCGCCTCGGCCGCGGCGACGGTCGTGGCGGCCGCGCTCGCGACGAACGGGACGCCGCTCGTCTGGGCGGATCCGTGGCAGCACGTCACGGCGGGCGGTCACCAGTACGCCGAGATCTCCGAACATCCGGGCGCGGCGCTCGCCTGGCGTGTCGGCATCCTCACGAACGCTGAGGCGTCGACGCTCGCGGACTCGCTCGATCCGGAGGCGGCAGCCGGACTGCTCGCGGCCGAAGCGCTGCGCATCGCCGCCTGGCGTCCGCGGTGGGCTGCCGAGGTCGATGAGAGGTCGCTGCCGCACGAGTCTGACTGGCTCCGCAGCGCCGTGCATCTGAACAAGGGCTGCTACCGCGGCCAGGAGACCGTCGCGAAGGTGCACAACCTCGGCCATCCGCCCCGCCGGCTCGCCGCGCTGCAGCTCGACGGCAGTGATGCGGTGCTGCCTCCGGCCGGGTCGCCCGTGTTCGCCGGCGACGACGAGGTCGGGCACATCACGTCTGCCGCGCGGCACCACGAGGACGGTCCGATCGCGCTCGCGATCCTGTCGCGTCGGACACCGGTGGGTGACCTCACGGTGCGGGCCGACGGCATCGACATCGCGGCGGCCCAGCAGGTCATCGTGCCGGCGGATGCCGGTGCCACCGCCGACATCCCTCGGCTCACCCGACTCTCGCGTCGTCCGGCGGCACCGGACCCCCGCACCACGACCGGCGGTCGCTGAGCGGTTCCGCCCCTGTCAGCGCAGAGGCGCCACTGCATCCCACGGCAGCGTGAGCTCGCCCAGACGCCAGCGTGTGCGACCGCCGAGGATCGGCCAGCCCTGTGCTCGCAGCGCCGTCACCGCGGCGAGGAACCGCTGCGTCGCCCCGAACGTCGACAGCGACGCCGCCCGATCCCACTCGCGGTCGAGATCGACGAGCAGCGCATGGATGCGCTCTCCGGCGACGTTGCGATGGATCAGTGCCTTCGGCAGGCGCTCGGCGACGATGCTCGGCTGCTCGAGCTCGGCGAGCCGCAGCGAGAGCGTGAACCGCACCGGGGTGCCGTCCGTCCGCACATCGATCCAGGTGGAGACGCGCCCGATCTCGTCGCAGGTGCCTTCGATGAGGAGGCCGCCCGGTGCCAGACGTGCGGCGACCGTCTGCCAGGCGTCGGCCACATCCGCCTCGTCGTATTGGCGCAGCACGTTCATGGCGCGGATGACGGCGGCGCGGCGACCGGCCGGCAGCGGCACCTCGAACCCGCCGCGTGCGAACGAGACGGGCAGGTCGGAAGCGAACGGAGTGCGGCCGGCGCGCACCTCCTCCAGCTGCGCGGTGGCCGTGGCGACGCGGACAGGGTCGATCTCGAGGCCGCGCACCTCGGCGTCCGGCCGGACGGCGCGCAGCCTGGTCGCGAGCTCGAACGCCGTGACACCGCTCGCGCCGTAGCCGAGGTCGATCACCAGCGGGTCGGTGGCGCGCCGGAACGCCTCGCTCGCGGCGATCCACCGATCATTGCGCCGCAGCCGGTTGGTCCCGGTCGTGCCGCGCGTCGGACGACCCAGGGGAGATGACGCCATGCGTCAATCCTTCCAGCACGCGAGCGAGCGCGGGACCGCCACGGATAAACTGGCGGCATGACTGCGACGCGCACCCTCATCCTGCTCCGCCACGGCCGGAGCGAGTGGAACGAACTGAACCTCTTCACCGGTTGGGTGGATGTCCGCCTCAACGAGCAGGGCAGGAACGAGGCCCGCCGTGGCGGCGAGCTGCTGGCCGAGGCCGGCATCCTGCCCGACGTGCTGCACACCTCGCTGCTCAGCCGCGCCATCCAGACCGCCAACATCGCGCTCGACGCGGCCGACCGCCTGTGGATCCCCGTGACGCGCTCCTGGCGTCTGAACGAGCGCCACTACGGCGCCCTGCAGGGCAAGGACAAGGCGCAGACGCTCGAGGAGTTCGGCCCGGAGCAGTTCCAGCTGTGGCGCCGCTCGTTCGACGTGCCGCCGCCCGTGCTCGACGACGACAGCGAGTTCAGCCAGGTCCACGACGTCCGGTACGCCGACATCGACGGCGAGGTGCCCCGCACCGAGTCGCTCAAGCTGGTCATCGACCGTCTCCTGCCCTACTGGGACAGCGCGATCGTGCCCGACCTCGAAGCCGGCAAGACCGTGCTCGTCACCGCACACGGCAACTCGCTGCGCGGCCTCGTGAAGCACCTCGAGGGCATCAGCGACGATGACATCGCCGAGCTCAACATCCCCACCGGCATCCCGCTCGTCTACGAGCTGGACGAGAACAACGTGCCCACCGGCCCCGGCCGCTACCTCGACCCCGAGGCCGCCGCCGCCGGTGCCGCCGCGGTCGCCGCGCAGGGCAAGAAGTAGGCGGCGTCGGCTCAGTCGAAGCCTCGCTCACAGACGAAGCCCCTCCCGATCCGTGTGGATCAGGAGGGGCTTCGTCACGCAGAGGGAGCGGCAGTGGAGGGGTCAGGCGTGCCCGAGCTCCTGCTGCTGCTCGACGGCGAGGGCGATGTCCTCCTCGTCGACCTGCCAGTCGCCTGTCGCGAGGTACACGACCTTCTTGGCGACGGCGACCGCGTGGTCGGCGAAACGCTCGTGGTAGCGGCTGGCCAGGGTCGCGTCGACGGTCGCGGTCGCTTCGCCCTTCCAGTTGTCGCTGAGCACCTTGTCGAAGACGTTCACGTGGAGCTCGTCGACATCGTCATCGGAGTTGCGGATGGCATCCGCCAGGCGCAGATCCTGCGTGCGCAGCAGCTCGCTGAGGGTCCGGGCGATCTCGACGTCCAGCTCGCCCATGCGCTTGAACGTGCTCTTGAGCCCCTTCGGGATGGCGCGCTCGGGGAAGCGGAGACGTGCGAGCTGCGCGATGTGCTCGGACATGTCGCCCATGCGCTCGAGGGAAGCGCTCACCCGCAGCGCGCTGACGACGATGCGCAGGTCGCGCGCAACCGGCTGCTGTCGCGCGAGGATCTCGATCGCCTGCTCGTCGAGCGCGACAGCCAGCTCATCGATCTTCGCGTCGTCGGCGATCACCTCTTCGGCCAGCGCGACGTCGCTCGTGGCGAAGGCGCGGGTGGCCTTGTCGATCGAGACCGTGACGAGGTCGGCGATCTCCACGAGGCGGTTCTGCAGGTCCTCGAGGGACTGGTGGAAGACTTCGCGCATGTTGGGGCGCAACCTTTCATTCGAATCTCGACTGTGTGTCAGCGCGAGACGGCGGGTCGTCCGCACGAGAGCAGCTCTGCACTCCCGCACAGGCCCGATGCGATTGTGTGCCCCGAAGGTTAACGAACGGTGCCCAGCACGTGAATAGTACTTCTCTCCTTGCCGCAGGGGCGGGGAAACCCGCCGGAGTGCAGGTGAACGCACTCTACGCTGGTGTCATGACCCTGCCGCAGATCGCGCTGATCGCACTCGCCGTGGGCGTGCTGATCGGAGTAGGGTTCTCGCTCCTGATCGTGTGGGCGTACCGGGCAAGGGCGAAGGTCGAACTGGAGACGTCGACCACCGTGCCGGACGGGATGACCGACGTGCTCGACAGCATGGACGATGCCGCCTGCGTCGTCGACTCCTCCGGGCTGGTCCTGGCCGGATCGCACGCGGCTGCGCGTTTCGGCATCGAGGTCGGGGCGACGCTCGATAATCCCGAGCTGCGGCAGCTCGTGCGCAGCGTCAGGGCCGTGGGCGGTACGAAGACGGAGACGCTGCGCATCACGCGCGGCGGGCTCAGCCTCGACCCTCGCCTCGTCTCGGCGCGGGCGAGTGTGATCGGTGCACGGATGGCGCTCGTCATCATCCGCGACATCACCGAGCAGGAGCGCCTCGATCAGATGCGCCGCGACTTCGTGGCGAACACGAGCCACGAGCTCAAGACGCCGGTCGGAGCGGTGAGCCTGCTCGCCGAGGCCATCGAATCCGCCGCGGACGACCCCGCCCAGGTGCGGATCTTCGCCGCCCGCATCTCCGCAGAGGCGGGGCGTCTCGGCCAGCTCACCGGACGCATCATGAGCCTGTCGCGCCTCCAGGCCGATGACGGCCTCACCGACGTCGACCCCGTGTCCATCGACGAAGTGATCGCGGCATCCATCGAAGCCCACGTCGTGCAGGCCGATTCCGCCGGCGTCGATCTCACGCGTGGAGGCGACCGCGGTGCCTGGGTGCGCGGCGACGCGCAGATCCTGATCGAAGCGATCGGCAACCTCGTGGCCAATGCGATCGTGTACTCCCCGCGGGGGTCCCGCGTCGGAGTCGGAGTGAAGGCGGATGGCGGCGTGGTCGAGATCGCGGTCTCCGATCAGGGCATCGGGATCTCCGAGGCCGACCGCGAGCGCATCTTCGAACGGTTCTACCGGGCAGATGAGGCACGCTCCCGCCGCACCGGCGGCACGGGACTCGGCCTCTCGATCGTCAAGCACGCCACCCAACGTCACGGCGGCGAGGTGCGGCTGTGGTCGCGGCCCGGACGCGGCTCCACGTTCACGGTCCGCCTCCCGCAGATCGACGCCCCCGTGATCGAAGACACGGGCAAGAAGCGCAAGAAGAAACGCGCGCGCAAGGCGGACAAGTCCGCGGGTGCACGCGTGCGAAACGGAGAGAAAGCATGACCCGCATCCTTCTCGTCGAAGACGAGCCCGACCTCGCCGACCCGCTGGCGTACCTGCTGCGCCGTGAGGGATACGAGGTGGAGATCGCCGAGGACGGGCCGGGGGCGCTCTCGGCGTTCCGTGAGCGCGGAGCCGACATCGTGCTGCTCGACCTGATGCTGCCGGGGATGCCCGGTACCGAGGTGTGCCGGCAGATCCGCTCGACCTCCGCCGTGCCGATCATCATGCTCACGGCCAAGGACTCCGAGGTCGACATCGTCGTGGGGCTCGAGCTCGGCGCCGACGACTACATCACCAAGCCCTACTCCTCGCGCGAGCTGCTGGCCCGGATGCGAGCGGTGCTGCGGCGGGTCGTGCAGGCCGACAGCGAGCTCGACGAGCGGGTGCTGGACGGTGGACGGGTGTCGCTCGACATCGATCGCCACACGGTGTCCGTCGCAGGATCGGTCATCAACATGCCGCTGAAGGAGTTCGAGCTCCTCGAGGTGCTGATGCGCAACTCGGGCCGTGTGCTCACGCGGGGCCAGCTGATCGACCGGGTGTGGGGGAGCGACTACTTCGGCGACACGAAGACGCTCGACGTGCACATCAAACGCATCCGCTCGCGGATCGAGGAGAACCCCGGCGAGCCGGTCATGCTCGTGACCGTGCGCGGACTCGGCTATCGGTTCGAGGGCTGAGCGCTGACGCGCCGATGGCTGAGGCCGGGCACCCCCAGGGGATGCCCGGCCTCAGCCATCGGTGGTCGTGGTGCGGATCAGTCGTCGGAAGGAACGAGATCGGCGTAGTACGGCAGCGAGCCGTCGAGCACGGGCACCTGCGTCTTGACCCCGATGGAGTCGCCCGACTGGAAGTGCATCTCGATCGTGGAGCCGGGCTTCGCGTTCAGGCCGACGATGCGCAGCGGTTCGGCGTCTGCGCCGAAGCTCACGCGGTCACCGGCGGGGACCGTCTCGGTGAAGTCGTTGCCCGCGACGCTGATCGTCAGTGTCGCCCGTTCTTCTGTGGGGTTGACGACCGCGGCGATGAAGTTGCCGACGGAGCCGTCTTCGTTCGCGACGATGAATGCGTTGCGCACTGCGAGGGGACCGTCTTCGTCGGAGATGTTCACGCCGTCAGAGCCGGAGTATTCGATCTTCGTCGACTGCGGCGTGATGAACGTGCAGCCGGTCGCGCCGAGAAGAACGAGGGCGCTGATGGCGGCAGACGCAACAAGGCGCGATTTCACGGGTCCTCCTGAGGTCCGACGGGGTGTCCGCATCCATTCTACGGGTATGCGCCAGGCGTATCGGAGACGTGGGGGCGCGAACCTTAGCGCATCTTGCCTGTGGTATCCTTGAGGTTGCCGAAAGGACACGTTTTTATGCTTTTTGAGGTTGGCGAAACAGTCGTCTATCCCCACCATGGCGCTGCGACCATCATCGAGGTCAAGGAGCGCATCATCAAGGGTGAGGCGAAGAAGTACCTGAAGCTCAACGTCACCCAGGGTGATCTGATCATCGAGGTGCCCGCGGAGAATGTCGACCTGGTCGGCGTGCGCGACGTGATCGGCAAGGAGGGCCTCGACCATGTGTTCGAGGTGCTGCGTGCGCCGTTCACCGAGGAGCCCACCAACTGGTCCCGTCGTTACAAGGCGAACCTCGAGAAGCTCGCCTCCGGCGATGTCATCAAGGTCAGCGAGGTCGTCCGCGACCTGTGGCGCCGTGACCAGGACCGCGGTCTCTCCGCTGGTGAGAAGCGGATGCTGGCGAAGGCTCGTCAGATCTTGATCTCCGAGCTCGCGCTCGCTGAGAAGACCGATGAGGACAAGGCGGGCGCTCTGCTCGACGAGGTACTGGCTTCCTGAATCTGTGAGCGGCCCTGTCGCGATGAATGACGGGCCGTGACGAAGGGGCGGATGCAGCTCGCATCCGCCCCTTCGTCGTTCCCGCGAGACGGTGCGTCGTCCCCGTGAGACGGTAGCGTGAGGGGGTGACCATGCTCCCCGTTCCGGACACCGCGATCATCGTCGTCGCCGCCGGCTCCGGCACTCGCCTGGATGCCGGAGCGCCCAAGGCCCTCGTCGGCATCGACAGCCGCTCGATCCTGCGCCATGCCCTCGACGGTGTCTTCGCTGCGGCTCCCGCCCAGGTGATCGTCGTGGCCCCTGCCGGCTTCGAGGGTGATGTCGAGACCGAGGCGCGCGAGGCGGCCGGTGACCGCGTGGACCTCGTGCGGGTCGTGACCGGCGGATCGACCCGCCAGCAGTCCGTCTCGGCGGGGCTCGCGGCGCTGTGGGGCGACATCGCCACGGTCCTGGTGCACGATGCCGCCCGCGCGCTCACACCGCCGGCGCAGATCGACGCGGTCGTTGCCGCCGTCACCTCTGAGGTGGGCGTGATCCCTGCACTGCCGGTGGTGGACACTCTGAAGCGCGTCGATGGCGACGCCGTGATCGGTGCCGTGGACCGGTCGGAGCTCGCGGCGGCCCAGACCCCGCAGGGGTTCCCGCGCGCTCTCCTCGAGTCGGCGTATGCGGCGGCGCTGTCATCCCGCGTCGAGTACACCGATGATGCGGCTCTGTTCGCCGCCGCCGGTCACCTCGTGCGCCACATCGACGGTTCGGCTCGCGCGTTCAAGATCACGACCCCCTCCGACCTCGAGCGCGCCCGCCACCTGCTGGCGGAGGCGGCTGAGGTGCATTCCGCTCCAGCTCCTCACACGCGAGGCGGCCTGCCCCTGATCGGTATCGGCACCGACGTGCACGCGTTCGGTGGCGAGGGGGATCTCTGGTTGGCCGGACTCGAATGGCCGGGGGAGCCGGCGCTCTCCGGCCATTCCGACGGTGATGCCGTTGCGCACGCGATCGTGGATGCCCTGCTCGGCGCCGCCGGACTCGGCGACATCGGACAGCACTTCGGCACCGCGCATCCGGAGTACGCGGGGGCTCACGCCGCGGTGTTCCTCGCGCGAACCCGGCAGCTGCTCTCGGAGGCGGGCTTCGCGATCGGCAACGTGTCGGCGCAGTTCCAGGGCAACCGTCCACGGTTCAGCGCACGGCGGGCCGAGGCGGAAGAGGCGCTGTCCGCGGCGCTCGGGGGAGCCCCCGTCTCGATCACGGCCACGACGACGGACGGACTCGGCTTCCCCGGTCGCGGCGAGGGGATCTCGGTCACCGCGGTCGCGTTGGTGGTGCCGGACGGTTCACGGAACATGTGACGGATCGCGGAGCTTTTCCCCCGATCGGTCCGTGATTCGTCACATGCTCCGGGATTCGTCGCCTGACGGCTGCTGCTCAGCCGTCCCCCAGTAAGCTTGAGCGGTGACACTCCGCCTCCACGACACCCGCGCGCAGCAACTGCGCGACTTCGTGCCACTCGACCCCGAGAACGTCACCATGTACGTCTGCGGTCCGACGGTGCAGTCGGGGCCGCACATCGGACACGTCAGGGCGGCGTTGAGCTTCGATCTGCTGCGCCGGTGGCTGGAGTACCGCTACGGCCGCGTCACCTTCGTGCGCAACGTGACCGACATCGACGACAAGGTGCTCGCGAACGCCACCGCGACCGAACCGTGGTGGGCGCTGGCCTACCGGATCGAGCAGGAGTTCACCGCGGCGTATGCCGGCATCGGCATCCTCCCCCCGACCTATGAACCCCGTGCGACGGCGTCGATCCCGCAGATGCAGGAGCTGATCGGCACGCTCATCGAGCGCGGCCACGCGTATCCTGCAGCGGATGGATCGGGAGACGTGTACTTCGACGTGCGCTCGTGGAGCGAGTATGGTGCGCTCACCCACCAGTCGGTCGACGCCATGGAGGCCGCAGAGGATGCGGACCCCCGCGGCAAGCGGAACCCGCAGGACTTCGCCCTCTGGAAGGGCGCGAAGGCCGACGAGCCCGCCGACGCCAGCTGGTCGTCTCCGTGGGGCGCCGGTCGCCCCGGCTGGCACATCGAGTGCTCGGCGATGGCGAAGCGCTACCTCGGCAGCGCGTTCGACATCCACGGGGGAGGGCTCGATCTGCGCTTCCCGCACCACGAGAACGAACTCGCGCAGTCGACCGCGGCCGGCGACGGATTCGCCCAGTACTGGGTGCACAACGGCCTCGTCACAGTGAACGGCCAGAAGATGTCGAAGTCGCTCGGGAACTTCACCCTCGCCGCCGACGTGCTCTCGGAGCGCGATCCCCTCGTGGTGCGCTATGCCCTCGCCGCGGCGCACTACCGGTCCAGCCTCGACCTGACCGCGTCGTCGTGGGACGAGGCGGATGCCGCGCTCGGCCGCATCGGCACGTTCGTCGCGCGGGTACGCCGAACTCTTCCCGGCGCGCCGGAGGAGCAGGGGATCGGCGTGGTCCCCGAGGCCTTCGCCACCGCGATGGATGATGATCTCGGCGTGCCGCAGGCTCTCGCGGTCCTGCACGAAACTGTGCGCCGCGGCAACTCGGCGATCGACGCGGGCGATCAAGATCAGGCATGGGTCGCATTCGTCGAGGTGGACGCGATGGTGCGTGTGCTCGGTCTCGACGCGCTCATGAGCAGCGGCGGAGATCTCGCCGAACACAGGACCCTGGACGCACTCGTCCAGACGATGATCGGCCAGCGCGCGCAGGCGCGAGCCGACAAGGACTGGACGACCGCCGATCGGATCCGCGATGCCATCGCGGCGGCCGGCATCGTCCTCGAAGACACCGCAGACGGAACTCATTGGAGTATTGATGGTTAAGCCAGGGCGCCCCGGCGCAAGCAACGGCAAGAAGAAGGGCCCTACCAAGGGCACCGGCGGACTCGGACGCAAGGCGCTCGAAGGCCGCGGCCCCACCCCGAAGGCGGAGGACCGCGCCTGGCACCCCGCCGGCAAGCGCAAGGCTGCAGCCGAGCGCTACGCCGCCGCGACGGGCGGCAAAGGCCGTCCCGGTGGCAGCAGGCCGGGCTCCGGTGGCGGCGGCAACCGTGCGCCGAAGGCGAAGGCCGGGGATGACACCGAGAACGTCACGGGTCGCAACTCGGTGCTCGAAGCCCTGCGCGCGAAGATCCCGGCGACGGCGTTCTACATCGCGCAGCGCGTCGAGATGGATGACCGCGTGAAGGAGATGCTGTCGATCGCCACGCACCGGGGCATCCCGGTGATGGAGGTCACGCGTCCGGAGCTCGACCGCATGGCCGGCTTCGACGGCGTGCACCAGGGCGTCGCGATCAAGGTGCCGCCGTACGAGTACGCGCACCCGCAGGACCTGCTCGAACAGGTCATCGACCGCGGCCAGGTGCCGCTGTTCGTCGCGCTCGACGGCATCACCGACCCCCGCAACCTCGGAGCCATCATCCGCTCCACCGCGGCCTTCGGTGGCCACGGCATCATCCTGCCGCAGCGTCGTTCGGCCGGGGTGAACTCCGCCGCCTGGAAGACCAGCGCCGGAGCGGTCGCGCGGACGCCCGTCGCTCTCGCGACCAACCTCACCACGCAGCTCAAGGAGTTCAAGAAGCAGGGCGTGTTCGTGCTCGGGCTCGATGGTGACGGCGACATCGCCCTTCCCGCCCTCCAGCTGGCCGACCGCCCCGTCGTGATCGTGGTCGGCTCTGAGGGCAAGGGGTTGTCGCGTCTGGTCGCCGAAACCTGCGACCAGATCGTCTCGATCCCGATCTCCGCGGCCACCGAGTCGCTGAACGCGGGCATCGCGACCTCCGTCGCGCTGTACCAGGTGGCGACGCTCCGCGCCGCGAAGTAGCACCACCGCACGTCCGAATCGCTGTGATCTGAACCGCCGCACGTCTGAACAGAGGAGTAACCGCATGGCTCGCATCGTCGTCCTCGGAGGAACCGGCTACGCCGGTCGTCACATCGTCTCGGAGGCGGTGTCACGGGGTCATGGGGTGATCGCCCTCTCCCGGTCCGAGCCGAAGGATCCGGTCGCCGGAGCCGTCTACCTGCAGGGCTCGGCGCTGGATCTCGACTCGCTCGCGCAGGCCTTCGATGGCGCGGACGCTGTCGTCTCCGCGCTGTCGCCCCGTGGCGACATGGAGAACAGGGTGCTCGAGGCGCTGGGCGACCTCGCCGCCCGGCTCACCGGCACCGAGACGCGCCTCGGTGTGATCGGCGGTGCCGGCGGCAGCCTCGTCGCCCCAGGTGGCCCTCGCCTGTTCGACCTGGACTTTCCCGAGGAGTACAAGCACGAGGCGCAGGTCGGCATCGACTCGCTCGCTCTGCTCGAGGGCACGGATGCCGGTCTCGACTGGTTCTTCGTGCACCCGGCAGAGGTGTTCGGTCCGTGGGCCGAGGGCGAGCGCACCGGCCACTACCGCGACGGCGGCGACGTGCTCGTGCGTGACGACGAGGGCAAGTCGTACATCTCCGGCGCCGACTTCGCTGTCGCGGTGGTCGACGAGATCGAGCAGGGCAACCACCACCGCGAGCGCTTCACGGTCGGCTACTGAGCCTCGCTGCGGTGGGCGCGCGTTCCGTCGGATGCCCACTGCACGGGATCGTGCCGAGTGCACGGGGTGCCGACACACGGACGCCGTGCACTCGGTGGAAACCCGTGCACTCGGCGCTCAGCGCGCAACCCGCGGCATGCCGCGCTCAGACGAGGTCGCGCCAGTCGACCTCGTCGTCGTCATCCGCGACCGGTGTCGCACCGGTGATCACGGGCAGGCTCATGGTCTCGGTCGGCGGTCCCATGATGGTGGCCTCGTCGCGGCGATGGCGCAGCACCTCGTTGATGTAGCTCGTGAGCACCTCGGCGAGCGGCACCGAGCGCCCATGCGCCTGTGACAGGTACCACCGGTGCTCCAGTACCTGGTGGAAGACCTCCGCCGGCTCCAGCTTGGCCCGCAGCTCGTAGGGGATGGCGCGGACCACCGGCTCGAACACGCGCGTGAGCCACTCGTGCGCGTACATCTCCTCGTCGGCCCACTGCTTGGTCGAGCGCGCGCGGAACTCGTCGAGGTCGTTCAGCAGACGCCGGGCCTGGTTCTCCTCGACATCCAGTCCCGTCAGGCGGATGAGGCGGCGCTGGTGATGGCCGGCATCCACGACCTTGGGCTGGATCTCGACGACGGTACCGTCGGCCGTGGTCGACATGGACATCTCGTCGATGTCGAAGCCGAGGGCGTTCAGACGTTCGACGCGCTCGGTGATCCGCCAGGTCTCGGCGGACGAGAACGACTCCTGGGCGGTGAGCTCGGCCCACAGCGAGCGGTACGACGAGACGATGCCGTCGGCGATCGCGATCGCATCGACGCCGTGCTCCAGCCGTCCGCCGGCGGCGAGGTCCATGATCTCCCCGGCGATGTTCGTGCGGGCGAGGTCGAGATCGTAGGCGCGCTGCCCGTCGGTCAGCCCCTCCTCATGCAGCTCGCCGGTCTCGGCATCGACCAGGTAGGCGGCGAAGGCGCCCGCGTCACGACGGAACAGGGTGTTCGACAGCGAGACGTCGCCCCAGTAGAAGCCCACGTTATGCAACCGCACGAGCAGCAGGGCGAGGGCGTCGACGAGCCGGTTGGCGGTGTCGGGGCGCAGCACGCGGGTGAACAGCGCACGGTACGGCATCGAGAAGCGCAGGTGCGCCGTGACCAGGGCGGCGGGGAGCGCTTCGCCGTCGGCATCCGTGCGTCCGGCGATCACCGCGACGCGATCGACGCAGGGCACATCGAGGCGGGCCAGGTTGCCGAGCATGTCGTACTCCCGCTGCGCCATCTCTGCCGTGGTCTCCTTCACGGCGATCACGCGGCCGGAGAGATCGGCGAACCGCACCAGGTGACGCGAGAGGCCTTTGGGGAGGGACACGATGTGTTCGGACGGCCACTTTGCGAGCGTCGTGGACCAGGGGAGGGAGAGCAGTCCTGGATCGATCGTGCTGGCGGTGATCCGCAGCGAATCCTGCATGGCGCTCCCGGAGAGATGAGTGGGCGAAAAGAGACGCGGCGCAGGCGACCGAAGTCAGCCTGCGCCGCGTCTGTGGAACCGATCAGGCGGAGACGACCGGCTTGTCGTTCAGACGTGCGCCGGACTCGATGTCGAACGCGTGCACGTGGCCCGGGTTCGCGGCCAGGGTGACCGTCTCGCCGGCGTTCGGGTGGTTGCGACCGTCGACGCGGGCGACGATGTCGCTGCGCTTGCCGTTGATCTCGGTGTGACCGTAGAGGTAACCGTCGGCGCCGAGCTCTTCGACGAGGTCGACGGTGACCGCGAGGCCCTTGCCGTCGGCCGGACCGACCGTGATGTCCTCGGGGCGCACGCCGACCGTGACCTGGCTGCCGTTCGCGCGACCGACCGTGTCGCGGTCGAGCGGAACGATCTCAGAGCCGAACCGGATGCCGCCGTCGGCGAGGTCGGCGGGGAACAGGTTCATGGCGGGCGAGCCGATGAAGCCGGCCACGAACACGTTGTTCGGCTTCTCGTACAGGTCGCGCGGCGAGCCGACCTGCTGGAGCAGGCCGTCCTTGAGGACCGCGATGCGGTCGCCCATGGTCAGAGCCTCGGTCTGGTCGTGGGTCACGTAGACCGTGGTGACGCCGAGACGACGCTGCAGCGACGCGATCTGCGTGCGGGTCTGGACGCGGAGCTTGGCGTCGAGGTTCGACAGCGGCTCATCCATGAGGAAGACCTGCGGCTGACGCACGATCGCGCGGCCCATGGCGACACGCTGACGCTGACCACCCGAGAGGGCCTTCGGCTTGCGGGTCAGGTAGGGCTCGAGGTCGAGGAGCTTGGCGGCCTCGAGGACACGAGCGGCGCGCTCCTCCTTGCCGACGCCGGCGATCTTGAGCGCGAAGCCCATGTTCTCGGCGACGGTCATGTGCGGGTACAGCGCGTAGTTCTGGAAGACCATCGCGATGTCGCGATCCTTCGGGGGGACATCGGTGACGTCGCGGTCGCCGATGAGGATGCGGCCGGCGTTGACCTCTTCGAGACCGGCGAGCATGCGCAGCGACGTGGACTTACCGCAACCGGACGGACCGACGAGGACGAGGAACTCGCCATCTCCGACCTCGAGGTTCAGCTTGTCGACGGCCGGACGGGTTCCGCCGGGGTACAGGCGGGTGGCGTCATCGAAAGTGACAGATGCCATGGTGGTTCTCCTTCACCGGCAGGTACGTGCCGGACGATCCGTTGTGATGGAAGCGGCGGAGTGACCCGCCGTGACCCGACTCTGGGTCGTGATCAGTATGACATGGACAGCGGCACCTGGGTATTTCTCAGCCTCACTGGTTAACATCGAACACGGCCGCTTGACGCGGCGATCGTCGTCGCAGCGACGATCGGGGCCACCCTGCCCCCCTGAGACTCAAGAGGAACGATGTCGAGCGACGAAACGCCGAACGTCCCCACGCCTCGCAATTCCCGCGAGGCTGTGCGGGAGAAGGCACAGCAGGTCCACGCCCAGCAGTCCAGGGCGCGTCTCATGCGACGGATCATCATCGGCGCGATCGCTGTCGTCGCCGTGGGTGCTATCGGCACGGCCGTGACCCTTGCGGTCTCGGCCCAGGTGTCCAAGCCGCAGCTCTCGCCCACCGGCATGGACGGCGACGGAGTGATCGTCACCAACCTCGTTCCCAGTGCGTCCAACGGCGACGCGCTCGCGACCCCGACTCCGGACGCCTCGGATGCCGGCGCCGAAGAGACTCCGACGCCGGAGCCCACCGCCTCCGAGCGCGTCGACATCCACATCTATGTCGACTACCTTTCCCCGGATGCCGGTGAGTTCGAGCGCGCGAACGCGCGTCAGCTCGCGAACTGGATCACTGAGGGGGCCGTCACAGTCAGCTACCACCCGGTCGCGCTGCTCACCGCCAGCTCCAACGGCACCAAGTACTCCCTCCGCGCGGCTGCTGCCGCCGCGTGCGTGGCCACCCACTCTCCTGAGCAGTTCTACGCGTTCAACCACGATCTTCTCGACGACCAGCCCAAGGTCGGCAGCGACGGCCTCTCCGATGTCGAGTTGGCCGATGTGGCGGGAGCGGTCGGAGTGGACAACCCCAAGGCCGTGCGCTCCTGCATCGAGGACGCGGACTTCGTGAGCTGGGCGAAGGAAGCGACGACCCGTGCGTTGGATGGGCCGCTCGCCGGTTCCGACGACCTCGTGCTCACGTCGGCGCCGATGATCGTCGCCAACGGTGAGGCCTACGTCGGAGCGCTCGACGACCCGTCCGAGTTCTCGCAGTTCGTGCTGACCGTCGCCAGCGACGCGTACTACGAAACGGCCACCCCGACCCCTGCACCCACGGCCACGCCGACCGAGACTCCCGCGAAGTAGGGATTCGAGCTGGCCCGCCACCATCGCTAAGCTGGTGGCACCCGCCGACTTGGCGCAATTGGTAGCGCACCGTACTTGTAATACGGGGGTTACGGGTTCGAGTCCCGTAGTCGGCTCTCACATCATCATGCTCGCTCTGTGCCGGTGCCGCCCGGCCAGGATCACTCGTAGGCTGGAGTCATGCTCGCCGCTCTGATCCGTCCTGTTGAATCTCGTACGGCAACCGTCGAGGGAATCGAGATCCCGGAGTTGCGGGCGGAGCTCCTGAGCCAGGTTCCCGAGGGATGGGACATGGTCTCCGCCCACGTCGAGATGAAGCCCGGCGGCATCCGCGTCGTCGAGGGCAAGTTCGCTCGCCGCGACGGCGTCACCGAGATCCAGGCCGATGACATGGCCGCCCTCGAGGCGCAGGTGCCGGAGGGCTGGCAGATGCTCTCGCTGTGGAAGCTCTAGGGGTCCTCTGCAACATGCCGTCATCGGGGAATGCGGCCTGGCCGCACCCCGTTGTGACGATCATGACTCGTATCGGAACCAGTGATCTTGACGTCTTCCCGCTCTCGCTCGGCGGCAACGTGTTCGGTTGGACGGCCGACCGTGACACCTCCTTCGCCGTCCTCGATGCCTTCGTGGCAGGCGGGGGCGATTTCATCGACACCGCCGACTCCTACAGTGCGTGGGTGCCGGGCAACTCCGGTGGCGAGAGCGAGACGATCATCGGGGAGTGGCTGGCATCCCGGAAGCCCGAGAACGTCGTCGTCGCGACCAAGGTGAGCCAGCACCCCGAGTTCCGCGGACTCGCAGGTGCGAACGTGCGCAAGGCCGCAGAGGCGTCGCTCGCACGTCTGGGCGTCGACGCGATCGACCTGTACTACGCGCACTTCGACGACGAGACGGTTGCGCTCGAGGAGACCGTCGCGGCATTCGGGCAGCTCGTGACCGATGGTCTGGTGCGCCACGTCGCCGTCTCGAACTACTCGGCCGCGCGCATCCGCGAGTGGATCGAGATCGCGCAGCGGACCGGGGTCGCGGTGCCGGTCGCGGTGCAGCCGCACTACAACCTCGTGCACCGTAACGAGGTCGAGGAGACGATCATCCCGGTGGCGGAGGAGTTCGGTCTCGGGCTTGTTCCCTACTACTCGCTCGCGAGCGGGTTCCTGACGGGCAAGTACCGCTCCACGGATGCCGCCGGGCAGTCGTCGCCGCGCGCGCAGGGCGCCGCCACGTACGCGACCGATGCCGGACTCCGCATCATCGATGCACTGGAGGAGATCGGCGAGGCCCATGGTGCGTCGATCGCGGCGACGTCGCTGGCCTGGCTCCGTGCGCAGCCCACGGTCGCCGCACCGATCGCGAGCGCACGCACGGTGGAACAGGTGCCGGATCTGCTCGCCGGCGCCCGGCTCGAGCTGACGGCCGATGAGGTGCAGGTGCTGAACCGCGTCTCGGAGTGGACTCCCGCTCAGGCCTGAGACGAGGAACCGAGTGGGCCCGGCATCGCGCCGGGCCCACTCCTCGCTCAGCCGGCCTTCGCGCCCGCCACGCTGAACGTGACACCGGCGCCGAGTACCCGGAGGCGGTCTGCGGTCTCCTGCACGTCGAAGTCCGGCCCGCCACCGGAGATCTGGAACTCGCCCCCGGCGATCGGGGCCTGCACGACCGGTGCGCTCAACACCCCGTTCGTGTCCACGATGGCGATCCGGCCTCCATCCGCCTGTGCGGCGAGCTGTCCGGTCCACTCCTCGAACTCTGCCGCCGCATCGGGGGAGAGCGCGACTGTCAGGATGTCGCCGGAGACGATGACCTCGGCGATGTCGGAGCCCGGTACACGCGGTCCGTCCGCGAAGAGGTACTGCGTCTCATCGGTGTCATCGCACACCACCGTGAGCTCGTTCCACCGCGTGCTGCCGAAGGGCAGATCTGCGCACGACGGCGACATCTCATCGATGCCGTCGACCTGTCCGCCGTCTCCGGGCACCACCGCGAGGACCTGCGAGAACCCGTTCGCCGGGGGTGAGGCGAGCGACTGCCCGAACTGGGCGATGAGCTCATCCGCCGTGTCCTCATCGAACGACACGACCAGGGAGTCCCCGTCGGATGCGTTGACCGCCAGCACCGCCATGCCCGCCTGCGTCGCGTGCTGATCGACGACGGCGCGCGCGGCGGCCAGCGTCTCGGCATCCAGATCGCGTTCCGCCGTCAGCTCCAGCACCACGGACTTCGCCGAGTCCGGAATGGGGATCTCGGACGCCTCGCTCGACGGAGCCTCCTGCGTGAACAGCGTCAGGCCGCCCCACACCACCAACGCGATGCCGATCGTCCAGATCGCGCTGAGAACAGCGCCGACGACCACGGCGACGGTGGCGATCACGGTCGGCGCTCCGGCGCGTCTCGCCTGCACGCGTGCCACGATGCCGAGTATCACCCCCAGCACGGGGATCAGCACCGCCAGGAGGAGGGACACGAGGGACAGTCCGCTCGTGCGCTGCGCGGTATCGGGTCTTTGGTAGCTCATGCCGTTTCCGTTCCGTCCGCTGCCGCGGAGTCGCCGCGCAGATACGCGATGTGTGCCGCATGCCGGGCGAGGTGGGTGGTCGAGCGCCGGACGAACAGCCAGGCCGCACACAACACGGCGAACCAGATCGGCGTCACCAGCAGCGCGGTGAGCGTGTCGGGCTGTGTGGTCAGCGCCCACAGGATGAACACGAAGAACGCGAGCACCACGGAGACCATCACGACGCCACCCGGCATCCGGAAGGTCGAGCGCGCTGCCTCCTCTCGACGCTTCCGGCGGTACACGATGTAGCTGAGCAGGAAGATCGTCCACACGAACATGAAGCACACGGCCGAGACGGTGGTGACCATGTCGAAGGCGGTTCCGATGTCCTTGCCCGCATAGAGGAGCACGACCCCCGAGAGCAGCAGGATGCAGGAGAGGAACAGGGCGTTCTGCGGCACGCGGCGCCGCGACAGCCGGCCGAACAGCTGTGGGGCGTCGCCGTCCTGCGCGAGTCCGAAGACCATGCGCGAGGTCGAGTAGATGCCGGAGTTCGCGCTCGACATGGCGGAGGTGAGCACCACCAGGTTCACGACCGTGGCGGCGATGCCCAGGCCGGCCAGCGCGAACATCGCGATGAACGGGCTCTCTCCGGCGACGTATTCCGTCCACGGGGTGACCGCCATCAGCACGACCAGCGCGCCCACGTAGAACAGCAGGATGCGGATCGGGATCGCATTGATCGCCTTGGGGAGATTGCGCGTCGGATCCTTCGTCTCGGCGGCCGCGGTGCCGACGAGCTCGATGCCGACGAATGCGAAGACCGCGATCTGGAATCCGGCGACGAACCCCATGAAGCCGTGCGGGAACATCCCGCCGTGGTTCCACAGGTTCGCGAAGCTGGCCGTTCCGGCATCGTGCTGGAATCTCGTGAAGATCATCACGAGACCCGTGATGATGAGCGCGACGATCGCCACGATCTTGATCAGCGCGAACCAGAACTCCATCTCGCCGAACGCGGCGACGCTGGGCAGATTCAGGGCGAGCAGGATCAGGATGACCGCCAGCCCGGGGATCCACAGCGGAATACCCGGGATCAGCGTGTTCGTGTAGCCCGCGATAGCGATCACGTCGGCGACGCCGGTGACCACCCAGCAGAACCAGTACGTCCACCCGGTGAAGAAGCCCGCCCAGGGGCCGAGCAGGTCGCTCGCGAAGTCGCTGAACGACTTGTACTTGAGGTTTGACAGCAGCAGCTCGCCCATCGCCCGCATGACGAAGAACAGCATGAAGCCGATGATCATGTACACGAAGATGACGGAGGGGCCGGCGACCGAGATGGTCTTGCCGCTCCCCATGAACAGGCCGGTGCCGATCGCACCGCCGATCGCGAGCAGTTGGATGTGACGGTTGCTCAGCGCGCGCCGGAGCTGCTGGTCGCCGCCGTCCGCTCCGCCTTCATGGGCGGCCGACTGCGCGGCGGTCGTATCGCGGTTTTCCTGTTCCTGCCTCGTCACTGCGGCCCCCTCCGGTCGTTGCAGCGTGCTGATGCAGGTTAGTCGACGGCGGCGGCAGGGGATGAACGCAGGACCGCGGGTCGAGGACTCGGGTGGCTGTCTACGCCTCCGCGGGCAGCGGCCCCTCGTCGACGAGACCATGGCGATGCGCGAGGATGACGGCGTGGATGCGGTCCCGCGCGCCGAGCTTCGCCAGTACCCGGCCCACATGCGTCTTCACCGTCGACTCGCTCACGAACAGGCTCTGCGCGATCTCGGCGTTGGTGAGTCCGCGGCCGATCGCCAGGAAGACGTCGCGTTCACGGTCGGTGAGCTCGGCGGCGAGGTCGGCGGGGGCACCCGGTTCCGATGACGGCAGCGACGACGTCACGTGCTCCAGCAGCACGCGTGTGATCCGCGGGGACAGTGCGGCGTCGCCCCGGTGAACTGCTCGCAGCGCGGAGAGCATCTCGTGGCGCTGCACATCCTTCAACAGGAAGCCGCTCGCTCCGGAACGGATCGCCCCGAAGGCGTACTCGTCGAGGTCGAAGGTCGTGAGAATGAGCACACGGGTCTGCGGATGCGCGCGCACGATCGCCTCGGTCGCGGCGATGCCGTCCAGTCCGGGCATCCGGATGTCCATCAGCACCAGGTCCGGTCCCAGCGCCCCCGCCTGGGCGATGGCCTCCCGGCCGTCGGAGGCCTCGCCGACCACGATGATGTCGTCCTCGGCCTCCAGGACCATCCGGAAGCCGAGGCGGATGAGCTGCTGGTCGTCGACGAGGAGTACTCGGATCGGTTCGGTCGTCATGGTCTCTCCACCCTCTCATCGGTCGGGATCTCGGCGCGCAGCGCCCATCGTCCGCCGTCGGACGGGCCGTACGTGATGCTCCCGTTCACATGCGTGACGCGCTCCGAGAGTCCGCGCAGTCCGAACCCGGGGGTCTCGGTCGACGGTGCAGCGCCGTCGTTCGTCACCTCCACGGTCACTCCCTCCGTCGCATAGACGAGACGCACGACGACAGATGTCAGCGATGGCGCATGGCGCATGGCGTTCGTGACGCCCTCCTGCACGGTCCGCGAGACGGCGTGCGCAGCGGCCGCGGGCAGAGCAGCCGTCCCGGTCACGGACAGCGACACCGGGAAACCCGCCCGCTGCGCGGTCGCGACGGTCTCGTGCGGAGAAGGCGCCTCGAGCGGGGCGAGGGGCAGGGAATCGTCGTCGGCGTGGAGCACACCGAGCATGGATCGCATCTCGGCGAGGGCGCTCCGCGCCGTCTCGGCGGCGGCCGTCGATGCGGCGCGCGCCTGAGCCGGGTCGGAGGTGGCGGCGGCGCCCTCGGAGAGTGCGACGATCACGGTGAGCGAGTGCGACACGATGTCATGCATCTCGCGGGCGATGCGCGCGCGCTCGGCGGCCGCGGCGAGCTGCGCCTGCTGATCACGCTCGACGAGCAGCTGTCGAGAGCGGTCGATCACGGCGGCAATGTACCGTTTGCGGCCGCCGACGTTGACGCCGATCAGCGTGCCGATCAGACCGAGCACGAGAGCGCTGACGACCGCGTTCGCGGCGATCTGCAGACCGATCATGCCCGTGAGGGTGAGAAGCGCCGCGAACGCGGTCAGCGCGGCCAGTGCGATCGCGAAGCCCTTCCACGCGAACGCGGTCGAGCGGTACACGGCGAGGGCGTAGCAGGTCGCGAGGATCAGCGGAGTGCCGACGGGCATGTCGATGAAGAGGAAGGCAGCCTCGACGGCGAAGGAGGCCACGAAGGGGATGAGCGGCGTACGCCGTCTCCAGAACAGCGTCACGCACGCGCAGACCACGGCGGCGGGCAGCAGCACGGCAAGGATCACCGAGACCCCGCCGGGAAGATCAGAGCTGATCCGCATCGCCGGCGTGAGCGACAGGAAGAGGCACACGAGCGCGATCAGCACGTCCGCGACGCGCGGATGCCGCGCCCAGAACCGACGGAGGATGCCAGGGGGACGCGGAAGCCGCAGCTCCTCGTCCTCACGGACCGAGGCGCTGCGGCTTCGCGTTCTGCTCACCTGCCTGACTTTACGCGTCGCGTGTGCGCAGCACGGCCCACGCGGCGAGCAGGGTGCCCACGGCCCAGCATCCGAGCGTGAGGTAGCCGGTGGGCACATCGACGATCGCGCCATCGCTGGGCAGGATGATGCTCTGCGCGGCGGAGGCCGGCAGGTAGGCGGCCGCCTCCGTGACCCACTTCCAGCTCTCCCCGGCGAAGGAGAAGAAGTTGGTCATGATCGGCAGCACGAACAGCAGACCGACGGTCGCGGCGATCGCACCCGCACCGGAGCGCAGGAGGAAGCCGAACGCGACGCCGATGATCGCGAAGACGGCCATCGTGAACGAGGCCACGATGATCGGCAGGAAGGACGCGGAGGCGTCAGACCAGTCGATGCTCTGATCGCGTGCGGCGACCACCAGCGATACCGCGAGTGCCGCACCGAAGAAGATCACGAGCGAGGACACGAAGAGGAAAGCGGCCAGCACGAGCGCCTTGGCCGTGAGCACCGAGCCGCGCACCGGGTTGGCGGCGAGGGTGGAGCGGATCATGCCGGTCGAGTACTCGCCCGTGACCGCGATCGCGCCCAGGATGCCGGCGAGGAGCATCGTGAACTGGATCGGGGAGACGACCGCCTGGATCGGCTCGAACCCCGGCATGTCGACGGCCTGGGCGATCAGCACCGCGATGCCGACGGTGAGCAGGGCGGTGATGCCGATCGACCACCAGGTGGATCGGACGCTGGCCAGCTTGATCCACTCGCTGCGAACGGCACGGAGGAAGGTGAGGCGCTGGGCGGAGTCGACGCGGGCACGCGTGAGAGGCGGGGCCTGGGTGGTCATGAGATCTCCTTGGTCCGGTACTCGACGGAGTCGCCCGTGAGCGCGAGGTACGCGTCTTCGAGGGAACCGGTGGTCGGGGTGAGTTCGTGCAGCGGGATGCCGCGGTCGGCGGCGAGGTCACCGATGCGTGCGGCGGGCAGTCCCACGATGTCGAGGAGATCGGGCGCGGTGCTCACGATCTCGACCTCGGGGCCGCCGACGGCTGCCGCGAGATCGGCAGCGCGGGGAGTGCGCACGCGCACGGTGTTGCGCGTCCATGCCCGCACGAGCTCGTCGAGTGGGGCGTCGGCGAGCACCTGGCCGCGGCCCATCACGATCACGTGATCGGCGGTCTGCGCCATCTCGCTCATCAGGTGGCTGGACAGCAGCACGGTGCGGCCCTCCGAAGCGGCGTGACGCACGAACTGACGCACCCAGCGCACGCCCTCGGGGTCGAGGCCGTTGACCGGCTCGTCGAGGATCAGCGTGTGCGGATCTCCGAGCAGTGCCGAGGCGATACCGAGGCGCTGGCCCATGCCGAGCGAGAACTTGCCTGCGCGCTTGCGCGCGACCGAGCTGATCCCTGCCAGCTCGATCACCTCGTCCACGCGCGAGGCCGGGATGCCGTGGGTCGCCGCCATGGCACGGAGGTGGTTGCGAGCGGTGCGACCGGTGTGCACGGCCTTGGCATCGAGCAGCACGCCGACCTCGCTGAGCGGGGCGCGCAGTTTGCGGTATTCCGTGCCTGCGACGGTCGCGCGGCCCGACGTCGGCCGGTCGAGGCCCACGATCATCCGCATCGTGGTGGACTTCCCGGCACCGTTCGGCCCGAGGAATCCGGTGACGGTGCCCGGCTGGATCGTGAACGACACGTCCTGGACGGCTGTCTTGTCTCCAAACCTCTTCGTGAGGCCCTCTGCTGTGATCATGTGCACCACGCTACGGAGCAGGCGGGGGGCTGCGCGTCCTCCCCGAGTACCGTTCCTCGGCCTCAGGGTCATCCTGCCGATGGACCCCCAGCACGATGGCAGGACATGACGGATGTCATCCCGAGGGTGTGACATCCGCCTCCGGCGTCGCGTGCGAGCGCGCGGTTGAGTGGAAGCATGAGCAAACCCACCACCGCCGCGACCGCACCTCCGCACTCCGACGCCCCCGCCGTCGACCTGACCGGCGTCGTCCGCCGGTTCGGATACGGCGCGAACCGTGTCGTCGCGGTGGACCGGGTCGACCTGCGCATCGAGCGGGGAGAGGTCGTCGCGTTGCTCGGCCCGAACGGTGCGGGCAAGACGACCACGGTCGACGTGCTGCTCGGCCTCTCCGAACCCGACGAGGGTACCGCGCGTGTGCTGGGAACAGACCCCCGTCACGCGGTCGCCGCTGGGCGACTGGCGGCCGTGCTGCAGACGGGCGGACTGCTCTCCGACCTCACCGTGCGCGAGACCGTGTCGGTCGTGGCGGGGCTGCACGGCGCCCACAGCCGCATCGCCGAGGTGATCGATCGTGCCGACCTCGGGGCGATCTCCCGCCGCCGGGTGGGCAAGTGCTCCGGCGGCGAGAAGCAGCGGGTGAAGTTCGCGCTCGCATTGCTTCCGGATCCGGACGTGCTGGTGCTCGACGAGCCGACCGCGGGGATGGACGTCACGGCGCGCCGCCGATTCTGGGAGGCGATGCGCGCGGATGCCGACGCCGGTCGCACGATCCTCTTCGCCACGCACTACCTCGAGGAGGCCGAGCAGTTCGCCCGGCGCACGGTCGTGATGAACCACGGGCGGGTGGTGGCCGATGGCGCCACTGCTCGTCTGCGCGCCTCGCTCGGCGGCCGCAGCGTGTCTGCGACGGTGCCTCTCGCCTCCGTCACCGCACTCGTCGACGAGCTCCGCACGGATCCCGCGGTCGGAGAGGTGTCGGTGGATGCCGATCGGCTCACCGTCCGCACCGCCGCATCCGACATCCTCGCCGGACGGCTCCTCTCACTCGGCGCGACCGATCTGGAGATCGTCGCTCCGACTCTCGAATCCGCCTTCACCTCGCTCACGGAGGACCAGTCATGACCACGCTCATCGCCCCGGCGCTGTACCGCACGGAGCTCGTGCGCCAGATCCGCAACCCGTACACCCTCGCCTTCACGCTCGCGATGCCGGTCGCGATGTACCTGCTGTTCGGGGCGAGCATGTCGTACGCGTCGCAGAGCGTCGGTCACGCGAACGTCTCGTTCTACGTCATGGTCTCGATGGGGGCGTTCGGCACCGCGACCGCGATGAGCTCGCTCTGCTCCCTCGCGGCGTCCGAGGTCGGGCAAGGGTGGGGGAGACAGCTCGCTCTCACGCCCCTGACGACCACGGGATATGCCGTGACCAAGGTGCTCGCTGCGGTGTCGTTCGCCGCGCTCGCCGTGGTGTTCGTGTATGCGGCGGGTCTCGCCACCGGTGCCGAGGCGGAGGATGCCTGGCGCTGGTTCGCTGCCGCCGGCATCACGCTCGGGCTCGGTCTCGTCTTCGGTCTGTTCGGTCTCGGCGTCGGTCTGGCCTTCAACTCGGATTCGGCTGCCGCGCTCGCCTCGATCTCGATCACGTTCTTCGGGTTCTTCGGCAACGTCTTCATCCCCCTGGACGGCGCGATGCTCGACATCGCGAAGTGGACTCCGATGTACGGCTACGTCGCCCTCGTCCGGTGGCCGGCCACGGACGGGACGCTCGTCGCCGGCGGCGCGGATCCCCTGTGGGTCGTGCTCCTGAACGTCACCGTCTGGGCCATCCTGTTCGCGGCCCTCGTCCGCCTCGGCGTGCTGCGCTCACGTCGGCGTCGTTAGGCTGAGCGGATGACGACCGAGCGGCCGGAGGCCGACGCGCACACGGGCCCCTGGGAGCGTTGGGGCTGGTTGATGGCCGTCGTATGGATGGTCTTCCTGGTCTACCCGGTGCTGTCGCTGAGGGGGTCGGATGCAGCGGTCGGCTGGGTTGTGCTCGGCTGGACGGCGCTGATCGCCTTCGCCGTCGTCTATGTCATCGGATTCGTGGTCGGGATGCGGTCGTCCTGGGGAAAGCCGCGCCCTGTGGTGCGCACGCTGTTCTGGGTGCAGATCGCGTGTGCGATCGCGACGATCCCGGCGATCGAGACACAGGCGCTCAGCTTCCTGCCGTACCTGATGTCGTACGCCAGCTATGGGCTGCGCGGGGCGTGGCACTGGGTGACGACCGTCAGCGGCGTCGCGCTCGCCGCCGGTGTCGTCGTGTTCAGCGGGCGCCTGGACGGGCACTTCCAACTGCTGGTCGTGGTGGTGCTGATCGCGGTGGTGAACACGGTCAACACGTGGCTGATCAGTCGTTCGGTCGACGCCGACAAGGTGCGGATGGAGCTCGCCACCAGCGACGAGCGCGCATCGATCGCCCGTGACGTCCACGACCTGCTCGGGCACACGCTGACGGCGGTGAAGCTGAAAGCCGAACTCGCCGAGCGGCTGGTCGACGCCGATCCGGAGCGGGCGAAGGCCGAGCTCGCGCAGATCGTGCACCTCACGGGCGAGGCGATCGCCGGCGTGCGCAGCACGGTGACCGGTATCCGGGGCGCTGCGCTGTCGGAGCAGATCCAGGCGAGCACGGTCGCTCTGGAATCGGCAGGTCTTCAGGTGAGGGTCGAGGGCGACCCGTCGGCGCTGTCGCCTGCCCAGGCCCTGCCCGCGGGGTGGATCGTGCGGGAATCGACCACGAACATCCTCCGGCACGCCCGTGCGCAGCACGTGCGCATCACCATGGCGCCGGGCGAGGTCGCGATCGAGGATGACGGGCGCGGTGTGCGGGGCCCGGCAGGCAGCGGACTGCGAGGGATGTCGGAGCGGGCGGCCGCCGCAGGTGCTGTTCTGGCCGTGGACGAGACCTCGAGCGGCGGCACGAGAGTGAGTGTGACCTGGTGACCGAACCGATCCGACTGCTGCTCGTCGATGATCAGGCGCTGGTGCGCGGTGCCATGGGCGCGCTGCTCGAGCTCGAGGACGACCTCACCGTCGTCGCCGAGGCCGGCGACGGGGCGCAGGCCGCGGAACGCGCACGCGCGGACCGCCCCGACGTCTGCCTCATGGACATCCAGATGCCCGGCGTCGACGGCATCGCCGCGACCCGTCTCGTGCGTGAGGTGAGCCCCGAGACCAGGGTGCTCGTGGTGACGACGTTCGCCCGGCCGGGATATCTGCGGCAGGCATTGGATGCCGGCGCGAGCGGCTTCATCGCCAAGGACACCCCTGCCACCGATCTCGCGCATGCCGTGCGCCGTGTGCACCAGGGACTGCGGGTGGTGGATCCCGCACTCGCCGAGGCATCGCTCTTCGAGGGAGCGAATCCGCTGAGTGAGCGTGAGCAACAGGTGCTCCGGCTGTCGGCCGATGGGCGGCCCATATCGCGGATCGCTGCGGAGGTCTTCCTGTCGGCGGGGACAGTGCGCAACCACCTGTCGTCGGCCATCGGCAAGACGGCGACGGAGAACCGCGCGCAGGCGGCGCGGATGGCGCGGGACAAGGGGTGGATCTGAGCTGTCGCCGATCCGCTCCGCTCACTCCTCCCGGCGACCGAACAGGGCGGGGTCGACAGGGCGTTGCGCTCGGGGGAGCTTCTCGACCACGAGCAGATACGACTCGGTGACGAGCTCGGTCACCAGCCCCTCTTCCAGCGAGGCGCCGGGGTTCAGCGTGATCCAGTGCTTCTTGTTCATGTGATAGCCGGGCACGATGTCGGCGAACGTCTCGCGCAGTGCGACGGCGTCGTCGGGATGCGACTTCAGCGTGACACGGCCGGTGCCGTCGACCGGCAGCAGCAGGAACACGCGGCCGCGCACCTTGTACACGTCCCACTCCGGGCCGAACGGGTTCTCACGTTCGGAACCGGGCAGCTCTTCCGCGCGCGCCGCCGCCGTCGAGGTCAGCTCTTTCGCGTCCATGCCTCAGAACAGCCGATCTGCATTCTTATCATCGCCGCGTGGCACCGCGGCGACGCGATCGTCGAGGCTCGCGGCTGCGAGGAGGGCGTCATCGATCACGTCACGTCCGCCCTCTGCGGTCAGCCATTCCTGCGCGAAGGCGGTGGGGATGAGCACCGGCATGCGGTCGTGGACACCGGCGAGATGCGCGGGTGCCGGCCGCATCACGATCGAGTAGCAGGTGAACCAGCTGCCGTCGCTGGTCTTGCCGCGCTGCGTGACGGCCGCCATGCCGAACAGAGCGCCGTCGTCGACGAGGAACTGGTGCCACTGGCGGGACGGCTTCTGCATCTCGTACCAGCTGGTGGCCGGGACGAGCGCGCGGGAGCGCAGACCGCCGGGCCGCTCCTGCAGGCGCTCGGAGCGGGTGTTGATCGAGGGGAACTTGGCCGGTTCCCCTCCGACCAGGAATCCCCACCAGGCGGTCTCGAGCGTGGGTGCTTCTTCGGGCTGCACGACGATCGGGTTCAGATTGCGCAGATTCCTGCCGGTAGGACGCACGGTCTCGCCGGCATTCTCCTGCGCCCAGAGACGAAGACCCTCGAGCACGGACTCATCAGCCGCGGCGAGGAGCTCCGCATCGGAGAAACGGGGATCGAGTCCATAGCTCGCGCACATGCCGTCAGCGTAGCCCCAACTCGACCACGAGCCGCCGATGGTCGCTTCCGATGCTGGTGCGTTCGACCACCGACCCCACCTCCACCGCACCCCTCACCAGCACATGGTCGAGTCGCATCACGGACGGCATCGGCCAGGACCAGCGGGGCCAGGTGGTGCCGAAGCCGGAGCCGGCGACGGTGAAGGCATCACGGACGTCTCCGTGCACCAGACGGTCGAGCGGAGCATGGTCCATTGTGGCGTTGAAGTCCCCGGCGAGCACGATCGGGTACGGGCTGGCATCGAGGACTCCGTGAAGGTCCGCGAACTGATCCGCCCACGTCCGCGCGTCTGCGGTGGTCAGCGGGGCGACCGTGTGCACGTTGATCAATCGGAGCGTGCCACCCGAGGTCTGCAGATCGGTGAGCAGCATGGGCGACGAGCCGACCATGATCGTCCGGGCATTCGAGATCGGGTATTTCGAGAACGTCGCGGCGCCGTGGTAGAACGGCGCCGGCGCGAGCGCGCGATACGGATAGTCGGTCCACAGTGCGGACTGCTGCACCGCGGAGAGGACGTCGTCGGTGACTTCCTGCACCACGACGACATCGGCTCGATCACCGGCGAGATCGTCACCGAGCGCAGGGAGGTGTTGGTTGTCGTACAGCACATTCGCGGAGACGAGCCGGACCTTCGTCACGCCGGGCGACAGCCCTTGCGGCCCGCGCCATCCGACCATGCCCAGCATCCAGAAGAGCTGTGCCGCGACCAGGGCGCCCGCCACGACGATGAGTGCCACGCGGCGCTTCCAGATGGCGAACGCCAACAGCGGATAGGCGGGCAGCAGCGCCCAGGGCGCGACACCCTGCAGGCCGATCAGGATGGGTACCGACTCCGACCGGACGAGGCGCGAGATGGCCACGGCACAGAGGCCGGCCGCTGCTACCCAGCCGAATGCGTGGGAGATCGCCGGCCCCGATCGGCTCGTCCGCTTCCGCCCGGACCGCTTCACGCGTCCTCCGACGGGAAGACTCTGCCCAGAGCGCTGCGAAGCATCTCGGAACCCACCGGCTTGGTGAGCTGGGCGGCGAGTCGGGGTGCGATGTCGGAGGACAGCGACGAATGCTCGATGATGCCCGTCACCAGGATGAAGGCGGGCGCGGGTGCGCGCTGCTCCGCTGCCTCGAGCACGTCGATCCCGGTCCCGGATGGCAGATGGAAGTCGGCGACCACCAGATCGACGTCTCTCTCACGCAGACGATCGAGCGCATCCGGTACGTCTCCGACCTGATCCACCGACCATCCCAGTGATTGCAGCATGTGGCACAACACCAGCCTCGTGACCGTATCGTCGTCGACGACGAGAGCATGCCTCGGCATCAGATGTTCCCGTCAGGACGGGCGACGATGGTGAAGATCTCGTCGAACTGTGTGAGTCGGAACACCCGCATGGCGTCTTCCGACGCGGGACGGAACAGCGTCACCGACCCTTGCTGCAGTACGCGATCGCGGCGTGCCCGTGCCAGGACGGCGAGTCCCGCGCTGTCGACGAAGGTGACGTCGGTGAGATCGATCACGAGGTGTCCGGCACCGCTGACCTCGCTCGCGGCCAAGCGGGTGCGCACGCGTGTCGCCTCGGCCACGTCGAAGCGCCCGGCGAGAGTGATCAGGACGTGGTCGGCGTCGGTCTGGTGGACGTCGATCCGGAGCTCCTCATCCGCCGCCATGTGGTCGTTGTCACGCATGAGTGCTCCCCAGGTTCAGCCGCAGCTCCAACTCGTTCATCGAGTTGGATCGCCGGTAGGTCAGCTCGTCCACCAGGGAACGGATGATCTTCACGCCGTACCCGCCCTCTTGCAGGGTATGCGGGGCCGGGTCCGCGACGGCATCCAGGTCGAACACGTCGCCGGCGTCGCTCACGCGGATGGTGAGTCGATCCGTCGTGAGCTCGAGCTCGAGGTCGATCTCGCTTCCTTCCGGCAGGCCTGCATGTTCGATCACGTTCATGCAGGCTTCGTGCACGGCGAGCTCCGCGCGACTGAGCATCGCTGCCGCCGCATCGGCATCGAGACGAGCGGTCGCCTGCCGCAACCAGCCTCCGATGGCGCGAAGCGCGACTGGAGTCGGCTCCAGCCGGATGCGCGACGCCGCCAATACCGTCATCGCTCCACCGCCGCTCGCTTGAACACCACGAGCGTCGCGTCATCCGACACCGGGCTTCCCTTCGCGAAGGCGTCGACCGCGTCGAAGATGGCCTCGCCCAACTGCGCGGTGGGGAGCTCATACGTCTGCTCGCACAGCGCTCGGAAGCGGTCGTAGCCGAACAGCTCGCCGCGGGGGTCGGACTGCTCGGCGAGGCCGTCAGAGCCGAGGATGACGCAGTCGTCGTGATCGAGGAAGACTGTCTCCGTGCGCGGCACCCTGTTGCGGACCACTCCGACCGGGGGCACGGACGCCGGGACGAACTGGGTCTCGCCGTCACGCACGACCACGACCGGCGAGTGCCCGGCGTTGACCAGCGAGACGGTGCGCTGCGCTTCGTCGACGACTCCGACGACCATCGTGATGAAGAGGCCGACGTCGTCGAGATGGTCGAAGAGCTCGTCCTCGATGCGGGAGAACGCCTCGACCACCGAGGCGTCATGGTTCGCCAGGAATGCGATCCGGCAAGCGGCGACGGCACGGGTCATGAGCATCGCCGCGGGCAGGCTCTTGCCGGCGACGTCGCCGACCGCGAACCAGATCGAGCCGTCGGTCTGGCCGAAGACGTAGAAGTCGCCCCCGGTGAGAGATGCGGGTGTTGTCCTGGCGAAGATGTCGATGCGCGGTGAGACGGGCGGTTGATCGGTGATCACGGACTGAGCCAGCGCGGAGGCGAGCTGGTGCTCGCGTTCCACGGCCGCTTGCGCGAGCTCATGCTGATGCAGCTCGTTGAACGCGAGCATCACGCCCAGCGCCGACACGATGGCTTCGACGAGCGGGATGTCGACAGTGGAGAAGGCGTGTCCGTCAGGCCGGAAGAAACCCACGTATCTCTCCGTGGCGCCGTCGGGGTCGAGGGCGCCCACCATCGCGCCGTCATCCGGCGTGGACCAGAGAAGGCCCTGCGAGGCGTGCGCGAGGGTCTGCGTCGCGAGTTCGACACAGCTGTCGACGCGGGTCGTGTCGCCGGCGGTGGCCACGAGGCCGCTCCGGGTGAAGACGAACACGAGCGAAGCGTCCGTCAGCGTCAGCGCCTTCTCGAGCAGGAGGCCGATCGTCGCGTCGCTCGCCACACCCTGGACGTTGATCTGCGCGAGCGCCTTCATCGCGTGGACACGGTCCTGGCTGGCGATCAGCGCCTCGGTCAGCTCGACCTGCACCGTGCCCATCCGGTCGAGTTCGGCGCGGACCAGATCGAGGGCGCGACCCACGTCGCCGTCTTCGCACGGCTTCATCGCCTGCCGGGCGAGCAGGTCCATCGCTTCCTCGATCGACGAGGGCTGCGCGCGGCCACGGGTCGGGGCATTCATCTCGTGCCCGTCGCCCCATCCTCGATCGTGAACAGCTCGGAGAGGTCCGTGATCTCGAGGATCACGCGCACCGGATCCGAGATCTGCTCGAGGATCACCTCTCCGCCCAGCCGCTGGGCCGCTTTCTGCAGCGCGATGAGTTCGGCCAGCGCCGACGAATCGACGAATGCCACTTGGGAGAGGTCGAGTCTCAGGACGTTGGCGTCTTCGGTGAGGAGCGGTGCCACCGTCTCGCGGAACTGCGGAGTCTCGTGTGCATCGAACCGGCCGACCAGTCGGACCGTGCGTCGCCTGGCGTCGACCTCAACGCGGATGATCATGTCGGTGCCCCCTTGCGGATCGTCGCTGTGGTGGATCCGGCGTCGTCCTGCCTCGCCGCCCCTGTTCCGGTTCGTGAATAGCGACCACGGATGTCGTACCAGCGGATGCGGTTCAGATCGCGCAGGAACTGCAGGCTGACCTTCGCCGCATCCACCCGAGACCCTGGTGCGTCGATCCATTCCACCGGAGCCTCTGCGACACGGTAGCCGAACTTGTGTGCGAGATACAGGACCTCGAGGTCGAACGAGAACCCGTCGATCAGCTGCGTCGAGAACAAGTCCCGTGCGGCCTCTGCGGTGAACAGCTTGAATCCGCACTGAGTGTCGGATACGGAGATGCCGAACCCGCGCGAGACGATGAGGTGGAGCCCGCTGCTGAGGATTCGGCGGGTCAGGCTCTTCCCACTCACCTCGGCGCCCTTGGCGGCCCGCGATCCCACCACGACGTCGTAGCCGTCGTCGACCAGCGCGGCGAGACGGTCGAACTGCTCGATCGGCGTGGACTGGTCCGCGTCGGCGAACAGGATCAGAGGGGCTTTCGCGTCGCGCATCCCTCGTCGGACGGCGCTCCCTTTTCCGGCGTTGTGTTCGGCGACGAGCAGACGGAGGTTGGCGAAATGGAGGTCTTCGACGAGCGTGACGGTCGAGTCCGAGGAACCGTCATCGGCGATGATGAGCTCCCACGGTTCGCCTCGGGCGCTCATGTGCGTCGCGATCGCACCGATGGTCGGCAGGATGCGCCATTCCTCGTTGTAGGAGGGGATCACCACCGATACTGCCGGCGGAACGGTCAACGGCTCGGTGACCCATGCGCGATAGGCGCGGTAGGCGGCGGAGAGTTCGGTCATCACAGTGCCTCTCGGGGCGAACGGGCGGACATGCCGACGCGGTGGACCACCGCGCGGATGCACAGGACGATCATCAGGACGCTCATGGCGATCAGCTGCATAGCGATGAGGGTTCCCATGTCGGCGTGCCAGATGAGCAGGAGCAGCAGCTGCAGAAGGGAAGCGCCCAACAGCAGCCAGGACTCGGTGACGCGGGACTGGGACAGACGGTAGCTGGCGATGAGGTTGCCGATGGCGAACAGCGTGGTCATGCCGGCGTAGGCGGCGAGGGGGACGGACAGATCTCCGTATACCGGACCGAGGACGACGCCGAGGACCGGGCCGCCGAGCCACAGCGCAGCAAGGGAGCAGCCTGCGCCGATGGCCACGACGGCGAGGACGCCGGTGCGCAATACCGCCGCGGAGCCCTGACCGGCAGCATGTCGCCGTGCGACCACGGGGAAGATGACGGTCGCAACGGACCAGGCCAGGAAGAAGACGGCACGCCCCACGAGTGCGACGGCCGCGTAGATGCCCGCCTCGGTCGGTGTGAAGACGACCTTCGCGATGAAGATGTCGCTGTTGTTCGCGATGATCTGCCCGAGCAGCAGCACCGAGACGAGCGCAGCGTATGCCCGGACCTCCTCGCCGGGGATCCCGTCGCCGGTCAGCGTGTTCCGTGATCGGCTGACCAGGCTCACCATCAGCGAGGTGACGATGAACGAGACCGACAGGGCCACGGTCGCGCCCGGCACACCGAGACCGAGGGAGACCAGCATCACACCGAGACCCACTCGCGTCACCATCTCGACGATGAAGGACATCGCGAGCGGTGTGAACCGCAGCCGCGCCTGCATCACGCCACGACCCACCGCCTGCACGAGCCAGAACGGCACGCCGACGGCGAGGATCACGAACGGCCAGGGCGACGCGGTCTGGAACACAAACGACCAGAACGTGCAGGCGCCAGCCAGGACCGCCCCCGTCGTGATGCCGGCAGCGAGCGCGATGCGTCGGAGCCGCCGTGCGAGCGCATCGGAATCGCCGGGGAAGCCGAGCGCATCGGACCGGGCGATGAAGCGGGCGGCGACGAGCTGCAGGCAGAGCGCGATCGAGGTGAGGGTGAAGAGGAAGGTCACCATCAGGTTGGCGTCGGAGAACTCGGCCGGTGTGAGCACCCGCCCGAGGAAGAGGTTGAGCAGATAGTTCCCGCCGTTCGCGAGGAGCATGGCACCGGCGAGCAGCGAGCCGCCCCCGACGAGGCGCCGCCCCGAGCCGAGCGCCACTCCCTCCGGCGCCGTCATCGTCGGGCTTGCCGTTCGAGGAGCCGATCGATATGGGCGACGTGCCACTGCACGACCTCGGACATCGGGATGCCCGTCGCCGCCGCGAAGTTCCGACGCCCCAGCGCCGTCTGCGTGTCCGGATCATCGAGTACCTCAGCGATGGCATCCGCGAGGCTCACGGCGTCACCCGGTTCGAAATACACACCCCGGAACCCCTCCTCCTCGATGATGTCCACGAGGTCGCCGATGCGTGGCAGCACGACGGCACGGCCGTACTCGCCGGCCTGATGCAGCACCCCCGAGCTTCCGGTCGTCGAGGTGTAGGGGAACGCGACCACGGACGACGCGAGGAACAGGGGCCCGACCTCGCTCTCGGCGATGTAGCCGGGGAACTCGAGATGGGGCACATCGGCGAAGCGCGCCTGGGCTGAGGCCATGTATCCGCTCGAATTGGGGCTGTCGGTGCCGGCCAGCACCAGACGGATGTCGTCGTACCCGCGCCGCAGGAGTTCCTGGTAGGCGGCGACGAGCATGTCGACGGTCTTGTACGTGCCCCACTTGCCGAATGCCATGATCGACCGCCGCCCTGGCGGTACTGTGAACGACGGCACCGCCAGATCTTCGAAGCTGCCGTGGGGGGCGAGGATCGCGTTCTTCGCGCCGTAGCTCGCGCGGAGGAACTCCACGTATCGCGGGATGGTCAAGGCGACCAGATCCGCGCGCAGCAGTGCCCTCGTGAGGACGCGACCCGCGAAGGTCATCAGCTTCGCGGTCACCGCAGAGCCGGCGAAGCCCGCGTCCTGCATGTCGACGTTGTCGGCGAGGTTGTGGAGGATCAGCAGCGTCGGTGTGCGGCGAGCGCGGAGCACGGCCGGTATCAGAAGCCCCAGCGCACCTGGAACGCGACGGTCGCCGAAGGTGGCGAACTGCAGGTTCAGCACGACGGCATCCGGTTTCGTCCGTGCGATCGCGCGAGGCAGCGAGGCGAGGTTCCCCGCCGCATTGAACCGCCAGGAGGGGACGAATGTCACCTTGTCGATGGGAACGGGGTCACCGGCGTCCGTGCGGTCCGAGTAGACGATCACCTCGGCCACCTCTTCGAGGCGCGACAAGTGCTTCACCATGTGGTAACCGAACTCGTTGAGGCTGTTGCGACTCGGCGGGAAGGCGGTGATCACGCCGATCCGCAGACGGCGCCGCTCTCCCACGTCGGCCGGAATCGTCGAACCGTCGCTCGTCATCGCTTCGCCCCCCGGATCTGCGCTGCCCGTGCATGGAGCTCCGACCCTGTTCGGCTCGGAGCCGGGATGCGGCCTGTCGCCGCGTCTCGCTCCATCACGAGGTGTGGCACTGAGCATACGCTGGACTGCTCGTCGGGCAAGAGGCTGGCTCGCACGTTCCGTCCGAAGCGTTGACCAGGCCGTCGAGGTGCTGCACTCTTGAGTGCAAGTCGCGGGATCTCTTCTGCGGCCCACGCCGAGAGGACGACGTCGGGGGGCGGTGGTCATGCGGGACAGCGGTGCACCGATCTTCGAGACGCGCTCACGGCTGCTCGTCGGCGCGTTCCTGGTGCTCTTCGTCGCGATCGCGGTCTACGGGCTGTCCTTGTGGGTCCTGCCTCCGAGCACCGCGTCGCACTGGTGGTTCACCGCGAACTACCTGATGATCGAAGCCGCCGCCGCGGTGCTCGTCGGTCTCAGGGCCGTGGTCGTGCCCCGTGAGCGTCTGGCCTGGGGCGTCATGTGCCTCGCTCTCGTCGCCCTCGTCGTCGGCGACGCGATCGAATCGCTGGCGGTCGGCCCGGGGGAGAGTCAGCCGAACGCGGCCTCCTCGCAGGTGCTCTACGTCGTTTTCGTCGTGTGCGTCTTCGTCGCGCTCGGGCTCATCATCCGAGCTCGCGTCGCACGTGCTTCCGTCTCGGTCTGGCTCGACGGCCTCATCGCTGCACTCGCCCTGCTCGCCGTGGTCTCGGCCTTCACAGTGACCCGCGGAGAGACGCTCACCGGCGGTGAGATGATCGAGCTCGTCTATCCGGCCGCACCTCTGTTGTTCATCGCGGTCCTCGTCGGCACCCTCACGGCGCTCGACCGTCGGCCGAGCCCTGCGTGGTGGCTCCAGCTGGGGGCCGCGCTCCTGATGACGGCGTCGAACGTCGCGCTCCACCAGGCACTCGCCACCGGCACGTACACGTACGGGGCTCCCGTCGACGTCCTCTGGCCGCTGGCGACCGTGCTCATCGCCCTCGCCTCATGGGTCTCTCCCGTACCGCCGCCGAAGCGCGACACCCCCTTCCGCGGGATCGTCTTCGCGCCCGCCCTGTTCTCGTTCTCCGCTCTCGCAGTGCTCATCGTCAACGAACTGGGTGCGGCCGTCGACGTCCCCGAGTACTTCGCGCTCGCTGCCCTTGCCGTCGGCATCATCCGCCTGCTGATCTCGGTGGCCGATGCGGAGCGCCTGCGTCGGCGGGAACGCGACCTGAACGTCCGTCTCGCCCAGGCGCGTGACGCGGCGCTCGAGGCTGCTTCGGCCAAGAGCGTCTTCCTCGCGACGATGAGCCACGAGATCCGCACCCCCCTCAACGCCGTGCTCGGAATGAACGAGCTGCTCCTCGACACGGACCTCGATGAGACACAGCGCGAGTATGTCGAGAACGCGTCATTGAGCGGGTCGCTGCTCCTCGAACTCATCACGGACATCCTCGACTTCTCGAAGATCGAGGCGGGTGCGATCGAACTGGAGAATCGCTCCTTCGATCTCGCCCGCCTCGTCAACGCCAGCGTGACCGTGCTGTCCTTCGCCGCCGAGAGCAAGAAGCTCCCGATCGTGGCCGACTACGCCCCGGATTGCCCGACAGTGGTCCGAGGCGATCCCACACGTCTTCGCCAGGTGCTCATCAACCTGCTCGGGAACGCGGTGAAATTCACCGCACATGGTGAGGTGCGACTGCGAGTGGCGCGCGGACGCACCCCGGATCGGATCCGATTCGAGGTCTCGGACACCGGCGTCGGCATTCCTGCGGAGCAGCTCACCAGGCTGTTCGATCCGTTCACACAGGCCGACGAATCCACGACCCGCGTGCACGGCGGCACCGGGCTGGGGCTCTCGATATGCCAGTCGCTCGTCGGCATGATGGGAGGTCGGGTCCAGGTGGAGAGTGAGCCGGGCGTGGGGTCGAGGTTCTGGTTCGAGATCGAACTGGCGGCCGCCGCCGTGCCCGAGGTCGCGCCGGACGATCATCAGCAGCCGATGGACGCCGTGAGCACCCGGGGGGTGACGGAGCGCCGATCGCCGCGAGTGCTGCGCGTGCTGGTCGCGGAGGACAACAAGACCCTTCAGCTTCTCTCCACTCGCCTGGTGACTCGGCTCGGTCACAGCGTATCGACCGTGTCCAACGGAGCTGAGACCCTCGAAGCCGTCGAGAGGGCCGCCTACGACGTCCTCCTGATGGACGTCCACATGCCGCTCATGGACGGCCTCGAGGCGGCGAGACGGATCCGCTCCTCCGCGGCAGTGGTGACGCAGCCCTACATCATCGCGCTGACCGCCGGAGCGACGGAGCGCGATCGGGAGGAGTGCGCGGCGGCGGGCATGGACGGGTACATCTCCAAACCGTTCACCGGTGAGGATCTGCGCCGTGCGTTCCTCGGCATGGAGGTCAGATCCCACGCGAACGGTGGCGCACCCGCTGTGGAGCCGGCCACGGCGTTCAGCGCCCTCGACGAGTTGGGTGCGCAGGCGAAGGCGGAGGTGCTCCGCGCCTTCGTCCTGCGCAGCGCAGATGATCTCCGGATGCTCGATCGCGCGCTCGCGGACCGAGACGCCGGAGACCTGCGCTTCATCGCCCATCGCATGCGCGGCAGCAGCCTGGCGCTCGGTGCCTCCGAACTCGCCCAGGCCTGTCTGCGCGTCGAGCAGGCTCCTGACGACTCCGCCCCTGACCCTGCGCTGCTCGAAGCCGTCCGGAATGCGCTCGACGACGTGGTGCAGGCGATCGGATCGACGACGCATGCGTCTCCGACGACGTAGCTCCGAGGCAGCGGAGAGCGCCCTCGAGGTACCGCCCGTCCGATCGGAGCAGCTATCGCGCCCTGCCTCAGTAGCAGGCCTGTCGACACGGACGATCGCGCTCATCGCCGGGGCGGTCTTCTACATCTCCGCGCTCATCATCTTCCGCGACGTCCTCTTCGCGATCCCCGCCGTGCTGCGGGGCGACGCCGTCATCGCGGGCGACGAGCTGGTGCCGTTCTTCAACTGGCACAGTCAGCTCCTCGATCAAGCGGCCGGACAGTTCAACCAACTGGTCAACGGATACGAGTTCCGGGTCCGATACGCGTTCCTGACGACGTGGCTCCGCTACTACACGGTCCTTCCGTTCGCGATCCTCCTCGTGATCCCGTCGCTCTTCTGGGCCGTCTACCTCACTGTCGCCCGCTTCATGGACCGGGTGTTCTCGTCCCTGTCCTCGCAGGCCATCTATCTCGCGACGTTCTTCCCCGTCTCGCTCATCTACCTGATCATGGTGTACGCCAAGATCACCCACTTCTACACGCTCATCCTCGGCCTGGTCCTCATGACCATCTCCTCGCTCTGGATGCTCTACGCGCTGCTCTTCGCCGGCCGGTCGTGGAAGCGGTACATGCTGATCGCGAGTCTGGCGACCCTGCTGAATCCCGCCATCCACTACCTCGTCCTGTTCACTCTGTTCTTCGCGATCACGGTGGTCACCCTGCTGATCGGGGAGATCGGTCACTGGATCCGGCTCGGCGGCCCGGCGCGGCTGCGATCGCTCCCGAGACGCGTGCGGCGCGTCCTCGTCGGACGACGGCGATGGACCCGACTGCGGGTATGGTTCCGAGGCTGGTCTGCGACGACGACCGGGCGCGTGGTTCTCGCTGTGCTCATCTACGCGGTGGTCACGCTCGTGCCGTATGCGCTCTTCGTGAAGTACGTCGCGCTCGCGGGGGTGTCGAACCTCTCCGACACCGTGCCCGGCGACTTCTACTTCATCCAGGATGCATCGGTGTCGTGGCTGCACGAGCTGTCCTGGGACCTGGCCGGCATCACCGACAAGATCCTCTTCGGCGACTACCTGGCCAAGGTGCCCCGCTATCCCGACGCCCTCTACAGCCTGTTGCTCTTCGTCCCGCTCCTGATTCCGCCGGTGCGCCGACGGCTCTTTCGCACGCGCCCGCACCGGCAGTTGCTCGGCGTCATCTACGTCGCGATCGGCTTCGCGCTCTGGGCGACCATCGGCTACGGCGAACCGCTGTGGTTCCCGACCTTCCATCGGACGCTCGCGGCCCTCGCGATCACCGCGAATGAGAGCCACTCCGCGATCGGCAACCTGATCGTGACGGCAGCCGGCACCGTGGTGCAGATCCTCCGGTTCCCGCACCGATTCCAACTCATCCTGTTCATGCTGGCGCCGCTCGTCATGTCGCTGACGCTCGCCTACCTCATCGATGCGGTGAGCGCTCGTTGGCTGCGCCCGAGCAGGCAGCGCCTGGCCCGAGTGCCGCGGCCACGCCGCGTCGCTCGGGCGGGAGCCGCGACCGCACGTGCCCGCAGCGCGCTCCTTCTCAAACTCCTCGCCACCGCGTGCATCGGTGCCATCTTCTTCACGCCGTTCTGGGCGAACGATCCGTATCGGACGGTGTTCGGTTCGGGGAACATGGCAGGTTTCCTCTCGCCGTTCCCCCTGGGCGATCTGAAGGAGCTCAAGCACGCCCTCAACGAACTCCCCGAGGGGAAGACCGTCGTCCTGCCGCCGACGGAGACCGCGAAACTGGTCGCCGACACCAACGGGGTCGACCACAAGTTCATCGACAAGTTCTTCATCTACTACCTCGACAAGCCGAGCTACTACTACGGGCTCACGGGGGATGTGAAGAACAAGTTCGACTTCTTCCTCATCCTGCGCGGTCTGTACTACCAGCAGGACTGGTGGATCAATGTCGCACGCGACATCGATGTGAAGTACATCGTCGTGAATCGCAAGATCCACTCCAACGGCGGGATCGGGGCGGAGTACCTGCCGAATGTGGAGAGCTTCGTGGAGCCGGGCCTCGCGCGCCTGAAGGATGACGTCGCGCTCCGGTTCGAGAACGACAGCTACGCCCTCTACGAGATCACCGATCAACCGCGACCGGACCGCGTCACACTCCTCGTGGATTCGAGCTGGCAGAGCTATCTCGATCTCGTGTTCAACCGGCGCAACCTGAGTCGCTGCTACGACTTCGAGTTCACCCCGTACTTCGAACCGGGCAGCCTCACCCCGGGTGCTCCGGTGGAGCTCCTCACGGACGACGTCGGCACCTCGGCGCTGAACCTCTGGCTGCTGGACCATCCAGACGCCATCTCCGGGCCGGACGAGCGCATGTTCGCGTTCAACCCCGACGTCGTCGCGTCCAACTACTACCTGTCGCCGATGTTCCGTTCCTTCCTCCTGTTCTCGAACACGAAGTGGAACCGTACGGGGATGATCACGCCGGGCGTCTTCGGCACCCTTCGCGGCTCCTTCATCGGTCTCCCTCGGGCAACCGAGATCAGCGTCCCCGTGAAGGTTCCCGAATCCGGCAGGTACCGCGTGCTGATGCGCACGGCCAACACGGCGAACGTGCTCCATGTCACCGCGCCGACGCTCGACTACGACGAGACCCTCGAGCTGCGCTCACCCAGCGAGAACATGAAGCTGTTCCCCACGGCCGACGTGTACGGGACGGATCGGGTCGCGGTCGACGCCTCGGCACTGTCCGTCGCCGATCTCGAGAAGTCGATCCCGGACGAGCTCGTGCCGGTGAACTTCGGCTACAGCTACCAGGACCTCGGCGTCGTGGACGCGACGGCCGGGACCCATACGTTCGCGATCGACAAGACCGACACGAATCCGATGCTCTTCGAGGGCATGATGCTCGTCCCGGAGGAGATCTACCAGGGCCTGCGACTCCCCGCGAACGTCACCCCGATCACGGACCCGAACGACCTCGACTGCTCCGAGTTCACGCCCAGCACCGGCACCACCGACGGCTACGTCGACCCTGCAGCCAACCCTGAGCACGCGAACCTGACTGAAGACGAGCTGCTCAACCTCGCGGCCGCTGACGTGCAGGACCTCGCACCTCCTGCCGGCGGTGTCGTCGGATCCAGCTGGATGGGCGTCGCCCTCACGCTCCTGCTGCTCATCGCGAGCGGACTCGTGGTGCGATGGCGTTCCCGGCTGCACCCGGGCGACGACGAGCAGGAGTCCGCGGCACCAGACGACCATCCGCCGCCCCCACCGAAGGAGTCCCCGCATGAATGACGACTCGCGCAGAATCGTGTTCCTCGGCACTCATGGCCAGCGCAACATCGGCGACGAACTGCTGTTGGAGACGTTCCTGACCCAGTTGGGCGACCAGCACCACTACATCGTGAACAGCTACGATCCGGACTTCACCCGGTCGCAACTGCAGGGCCGGTTCGACGTCGATGTGATCGACACCGCCCGTGACCGGCGACGACTGCTGCGCGAACTCCTCCGGTGCGACCTGCTGTGCTTCGGCGGCGGCTCGATCATCAAGGAGCTCTACGCCTCCACCGGCCGCAACGCCTACTCGACGATGCTGATGATCCTCGCGATCGTGACGTTCACGCGCCGGATCGCGCGTCGGCCCATCGCGATGCTCAACGTCGGGGTCGGTCCGATCCGCAGCCCTCGCGGGCTGCGCATCGCCCGGATGATCCTGTCCCAGGTCGATGAGCTGACCGTCCGCGACGCGCTATCTGTTGCGACGTGTCGTTCCGTCGGCATCGAGCCGCGGCTCGCCACCGATGCGGTGTTCTCTGCGGATGCCGAGTGGCTTCTCGGGGCGAACGATCCGCGGCGGCCCGCATCGGGCGGCTCGGACGGCGCGGACGGCTCGGACGAGTCGACGACGCGCTCGAGCACCCCCGCATCGCCTCGCACCCCGGTGCGGGTGGCGCTCAACCTGAACTACGACATCGAGAACGCAGACAACTGGGAGCCCTTCCTCTCACAGCTGGGACTCGTGCTCGAGAGGGTGCACGCTGCGCACCCCCTCGAGCTGCACGCACTTCCGATGCAGAAGGGCTTCAAACAGCACGACGACGTGGAGGTGCTGGAGGGCTTCGCTGCCCGCGTGCCGTCGCTCCGCTTCATCCCGCACGACCTCGCCGCCCATCTCGACGCCGCGCGCGTCATCGAGAGCTGCGACCTCCTCATCAGCGAGCGGTTGCACGCGATCGTCATCGCGTCGATCATCGGCCGTCCGTCCTTCGTGCTGGCCTACGACGTCAAGGTCAGGGAGCTGGCGACCACGCTCGAGCTCACGCCCTGGAGCGTCGACATCAACGAGCCGTTCGACGTCACCGCAGTGAGCGACCGGATCATCGGCGTGATCGATCAGCGCGTCGTCCTCGGCGCCCAGGTGGCGCAGCGCAGCGCAGAGCTGCGTGAGGACGCGCGTGCGAACTTCGCGCGTGCCCGACAGTGGGTGGCACGAACTCGACGTCGTTCGCGGCCCGCAGGCGCGGTGGCTCGGACCGAGCCGGACGAATGACGCCTCTGAGCGGAGCCGCCGGGCCGCACCATCCGCGCGGGTAGGCTCGACAGGTGACCCCGACCCGCGTACTCCCCGCTCCGGTGGCACTCGGGGGAGCGGTCGCGATCGGGATGATGACGGCGATCCAGGCGCGCATCAACGGCGTCCTCGGCGTCCGCCTCGATGACGGCATCGTCGCCGGCTTCGTGTCCTTCAGCGTGGGACTGCTCGCGCTCGTGGTCGTGGTCGCCGCGCTTCCTTCCGGACGCCGCGGCGTCGGGCGGCTGTGGCGCGGGGTTCGCGGCCGCGCTATCCCGGTGTGGATGCTGCTGGGTGGCGCCTGCGGCGCGCTCACCGTGTCGACCCAGGGCCTCACCGCCGGCGTGCTGGGCGTCTCGCTCTTCACGGTCGGGGTGGTCGCGGGGCAGACGCTGCACGGGCTCGTGCTCGATCGGATCGGATTCGGTCCGGCCGGGGTGGTCGCGGTCACGCCGGGGCGCGTTCTCGGTGGGCTGCTCGCGCTCGCCGCGGTCGGCATCTCGCTCAGCGGAGATGTGCTGGCGACGGCGCCGCTGTGGATGCTGCTGCTGCCGTTCGCCGCCGGTGTCGGAATCGCCTGGCAGGCCGCGACGAACGGCCGCCTCGCACAGCGGGTGCAGTCGCCTATCGTCGCGACGCTCATGAGCTTCATCGCTGGGACCGTCGTGCTGCTGCTCGCCGCCGGGGTGAGCATCGCCCTGCGCGGTGCCCCGAACGCCCTTCCGGGCGAACCCTGGCTGTATCTCGGCGGATTCCTCGGCTTCGCCTACATCCTGCTCGGCGCGTTCATCGTCGGCCAGACCGGTGTGCTGCTGATGGGACTCGGATCGGTGCTCGGACAGCTGACGACCTCGGTCGTCATCGACCTGCTCTGGCCCCCGGCATCCGGCCCTGCCGCCTGGCAGATCATCGGGATGGTGGTCGTGGCCGCAGCATCCGTCGCCGTGGCGCTGCCGCGTCGCCGTCGCAGAGCCTAAGAGGCTACTTCTTCTTCGGCTTCGGCTTCGGCATCCGGCTGACGTGCTTCCGCGCGTCGACGGCTTTGCGTCGTCCTGGCTTCTTACCCGCAGGCTTGCCGCCGACGTAGAGCCAGCCCAGGAGCTCCTCGTTCTTGCCCAGCCCGTGCGCCTTCGCGATGGCCTTCGCCCGCGTGTAGTGCCCGGTGCGCCAGAGCACGCCCCATCCGGCATCATCGAGCAGCAGGCTCAGCATGTGCGCGACACCCGAGGCGACCGCCTCCTGCTCCCAGCGAGGCACCTTGTCGCTCTTGCGATAGCTGGCGACGACGGCGATCAGCAGCGGGGCGCGCAGCGGTTTCGTCGACGGTGACGTGTCTCCCTGCGCTTTCGAGATCGCGGCGCCCAGGACCTCGCGGTCGGAGCCGCGAAGCTCGATCAGCCGCCATGGGCGTAGCGAGGAGTGGTCGGCGACGCGCCCTGCCGCAGCGACGAGCGTGAGCAGCTCCTCGTGAGACGGTGCGGTGTCGTCGACCTTCGACCAGGACTGGCGTGCGCGGACGGCGTCGAGCGCGGTCACGACGCTTCGGGGGTGAAGTTCAGCGCGATCGAGTTCATGCAGTACCGGTCACCGGTCGGCGTGCCGAAGCCGTCGGGGAAGACGTGGCCGAGGTGAGAGCCGCAATTCGCGCAGCGCACCTCGGTGCGCACCATGCCCAGGGTCGTGTCCTCGATCAGCTCGACCGCTTCGGGGCGGATCGACTCGTAGAAGCTCGGCCATCCGCATCCGGAGTCGAACTTGGTGCCGCTCCGGAAGAGCTCTGCCCCGCAGGCGCCGCACGTGTAGAGGCCGGCGCGGCCCTCGTCGAGCAGCTCTCCGGTCCAGGCGCGTTCGGTCGCCGCTTGGCGCAATACGGCGTACTGCTCAGCGCCGAGTTCCTCGCGCCATTCGTCTTCGGTCTTGTCCACGCTGTAGGCCATGCGTCCTCCTGGGTCCCTTCCATTGTCCCTCCTTCGACGGGTGACGGCTGCGGAGGGCGACAATGGGCGTATGACGGATGCCGTGCAGCTGCGCTACGCCCGCTTCGCCGCAGAGGAGGCTCCCGGCCGCAGCGCCCTGTACGAGGAGTGGGCTCGCGGCGTCGCCGACGACGCCGAGATCCGGGAGATCCTCGCGCGCATCCCGGAGAACCGCCGTCAGCCTCCGCTCGTGTTCGCCGTGACCCGCCTGCTCGGTGCGCCGCTCGAGGGCTATCCGCACTGGCGCGACTTCGTGCTCCGTCATGCGGATGACGTCGTCACGGAGTGCGCGGTCCGCTCGCTCCAGACCAACGAGCCGCTGCGACTCGCCGCTCTGCTGCCGGTGCTGTCGGAGATCGACGGACCGCTCGCACTGCTCGAGCTCGGCGCCGCTGCCGGGCTGTGCCTGTACCCCGATCGCTACTCGTACCGGTTCGTCGGCGAAGAGGGACGCCTCCGTGCCGCACTCGATCCGGCGTCAGGCGAGTCGACCGTGGTGCTGACGAGCCGGGTGACCGGCGCGCTGCCGCGCGTGCGCCTGCCCCACGTGGTGTGGCGGGCGGGGATCGACCTCGCGCCCCTGGACGTCACGGAGGAGCGAGATCGGCGCTGGCTGCGAGGACTCGTGTGGCCAGGGGAGTCAGGACGCGAGGACCGCATCGAGGCTGCGGCGGCCATCGTCGCCGCCGACCCTCCCCGGCTCGTCGCCGGCGATGCGCTGGCACAGCTGGACGCGCTCGTGGCCCAGGCGCCGCGCGATGCGACGCTCGTGATCACCACCCCGGGGGTGCTCGTGCACATCCCGCGCGCGCACCGCACGGCGTTGGTCGAACGGCTCAAGGAGCTTCCTGCCCGATGGATCACTATCGATCCTCCCGCTCTGCTCGACATCTGGACTCCCGCGGTCGACCCTGCGACCTGGCCGGGCTTCGTCGTCGCCCTGGACGGCGATGTCCGCGCATCGGCGGATCCGCTCGGCCGTCACTGGGAGTGGCGCGGCGCTTCCGCGGCGCAGGAGTCCTAACCTGGAGCCATGCTCGGAGACCTCACGGAGCGCGATCGCGCTGTCCTCCACCTGGAGGCGGCCTGGCCGCGCCACAGTGGGGCGAAGGAGGAGGTCATCCGTGCTCAGCTCGGCATGAGCGCGGCGCGGTACTACCAGGTGCTCGGGCGTCTGGTCGAGTCGGATGCGGCTCTCGAATACGACCCGATGCTCGTGCGGCGTCTGCGCAGACTTCGCGATTCCCGCGCCTCCCATCGTGCCATGCGCACTCCCGGCTTCGTGGGCTGAGAGCCTGCGCTTGCGCCATCTGCGCGCGTGGATGCGGATTGCCAGGTGTGTGCCGCTAGCATCGAGGGGTGTCAAAGCCCACCCGCGATCGCTTCGATGATGTCCCTCGCACCTCCGGCCGGGTCGGGGCGCACCGTGCAGAAGCCCCGGGGATGAACGGCTGGGTCGTGCTGCTGTGGTCCTTCGTCGCCGCGCTCGTGCTGATCATCGCCGGTATCTTCGGGTCTCTCGTGGTCATGGGGCGCATCGACCTCTTCCCCGAATCCGCGCCGAGCGCCGTGCCCACCCCGGAGGAGACCGGAGTGGTCGACACCGCCTTCTCGGTGATGATCCTCAACGCGACGCCGGACGAGGGCCTCGACGCGCTGATGCGCGAGCTCCTGATCAACAACGGTTGGGCCGCTGACACGGTCTACGCGAGCGACAGCGACAGCACGGACTTCGCCACGACGACCGTGTACTACGTCGAGGACGACGATGAGCTCGCGGCGATCGGTCTGGCGAACCTCATCGGCGGCGCCGACGTGCAGCAGAGCGATGTGTACGCAGGCCTCAACCGCACAGACGGGGAGCAGCTCACCGTCGTGATCGGCCTCGACCGCTCCACCACGGCTCCGGTGGCGCCCAGCGACGATCCCGCCTCCTGACGCACGAGCGCCGCCCTGCTCCGGCGGCTTGCACTCGGAGGGGTCGAGTGCCAGAATGGCGTTAGCACTCTCACACTCTGAGTGCTAAACCCAACGTCTACGTCCAGGAGGGACGAAAAAACTCATGGCAAAGATCATTGCTTTCGATGAGGAGGCCCGCCGCGGCCTCGAGCGCGGCCTCAACATCCTCGCCGACGCGGTCAAGGTGACCCTCGGCCCGCGTGGTCGCAACGTCGTGCTCGAGAAGAAGTGGGGCGCCCCCACCATCACGAACGACGGTGTGTCCATCGCCAAGGAGATCGAGCTGGACGACCCGTACGAGAAGATCGGCGCGGAGCTCGTCAAGGAGGTCGCCAAGAAGACCGACGACGTCGCGGGCGACGGAACCACCACCGCCACCGTTCTGGCCCAGGCGCTCGTGCGCGAGGGTCTGCGCAACGTCGCAGCCGGCGCTGACCCGATCTCGCTCAAGCGCGGCATCGAGAAGGCCGTCGCCGCGATCACCGAGGAGCTGCTGTCCAGCGCCAAGGAGATCGAGTCCAAGGAGCAGATCGCCGCCACGGCTTCCATCTCCGCTGCTGACCCGGCCATCGGCGAGCTCATCGCCGAGGCGATCGACAAGGTCGGCAAGGAAGGCGTCGTCACCGTCGAGGAGTCGCAGACCTTCGGCACCGAGCTCGAGCTCACCGAGGGAATGCGCTTCGACAAGGGCTACCTGAACCCGTACTTCGTCACGGACCCCGACCGCCAGGAAGCCGTCTTCGAAGACGCGTACATCCTGATCGCGAACCAGAAGATCTCCAACATCAAGGACCTTCTGCCCATCGTCGACAAGGTGATCCAGGACGGCAAGGAGCTCGTCATCATCGCCGAGGATGTCGAGGGCGAAGCACTGGCGACGCTCGTGCTGAACAAGCTCAAGGGCATCTTCAAGTCTGTCGCCGTCAAGGCTCCCGGCTTCGGCGACCGTCGCAAGGCGCAGCTGCAGGACATCGCGATCCTCACCGGTGGTCAGGTCATCACCGAAGAGGTCGGCCTCAAGCTGGAGAACGCCACGCTCGACCTGCTGGGCCGTGCGCGCAAGGTCATCGTCACCAAGGACGAGACCACGATCGTCGAGGGCGCCGGTGAGGCAGACCAGATCGACGGTCGCGTGACCCAGATCCGTCGCGAGATCGAGAACACCGACAGCGACTATGACCGCGAGAAGCTGCAGGAGCGTCTGGCCAAGCTGGCCGGTGGCGTCGCCGTCATCAAGGCCGGAGCCGCGACCGAGGTCGAGCTCAAGGAGCGCAAGCACCGCATCGAGGACGCCGTCCGCAACGCGAAGGCAGCCGTCGAGGAGGGCATCGTCCCCGGTGGTGGCGTCGCGCTGATCCAGGCCGGCACCAAGGCCCTCGCCACGCTCACCCTCACGGGTGACGAGGCGACCGGTGTGAACATCGTTCGTGTCGCGATCGAGGCTCCGCTCAAGCAGATCGCCCTCAACGCCGGTCTCGAGCCGGGTGTGGTCGCGAACACGGTTGCCGGGCTTCCGACCGGACACGGCCTCAACGCCGCGACCGGCGAGTACGGAGACCTCTTCGCTCAGGGCATCATCGACCCCGCCAAGGTGACGCGTTCCGCTCTGCAGAACGCCGCATCGATCGCCGGTCTGTTCCTGACGACCGAGGTCGTCGTCGCCGACAAGCCCGAGAAGGCTGCGGCTCCGATGGGCGACCCGTCTGGTGGCATGGACTTCTGATCCCTCCGGATCAGGGAACACTGCACTGAGTTCGCTGAACAGAGACGCCCCGGCTCCGGCCGGGGCGTCTCTGCGTTGTGATGGGTTGCGAGCGCCTCAGCGGAACAGGCTTGCGGAGTACTGATCGGCATCCGCGTACTGGGTCGCCGCAGACCCGAGAGCCATGCCGATCGACTCGAGCGCCTGTTCGACGTGCAGCTGAGCGCCTCGCCACTGCTCCGCGCAGCTCTGGAAGGCGCTCGACGCAGCGCCGACCCACGACGACTGCAGCTGCGTCAGCTGCGCGGTGAGGGCCGCAGACTCGCTCTGCAGACGCTCCATGGTGGCGCGGGCCGCCCCCTGTGCGGCCTGGACTGCTTCGGTGTCGACGGTGAAGACGGACATGGTTACTCCTTCTCTGATGGAGTTCCGAGGCTAGGAGCGGACAGCCTCACGCCGACGGCGATGAGGCACCCGGTCCTGACCCCTGTGCAGAACCACACGAACTCCTGCGCCGTGCAGAACCGCTTCTCAGAGGTCGAGATGATCGAGCGGCTGCGTCTCCTCGAGCAGGTGCGCGGGTGTCGCTCGCGAGGGCGCCAGGGGGAGTGTGACAGTGAACGTCGCGCCACCGCCCGGGGTCTCGGACACGGCGACCGACCCGTGCAAGGCCTTCAGGATCGACGACACGATCGCCAGTCCGAGTCCCGATCCGCCGGTCTCGCGCGCGCGAGACGTGTCGGCGCGCCAGAACCGCTCGAAGATCTGCTCGCGGATCTGCGGGGGGATGCCTTCTCCGTGGTCGACGATGGCGATGCTGCCGGTGCCGCGGGCACGATCGGAGTCGACCACGATCTCGATCGGGCTGTCCTCGGAGGAGAACCGGCGGGCGTTGCCGAGGAGGTTCGTCACCACCTGGCGGACCTTGTTCTCCTCGCCGAGCACGATAGGAGGCGTGCGCACCGGGGTGTCGGGTGCTTCGGAGAAGTCGAATGCGGGCGTGGGCTCCTCCGGCGTGACGCGGGGGCGGCGACGAAGCCGTGACAGCGCAGCCCGCGATAGTCCGCGGGGCGCGGGCTGCTCCGGTTCCAGCTTGGGGATGCTCCGGGTCGGGGCGGTGACGCTCTCGATCGTGAGATCGATCATCGTCACGGTGCGCCCTGGCGCCGCTGCGCGCACGTCCAGGGCGGCGTCGCGGGCGATCGGGCGCAGGTCGAGGGCGACGATCTCCGGTTCGCGCTCCTCATCGAGGCGGGCGAGGGCGAGCAGGTCCTCGACCAGCACGCCCATCCGGATCGCCTCCTTCTCGATGCGCTCCATCGCCCTGGCGGTGTCCTCCTCGCCCTTGATCGCACCCATGCGATAGAGCTCGGCGTATCCGCGCACGCTGACCAGGGGGGTGCGCAGCTCATGGCTGGCATCGCCGATGAAACGTCGCATGTGCTGCACGGTGCGATCACGCTGCGCGAGCGAGCCGTCGACGCGGTCGAGCATGGTGTTGATGGCCGAGTTCAGGCGGCCCACCTCGGTGGTGGGCTCGAGATCCGTCAGTCGCTGGCTGAAGTCGCCGGCGGCGATGGACATCGCCGTCGATTCCACCTGGCCCAGGCGTCGGAAGGTCAGCGTCACCAGGAAGCGCGTGAGGAGCGCGGCGATGAAGATCGTGATGAACGCGATCGTGATGTAGATGCTGAAGTACTGTCCGACGATCCGGTTGGCCGGCGCGAGCGGGACCGCCACGACCTGGGTGCGCAGCGCGCCGCCCTCGGAGGGCAGGACGGCGACCGAGGAGCTGAACAGGGCGCCGTCTTCGCCGACCAGCGGCATCACCGTGTCTTCGCTGCTCTTCGCCTCAGCGAGGGGGAACGTCTGCCGGAACTGCGGGGCCTCTGCGGAGGTGTTCCCCGCCGTCGCCTGCAGCACCCCTTCCGCATCGTAGATCGCGACGAAGAAGTCACGGGGCTGCTCGTCTCGGCGGGTGTAGATGGGATCGCCGTCGACCATGGTGGTGTCGAAGTAGCGGTTGACGAGGTCGCTCGATACGAGTGCGGGCAGCTGTGACTCGATGTTCCCGACCAGTGCGGTGCGCAGCAGGGGGACGGTGCCGATGCCGGCGATCAGCAGTCCCAGCGCGAGCACGCCGACCGTGACGCCGGTGACCTTCGCCCGAAGGCTGATGCGCCGCCACCAACCGGTGACCGCATCCGGCTTGTGCGCCATGCGGTCCTCCCGGTTCGGCGTCGTGCGGTGCAGGCGGCGATCAGGCCGACTTGCCGACCTTCAGCATGTAGCCGAAGCCGCGCTTGGTCTGGATGAGCGACTCCTCGGTGTGCGGGTCGATCTTGCGGCGCAGGTACGAGATGTAGCTCTCGACGATGCCGGCGTCGCCGTTGAAGTCGTACTCCCACACGTGGTCGAGGATCTGAGCCTTCGACAGCACGCGGTTCGGGTTCAGCATCAGGTAGCGCAGCAGCTTGAACTCGGTCGGGCTCAGCTCGATCGGCTCCTTGCCGACGTGCACGTCGTGCGTGTCCTGATCCATCGCCAGTTCACCCGCGCGGATGATCGACTCCTCGTCGGCCTGCATCGTGCGGCGCAGGATGGCCTGGGCCCTGGCGACGATCTCGTCGAGGCTGAACGGCTTGGTGACATAGTCGTCGCCGCCGGCGTTCAGTCCCTCGATCTTGTCCTCGGTGCCGTCCTTCGCTGTGAGGAACAGGATCGGCGCCGTGAATCCGGCCCCGCGGAGGCGCTTGGTGACGCTGAATCCGTTCATGTCGGGCAGCATCACATCGAGGATGATGAGGTCCGGCTCCTCCTCCAGGACGGCGGAGATGGTCGCGGCGCCGTTGGCGACCGTCTTCACCTGGAACCCGGCGAAGCTGAGACCGGTGGAGAGCAGGTCACGGATGTTGGGTTCGTCGTCGACGACCAGGATGCGCGCAGCAGTCATGACCCCATTATGGTGACTTCGTCGATGCTCAGGCTGATTATCTGTCGGAGCGGCGTCGAAGCGGCGCGATGACGCCCGGTCCGGGATCAGGCGGCGAGCGCGTCGGCGTCGAGGATCGTGTAGCTGTATCCCTGCTCGGCGAGGAACCGCTGGCGGTTCTGCGCGTAGTCCTGATCGATCGTGTCGCGGGCGATCAGCGTGTAGAAGCTCGCGGTATGCCCCGACTGTTTCGGACGCAGCAGACGGCCCAGACGCTGGGCCTCCTCCTGACGAGAGCCGAACGAGCCGGACACCTGGATCGCGACGGATGCCTCCGGCAGGTCGATCGAGAAGTTCGCGACCTTCGAGACCACGAGCAGCGAGATCTCGCCTTCGCGGAACTGGCGGTACAGCTCCTCGCGCTCCTCCACGGGGGTCGCTCCGGTGATCTGCGGCGCGTTCAACGCCTCCGACAGCGTCTCGAGCTGGTCGAGGTACTGCCCGATCACCAGGATCCGCTCATCCGGGTGCTTGGCGATGAGCTCCTTCACGGTGTCGATCTTCGCCGGCGCGGATGCCGCGAGACGGTACCGTTCGTCGTCTGTCGCGGCGGCGTACTCCAGCCGGTCGTCCGGTGGGAGGTCGACACGCACCTCGTAGCAGGCGGCGGGGGAGATGAAGCCCTGCGCTTCGATCTGCTTCCAGGGTGCGTCGAACCGCTTGGGGCCGATGAGGCTGAACACGTCGCCCTCGCGTCCGTCCTCGCGCACCAGGGTGGCGGTCAGCCCGATACGGCGGCGTGCCTGCAGGTCGGCCGTGAGTTTGAACACGGGGGCAGGGAGCAGATGGACCTCGTCGTAGACGATCAGGCCCCAGTCGAGCGCGTCGAGCAGAGCGAGGTGGGCGTACTCGCCCTTCCGCTTCGCCGTGAGGATCTGGTAGGTCGCGATCGTGACCGGCTTGACCTCTTTGGCCTGGCCGGAGTATTCGCCGATCTCCTCGGGTGTCAGGCTCGTGCGCTTGAGCAGTTCGTCACGCCACTGCCTCGCCGAGACCGTGTTCGTCACGAGGATGAGCGTGGTGGTCTTGGTGGCGGCCATGGCGCCCGCGCCGACGATCGTCTTCCCGGCCCCGCAGGGGAGCACGACGACCCCTGAGCCGTCCTTCGAGAAGGCGTCGACGGCATCCTGCTGGTAGGGGCGGATCTGCCAGCCGTCCTCGGCCAGGTCGATCTCATGCGGCGTGCCGGGGGTGTATCCGGCGAGATCCTCGGCGGGCCATCCGATCTTGAGCAGTTCCTGCTTGATCTGTCCGCGCGCCCACGCGTCGACCACGAAGGTCGTCGGAGACGGGTGGCCGATCAGCAGCGGCTGGATGCGCTTGTTGTTCGCGACCTGGGTCAGCACGGCCGGGTCGGAGGACCGAAGGATCAGTGTGCCCTCGTCGTCTCGCTCGATCACCAGACGCCCGTAACGGTTGACGGTCTCGCGCAGGTCGACGGCGACCGACGGAGGCACGGGGAAGCGCGACCAGCGGTCGAGGGTCTCGAGCATGTCTTCGGCGGTGTGGCCGGCCGCACGGGCGTTCCACAGTCCCAGGCGGGTGATCCGGTAGGTGTGGATGTGCTCGGGCGCGCGTTCCAGCTCGGCGAAGATCGCCAGCTCGTGACGGGCGCTCTCCGCATCCGCGTGCGCGACTTCGAGCAGGACGGTGCGATCGCTCTGGACGATCAGGGGGCCATCAGACATAGCTGTCCAGTTTACCGGGCCGGGGGAGGAGGGGGCGCTATGGGGAGACGACGCTGGCCGCGCGGATGCTCGAGACGGGCAGAGTGCGTTCGACATCCGCCGCACGATCGCGTCCGCGCAGGCGTCCTCCGCCGAGACCGGTCGCCTCGAGCAGTAGTTCCCTCGTCGAGCCGTCGGGCATCCCGACGGTCACGCGCAGCACGGCTCTGGCGCGTACGGCGGCCTCGAGCTCGCGGTCCAGCCACGCGGCGTCCGCATCGGGGCCCTGCTGAGAGCGCAGTCGAGCGACCAGCGGCAGCAGGTCGCTCGACGACGTGGCATCGGCCTCGGCCGGGGCGGCGGGGTGACGTTCGCTCACGAGCGCCCTGCCGTCCGCGCCGACGAGGGTCGCCGGGTAGCGGGCGTCGGTGAGCGCCCAGTAGACGGTGTCGCGGCCCACGCGGGTGGTCAGCGAGTCGACGTGCTTGGTCAGCGCGAGGGGGCGCAGGCTCTGATCGATCGCCATCGCCTCGATCAGATGGGGGTCGGTGCTCTCGATACGCGTGCGTCCGGTCTCGTCGTCGGTGGATACCCGCACCAGGCCGTGCCGCTGCGCGGTCTGGGCGACCAGGTAGCTCAGCGGCTGCGGGATGCCGGTGAGCGAGATCTGGCCCAGGAACTCCAGGATCGACTCCGCGCTCTCGCCCGCACCGAATGCGCGGGCGATCGACTCGGTGGTGAACCGGTACGACGACGCCTGTGCGGCGGACTCGCGTGCGGCGACCGCGCGGAGCCGCACGTCGAGAGCCGGCGCGAGGGGGCCGGGAGCGATCGCGGTGAGGTCGTTCTGGAGGAAGATCTTGTCGACCTCGGCGGGCAACAGCCGGGCGAGCTCTGTCGGGTCGGCGGGCTCGCCCTTGCGCAGCGGGATCGACCACACCGGCTCCGTGCCGCCCTCGGCGAGGACGCCGAGCAACGTCGCGGCGTGGAGCAGCGCGCGGCTGCGCTCCGGCCACGCGGGATCCCACGGATGCGCGTGCGGCCAGTCGGCGGGAGCGATCCATCCGCCATCCGTCGATCGGACGCCGCGGGGCAGCGCATCACGGAACGCCGTCGCGAGCACGCTCCAGCGCTCGGGAGCGGAAGAGCGGAGCCACTGCTCCGCCGTCGTGCTTGTGCGCAGGCGCCTTCCGTCGATGACGGCCAGACGCGCATCCACGGCGATCGCGAGCAGCGGGTCGATCACCTCGATCGGCAGACCCTTCTCGCTCAGCTGGCGCTTCTCGCCGGCGCTGACGGTCCCCCCTGCGAGCAGGGCGAACGGGGAGTCCCTCGCGACGAGCAGCAGGTCGGCCAGGATCGACACGGTCGTGAAGGCGCGCTCGGCGGCGTGCGCGGCCAGGTCCGCGGGTGCGGCGGGGGCGGAGACCGCGGTCGTCTGCGGCGGTGCAGTGCGGCCGCTGAGGGCGGCGGTCACCGGTGCCGGGGGAGTGCCGTCAGGGCGGAGCAGCGCGCGTGCGGTCAGGGCGTCGCGTTCCGCTCCGGCATCCTCGCCCGCCGCCGCGCGCAGCAGGGCTGTCGCCTCCGGGCGGGTGAGCGAGGGAAGCGCCTTCGCGATCGACGCCGGGTCGAGCAGTGCTTCGGCGGCGTCGAAGAAGTCGTGCCATCCGACATCGGCACGCACACGGCGCTCGGTGAAGAGGTGCAGAAGCTCCTCATCGCTCGCCGCGGCCAGCCAGTCGGCCAGTGGGCGTGCGTGCGCGGTCATGCCGAAGACCTCAGGACCGCGATGCCGCGCGCCCTTTTCGGATGAAGCTCATCACCAGGAGGACCATGATCATCAGGAATGCCACCGGGAGCCCGTAGAAGGGAATGGCGGCGACCGCGGGCCAGGCGCCCTCGCCGAAAGCGGCTTGATCCATGCCGACCGCCGTGCCGATGATGATCGCGAAGAAGCAGATCACGGATGCGGCGGCGATTCCGAGCGCAGCGAAAGCGAGGAAGCGATCCAGGCGCCGGATGGAGACCTCCGGTTCGGAATTCTGTGCACTCATCTCTCTCACCCTACTCTCACCGCGACCTTCGAGTTCCCCCGCCTGCGACCGGTAGGCTGGGGGAGGACGCGCGTGAGCGCGCCTTCTTTTCCGCACCGACTCAGCGAGGTTCTCCCATGCCCACCGGCAAGGTCAGGTTCTACGACGAAGACAAAGGCTTCGGCTTCATCGCCAGCGATGACGGTCAGGATGTCTTCCTGCACGCTTCTGCCATGCCCGCAGGCACGGCTGTGAAGGCGGGCACTCGCGTCGAGTTCGGTGTGGCCGATGGCAAGCGTGGTCTTCAGGCGCTCTCGGTCCGCGTCCTCGAAGCGCCGCCGAGCCTCGCGAAGGCCAAGCGCAAGTCCGCCGACGACATGGCGATCATCGTCGAGGACCTCGTGAAGCTCCTCGACGGCATCGGTGGCGACCTGCGGCGCGGCCGCTACCCATCGTCGAGTCACGGCCGTAAGATCGCGGCCGTCCTGCGCAAGGTCGCCGATGACCTCGAAGCCTGACGCCGACGCGCGTCTCCTCGACGCTCACGATCTCGCTCTGCAGGCGCTGCGCGAGATCACTCCCGCGACGACCATCGGTCCTGCCGCCGGCTACCTGGTGGAAGACGACGGCTCCGTGTCGTTGCGCTTCGAGAACAGGCTGCCCGGCTACCCGGGGTGGTACTGGACGGTGACCGTCGCGCGCGTCGACGATGAGGACCCCACGGTTCTCGAGGTCGAGCTCCTTCCCGGAGACGGCGCACTTCTCGCTCCGGAGTGGGTGCCCTGGGTCGAGCGTCTCGCCGAATACCGCTCGCACCAGGCCGAGCTCGCCGAACAGGCGGCTGCGGCAGTGGGTGCGGAGGACGCCTCCGATGCCCCCGAGGAGGACTCGGAGCTCGACGAGGGCGACCTCGACGACGACGATGATCTGGATGAGGACGACGATCACGAGGCCGATATCCTGCATGCCGGCGACCTCGACGGCGTCGACATCGACGAGCTCGATGAAGCGGCCGACGACGACTCCGACGACGACTCCGACGAGGATATCGACGCCGACGAGGTCGACGAGGAGGAATGACCCCCGGCGCTCAGGCGCCGAGGTTCTCCAGCACGTAGTCGAGCGAACGCGTGAGCTGACGCACGTCTTCCGGCTCGATCGACACGAACGTGGCGACACGCAGCTGGTTGCGTCCGAGCTTGCGGTAGGGCTCGGTGTCGACGATCCCGTTGGCGCGCAGCGTCTTCGCGATGGCGGCGGCGTCGATGCTCTCGTCGAAGTCGATCGTGACGACGACGGGGGAGCGATGAGCGGCATCTGCGACGAACGGGGTGGCGACCGATGAAGCCTCTGCCCAGTCGTACAGCACGGCGGACGACTCCGCGGTGCGGGTGTCGGCCCAGCTCAGGCCGCCGTTGTCGAGGATCCAGCGCAGCTGACTGTCGAGCAGGTGCAGCGTGGTCAACGCGGGAGTGTTCAGCGTCTGGTTGAGGCGGGAGTTGTCCACCGCATTCTTCAGGCTGAGGAACTCGGGGATGTAGCGGTCGGATGCGGCGATGCGCTCGATGCGCTCGATCGCAGCGGGCGACGCGACGGCGAACCACAGACCGCCGTCGGAGCCGAGGTTCTTCTGCGGAGCGAAGTAGTACACGTCGGCCTGCGTCGCGTCGAAGTCGATGCCGCCGGCGGCGCTGGTCGCGTCGATCACCGTCAGGGCGCCGTCGGATGCGACGCGCTCGACGGGAGCCGAGACGCCGGTGGAGGTCTCGTTGTGCGGCCAGGCGTACACGTCGACGCCCTCGACGATCTCGGCGGAGACGCGGGATCCGGGCTCGGCCTTGCGGACGTCGGGCGTCTCGAGCCACGGGGCCGCCGCGGCGCCGGCGAACTTGCCGCCGAACTCCCCGAACACCAGGTTCTGGCTGCGGCGCTCGATCAGGCCGAATGCCGCGGCGTCCCAGAACGCGGTCGATCCGCCGTTGCCGAGCAGGATCTCGTAGCCCTCGGGGATGCGGAACAGCGCGGCGAACTGCTCCCGCACACTGCCGACGAGGTTCTTGACCGGAGCCTGCCGATGCGAGGTGCCGAGGATCGTGGCCCCCGAAGCGAGCAGCGCGTCGAGCTGCGCGGGGCGCACCTTCGATGGGCCACAGCCGAATCTGCCATCGACGGGCAGGAGGTCACGGGGAATCTCGATCGCCATGGGTCGATTCTAGAGTGCGCGAGCAGGGCCCGATCACCGGGGCGAGGCTGATGTCCCCACGGGAATGTAGGCTTGCCTAAGAACCTCGGAGGGCCTGCACATGACGGATCTGATCGACACCACGGAGATGTACCTCCGCACCATCCTCGAACTCGAGGAGGAGAACATCGTGCCGCTGCGCGCACGCATCTCCGAGCGCCTCGGTCACTCGGGTCCCACGGTCTCGCAGACCGTCGGACGCATGGAACGCGACGGGCTCGTCGTCGTCTCAGAGGACCGCACGCTCGAACTCACGGACTCCGGCCGGAACAAGGCGGTCAACGTGATGCGCAAGCACCGTCTCGCCGAGCGCCTGCTCTCGGACGTCATCGGACTCGACTGGGCGTTCGTCCACGAAGAGGCCTGCCGGTGGGAGCACGTCATGAGCGAGCAGGTCGAGCGACGACTTGTCGAGCTCCTCGGCCACCCCACGGAATCGCCCTACGGAAACCCGATCCCCGGTCTCGACCAGCTCGGCGACCTCCCCGCTCGCACTTTCGACGAGGGCGTCATCGGCCTCGTCCAGAAGTTGAACGCCGCGGGTGCTCCGATCGACGGCACCGTGCGTCGCCTGGCTGAGCCCGCGCAGGTCGACCCCGAGCTCCTCGAGCAGCTGCGTGATGCGGGAGTCGTGCCCGGCGCCCACGGCGACTTCCGCTTCAGCGAGGGATACGTCCTGATCGAGATGGACGGCAAGGAAGATGGACTGGAATTGCCTGTCGAGCTCGCTTCCCACATCTTCCTGGTGGGTGAACCGGCCTGATATTCCGGAGTTTTTCGCTCCCTCCCCGAGGATTGCCAGGTTCACAGGGTGACACGATCGTTATCTTCGGGTAGCCTCGGTCAGGTCGTCAGCGAAGAAGCCCGCTGGCGGTGAACCGCGAAGATTGCCTTTCGGCTCGTCATCTTCACGGCATGAACGCACTGAGTATCCGAGAAACATTCGTGCCCCGAGAAGCAGAGTGCCGACGAGCCAGCGCTACCCGAAGCGCACAGGCGCAGGAGGACTAAGTTTTGGCCGCAGACATCGAACCGCCCGCGAAGAAATCTGAAGACCGAGTACCCGCCCGCCGGACAGTCGCTCGAAAGACCGTGAGGCCGCTCCGTTCTGTCGCCATCTTCGGCGCGGTCGGTGCGCTCGTCGCCGGCATCGCTCTGCCCGCCTACGCGGCAACCAAGCCTGCCGAGGCCGCAACGACCGTGCAGCAGCTCGCCGCGGTCGATGCGCAGTCCCTGGTCGTCGCCTCGCAGGCGACCGCGGCTCCACTCGCACGCGGAACCTTCACGGCCACGACGCCGGAGGAGATCGAGAAGAAGAAGGCAGAGGAAGCCGCTGCCGCCCGCGCTGCTGCGGCCGCGAAGTCCTCTGCCGCAGCATCGAACTTCAGCACCGCCGGGTACGCGCTCGTCTCGCCCGGTTCCGGTGAGGTGCGTTACCCGCTCCCCGTCGGCTCCTACACCCAGGGCCGCACGATCGGTGGTGGCCACAACGGTGCCGACATGCTCGCGCCCGCGATGACCCCGATCTACGCGGCATCCGCCGGCGTCGTCCGTGCCTCCGCGGAGAGCATCGGCGGGTACGGCGTCTGCGTCATGATCGACAGCGTCGTGGGCGGACAGCGCGTGCAGACCACCTATGGTCATATGACCTACGGCACGCGCCAGGTGCAGGCGGGGCAGACCGTCGCGGCCGGTCAGCTGATCGGTTTCGTCGGCAGTACCGGTCGCTCCACCGCGAACCACCTCCACTTCGAGGTCTGGATCAACGGCGGGCTCGTCGAGCCGTACTCCTGGCTGGCTGCCAACGCCGGCTGAGCTGCGCACCGGGACACGCCCCGAGCGTTCACCGGAAGTTTCGCCCCGCTCTCAGGGGAATGGGTTAGCCTGATCCCGTTGTCGCACGGACGGGAGAGGCTGATGACGCGAATACCGGACATCCGAACCATGGATGGACTCGGTCGTCACGTCCTTCTGCATCGCCCGCAGGAACTGCACGGCACGGCCGTGTAGGGAAGGCGCTGTCTTTAGACGGCGCCTTTTCTTGTTCCTGCGAACGCTCTGCCTTCTGCGCGACCTCGTGATTCGAGAGTGCCGGGAAGCCGTCCCGGCGGATCGAGAGGATTCCGAATGCGCACACTAGTCCTGAACGCCGGATATGAACCGCTTGCGATCGTGTCCTTCAAGAGAGCCCTCGTGCTCGTGATGAACGACAAGGCGACGGTGATCGAACGTGTGGAGGATGACCCGGTCTGGGGGAGCCACGGGGTCTACGATCGGCCGGCGGTCATCATCCTGGCCCGCTATGTGCGCGTTCCGAACAGCAGACGCGTGCCGGTGACGCGACGCGGCGTGCTCAGACGGGACAATCACCGTTGCGGGTACTGCGGCAAGGCGGCGTCGACGATCGATCACGTGCTTCCCCGTTCCCGTGGCGGAGCGGACTCCTGGGAGAATCTGGTCGCGTGCTGTCTGCGCTGCAACAACGTCAAGAGCGACCGGACCCCGCAGGAGATGCGATGGGAACTGCGGTTCACGCCACGGCCTCCGCACGGAACCGCCTGGACGGTGCGGGGGACCGAGCGCAGCGACCCGCGGTGGGAGCCGTATCTCGAGCTCGCGGCGTGACAGGCGGCCTCCGCCCGGGTGTGCCCTCGACAGGATTCGAACCTGCGACCTGCCCTTTAGGAGAGGGCTGCTCTATCCTGCTGAGCTACGGGGGCGTGCGATCCAGTCTAAGCGACGGTGCGGGTCGCAGTGGAGTCCCCGGTGGTGATCGCACGGTCTGCGGCCCGGATCACCGCGTCGAAGCTCGCGTCGATCACGGACCCGGCACGGCCGGCGGTCCAGCGCACGCCGGACTCGTCGCGGTACTCGAGCAGGGTGATGGCCTCGCTCGCGCTGCCGGTTCCCAGACTGGTCTGGTTCAGCGTCAGGATCTCGATGCGCACCCCCGCCGCCTGCAGTGCCGCCGTGAGCGCCTCAAGGGGACCGACTCCCTCGTGGACCGAGGTGGAGGCCGTCCCGCCGACCATCAGCCGCACCTGGGTGGAGCCGCGGTCCACCCGGTAATCCGTGAGCGCAACCTGGTCGGAGCGCTCGGAAAGGTAGCACCGCGTGAACAGCTCCCACAGCGACTGCGCGGAGAGCTCGTCTCCGCTCGCATCCGCCTGCTGCTGCACGTGCCGTGCGAAGTCGATCTGCAGACGCCGTGGTAGCTCGACGCCGAACTCGCTCTCGAGCAGATGGGCGATCCCGCCCTTGCCGGACTGCGAGTTCACACGGATCACGGCGTCGTAGCCGCGGCCGATGTCGGCGGGATCGATCGGCAGGTACGGCACGCGCCAGTCCAGAGTTCCGGCGTCGGCACCGATGGCCTGCGCCTTCGCCCGGTGCGCGGCGAGACCCTTGCGGATCGCGTCCTGATGCGTGCCGCTGAAAGCGGTGTGCACGAGGTCGCCGACGTAGGGGTGCCGCGGATGCACCTCGATCCGGTTGCAGTACTCGACGGTGCGACGGATCTCGTCGATGTCGGAGAAGTCGATCATCGGATCGACGCCCTGCGCGTGCAGGTTCAGGGCGAGGGTCGCGATGTCGACGTTGCCTGTGCGTTCTCCGTTGCCGAAGATGCAGCCTTCGACGCGCTGTGCACCGGCGAGCACGGCGAGCTCGGCGCACGCGATGCCTGTACCGCGGTCGTTGTGCGGGTGCACCGAGAGGATCACGCCGTCGCGCCGAGCGAGATTGCGGTGCATGTACTCGATCTGGTCGGCATAGACGTTCGGTGTGGCGATCTCGACGGTGGCCGGAAGATTCAGGATGACAGGGTGCTCCGGCGTCGCATCCCAGAGGGTCGTGATGCTGTCGCAGATATCGAGCACATAGTCGGGCTCCGTCAGGTTGAACACCTCGGGGGAGAACTGGAACCGCACGTTCGGCAGGTAGGTGGTGAGCTCGAGCACATCGCGCCCTGCCGACAGGATGAGGTCCTTGAGCTCGTCGCGGTCGCGTCCGAGCACCAGCTCGCGCCAGGTCGGCGCCGTCGCGGTGTACACGTGGATCACGACGGGGTTTCGGATGCCGCGGACGGAGGCGACGGTCCGCTCGATCAGGTCGCGGCGGGCTGCCGTGAAGACGACGATCGTGACGTCGTCCGGCGCGAGTGCGGACTCGGCGATCAGTCGCACGAAGTCGAAGTCGGTCTGGGAGGCCGAGGGGTAGCCGACCTCGATCTCCTTGTAGCCCATCGCGACCATCAGCTCGAAGAACCGGCGCTTGCGCGCGGGGTCCATCGGCTCGGCGAGCGCCTGGTTGCCGTCGCGCAGGTCGACCGGCACCCACAGCGGCGCGACGGTGAGCTCCCGGGTGGGCCAGCTGCGCTCGGTGAGCGGAACCGCCACGCGATCACGCGCGGGGGCGTAGCGGTGCGAGGGCATCTGCGATGCGCGTTGCCGGTTCCATGCCGGCGCGTCTGCCGGCACGGGGCCGCGCGGTGTGGACAGGGTGTGGAAGTCCGAGGGGGCGGGTGTTGTCGTGTTCATGGTCTTCTCCGAGGGGTAGGCGGGATCCGACCGGCATGCAGACTTCCCACGACGGGGAGCCGGTCTGATCAGGCCCCGTCGTGGCGGAGAAGGAGAAGTCGTTCGATGCGCACGAGCACAATGTAGTAACTCCTCAGACAAGTTGACAAGTTAGACTGATCGTATGGCGCAGATCCAACGAACTCCGCTCGCCGATCAGGCTGCCGAGATCCTGCTCGAACGCATCAAGGCGGGGGAGTGGACGCTCGGCCAGAAGCTGCCGGGTGAGACGACGCTCGCCCCGCAGCTCGGTGTCGGACGCTCGACGGTGCGAGAGGCGATCCGACAGCTCGCCGGACGGGGCGTGCTCACCACGCGTCAGGGGTCGGGCGTGTTCGTGGCGGCGCTCGACGCGCCAGAGGACTGGGATGCCGTGCTCCGCCGCGCCGATATCGTCAGCGTCATCGAAGCCCGGATCGCGATCGAGTCCGAGGCGGCGTCACTCGCCGCCGCCCGACGAACCGCCGTCGATGTGCGGGCGATCCGTCGCGCGCTCGATGCGCGGGCCCTGAGCGGGCCGGGCATCGAGGAACACGTCGACGCCGACACGGCGTTCCACCGTGCGATCGTGGTGGCGTCGCACAACGGCATCCTGCTCGATCTGTTCGACGCGCTGACCCCGCGCCTGCGCCAGGCGATGATCGAGATGCTCCGCATCCGCACCGAGCACGGCGGCGCCGAGGACCATGCCAGGCACGAGCGCCTCGCGCAGACGGTGATCGATCGGGAGTCCGCGCTGGCCGCAGCGGAGAGCCGCGCCCACCTCGGTGCACTCAAGTCGGCGCTGGTATGAGCGCAGACCGTCGGCTACCACCGCGAGCGTAGGTGGATGAGCGAGCGTAGGCGAAATCTGGTGGGACTGGCCTACGCCCGTGCCATCTCCTACCCTCCGTCGCCGCCTCCGGTGTGCCCCTGAGCCTCCGCCCTCGCCGTGATCCTCAGTCCCGTCCGCGCCGCCACAGCTTCGACGGCCACCAGATGGCCTTGCCGATGTCGTAGGTGAGCGCAGGCACCAGCAGCGACCGCACGACGAACGTGTCGAGCAGCACGCCGAATGCGACGATGAACGCCAGCTGCACGAGGAACAGGATCGGGATCACGGACAGTGCGGCGAATGTCGCCGCGAGCACGAGGCCGGCCGAGGTGATGACTCCTCCGGTGATCGAGAGTCCGCGCAGCACCCCCTCCCGCGTGCCGTGCTCGATCGACTCCTCGCGCACGCGCGTCATCAGGAAGATGTTGTAGTCGATACCGAGCGCCACCAGGAAGACGAACCCGTAGAGCGGCACCGCGGGGTCGGCCCCCGGGAAGTCGAAGATGCCATTGAAGACCAGCGCCGAGACCCCCAGGGCCGTGCCGAACGAGAGTACGGTCGTCAGGATCAGCAGCACCGGGGCCAGGATCGAGCGCAGCAGCAGCATCAGGATGAACATGATCACGACCAGGATCAGCGGGATGATCAGGTTCCGGTCGTGGATCGAGGCGTCATTCGTGTCGATCGCCGTCGCGGTGACACCACCGACGAGCGCGTCGACGCCATCGAGCTGCGTGCGCAGGTCGCGCACCGTGGTGGCCGCGGCATCCGAATCCGCCGCATCGGTCAGAGTCCCCTGCAGCAGCACGTCGCCGTCGACCACGGTCGGCTCCGGTGCCGGGGTGCCGGGGGCGCCCACGGCGGTGATGCCGTCCGCCGTGACCGGGGCACTGCCGCTCGGCGAGTCGGATGCGGTCACCGCGACCCCGTCGACGCCGTCGCTCGCCAGCAGCACATCGGCCGCCGCCTGCAGGGACTCCTCGGGGACCACGACGTACACCGGGCTGCCGGAGCCGCCGGGGAAGTGCTCGCCCAGCGCGACCTGTCCGTCGCGGGCCTCCGACGCTCCGAGCACCAGGTCGGACTGCGGCACTCCGACCGCGTTCAGCTGCGTGAGGCCGGCAGCCCCTGCCACGAGCACGAGCGTGGTCACCATCCAGATCACGCGCGGACGCTTCTTGATGAGGCCGGCCAGTCGTGCCCACAGCCCGGTGGTACGCATTCCGTGCTCTTCCGCGACGACCTCGGGCTCGAACTTCGGCCGACGCGGCCAGAACACCGCCCGGCCGAAGAGCAGCAGCAGCGCCGGCAGCAGCGTGAGCGCCGCGAGCATCGCGAACACGATGCCGATCGCCGCCACCGGTCCGAGTGTGCTGTTCGACTTCAGGTCGCTGAGGAGCAGGCAGAGGAGCCCGGCGATCACGGTGCCGCCGGAGGCGACGATCGGCTCGAACGAACCCTTCCATGCCGCGAGCACCGCCGTGCCCTTGTCCTGCGCCACACGCAGCTCTTCGCGGAAGCGCGCCACGAAGAGCAGGGCGTAGTCGGTGGCGGCGCCGATCACGAGGATGAACAGGATGCCCTGGGTCTGTCCGCTCAGCAGCAGTACCTCGAACTTCGCGAGCCACCAGACCACCAGCAGCGCCACGCACAGGGCGAACAGGCTGGTCGACAACACCACCAGGGGCAACAGGAACGACCGGTAGACCAGCACCAGGATCACCAGGACCGCGAGGAGTGCGACGCCCAGCAGGAGCCCGTCGATGCCCGAGAACCCGGCGACGAGGTCGGCGCTGAAGCCGGCCGGTCCGGTGATGTAGACCGTGACGCCGTCCGGCGCGGCCGCGCGCAGCTGCGCGCCGAGCGCCTCGGTGGCGTCCGCGAGCTCGGCGTCGCTCTTGATCGGGATGAACGCCTGCACTGCCTTGCCGTCGTCGGAGGGGAGGGCAGGGGAGACGTCGGCGCTGACTCCCTCGACAGATGGCGCGTCGGCGACGGCATCCGAGATCGTCGTGAGCTCCGTCTCCGTCAGTTTCTGCTCTGAGGTGAAGAGCGCGATCGCCGGGATGGCCTCGCTGTCGTTGAACTCGCCCAGAAGCTTCTGCACCTGTGTCGCGTCGGACGACGAGGGGAGGTAGCTGGTCTGATCGTTCGACGACACCTCGTCGACCTTTCCGAACAGCGGCCCACCGAGCGACGCGCCGACCAACCAGACGAGGATCAGCGCGACGGGGATGAAGACGCGAACCCAGGAGTGGCGGCGTGAACGTTCACGGGGCGTCGGTGCGGGCGCCTGAGCGGGGCGGGACATCGGTTTCCTTCCGGAGGGTGTTTCGCGGGGTCAGGAGACCCAGGCGAGGATGAGGATCATGGTCGCGAGGAAGCCGGCGATGTAGTTCAGCGCGATGAACCGCCGCCAGGAGCGGTTCGTCGCCGCGGACCCTTCGTCGGTCACGTTCCACCACGGCAGGGCGTTGAGGATGTACGGGAGGGCGAGGACGGCGGCGAGTGGGGCGGGCCAGGGCGTCAGGAGCATGCTCGCGCCCGCCACGGTCCAGAGCGCGACCGACAGCCGCACGGTCGCACGAGCGCCGATGACCGTGGCGATCGACCCGATGCCGGCCTCTCGATCGGGGCCGACGTCCTGCACGGCACCGAACGCGTGGGCGGCCATCCCCCAGAGGAAGAAGGCGACGAGCACGATCACGGTGCCCGTCGTCACGGGTGCACCCGTCAGTGCGAGGCCGACGATCGCAGGGCTGACGAAGTGCGTGCTCGAGGTGATCGAGTCGAGGAACGGGCGCTCCTTGAAGCGCAGACCGGGGGCCGAGTAGGCGATCACGGCGAAGACGCTCACGGCGAGCCAGATCCACGATGCCGGGTTGCCCACGATCACGAGGTACACCAGGAAGGGGGCGTTCGTCACTGCCGCCGCCCAGAGCGTCGCCCGATGGATGCGGGGTGCCAGCAGTGCGCCCTCGATCCCGCCCTTGCGGGGATTCGCGAGATCGGAGGCGTAGTCGAACACGTCGTTGATCCCGTACATAGCCAGGTTGTAGGGGATGAGGAAGTACAGGGTCCCGATCACGAGCGTTGCGTCGATCTCGCGCGTGCTGAGCAGATAGGCCGCGGCGAAGGGGAAGGCGGTGTTGATCCAGCTGATCGGGCGCGAGGAGAGCAGGATCAGCGCGATGTCCCGCCCGAGTGAGGGGCGGCCGGTCGTGGCGCTCATGCGTCTGCCTCAGACTCATGAGCGGCGTTGCGCATCCGCACGCTGCGACGCGCCCGCAGCATCACCCAGAGGCTCGGGAGCAGCAGCGCTCCGGCCAGCGGATAGGCGAAGTCCTCGATCGGCGCGAGCCCGACGTGGATGTCGAGGAGGTGCGCACCGGAGTAGTGGAACAGGCCGGTGCCGATCATGATCGTGTCGAACACGGCCGTCAGGATGAACAGCGCCAGCACGGTCAGGGCGATCGCGCCGAGATCGGGTCCCGCACCGCGGCGGCGTGCGAGCAGCGACAGCACCACCGCGGCCACGACGGCTGCGGCGAGGAAGCACGCGGCGAGCTGGATGTACGTCATCGGTGCACCTCCTCGGCGTGCCGCCGTGTGCGCAGACGGCCGAGCACACGGACGGCGCCGGTGTAGATCACCATCGTGCACACGACGAGGAACAGCAGGAAGACGGGCTCCTCGATCGGCAACTCCGGCGCGAGCACGACCCCCGTCGCGATCGTCGCATCGCCGCGGAAGAAGATCCCTCCGGTGATCCCCGCCACGTCCCAGACGAGGAAGAACGCGAGACCGATGACGGTCACCACGAACGCGGAGAGCGGGTCGCGCCAGAAGAACAGGCGGAAGCGCCAGTCCAGCAGGAGCATGCAACCGAGCGATACGAGCAGCGCCGCCAGATACAGCGCACCCATCAGCCGATCTCCGTGCGGGCGGCACCGGCGACCGGCACGGGGAGCGGGCCGCCGGAGTGATCGCCGCGGATGCGCTTCAGCACGATCTCGGCGCTGATCAGGCACATCGGCACGCCGACGCCCGGCGCCGTGGTCGCGCCCGCATAGAACAAGCCGCGCACGCGCTTCGAGGCATTCTGCGCGCGGAACATGGCGCTCTGGGAGAGGATGTGCGCCGGTCCCAGCATCCCGCCGCGCCACGAGTGATAGTCGTCGCGGAAGTCGGCGGGTCCCTTCGTCTCCCTGACCACGATGCGCTCCCGCAGATCGGGGATGTCGGCCCACTGTGCGACGAGGTCGATGGCGGCGTCGGCGGCGCGCTCGATCGCGGGGGATCCGCTGCTGTCTGACCCACCATGGCCCAGGTCGACGTCCGCAGGGATCGGCACCAGGATGAAGAGGTTCTCGTGGTCTGCGGGTGCGACGTCGGGGTCGGTCGCGCTCGGGCGGCACACGTATGTCGACGCGGGAGACGGGATCGCGGGGTGGCGTCCGAAGATCGCATCGAAATTCGCATCCCAGTCGTCGGTGAAGAACAGCGAGTGATGCGGCAGCTGAGGGAGCGAGCCGCGCACGCCGAGCATCACGAGCAGACCGCCGGGGCCGCTGGTGCGCCGTGCCCACCACGATTCCGGATAGGTCTGCAGGGATGCCGGCAGCAGCACGGTCTCGGTGTGGTGCAGGTCGGCGGCAGACACCACGATGTCGGCGTGCTCCACGTGCTCCTCGCCGCTTCGGTCACGCCATCCGACACCGGCGACATGCGTCCCGTCCCTGTCATCCTGCGTGCGGATGCCGGTCACCTCCGCATCCGTGATGATCTGCACCCCCGCGGTGCGGGCGAGATCCTCGATGCGCTCGACCACCCGCCAGAAGCCACCCTGGGGGTAGCTCACGCCCTGGTCGAGGTCCAATGCGCTCATGAGGTGGTACATCGCCGGAGCGGTTCGCGGGTCGGTGCCGAGGAAGACGGCGGGGTAGCCCAGGATCTGGCGGATGACCGGGTTGCGGAAGCGCCGAGCGGCGAAGGCCTGCAGGCGCGTGCCGAGCAGCGTGAACAGACGGGGCAGTGCGCGCAGCACCTCGGGCGCGAGCAGAGAGCGGAGGCGGGTGAACGGGTTGTAGAGGAAGTACTTCTCGGCCATGGTGCTGGCCTCATGCGCGGAGTCCAGGTACGTCGCCAGCGCACGCGCGGAGCCCGGTTCGAGTGAGTCGAACAGCGCCGCCACCCGCTCCCGACCCGCCGGTACGGTCACGGACGCGGCGTCATCCGTCGACGTGTCCGGCTCGCGGAAGATCCGGTAGCCGGGGTCGAGCAGTGTCAGGTCGAGCTGCTCCTGTGCGCTCGTCCCCATCATCGCGAAGAAGTGGTCGAACACCTCCGGCATCAGGTACCAGGAGGGGCCGGAGTCGAAGCGGAACCCGTCGCGCTCGATCGTCCCGGCGCGGCCGCCGACCCGGTCGTTCTTCTCCAGGATGGTGACATCGTGCCCGTCGCGGGCGAGGAGACCGGCGACCGCGAGTCCGGCGACGCCGGCACCGATCACCACCACGCGGCTCATCGGTCGCGCTCCAGAGCGGTGACGAACACGGCGCGGGCGGCGAGCACGGCCTTGAGGGGATCGGGCACGCGCACCCTCCTGCGGTAGAGCACATCGACGGGGGTCTTCGCCACGCGCCGCGTCAACGCGGCGAACAGGGCGTGCGCGCTGCGGACGGCGGCGCGGGAGTCCTTGGGGAGCAGAGGGATCGCGCGGCGCGCGTCGTCCAACTGCTGCATGACCGTCTTCACCCAGGTATCGCGATCGGCCTCCGTGAGACGCTCGCCGCCGCCGAGGTAGCCGCGGTGCAGCCGATCCGTGTCATCGGCCAGATCGCGCAGGAAGTTCACGTTCTGGAAGGCGGCTCCGAGCTGACGTGCCCCGTGGTCGATCGTCCGCTCCTCGGCGGGAGTGCGCGAAGTGCCGCGCAGGAACACGCGCGTGCACATGAGTCCGACGACCTCGGCCGAGCCGTATACGTAGCGGGCGTGCGCATCGCCGTCGTAGGCCGTGAATCCGGTGTCGGCGGCGATGTCGGCGCGCATCGAGTCGAAGAAGGGCTGCGTCAGATCCTCTCCGATCCCGCACTCCCGCGCCGTGCGGGCGAAGGCGTGCAGGATCAGATCGCTGCTGTATCCCGTACGCATCGATCGGTGCGTCTCGGCGACGTACGACGCGAGCGCATCGCTCTGTGCGGCAGCGTCGAGACCGGCCTCGGCGGCGACGCCGTCGACGATCTCGTCGGCGATGCGCACCATCGCGTAGATGTTGCGCACGTGCTGTCGGTGGCGAGCTCCGAGCAGGCGGGTCGCGAGCCCGAACGAGGTGGAGTAGTTGCGGATGACATCCGTCGTCGCGATCTCGGCGGTGCGGCTGAAGCGGTCGAGTGCGCCGTCCCCGGCTGCGCTCGCAGGGCTCCCCGTCATGCGCGTCGACTCTCGATGCGCGAGGCGAGTGCGAGGATCGTGCGCCCGGCGGAGGGGGAGATCGTGCCGGCCGCCTCGGCCTCGCCGAGCACGGTCGACACGGCGCCGAGCTGCTCCTCGACCAGGCTGCGGGCGAATCCCTCTGCACCGCACTCCCGCAGGCGGTCGCGGATGTCGGCGCACTGCTGCGTGCTCAGATCGGTCGAGCCGAAGTGCAGCTCGATGCTCGGCCAATGGCCCGTCATCCGCGCGTATGCGATGATCGCCGTCTCTTTGCCTTCGCGGAGATCCGAGAACGCATCCTTCCCGTGCTCCTGCGCGTCGCCGAACACCGAGAGCAGGTCGTCCTGCAGCTGATAGGCCAGGCCCAGGTGGCGGCCGATCGCCGTGAGCTGCTCTTCGGCGGACGGCGAGGAGCCCGCCAGCACGGCCGCCGCTCGCAGGGGGAGCACAAAGGAGTATGTCGCGGTCTTGTATGCGCTCATCGACAGGATGGTGCGCAGATCCGGGGGGATGATGCCGTCGCTGAGCCCGACGTCGGTGTGCTCTCCGGCGACCGTCTCGAGGATGGTCTGCTCCATCAGAGCGAGCAGGCGCACTCGTGTGTCGGGTGCCACATCGGCACGTGCGAATCCCATCACGGCGGAGGCCAGCAGCAGATCGCCCATCAGGATCGCGCTGGAACGCGCCCAGTGGAGTTCCGCGTCATCGGGTCCGTCGGATCGGCGCTCGGCGAGAGAGCCGATGAGGTTGGGCCGACGCCGCCGGATCAGGTCGCCGTCGATCACGTCGTCATGCAGAAGGAAGGCGAAGTGGAGGAGCTCGACGTTCGCCGCGATATCGACGGCGCACGCGGCTTCCTCGTGAGACAGACCGGAGGCGGAGAGGGCGAGGCGGAAATCGAGCAGGAGGCGCGGACGGATGAGCTTGCCGCCCAGCGCGTGTTCTGCCGCAGCCCGCCACAGTGCGGCGAACTCGGGCCCGTATGCCTCTGCCGCTGTGCTGCGCTCGGTGAAGCGGAGCCGGAGCGCTTCTTCGATCCGGATGCCGAGGTCCTCCTCTGTGGCCATCGCGGTCATCGTCAGACCTCGCCGATCGCACGAAGCTGCGGCAGTTGCTCGCGGATCCACGGGCTGAAGGCGAAGGGGGCGCGCTCCACGGCCTCCACGAGGTCAGCGGGTTCGATCCAGGCCCACTCGGCGACCTCGTCGGGGTTCACCGACAGCTCGCCGTCGATGACGGCGACGTGCACAGGGCAGATCTCGTTCTCGACGATGCCGCTCGCATCGACCGCGCGGTAGCGGAAAGACGGCAGGACGAGGCGGATGTCGGCGAGGCTGACGCCCAGCTCCTCATGGGCACGGCGAGTGACGGCGTCCACCATGTCCTCGCCGGGACGCGGATGTCCGCAGAAGCTGTTGGTCCAGACACCCGGCCAGGTCTGTTTGCTCAGCGCTCGACGCGTGACCAGGATCCTTCCTTCACGATCGCGCAGATGACACGAGAACGCGAGGTGGAGGGGCGTCGCAGAGGTGTGCACGTCGCGCTTCGGGAGCACGCCGACCGCGGACCCGTCTTCGGCGAGGAGAGTCACATCATCCATGGCATCCTCTCGTCGATTTGGCTAACTAGGTGAGTTATCAACTTAGCATGAAGCCCTTGATGTGTAACATGATCGCATGGAGAACGAGTCCCGCACCACCCTTGCTCCGGGTGCGTCGGGAGTGGCGCCGACAAGCGCGAGCGTTCCTGGTCCTGACGGTCTGAGTCATTCGGCCATCTACGACGTCGATGCGAGCGACCCACGGAGCACGCTGATCGACCGCAGCGGTGTTCCCCCGGAGGACCTGCGCCAGATCTCGCGCCTCATGGCGGCGATCGGCGAGTTGCGCGAAGCGGAGCAGCGTCTCTCGCTCGCATCTCGTCGCTATATGCAGCTCAATGAGACAGATATGCGGGCGCTGCACTACCTCATCGTGTGCGCGAATAACGACATGATCGCGACACCGGGAGGAATCGCCCAGCATTTGGGAATCTCGACGGCAGCCACGACCAAACTGCTCGATCGCCTCGAGAAGAGTGCGCATATCCATCGCGCCCCGCATCCGACAGATCGACGCGCATTGGCGATCACGATTTCGGCGGAGACGCGCCATGCGGCTATGGAGACGGTCGGCCGTCAGCAGGCGAAGCGATTCTATGCGGCCGCTCGTCTGACTCCACAGGAACGCGAGGTCGTCATCAGGTTCCTCGCTGATATGACGAGCGAGATCACTTTGCGAGATGAATCCTGGGCAAAAGAAGACGGGGAATAAGAGCTTCCGGGGAAGCGCCTATTCTCCGACTCGGTCAGTGGGCTGCGTTGTAGGCCTCGACGATCGGTGCGGGAATGCGACCGCGCTCCGAAAGCGTGTAGCCGTTCTCATTGGCCCAAGTGCGGATGGCCGCGACCTCGGGGTTCCGCCCCGGGCGCTTGCGAGGAGCGGCGGAGCGCGCGGCACCGCCGGATCCTGCTCGACGTCCTGCGGAGATGTACGGTTCGAAAGCCGCACGCAATTCCTCTGCGTGCGCGCTGCTGAGGTCGATCTCGTACGAGGTGCCGTTCACAGAGAAATGAACGGTCTCGCCCTCGCCGACCTCCAGGACGGTGCCATCGATATCGTCGACCAGCTGGTGCACAATTCTTCTCGCCATGGAAGACACGATACCCGTGTGGAATAACCACAACAACAAGAATTACGGACCGAGGTCACTATTTGTGGCCGGTGTCGATGAGCTTGAGGCCCACAATGCAGCCGACGAGGCCCATGAGGAGCAGAACTCGCAGCCAGGAGATCTCGGTGTCTCCGCTGATCATCGCCCAGATGACGGTGAGCGATGCGCCGATTCCGACCCACACCGCATAGGCGGTGCCGGTGGAGATATCGCGCATCGCGAATGCGAGACCGAACATCGAGATCGCGAGCGCGACGAAGAATGTCACGCTCGGCCAGAGCTTGGTGAGTCCATCGGATTTGCCCAGTGCGGTCGCCCACACGGCTTCGAGAACTCCGGATGCGATCAAGACGATCCACGACATGACGGTCCTTTCGGACCAGTCTTTTCGCTCACCGGGTACTGGCCTGCCTCGTCCGGAGCCGGTGTTCGCCGACTGCAGCCCATGGTAGCGAAAAGGACTGGGCAGGGACTGTGCAGCGCGGGGTCAGGGGAGTAGACCCGCGCGGCGGGCCTTGGCCACCGCGGAGTGACGAGTAGAGGCGTCGAGCTTCGACATCGCCGTGCCCAGGTAGGCCTTCACCGTGCCCTCGCGGAGTCCCAGCCGGCCGGCGATCTCTGCATTCGTCGATCCCAGGGCCGCGCACGCCAGCACATCGATCTCTCGGGGTGATAGTCGCACGGTGGGCACCGGGCCCGTCGAGACGGGGACCGCGTCGCCCGCGAGGACGGCAAGCCGACGTTCGACGCGAGCGATCCGACGCCGCAGCGAGTCGTCGTCGATGGAGGCGGCGATGCTGCGGAGTTCTGCGAAGCTCTCGCGTAACTGTTCGCGCTGCGGTGGGGCGACCGTATCGTCAGAGGCTCGGGCTCGCAGCCGTTGCTCGACCTCGTCGCGGATGCGGAGCTCGTCGGCAACCGACTGGGCGACCTGCATCGCCGGCGCCGTCGTGATGCCCCCGACCGGCTCCTCGTCCCAGGTGCCGGCGTACAGCACGCCGCGGGAGCGGCCCTGCACCACGATCGGGAGCGCGAGAAGAGTGCGGAGCCCCTCTCCGAGCACGAACATGTCGTAGTCGTGCGTGATCTGCTGTGACGACCCGTAGTCGCTCGTCATCCGCGGGCGCAGCTCCATCATGGCGCGACCGCCGAGACCTCGCTCGGGTCGGACGCGGAGGCCGTCGAGGCTGCGGGTGCGATTGCCCACGATGCTCGTGACACTCACGACGCCCTCTTCGATCAGGCCGCCGAAGGCGACAGGAAAGCGCGTGCGTCTGGCCAGCTCGCTCACCGCGTTTGCGACGAGCTCGGTCTCGGATTCCCACGCCACCGTTGCGCTCATGACTTCCTACCTCGGGGAGACAACGCCGTACCCCTTTTCGTAGCGTCGACCCTACCATCGGGGCAGGTCCGGTCGCCCGGTGGCGGAGGGGCGGGACCCCGGCGGCCTACTCGTCGGGATCCCGCTCGTCCCACCGGCCTGCGCGGTCAGCGTGCTTCGAGGTCGAGCAGGAAGCGTTTCCGATCGGGGTGCGCGCCGTAGTGCCCTGGTGATCCGTCGGAGCGCACCACGCGGTGCACGGGCACGACGATCGAGAACGGGGTGAGCCGGCAGGCGGTGCCGACCGCCCTCGCGGCCCCGGGGTGACCGGCGAGCACCGCGACCTCGCCGTAGCTCATGGTCTCGCCCCACTCGATCGTGCCGATCGTCTGCAGCGCGGTCCGCGAGAAGCCGTGGGCGAGGCGCCAGTCGAGCTCCACATGGTCGGTGAAGCGCACGGGCTCACCCTCGAAGTAGGCCTCGAGGAGTCGGGACAGCTCGTCTGCCGCGCCGGGGGCGGGTTCAGGGAGGGCGCCGAGCTCCCGTGCGACGCCCTCCAGCAGCCAGGGGACGGATGGGTCTTCGGATTCGGAGAGGTCGAACCGCACGATGCCCTCATCGGAGAACACCGCGAGAGCGTCGCCGAACGGCGTCGGAGCGAAGTCGTAGCGGAAGGTCATTCCTCCATAGTGTCCGCTCGTGCCGACGTGACGCGTGCGCGGATCCCCGACGGGCCACGTCTCGGGAACAACCGATCACCCTCCGAGGGCGTGCAGGAAGAGTGCGCGGGCCGGCTCAGAGGCATGAATCCGGTGAAACCCGCCAGGGATACCGGACGCCGGGCACTGACGCGCCTAGTGTGTGAGTTGTGTGGCGACGTGATGACAAGTCTGCGGATGACGCAGTGGCGGAGGCCGCAGTGACTCTCGGCGAGCTCCACGAGTCCGCGACCGGCGTCGATGTCGCACACGCCGCCGAGGCGGAGCGAACCAGACTGCGTGCGGAAGCCGCCGACCTCGGAGGCGCATCGCCCCTGGTCAGTTTCCGTGACGGGCCCGAATCCGGGATCGACATCTCCAAGGCGCATCCGGGGAGCCTGCCGCAGTTCATCACCGGCCGGTCGACCCTGCTGTCCAACCTGTTCCGCGACGAGGTCGGACTGCGTACGGCCAGGCTCGCGGCTGAACGCATCACCGCGAAGAACACCGAACTCCGCACTGTCCGTGGGATCGAGGCTGTCCACCTCGCCGTCGGCGTCGCGCACTGGCGCATCGGGGGAGTCGGGTTCTCCGCCCCCGTGCTGCTGCGCCCTCTGGCCATCCGCCGACACCACTCCGACTTCGAGCTCAAGCTGCAGGGTGCCTTCGAGGTGAATCCTGAGCTCGTGCGCATCGCGCAAGAGCACTTCGGCCTCTTCATCGACGCCGCAGCCCTCGCCGCCCTCGCCTACGACGGGGGCATCTTCAAACCCCAGCCGGTGATCGACAGCCTGCGCGCGACGGCCCGCTCGATCGACACCTTCTCGGTCGAACCACGGCTGGTCGTCTCCACCTTCGCCGATGTGAGCGGCGCGATGGTCCGCGACAGCCGCAACCTCGACCACGTCGTGCTGAACGCGCTCGCCGGCCACGTCGGCGATCGTGAACAGGTCACCGCGCCGCGGGCGACGCCGCACCACACCGGGCCCGATGACAGAGCGCCCGCATCCGACAACCTCCTGCTCGATGCGGATGCCGAGCAGGAGGCAGTGCTCGCGCGCATCGCTGCCGGCCATTCGTTGACCGTGGCGACGCTGCCGGGCACCGGCGGCACCCAGACCGTGATCAACGCCCTGGGTGAGCTGGTGCGGGCCGGCCGGCGCGTGCTCGTCGTCTCGGCACGGCGTTCCACGCTCGACGGCGTGCGTCATCGCCTCGCCGGGATCGGTCTGGACAGCCTCGCGATCTCACCCGCCAGCGTCCGCCGCGACCTCGTGCGTGCGATCGGACGCAATGAGAAGGCGGCCGCCCCGAAGGTCGGCGAGGTCGACGATGCACTCGTCCGTCTGCGTACCGTCCTGCGCGACTATCGACAGGCGCTCACCGCACCCGTCGGCGGCACCGGGGCCTCGGTTCTCGATGCCACGCGGCACCTGACCCGCCTCGCCTCGCTTCCCGTGCCTCCGTCGACCACTGCCCGCCTCGGCGCAGAGGCGCTGCACCGTCTGGCCGACGACAGGTCCGCTGCCGCGTCGGCGCTTGCTCAGGCGGCACGACTCGGGGAGTTCCGGTTCGGCCCGGATGACTCGCCCTGGTATGGCGTCACGTTCTCGAGCACGGAGGCGGCGCGAGCAGCTCACGAGCTCGCCGCTCGCCTCCACTCGAACAGCATTCCTGCGCTCCTGGAGCGCGGCTACGAGCTGATCGCGCAGACGCGCATGCGTCCCTTCGCCACGATCGACGAACTCGGCGAGTACCTCGGGCTGCTGCAGGGCATCCGCGACTCGCTCGACCGCTTCAGCCCGACCGTGTTCGAACGGCCGCTCGGCGAACTCATCCAGGCGCACGGCTCGCGCCGCGATGCGCCGGGGCTTTCCGGAGCGAACCGCCGTCGCCTGCGCCGTCTGGCGAAGGAGTACGTCCGGCCCGGCGTGCACGTCACCGAGATGCACGAGGCGCTGTTGCGCATCCAGGCGCAGCGCACGCAGTGGCAGCGCTTCGTCGAGGCGGGGGTGGCGCCCGAAGTGCCGCTCGGACTCGCCGACGTTTCCTCGGCGTGGCAGCGTGCCCACGCGGAGCTCGCGGAGCTCGATGCCGCTCTCGGACGACGCGAACCTCTCGCGGCGCTGCCGGTCGCCCGCCTGGTCCGCACCCTTGCCGGCCTCGCCGCGAAGTCCGACGTCTTCGACAACCTGGTCGAGCGCGCGCAGCTGCGCGATCGACTCGCGCTGTGGGGTCTCGAGCCGCTGCTCGCCGAGTTGTCGGTGCGCCACGTATCCGAGGGCCAGGTCGGCGAGGAGCTCGAATTCGCCTGGTGGCAGTCGCTCCTGGAACGTGCACTTCAGGACAACCGTGCCCTTCTGGGCGCCAACACCGCCGTCGTGGATCGCCTCGAGCGGGACTTCCGTCTGGTGGATGAGGCTCATGCGGCGATGGCAGGACCGTTGCTCGCCTGGCAGCTGGCGAGCCAGTGGAAGATCGCGATCGTCGATGAGCCCCAGCAGTCCCAGCACCTTCGTCGTGCCTTGACCCAACCCGGCTCCAGCACGGCCGAGATCGTCAGCGCCGCTCCGAGCCTGGTCGACGTGCTCGCCCCGGTCTGGATCTCCTCGCCCTACCGCGTACCCGAGATTCCGGAGTCCGTCGAGTTCGACACCGTCCTCCTGGTCGATGCGGCTGCGATCAATCTCGCCGAGGCTGCACCGGCGATCCGCCGTGCGCGTCAGATCGTCGCGTTCGGCGATCCGGTGACGCAGCGCCCCACTCCCTTCCACATCGCCGTCGATCCAGGCGATGACTGGGAGCCCGAGGTCCCCTTCGACGATGTCTCGGTATTCGAGCGGCTCTCGGAGCTGCTGCCGGTGATGACGCTCACGCGCAGCTATCGGGCCGGGGGAGAGGATCTCGCCGAGCTGATCAACGATGCCTTCTACGGGGGCGAGATCGTCTCGCTGCCCTGGGCCGGTTCGTATCTCGGACGTGGCAGCCTCACGGTGGACTACGTCGAAGGCGGCACCGGAGCGCCGGATCCGATCTCCGGCGCTGTCGAGAGCCCTGATGCCGAGGTCGCGCGCGTCGTCACGCTCGTGGTCGAGCACGCCGTGCATCGTCCGACAGAGTCGCTCATGGTCGTCACCGCCAGCAGGCGGCACGCCGAGCGCGTGCGCGCGGCGGTCACGTCGGCATTCGCCGGTCGCTCCGACGTCGCCGACTTCGTCGGACGTGACACCGCCGAGCCGTTCTCGGTCCTGACTCTCGAGGAATCCGTCGCGGAGAGCCGCGACCGTGTGATCTTCTCGCTCGGCTTCGGCCTCACCAAGCACGGACGGGTGCTCAGCGACTTCGGCGATCTCTCCACGCCTGACGGTGAGCGCCTGCTCACGGTCGGTATGACGAGAGCTCGTCGTTCGATGGTGATCGTGTCGTCCATCCGCCCCTCCTCCTTCGACGACGGGCGCCTCGAGCACGGCGCGGCGACACTGATGTCGATCCTCGGCGGCCTGGCCGCGCGCGGACGTGATGCCCGCCTGGAGGATCTGGCCGATCCGCTGACCCTCGCTCTCGCCAGAGAGCTGCGGCGCCTCGGCGCCTCCGTCGACGTCGACTACCGCGGACGCCTCCCGCTGGTCGCGCAGCACCAGGGCAAGGCCGTGGTGATCGAGTCCGACCCGGAGTCCCGGGGGGAATCGCTGCGCGAGACGCTGCGTCTGCGCCCGCACGTGCTGCGCCGGCTGGGATGGCACTACGTGCGCGTGCATGCCTTCGACCTCTACAGCGATCCGGTGACGGTCGCCACGCGGATCGCCGCGGTGCTCGGCATCTCCGATTCGGCGCCGCGGGCCGACAACGACACGCAACCGATCGACATCGCCGATCCCGACCGTGGCTGAGCAGCCTGACTCCGATGCCCCGCGGCAACGCGTCGTGCGGGTGCCGGGCTCCCGGCGCGCACGGCTGACGCCGGTGCCCGGCACCGACCCGGATCCGGAGTCGGGACCGGCGGTCGTGGAGAAGCCGGCGCGGACCGTGCGCGGACCGAAGGGCCCGAACGACGACCAGTTGATCCAGGATGTCCCTCCGCACTACTGACTCGGCGGTCTGAACGGCCCCGAACGCAAGAAGCGCACGGCCCCGATCCGGGTGCCGTGCGCTTCTCGCAGAGTGGACGCGGGTCAGCTGCGCTGGTTCTTGGCGAGCAGGTCGCGGATCTCGAGCAGGAGCTCGGCTTCGGTGGCTGCGGCGGGCTCTTCTGCGGGAGTGCCCTTCTTCGCGGCGACGCGCGCCTTGTAGTGGTTCATCGGCACGACGAACACGAAGTAGACGACAACGGCAACGGCGAGGAAGCTGATGACGGCCGAGACCAGATCGCCGATCGGGAAGGTGACCTTCTCGCCATAGATGCTCGTGAGCTGCGGGCCGAAGTTGCCCGCGGCATCCGCCTTGAAGAAGAGGGACACGAGCGGATTGATGACGCTGGCGACGACGGCGTTCACGATCGTGGTGAATGCACCGCCGATGACGACGGCCACAGCCAGGTCGATGACGTTGCCGCGGAGGATGAACTCCTTGAAACCTTTGAGCATGGGGACCCCCAGCAGATCGGGACCTCAGGAAGAGGCGGAACTCGATGCAGCCGCCGGTTTGGCGCTCGTCGTCGACTCCGTCTTCGATGATGCCGAAGCATCCTTCGATCCGCCAGTCTTGGCGCGCGAGTCGGTGCGATAGAAACCGGAGCCGTTGAAGGTCACCCCGATCGAGCCGTACTGCTTGCGCAGGGCGCCACCGCACTCGGGGCAGACCGAGAGAGCGTCGTCAGAGAAGCTCTGCACGGCATCGAACTGGTGTCCGCACGATGTGCAGGCATAGGCGTAAGTGGGCATTTCGTCCTCAGGGTCAGCGTCGCGACGGCGACAGGTTCAGAGTCTGCGACGGGGTGACGACGCCGTCCACCGGCTGGTCGTGCACCTCTCGGGGCAGGGAGTCGAGTATCTCGGAATCATAGATGACTGCGTAGACAGGAGGGCACTTCTCCATGGAACCGATGGTCTTGTCGAAGTAGCCGCGGCCCCACCCCATCCGCATGCCCGATCGGTCGACGGCCGCTGCGGGGACGATCATCAGGTCGACATCGTTCACGGCGATGGGCCCGAGCACCTCGCCGGTGGGCTCCGGAAGTCCGTACAGCCCCTCGGTCGTCGCGTCGTCATCGGTTGCGACGGCCCAGTCCAGCAGTCCGTCGGCGCGCGTGATCGGGAGCAGCACCCGGATCCCTCGGCGTACGGCTCTGGTCACGAACTCCCGGGTGCCGGGTTCGCTCAGGGTGGAGAGGAAGCAGGAGATGGACCGGGCGCCGAGTTCGTCGATCAGGGCATCCAGACGTTCGCCGATCGCTGCGGCCGCCGCTTCGCGCTGTGCCTCGGAGAGCAGTCCGCGGCGCTCGCGCAGTTCGGCGCGGAGTGCGCGCTTGGCATGCTCGACGTCGTTCGACATGCCTCCGAGTCTACGGGGGTGCCCACCACTAGGCTGAGGGGATGGGTACGCAGAAGATCAAGGCCGTCATTCCTGCCGCAGGCCTGGGGACTCGATTCCTGCCAGCCACCAAGGCGATGCCGAAGGAGATGCTCCCGGTCGTCGACAAGCCGGCCATCCAGTATGTCGTCGAAGAGGCGGCGGAAGCGGGCATCGACGACATCCTGGTCATCATCGGCCGCAACAAGAACGCCATCTCCAACCACTTCGACTCCGTGCCGGAGCTCGAGGTGAAGCTCATGGAGAAGGGCGACACGGGCCGCCTCGAGCGCGTCATGAAGTCGAGCGACATCGCCGACATCCATTTCGTGCGTCAGGGTGAGCCGAAGGGGCTCGGGCACGCGGTGCTGCGCGCCCGCACGCACGTCGGCGACAGTTCGTTCGCGGTGCTGCTGGGCGATGACCTCATCGATGAGCGCGACCCGCTGCTGACCGACATGATCGCCGAGCACGAGCGCAGCGGCGCCGCGGTGATCGCTCTGATGGAGGTCGACCCCTCCAACATCCACATGTACGGCGCCGCCGCCGTGGAGCCGATCGACGGCTCTGAGTCGGTCCGCGTGACCGGACTCGTCGAGAAGCCCGCGCAGGAAGATGCTCCTTCCAACCTCGCCGTGATCGGACGCTACGTGCTCCCCGCCTCGGTGTTCGAGATCCTCGAGCGCACCGAGCCGGGCAAGGGCGGCGAGATCCAGTTGACGGATGCGCTGCAGGAGATGGCGGCAGACCCCGACGGCCCCGGTGTGGTGGGCGTGATCTTCCGCGGTCGGCGTTACGACACGGGTGACCGTGTCGACTACATCAAGGCGATCGTGCAGCTCGCCTCCGACCGTGAGGACCTCGGCCCCGAGTTGCGGCCGTGGTTGAAGGAGTTCGCGGAACGCCTGTAGGCGACTCTGCGGGCGTCGGGGCGCGCGATGGATCTGACGGCAGGCATCAGGCACGGGGCGATCGAGCTGCGGCTCATCCGCTCGAAGGACGCACGTCCGCTGCAGCACGAGCTGCTGACCAACCGGTCATGGCTGCAGCGGTGGGAGGCGACGGTTCCCTACGGGAGCGTCTCGTTCGACATGCGCCTGAGCATCCGGCGACTCCTTCAGCAGTACAAGGACGGTGCCGGCTACCCGTTCGTCATGGAGTACGACGGCGAGGTCGCCGGTCAGCTGAACGTGTGGGGTGTTGCTCGCGGCTCGCTGTGCTCGGCCACCATCGGCTACTGGGTGAGCGAGCGTTTCGCCGGCCGGGGGATCACCCCCACGGCCGTCGCGCTCGCGACCGATGCCTGCTTCACCGAGTACGGACTGCACCGGATGGAGATCTGCATCCGCCCCGAGAACGTGGCGAGCCTGCGCGTGGTGCAGAAGCTGGGGTTCCGCTACGAGGGGCTGCGGCGTCGCTACATCCACATCGATGGGGACTGGCGGGATCACTATGCCTTCGCGCTCACCCGGGAGGACGTTCCGCAGGGAGTTCTGGCGCGTTGGCTGAACGGTCAGGTGCCTCCCGACGCGTCGACGGTGCCTCCCGCTGACCGTCTGAGTCTCTGATCCGACGCCGACTCCCCGCGACACGCGCCGACTGCGCGTTCGGAAGGCTCGGGAACCCGTAGCTTTGTCGGTATGGACGGGCCGGTGCTGAGCGGGGGAGTGATCGTGCTCGTCGCTGTGCTCCTCTGGATGCTGTACCTGCTGCCCTCCTGGCGCGGTCGCTTCCAGTACAACGCCGCGGAGCGCAACGCCGTGCGGCTGAACCAGGCGCTCCGCGTGCTCGCCGAGACCAGTGAGACACCGGGAGAGGTGCGTTTCGAGTTGAACGCCCGCACCGCGCTCGCGCAGCAGAAGTTGGCCAAGCGCGTGCAGTCCGAGCGGGAGGCCGCCGAGCTCGAAGCGCTCCGCAACGAGCTCGCCGCCACCAGGGCTGATCCGGTGGTGCGCCAGGCGCGCGCTCGTCGTCGCGTGCGTGCGACGGCGACCACCATGGTGCTCCTCGGGCTCGCTCTCGCGGGCCTCGGTGTGTGGCAGATCATCGCGACCGGTGCGCAGCTGCTGCTCTGGGTCGGAGGCGCGCTCGTGCTCGTCTCCGGGCTCGCCCTGCAGCGGATGGCAGCGGTGGCCGCGCGATCCGTCAGGCGCCCGCAGCAGGTCGCAGAGCCGCAGACCGAGCGCGTTGCTCCGGAACTCCATGATCAGGGCCGTGCCACCTGGACCCCGCGTCCGCTGCCCGAGCCCATGGTGTCGGTCGCCGGATCGCGCGCACAGGTTGCGCAGGCCGAGATCGAGGCGCAGGAAGAACGGCGCAAGGCCGCCCGCATCGCCGCACTCCGTGCGCGTGCCGAGGAGATGGCTCCGGAGGCCCCGGTGGCCCTGCCGGCCGCCTCCTCATCTCCGTACGCCCGGATGGGTTTCGTGGACGATGCGGAGATCGAAGACCACGTGAGGGAGCTGCTCTCCCGACGTGCCGCCGGGTGATCGGTGTGACGCGGACCCCTCTTCCGTCGTGATAGCGTAGAGGTGTTCACGGGCCTATGGCGCAGTTGGTAGCGCGCCTCGTTCGCATCGAGGAGGTCAGGGGTTCGAATCCCCTTAGGTCCACCGAGAGGACGGCCGATCGGGCATGAGAGATCATGACTGGTCGGCCGTCGTCGTTTCCGTGTGCGCATCTGGCCGCCCCGCTGTGGCTGCGAGCCGCTATAGAGCCTCGTTCTTGCATCCTCAACGAGACAAGCACGGCCAATGGTCAGTCTCGTCGAAATGACGCCAGCTCTCTCCATCGTCCGCACTAGCCTGTGACCATGGACCCGATCCTGCTCGAGACGCTACTGCCGCCAGGGTTCGATCCGACGCGAGTCAAGCTCCATTTCGCCGTTTTCAATGGTGAGTCCTTTCCGATCGACGCGCTCGGCAACGACCCCGATCAGTGGCAGCGGTGGAATTCATGGCGCAACGTGAACGACGACTTCAACCGGCAGTTCATCTTCTCTCTCGCACAGGACCGACGCGATCCGACGCTGTGGTTGTTCGGCGGGATCTGGGAAGTGGTGGGCCGTCGCCCCGAGCCACGACAGCATTCCTACGACGTCATCCTTCGGCAAGACCTCATGGGCCCCTATATCAAGAGGCTCTTCGTGCGCGTGGCGCTCACGGGCCGCAACCGCCGTCGGAACATGGAGGCATGTCTCGGCGACATGACGGTTGCGTCGATTGCCGAGGAACCGTTCGTCGGCATCCCCTTCCCGGGGCACGATCGCATCGATCATTCGCTGGGCGAGATCCAGACGATCGTGAAGCAGGGCCGTCCTGACTGGCGTATCGCGTTGGAGCACATGAAGGGTGTCTATGTCATCCACGACACGGTGACAGGCGAACCCTACGTCGGCTCTGCCTACGGCGACACGGGGATCTGGCAACGCTGGTCCCACTACGCGCTCACCCTCCACGGAGACAACGTCGGGCTGAAAGCTCACCTCGCGGCGACGGGCGAAGAGTATTTCCGAACGACGATGCGATTCGCTCTGCTGGAGTTCTGGTCGATGCGCACAGACGACGATCATGTGATCGACCGCGAGACCTATTGGAAACAGGTGCTGGTCTCCCGGGCCCTCGGGCACAATCGGAACTGAGCGGTTCACACCGCAACATCCCCCGCCCGCCGCGGTACCGTGAGCCCATGCCTGCCCGTCGCAAAGTCCCCGCGTCCGCGCGCACGCCAGCTGCCCGCACGCGCTATGCGCGTCGGAGGCAGAATCGACTGTCGCGGGTGGACAACGATCTCACTCCCGATCAGTGGCAGGCGCTGATGGACGCCTGGGAGGGCTGTGCCTATTGCCAGAACCCGGCACCGGCGCTGCAGCGCGATTGCATCATGCCCGTCTCCCGCGGCGGAAGATACACCCTCGAAAATGTGGTGCCGGCGTGTGCGTCGTGCAACGCCAGCAAGAACAACAGCGAGGTCACCTCGTGGCTGCGTCGCAAGAGGCTCGACGAACGGGCGTTCCTCGTCCGTCAGGCGACGATCCTGAAGTCCCTCGTCCCCGCAGCGGAGGACGAGGGACCGTAGCGCGTGCGGGCGTTCAGAGCACGGACTGGGCCCGGGTGAGCACGTCGCGCAGGATCTGCTCGATCTCGCGGAACTCCGGCTGACCGATCGTGAGCGGCGGTGCGAGCTGGATCACGGGGTCGCCCCGGTCATCCGCGCGGCAGTACAGGCCGGCTTCGAACAGGGCAGGGGAGAGGAAGCCGCGTAGCAGCCGCTCCGACTCGTCATCGTCGAACGTCTCCTTGGTGGCCTTGTCCTTCACCAGCTCGATGCCGAAGAAGTAGCCGTCGCCGCGCACGTCGCCGACGATCGGGATGTCGAGGAGCTTCTCGAGCTCGGCGCGGAACAGCGGAGAGTTCTCGCGCACCCGCTGGTTCAGGCCCTCCTCGTCGAAGATGGCGAGGTTCTCGAGCGCGACGGCCGCGGAGACCGGGTGGCCGCCGAACGTGTAGCCGTGCGGGAACGACATGTCGCCCTTCGAGAAGGGCTCGTAGATGCGGTCGCTGACGATCGTGGCGCCGATGGGCGAGTATCCGCTCGTCATGCCCTTGGCGCACGTGATCATGTCGGGCACGTAGCCGAGGCCCGTGCACGCGAACGTGTGCCCGAGGCGTCCGAACGCGCAGATGACCTCGTCGGAGACGAGCAGTACGTCGTGGCGGTCGCAGATCTCTCGCACGCGGGCGAAGTAGCCGGGAGGGGGCGGGAAACAGCCGCCGGAGTTCTGCACAGGCTCCAGGAAGACCGCGGCGACCGTGTCTGCGCCTTCGAAGAGGATCATCTCCTCGATGCGGTCCGCCGCCCAACGGCCGAAGGCCTCGAGATCATCCGCCGGTCCACCCATCTCCGCCGCGCGGTAGAAGTTGGTGTTCGGCACGCGGAAGCCACCGGGGGTCACGGGCTCGAACATGGACTTCATCGCCGGGATGCCGGTGATGGCGAGAGCACCTTGCGGGGTGCCGTGATAGGCGACCGAGCGGGAGATCACCTTGTGCTTGGTGGGCTTGCCCATCAGCTTCCAGTAGTGCTTGGCGAGCTTGAACGCGGTCTCGACGGCCTCGCCGCCTCCGGTCGAGAAGAAGACGCGGTTCAGGTCGCCCGGCGCCTCATCGGCGAGGCGGTCGGCGAGCTCGATGGCGGCCGGATGCGCGTAGGACCACAGCGGGAAGAACGCCAGCTCCGACGCCTGCTTCGCGGCGGCTTCCGCGAGTCGGGTGCGACCGTGTCCGGCGTTGACCACGAAGAGGCCGGCGAGACCATCGAAGTACTGCTTGCCCTTCGAGTCCCAGATGTGGTGCCCATCACCCTTGACGATGATCGGCACACCGGACTTCTCCATCGTGGACTGCCGGGTGAAATGCATCCAGAGGTGGTCTTTGGCCATCGCCTGGAGTTCGGCTTCGTTGCGTGTGGTGCTCATCTGGTCCCCCAGTTGTAGAGCTGCTTCTGCAGCTTGGCGTAGATGAAGGTCTCGGTCGAGAGAACCCCCTCGATCGGACGGATGACGTCGTTGATCAGCGAGAGCAGGTCTTCGTCGTCCTCGCAGACGACCTCGGCGAGCACGTCGAAGGCGCCCACGGTGATGACGACGTAGTCGATCGCCTCGATCGCGGCGACCGCCTCGGCGACCCGGCGTGCATCGCCGGAGACGCGGATGCCGATCATGGCCTGGCGGTGGAAGCCGAGCTGCATGGGGTCGGTCACGGCGACGATCTGCATGATGCCGGACTCTGTGAGCCGCTGCACGCGCTGACGGACCGCCGCCTCGCTCAGGCCGACCACACGGCCGATATCGGAGTACGAGCGACGGCCGTCTTCCTGCAGGAGCTCGATGATCGTCTTCGAGACCTCATCCAGCGTGGGGTGTCTTCTCGTCGGGCTCATGGTGCGATCTTCGCATCCGCAACGACGTTCGGCAACTGATTTCGCGCTTTGAGTTGCCCGAGTCTATGGAAAACAGCAGGAAAGGGGTCAGGATTCGAGTGGACCCAGCCATGCGCCCGCCGCCGTGGCATGGGCGGACTCGGGGTCGGAGGGGTGGAACGCCCCCGCCAGCACATCGCGGTAGAGGCGGGAGAGCTCGTTCGAGGAGAAGTACGAGCCGCCGCCGGAGACCAGCATCGCCTGGTCGACCACGTGCTTGGACATCGTGATGGCGCGGTGCTTGACGCCCGAGAGCAGGCTGAACCACCGTGCGCCGTTGTCGACGCGCTCGTCGACGTCGCGTGCGAGGGTGGAGATCTGCGGGGGCAGGGCGTCGTAGGCGAGGGCCATGTCGGCGATGCGCCAGCGGATGTCGGGGTCCTGGCTGTAGGCCGCGCCCGTCTTCTTCGAGCGGCGGGTGTGCGCCGTCTGCACGGCCAGGTCCAGCGCGCGGCGGGCGATGCCGGTGTAGACGGAGGCGAGCAGGATCTCGAACACGCTGAAGATCCCGAACACGATCGGGTCGGGGTTCGGACCGGGATCGATCCGGCGCACGACGTGTGCGGCATCCGCTGTCGCGCCGTGCAGACGGGTGGTGCGGCTCTGGGTCGCCCGCATGCCGAGCGTGTCCCAATCCTCGGAGGTCGTGACCGCATCGGTGCGCTCGACGAACGCGAAGACCAGCTTCGGCGCATCCGCGCTCGTGGTGTCGAGGCCATGCAGCCCGAGTCGCGTCCATACGGGGGCCAGCGACGTGAAGATCTTGGTGCCGGTGAAGGAGTAGCCGCCGTCGGGGAGGGGCACGGCATCCGTGTCGCTGCCGAAGAGCACGAGGTCGTTGCCGCCCTCGCTGATGCCGAACGCGAAGACCTCACCGGCGACCGCGCCGTCCTGCACGAACTCCAGCCCCGGCACGCCGCGGTCGGAGAACACCTTCGCGACGCCCGTCCACACCAGGTGCATGTTGATGGCCAGGGCCGTGGCCGGGGCAGCCGTCGCGAGCCGCTGCTGCAGCAGAGCGGCCTCTGCGAGACCGAGACCGGCACCCCCGCGCGCGGCCGGCACGAGGATCGACAGGTATCCCGCCTCGCGGAGCTCGTCGAGGTCCTGTTGCGGGAACGTGTTCTCGCGGTCGTGCAGCGGAGCACGCTCGCGGATCCGCTCCAGCAGGTCGTCGGGGAGGAAGGTGGTCGGGTCGAAAGCGCTCACGTCAGAGCCTCCAGAAGCTGGCGCACGGATTCCTCCGGCTTGTCGCGGTGCAGGGAGTGCCCGGCGCCGGCGACGATCGACATCGTGATCAGCGGATTCGCCGCCAGCACCTCGTCCGCCAGATCGCCGGTGAAGATGCTGTACACGGCGGGGTCGGCGCCGAGCACGTGCGTGGGGATCGAGAGGGCCGCGGCTTCGGCCCGCACATCCCAGGGCCGGTTCTGGGCGCTGGTCTGCTCCACCGCCCAGGCGCTCGCCCGGAGCACGGCATCGACCTTCAGCTCCTGGTCTTGCGGGTGCCAGTGCGGATGCTCCTCCTGCACCACGTCGAGTCGGGGGTCGGCGAATGCCCGCTCCTGGCTCCGGCGCACGATCGCGGCGTCACGGTCGTCGACGTGGATGGCCGGATCGATGAGCACGAGGCGGCGCGTCCAGGCGGCATCGGATGCCGCGGCGACCGTGCTCGCTGCGCCCCCGAGGGAGTGGCCGATGACCGCATCCCAGCTGCCGCCGTCGGCGGGGCGGGTCGCCACGAGGTCGGCGCCATACGCTGCGACCGAGTAGTCGAGTGCCCGGGGTGCGTCACCGTGACCACGCAGATCGACGGCGGTGGTGTGCCATCCGGCTTCGGCCAGCGCGTCTCCGAGGCGCCACATGAGGGCAGCGGAGGAGCCGAGACCGTGCACGAGCAGGGCGCGGCGCGGAGCCGAGGGGGAGCCCCAGGCGATGCGGGGCAGCAGGAGCGGTGCGGGCATGCTCACAGCCTACGACCGGCCGGTGAGGTGGGCTCAGTGCGATCAGTCGAGTGGCGGGAGATCGGCCGCGATCGTCAGTACGCGCTCGGCGGCGGCATGCCCTGCCGACAGGCGTGCGTCGAGCGATGCGCCGTCGAGGGTGGCGACCAGGAAGCCGGAGGCGAACGCGTCGCCTGCCCCGACCGGCTCGACCACGTCGACCACGGGGGCCGGCACGAACACCGGATCGGCGTCGCCGTCGAAGGCGGTCGCCCCGACATCGCCGTCCTTGACGATCAGCAGCGGACAACGGGGGAGGAAGGCGCGGATCTCGGCCGGAGTCACGGTGCCCCAGATGCGTTCGGCCTCGTCGCGGCCGACGAAGGCGATGTCGGCGGCGTCGGCCAGGCGGGCGAGGGTCTCGGCGGCCTCCTCGCGACTCCAGAGCGGCCGCCGGTCGTTCACGTCGAATGACACGAGCGCGCCGGCGGTGCGGGCATCGGTGAAGAGGCGGTCGACCATCTCCCGAGTCGAGGGCGAGAGCGCGGGTGTGATGCCGGTGGTGTGCACGATGCGCACACCGTCCAGCCGCTCGGGTGTCAGGAAGCCCGGCCCCATGTGCGCGGCGGACGATCCGCGGCGGTAGTAGTACACGGCGGAGGATTCGACGCCCGGATCCTTGAACATGACGCCGGTGGGTGCGTCCGCGGCGCGCTCGACCCACAGCTCCACGCCGCGACGCGCGAGGTCCGACACGATGCGGTCGCCGAGCGGGTCGGCGCCCAGGCGGGATGCCCAAGCGACGCGGTGGCCGGTGGCGGCGACGCCCGCCGCCACGTTGGACTCCGCCCCGGCGAGCCCGATCGTCGCGTGCCCGGCCTCGGCGAGGCCCGCATCCGTCGGCGTGATCAACGCCATGGTCTCGCCGACGCAGACGATCTCGGGCGCGGACGTCAGAGAGGAGAAGGAGCTCATGAGGGGGTGACCGCCAGCGGTTCGGTATCGGGGTGAGGGCTCGCGTCGCGGTGACGCAGATCGGGGAAGGAACGGACGAACACGATCGAGACGACCAGGCCGGCCGCGGCGAACAGCGTCGCGGCGAAGTAGGCGCCACGCCAGTCGCTCACGTCGACGAGGAAGCCCGCCACCGCGGACCCGGCTGCGGCGCCGATGAGCTGGCCGGTACCGGCCCATCCGAAGGCCTCTGCGGTCTCGCTGAACTTCACACTCGCCGAGGTGATCGCGAACAGCACGGCGAGGGCCGGGGCGATGCCGATGCCGGCGAGGATCAGGGTGCCGCCGAGCCAGAACACGTTGAGCATGACCATCGTGAGGCCGAGGCCGATCGTGACGATCAGCAGACGCCGTGCCATGGCCCACGGTCCGATGGGGATATGGCCGAAGGCCAGGCCCCCGGCGAGACTGCCGACCGAGAAGACGGCGAGGACGAGCCCCGCGGCCAGGCTGCCGTGCTCGAACGTCGCCACGACGCCGACCTCGACGGCCGCGCACGCGCCGATCAGGAGGAAGCCGATGACCGTGGCGAGCATGACCGGCGGCTTCAGGACGACCTTTCCCAGGGCGTTCCGGCTGCGGGGGATCCGCACGCGACCGACCTCGGGGGAGAGGATGAACCACGCGCCTCCGGCCACCAGGATGATCGCGACGAGAAGCAGGCCCTCGGTGGTGCCGATCTGCGTCGACACGAGCGTGATGACCACGGGAGCCAGGATCCAGATGATCTCCTGCAACGAGGCGTCGAGGGAGAAGAGCGGGGTGAGCTGCGAGGAGTTCACGAGCTTCGGGTAGATCGTGCGCACGGCGGCCTGGATCGGCGGAGTGGAGAGGCCGGCCACCATCCCCAGCACCATGTAGCCCGGCAGGTTCAGCGGGAGCAGAGCGAGTCCCAGCACTGCGACCACACAGACGGTCAGGGTGAGGGTGAGCACGCGGCGCATGCCCCACGCGCCCATCCAGCGGCTGGTGATGGGGCCGGCGACAGCCTGGCCGACGCTGGTCGCTGCGAGCACGAGACCGGCGGCTCCGTACGACCCCGTCTGCTGTTCGACATGCAGCAGGATCGCGAGCGAAGACATGCCGTTGGGGAAACGCGCGGTCAGCTGAGCTGCGATCATGCGCGCCACCCCGGGCGTGCGAAGAAGGTCCCGATATCCCGCCACCTCACAACGGTACCGGCACCCGGTGCGGAGCGTCGAAGCGGGTACGGATGCGACACGCCGACGACACGCCGAACGGCAGTTTCCACAGGTCTCGGAATGTCGGAACCCCCGCTTACGGTCCCACCTGTGGACAGATCGCTCACAGGCGCTTCCCAGCCGCGATTTCTCGCGGTTCGGATGCCCTTCGGACCGGTCTCGGCCTGTGGAAGAAACGGTGGAGAACCTGTGTTGTACCAGGGGAGAGCGGTGGAAAACTACACGGATGTAACTACTACCCCTTGTGGTCGCCCGTAATGTCCGTCCCTATATGTAGTATTGAAGTCCCGGCGGGGGTCTGCCGGAGCAACCAGAGATTTGAGGGGTTTCAGATGTCGATCACGGTCTACACCAAGCCGTCCTGCGTGCAGTGCAACGCCACCTACCGTGCGCTGGATGCCAAGGGCATCGAGTACGAGATCCACGACCTGTCGGAGGACCCGACGGCGCTGGAGCAGGTCAAGGCGCTCGGCTACATGCAGGCGCCCGTCGTCGTGACCGACGAGGACCACTGGTCGGGCTTCCGTCCCGACAAGATCGCCGAGCTCGCCACGCGCCTGGCGTGACCCTTCGGCGTCGCTCAGGAACCGGGGTGAGTCATGCACCTAGTCGCGACCGCCGCGCCGCTCCTGGTCTACTTCTCGAGCGCGTCGGGTAACACCGCACGTTTCGTCGAGAAGCTCGGGCTTCCGGCCCGACGCATCCCTCTCCGCCGGCAGGAGGAAGACCTCGTCATCGACGAGCCCTTCGTGCTGGTCACCCCCACCTATGGCGGAGGTGAAGGGCGCGGCGTCGAACGAGGGGCCGTGCCCAAGCAGGTGATCCGGTTCCTCAACGACGAGCGCAACCGGCAGCACATCCGCGGCGTCATCTCTGCGGGAAATACCAACTTCGGCGATTCCTTCTGTCTCGCCGGCGACATCATCAGCCGCAAGTGTCACGTGCCTCACTTGTACCGGCTCGAAATCTTCGGCACACAAGACGACGTTGATCGCGTGAGCGACGGATTGGAGCGACAGTGGCTACCACAGTTGACGAGCAGGACGCAGTGACCGAGACGGTGGCGTTCAAGGCCAACCCCAACTACGAGGGCCTGGACTACCACGCGCTCAACGCGATGCTCAACCTGTACGACGCCGACGGCAAGATCCAGTTCGACGCCGACAAGCGGGCAGCGCGCGAGTACTTCCTCCAGCACGTCAACCAGAACACCGTGTTCTTCCACTCGCTCAAGGAGCGTCTCGACTACCTGGTCGAGAAGGAGTACTACGAGCCCGCCGTCATCGAGCAGTACTCGATGGACTTCATCCAGAAGCTCAACGACCTCGCCTACGGCAAGAAGTTCCGCTTCGAGACCTTCCTCGGCGCCTTCAAGTACTACACGAGCTACACGCTCAAGACGTTCGACGGCAAGCGCTACCTCGAGCGCTTCGAGGACCGTGTCGTGATGACCGCCCTCGGTCTCGCCGACGGTGACGAGAAGCTCGCGGTCGCCCTGGTCGAGGAGATCATCTCCGGTCGTTTCCAGCCGGCGACGCCGACCTTCCTCAACGCGGGCAAGGCGCAGCGCGGCGAACTCGTCAGCTGCTTCCTCCTGCGCATCGAAGACAACATGGAGTCGATCGCCCGCGGAATCAACTCCGCGCTCCAGCTCTCCAAGCGCGGTGGCGGCGTGGCGCTCCTGCTCTCGAACATCCGCGAGGCCGGTGCGCCGATCAAGCAGATCGAGAACCAGTCCTCCGGCATCATCCCCGTCATGAAGCTGCTCGAAGACAGCTTCAGCTACGCCAACCAGCTGGGTGCACGTCAGGGGGCGGGTGCGGTGTACCTCAACGCGCATCACCCCGACATCATGCGCTTCCTCGACACCAAGCGTGAGAACGCCGACGAGAAGATCCGCATCAAGACGCTCTCGCTCGGCGTCGTCGTGCCCGACATCACGTTCGAGCTCGCCAAGAACGGCGAGGACATGTATCTCTTCTCGCCGTACGACGTCGAGAAGGTCTACGGGGTGCCCTTCGGCGACATCTCCGTCACCGAGAAGTACCGCGAGATGGTCGACGACCCTCGCATCAAGAAGACGAAGATCAACGCGCGCGAGTTCTTCCAGACGATCGCCGAGATCCAGTTCGAGTCGGGCTACCCGTACATCATGTTCGAGGACACGGTGAACAAGGCCAACCCGATCAAGGGCCGCATCAACATGTCGAACCTCTGCAGCGAGATCCTGCAGGTGAACACGCCGACCACATACAACGACGACCTGTCGTACGACCAGATCGGCAAGGACATCTCGTGCAACCTCGGATCGATGAACATCGCGCTGTCGATGGATGCCGATGACCTCGGCCAGACGGTCGAGACCGCGATCCGCGCGCTGACCGCGGTCAGCGACCAGAGCCACATCCGCTCCGTGCGCTCGATCGAGGACGGCAACGACCGCTCCCACGCGATCGGCCTCGGGCAGATGAACCTGCACGGGTACCTGGCTCGTGAGCACGTCTACTACGGCTCCGAAGAGGGCATCGATTTCACGAACATCTACTTCTACACGGTGCTGTTCCACGCGCTGCGTGCGTCGAACAACCTCGCGATCGAGCGCAAGCAGGCGTTCGACGGCTTCGAGGACTCGACCTATGCGTCGGGGGAGTTCTTCGACAAGTACATCGACCAGGCGTGGGTGCCGGCGACCGAGAAGGTCAAGGAGCTCTTCGCCGGAAAGCACATCCCGACGCAGGAGGACTGGGTCGCGCTCAAGGCATCGATCCAGGAGCACGGCATCTACAACCAGAACCTGCAGGCGGTGCCGCCGACCGGCTCGATCTCGTACATCAACAACTCCACGTCGTCGATCCACCCGATCGCGTCGAAGATCGAGATCCGCAAGGAAGGCAAGCTCGGCCGCGTCTACTACCCGGCCGCGTTCATGACGAACGACAACCTGGAGTACTACCAGGACGCGTACGAGATCGGCTACGAGAAGGTCATCGACACGTACGCCGCGGCCACGCAGCACGTGGATCAGGGCCTCTCGCTGACGCTGTTCTTCAAGGACACCGCCACCACGCGTGACATCAACAAGGCGCAGATCTACGCATGGCGCAAGGGCATCAAGACGATCTACTACATCCGTCTGCGTCAGATGGCGCTGGAGGGCACCGACATGACCGAGTGCGTCTCCTGCATGCTCTGACCTGCTCACTGACTCGAGAAACGACGAAGACATGACTCCCCACTCCCCGATCAAGCTGGTCGACAGCGTGCAGGCGATCAACTGGAACCGCATCATCGACGATAAGGACCTCGAGGTCTGGAACCGCCTGGTGAACAACTTCTGGCTGCCCGAGAAGGTGCCGCTGTCGAACGACATCCAGTCGTGGAACACGCTGACGCCCGAAGAGCAGCTGCTCACGATGCGCGTCTTCACCGGTCTGACGCTGCTCGACACGATCCAGGGCACCGTGGGCGCCGTCTCGCTCATCCCCGACGCGATCACCCCGCACGAGGAGGCGGTGTACACCAACATCGCGTTCATGGAGTCGGTGCACGCGAAGAGCTACTCCTCGATCTTCTCGACGCTCGCGTCGACCAAGGAGATCGACGAGGCGTTCCGGTGGTCCACCGAGAACCCGAACCTTCAGAAGAAGGCTCAGATCATCATGGACTACTACCAGGGAGACGACCCGCTCAAGCGCAAGGTCGCCTCGACGCTGCTCGAGTCGTTCCTGTTCTACTCGGGCTTCTACCTGCCGATCTACTGGTCGTCCAAGGCGAAGCTCACGAACACGGCCGACCTCATCCGCCTCATCATCCGCGACGAGGCCGTGCACGGGTACTACATCGGGTACAAGTTCCAGAAGGGTCTCGAGAACGAGACCGAGGAGCGCCGTCAGGAGCTGAAGGACTACACCTTCAACCTGCTGTTCGAGCTCTACGACAACGAGGTGCAGTACACGCAGGACCTCTACGACGGCGTCGGTCTCACTGAAGACGTCAAGAAGTTCCTGCACTACAACGCCAACAAGGCGCTGATGAACCTCGGCTACGAAGCGATGTTCCCCTCGACCGTGACGAACGTGAATCCGGCGATCCTGTCGGCGCTCTCGCCGAACGCCGACGAGAACCACGACTTCTTCTCCGGCTCGGGTTCGTCGTACGTCATCGGCAAGGCCGAGGCCACGGAAGACGACGACTGGGACTTCTGACCGTCCTGATCAAGAGCGAACCTGGTTCGGTCATAATCCCGAACGCAAGCCCCCTGCCGGTAGCTCACGTGAGCTGCGGACAGGGGGCTTGCTTGTGTGCTCCCGTCCGAGATGCGCAGGTCGATCGCTGTTTCGCGTGATGAATCGGGGCGTGCCGCGTCTCACCAAGGGATGCTGTCCCCACTTTCGGGGTCGGCGCCGGACTCGGAGGACCGAAAGCGTGAACGGGATACCCTTCGCCCTCACCCTGTTGGGCGTTTCGACGGTGATGATCCTGGTGACGGTCGTGACAGCCGTCATCGGTTCGAACAGGCGCCGCGCAGACAAGGGGAGACGCCCGTAGCGGGCTGGTCAGAGGCGCGAGCCATCGAGCGTGAGCGACGATTCGGCGTCGCCCCACGCCCGGAGCTTCGCGAACATGTCCTCGATCAGCCAGCGGGTATCGACCCCTTCGCAGACGCGGATGCGCCGGTGCTCATCGAGGACGCCATCGATCTGCGCATCGGCGGTGAACCGTGGCGGCGGACGCAGACTCCAGCGCGCGCCGAGCGGATTGAGGAGCGCACCGATGGCGGGGCTGTCGCCGAGAGAGCGGAAGTCGAGCGGCCCGTAGCTGACCGTCTCGTTGAACTCGATCAGCTGGTCCACCAGGTAGTCGCCGAGAGCGCTGGTGCCGGAGAGGCGTTCGCGGAGCTCGGCGTGACCGACGCCGACCATCGTGTAGACCGGCATCGGGATCTGCCAGACCTCGACGCCTGAGGCGAGCACGACTTCAGCGGCCGGCACGTCGTTCACGAGGTTGAACTCCGGCGAGTATCCCGCCAGCCCTTCATAGGGAGGCCCGCCGACCCACACCACGAGCGGGTCGGTCGCGACGAGCGACGGATCCTCCAACAGAGCGGATGCCACGTCGGTGAGGGGGCCGAGCACGGCGATGCACAGCCGCCGCTCATCGGAGTGCGCCTCGTCGATGATGAGCTGCGACGCCGCAGACGATCGAGGCGTCTGCGTATCCGGCAGCGCGCCGTCGGCACCATCGGCGATCGCGATGCTGTCGCCGACGCTCATCAGATCGCAGAGCCGATCGACCTCCGCACGCGATGCCGCTCTGCTCCCGTTCCGGCCGAAGTGGGCCGGAAGCAGACCACGCACTTCTAGCACGGGGGAGAGCAGTGCATGAGCGACGGCGAACTGATCGTCCGCCTCATTCGCCGCATCCGTGCTGATCAGCGCCTTGCGGCGGGGAGGTGTTGTCGAGGGCTCAGAGCGATTCACGAGAGATCAACGAGGTCGGCAGCAACTGCTCCTTCTCGGCGGGGAGACCGCGAATCGTCGCCAGCAGCGTATCTGCGGCTGCTCTCCCCATCTCCTCCAGAGGCTGACGGACCGTCGTCAGCGGTGGATCGGATGTGCCGGCGATGAGGATGTCATCGAACCCGACGACGGAGACATCGGTCGGCACGCGCCTTCCTGCCGCCTGAAGCACCCGAAGCGCCCCCGCAGCCATGAGGTCGGAGGAGGCGAAGAGGCCATCCAGATCGGGGGCGCGCTGCAGCAGCCGTGCCATCGCCGCGGTGCCGCTGTCGAGCGTGAAGTCCCCGTGCACGATCGGACCGGGCGTGATGCCGTGCCGGGCGAGCTCGTCGGTCCATCCGCGCGTGCGGTCCCTCGCCTGCTCGAGGTCGAGCGGTCCGGTGATGATGCCGATGGACCGGCGGCCCGCTTCCACGAGGGCGCGGGCGGCGAGCACGCCGCCGCCGTAGTTGTCCGAGTCGATCACGATCGGATCGGGGCCGATATCGGCATGCGGGCGACCGACCCAGGCGATCGGCACGGGGGACTCGGCCAGCCGATCGACGAGGTGCGTGATCTCGTGCTGCAAGATGACGATCGCGCCGTCGAGCGCGCCTGAGCGGAGGAAGCGCGGAATGCGATCGAGGTCTTCCTGGTCGGCGGGCAACAGCACGGGCTGCACCTCTCCCGCGGCGAGTCCCTTCGCGGCGCCCTTGAGCACCGCGGTGAAGAAGGTTCCGTTGTGGCTGCCGAGCTCCTCGAAGGCGATCACGAGCCCGACGGCACCGGCACGGCCACCACGCAGCACCCTGGCCGCGAAGTTCGTCTCGTAGCCGAGGCGCTGAGCCTCTCGTTCGACGGCTTGGGTCATCGCCGGGTCGACATTGGTCGCGCCGGCCAGCACGCGGGCGGCGGTGGCGCGCGACACTCCCGCCGCCTGCGCGACGTCGACGACGGTGGGTCTGCCCATGGCTCTCTCCGCGGAAGTTCGGTGGTCAGTCGAAGATCGATCTCTCGATGTAGAGATCATCGCACGAAAACCGACGGATGTTCGACCGAGGGACGAATTTGTCGGATCGGCCGATGCGTCGTTACAGGGTTGCCCTGCTGGATGATGTCGGTTACTGTGACCCGAACGAGAGATCGATCTCTCAGGCGCACTCCCTCACGTAGTCGTCTGCACTCACATGTCCCCGAAGAAGAGGAGCTGTTGTGAACCGTCGCAAATTGGCCCTGCCTATCGCAGCGATCGGCGCTTTCGCGCTGCTGATCTCCGGATGCTCATCCGGCGGATCAGGATCGGAGTCCGGATCCGGTGATCCGAACGCCGAATTCGAGTTCTGGTCTTTCACCGGCATCGGGCAGAAGGACTCCGTCGACCGGTACCTCGAGAAGAACCCCGACGCCAAGGTCAAGCTGAGCGAGGTCGGCAGCACGACCGAGACGGCGACCGCTCTGACCGCGGCCCTCGCCGGCGGCCGCGTCCCTGACCTCGTCATGATCCAGAATGACGACCTTCCGAAGTTCGTCGAGAACGCGGGCAACTTCGTCGATCTGCGCACGCTCGGCGGCGATGACCTCGGCGACGACTACCTCGACTGGGCGATCGGGGGAGCGACGGCCGAGGACGGCTCGATCATCGGGATCCCGACGGACGTCGGCGGTCTGAGCTTCGCATACCGCGCCGATCTGTTCGAGGCGGCCGGTCTCCCCACCGACCCGGCCGAGGTGGCCGAGATGTGGTCGACGTGGGACAAGTTCATCGAGATGGGTGAGAAGTACACGGCAGCGACCGGGGAGCCCTTCGTCGACAACGTCGAGACGAGCGTCTTCTTCTCCACCGTCAACCAGGTGAGCGAGAAGTACTACTCGTCAGACGGTGAGCTGATCTACGACAAGAACCCCGAGGTCGAGGAGGCGTTCGATGTCGCGGTGCGCACCTACGACGCCGGCATCAGCGCCAGCATCCCCGCGTGGTCATCGGGCTGGGCGCCGGGCAAGGCCAACGGCGCATTCGCGGTCACCACGGCTCCCTCGTGGATGCTGTCCGGCATCAAGACGGACGCTCCCGACACCGAGGGCCTGTGGCGCATCGCGTCGGTCCCCGGCATCGGCGGCAACTGGGGTGGCAGCGTCATCGCCATCCCCGCCCGCGCCGACAACCCGGAAGCGGCGTGGCAGTACATCGAGACGATGCTCTCGCCGAAGGGGCAGACCGAGCACTTCTCGACGACCGGAACCTTCCCGGCGGCGAACGAGGCGCTCAACAGCGAAGAGGTGCGCAGCTACACCGACCCCTTCTTCGGCGACTCTCCCATCGGCGCCACCATGAGTGACTCTGTGCTGGAGTTCAGCTCGTTCTACAACGGTCCCGACACCAGCGCGATCGGCGCCGCGTTGCTGAACGCGCTCGTGGACATGGAAGCGGGCAACGTCAAACCGGCTGACGCATGGCAGACCGGGCTGGACAGCGCCAAAGCCGCGATCGGCGGCTGAGAACCGAATCGCCCGATGGTCGGTCCGCGCCGCAGCGCGTGGGCCGACCATCCCGACCGAGGCAGGACCATGACCGCGACAGCGACCGCCATCCCCGTTCAGAAGATCCGCCGGCGCGACCGGCCGCCCACCCAGAAGATCAGGCAGCCGTTCGCCGAGCGTCTCGCCCCGTATCTCTACGTCGCCCCGTTCTTCATCATCTTCGCCGTCTTCGGCCTGTTCCCCCTGCTGTTCACCTTCTACGTGGCTCTCTTCGACTGGAATCCGATCGGTGAGCAGACCTTCGTGGGCCTGGCGAACTTCGAGCGGCTCTTCCAGGACGCACGGTTCTGGAACGCCTTCGTCAACACCTTCGGGATCTTCCTGATCTCCACGATCCCGCAGCTGCTGCTGGCCCTGGGCCTGGCCCATCTGCTCAACCACGCGACACTCAAGCTCGCGAACTTCTTCCGGATGGCGTTGCTCATCCCGTACATCACCTCGGTCGCCGCGACCGCGCTCGTGTTCGCCCAGATCTTCGACAAGAACTTCGGGCTCATCAACTGGATCCTGGATCTCGTCGGGGCGCCGGCGGTGAACTTCATGTCGTCGCAGGTGGGCTCGTGGATCGTGATCTCTTCGATGGTCATGTGGCGCTGGTTCGGGTACAACACCCTGCTGTACCTCGCCGGGCTCCAAGCCCTCCCACGCGAGATGTACGAGGCGGCATCCGTCGACGGTGCCTCCGGTTGGCAGCAGTTCATCCACCTGACGATTCCGTCGCTGCGACCGATCATCATCTTCACCGTGATCATGTCGACGATCGGTGGGCTGCAGATCTTCACGGAGCCGCTGCTCGTCGCGCCGGAGTCGGGACTCACCTGCGGCGGCGGTCGCCAATGCCAGACGCTCGCGCTCTTCCTCTACGAACAGGGCTTCGGACAGTTCGAGTTCGGCTACGGCTCGGCGATCGGAGTGGCGCTGTTCGTCATCGTGGTCGTCGTGTCGCTGATCAACTTCTACCTCACCACCCGCACCAGGAAGGCACGCGCATGACTCACGTGACGCAGGAGACGGCCTCGATGTCGCAGGCGAAGCCCGAAGCTCCCGCCCGCCGCCGTGGTCATGGCGGCCGTGTCGGCAGGGTGCGGTGGTACGTCTACGCATTCCTCATCGTCGCCGTGCTGATCAGCGTCTTCCCGCTCTATTACATGTTCGTGATCGCGTCGGTCGGAGCTTCGGCTGTCACGTCGATCCCGCCGCGGTTGTACCCCGGATTCAACTTCTTCGACATCGCGACGAAGGTGTTCGAGACCGTGCCCTTCCTGCAGTCGCTGCTGAACAGTGTGATCGTGTCGCTCGCCGTGGCCGTCATCACCTCGCTGCTGTGCGCGCTCGCCGGATTCGCCTTCGCCAAGCTGCAGTTCCCCGGGCGCAACACGCTGTTCCTCATCGTGCTCCTGACCATGACGGTGCCGGCGCAGCTGAGTGTGATCCCGCAATATCTGATCATCTCGTGGCTCGACTGGGTCGACACGCTCCAGGCGATCATCCTGCCAGGACTGGCGAGCGCCTTCGGGATCTTCTGGATGCGTCAGCATCTGTCGACCACCCTGAACGACGAGCTGATGGCTGCCGCGCGCATCGACGGCGCCAACAGCTGGCAGATCTTCTGGCGCATCGGGTTCCCGGTCGTGCGCCCGGCCGCCTTCGTCCTGGGGCTCATCACCTTCACCGGTGTGTGGAACGACTTCATGTGGCCGTTCATCGTGCTGAAGTCTCCCGAGCTGTTCACGGTGCAGATCGCACTCAAGCAATTGCAGGCGAACCGGACGATCGATCTGGCTCTGACCATGGGCGGCTCGTTCATGGCCACCCTGCCGTTGCTCATCGTCTTCTTCTTCGTCGGCCGCCGCATGGTCGCGGGCATCATGGACGGGGCGTTCAAGGGATGACGGTCGAGCTCAACGCCGTCGATCAGGCCCGATGGCGTGATCCGACGCTGAGCGCGCGTGAGCGTGCACAAGCTCTGGTCGACGAGCTGACCCTCGAGGAGAAGGTCGCTCAGCTCGGATCCCTCTGGCCGGCCGGAGGCGCCGATGCCAGCGACCCGCACCTCTCCGATGACTTCGCCGACGGCGTCGTCGTCTCGCTCGCACACGGCCTCGGCCAACTCACCCGCGTCTTCGGCACGGCACCGATCAGCGTGCGCGACGCCGTGGCGAAGCTGCGGGCGCTGCAGCATACGGTGACGGACAGCCAGCGCCTGGGGATCCCCGCGCTCGTGCACGAGGAGTGCCTGACAGGCCTCGCCACCTACGGTGCGACCGCCTTCCCCACACCGCTCGCGTGGGCGGCCACCTTCGACGATGATCTGGTGCGCGAGATGGGGCGTGCCATCGGCACGGACATGCGCGCCATCGGCGTGCATCAGGGGCTGGCTCCGGTGCTCGACGTCGTGCGGGACTACCGATGGGGGCGGGTCGAGGAGACCCTGGGCGAGGATCCGTATCTCGTCGGACAGCTGGGCGCCGCCTACGTCTCGGGGCTCGAGAGTGCCGGGGTCATCGCCACGGTGAAGCACTTCGCCGGCTACGCGGCGTCGCGGGGTGCGCGCAACCGCGGCCCCGTCAGCATGGGGCCGCGCGAGTTCGCCGACACCGTGCTGCCTCCTTTCGAGATGGCGCTGCGACAGGGCGGAGCCCGCAGCGTGATGACCTCGTACGCCGATGTCGACGGCATCCCGAGCACAGCCAACCGGGCGCTGCTCGACGGCATCCTGCGTACCGAGTGGGGATTCGACGGCACGGTGGTGGCCGACTACTGGGCGATCCCGTTCCTCGTCTCCCGGCACCGGGTGGCTGCGGATGCCGCCGAGGCCGGCGCCCTCGCACTGCGCGCCGGTGTCGATGTCGAACTGCCGTCCACGACCGCGTTCTCCTCGCTCGCACGACTGGTCCGCGAAGGGATCGTCGACGAGAGCGATATCGACCGTGCGGCGGTGCGTCACCTGAGGCACAAGATCGAGGCGGGACTGCTCGACGCGGCATCCGTCGTGCCGCACGGCGCGGAAGACGTCGACCTCGACAGCGAGCGCAACCGTGCATTGTCGGCCAGGATCGCCGAGGAGTCGATCGTGCTGCTCGAGGACGACGGCATCCTGCCCCTGACCCTCGATTCGCGGGTGGCGTTGATCGGGCCGGCCGCTGCCGAATATCGGAGTCTGCTCGGATGCTACGCGTTCCCCAACCACGTCCTCACCAAGTACCCGGGCCATGACCCCGGCATCACGATCCAGACGATCGAGGCGGCACTGCACACAGAGCGGGGGATCGGCGAGCTGCGCTTCGTCCGCGGCTGCGAGATCCTCGACGATGCCGAGGAGATCGCCACTGCGGTGAGAGCAGCCGGCGAGAGCGACGTCGCCGTGGTGGTCGTCGGCGATGTGGCGGGGATCTTCGGTGCGGGCACCTCCGGCGAGGGATGCGATGCCCCTGATCTGCGGCTTCCCGGTCGCCAGCACGACCTCGTCCTGGCCGTGCTGGCCACCGGTGTCCCGACGGTGCTGGTCGTGGTCTCCGGGCGTCCGTACGCGCTGGGGGAGTTCGGGGCGGCGCGCGCGATCGTCCAGGCCTTCTTCCCCGGCGCAGACGGCGCCGGCGCCATCGCCGGCGTGCTCTCCGGACGCGTCGCCCCGAGCGGGCGGCTTCCCGTGCAGATTCCGCGGTCGCCCTCGGTGACCACCACGTACCTGGAACCGCCGTCCGGCCGTCATGATGCGGGGGCCACGGTGGCCGATCCGACCCCTCTCTACCCGTTCGGCTACGGCCTGACCAGGGGACGGATCGAGTACGAGTCGATCGACGCGCCGTCCGATCTCCGCACCGACGGCGCCGCCGAGATCGCCGTCACCGTGCACAACGCGGGGTCGGCGGCGGTGGAGGTCGTGCAGCTCTATGCCTCCTTCCCGTCCGGCGCCGTGGTGCGTCCGGAGGCGCAGCTGGTCGGTTTCGCGCGTGTGCGCATCCCCGCGGGGAGGCGAAGGACCGTGCGCTTCACTCTCGAAGCCGCACGTCTGGCCGTGACGGGGATCGACGGCCGGTTGGGCGTCGATCCCGGCACGGTGGTGCTCGCGGCGGGGCCGTCGGTGGCGGATCGCGCCTGTGCGATCCGCGTCCGGCTCGTGGGCCCGCGGCATGTGGTGCTGGCCCGCGCGGGGAGGACCGCGTGGGATGTCGATCACGGAGAGGACGAGGAATGACGACGAAGCGGCCGATGCGGGTGCTGGTCTGGGGCGAGAATCATCACGAGAAGCACGATGAGCTCACCCGGCAGATCTACCCCGACACGATGCACGGCACGATCGCGGCCGGGCTGCGCGATCTCCTCGGTGCGGACGCCGTGGTCGAGACCGCCGCTCTCGACGATCCGGAGCAGGGGCTCGGCGAAGAGCAGCTCGCCGAGACCGACGTGCTCCTGTGGTGGGGGCATCTGCGGCATGACGCCGTGGACGACGATGCGGTCGAGCGCGTGCAGCGGCATGTGCTCGGAGGGATGGGATTCATCCCTCTGCATTCGGCGCACTTCTCGAAGGTCTTCATCCGTCTGATGGGAACCACGTGCAGCCTGCGCTGGCGGCAGGGTGTCGATCGCGAGCTGGTGTGGACGGTGTCGCCCACGCATCCGATCGCCCAGGGTGTGCCGCATCCGCTCATCATCCCCGCTCAGGAGATGTATGGGGAGTACTTCGATGTGCCTGCTCCGGACGAACTGGTGTTCGTCTCGAGCTTCTCCGGCGGCGAGGTGTTCCGCTCGGGGCTGACGTTCTCGCGCGGTCACGGGCGCATCTTCTACTTCTCGCCCGGCGACCAGGACTACCCGGTCTATCACCAGCCGGAGATCAAGCGGGTGCTCGCCAACGCCGTGGCGTGGGCGTTCCAGGATCGGCCGCGCACCCAGCCGCGGATCACGATGCACCGCGAGGGCGAGTTCGACACACCCCGTGAATGGGACGGGACGCTGCAATGACCGCGGCCGTGGCCGGTGCCGACGTGCGTGACGTCGTCGTCGTCGGAGCCGGGGGCATGGGGCGGGCATGGATGGATGTGGTGCGGTCGAGGGAGGATCTGCGCCCCTCGGCCGTCGTCGACATCGACCTGTCGGCGGCGCGGGCCGCGGCGGCGGAGCGTGACTGGAGCGTGCCGGTCTTCGATGATGTGGCCGCAGCGCTGCAGGAGGTCCGTGCGGATCTGCTGCTGAACGTCACGATTCCCGAGGCGCATCGGGGGGTGAGCGAGACCGCCATCCGGGCGGGGGTTCCGGTGCTCAGTGAGAAACCGGTGACCCCGACCGTGGCGGACGCGATGTGGCTCAGCGCACTGAGCGTCACGCGAGGAGTGCTGCTCGCGACCAGTCAATCGCGCCGGCATTCGGCAGGCATCACTGCCTTCCGTGACGCCCTGCGGGACCTCGGCGGCCTCGGCCAGCTGCAGACGCAGTTCTTCCAGAACCCTCGATTCGGTGGCTTCCGTGACGAGATGGCCTCGCCATTGCTCGTCGACATGGCCATCCACCAGTTCGACCAGGCCAGATACCTGCTCGGGAGCGAACCGGAATCGGTGTACTGCGAGGAGTTCTCGCCGGCGTGGAGCTGGTACCGCGGAGCGGCGGCTGCGCAGGCGATCTTCCGCTTCTCGGGCGGCGCGCGTTTCGGCTACGCGGGGAGCTGGTGCGCCGACGGCCTCACGACCTCGTGGAACGGGGATTGGCGCGCGAGCGCGCCGGGAGGGTCCGCGACGTGGGACGGCGAGAACGCCGTGCGGATGCAGCGCGAAGGAGGCGGGGTGCAGGACATTCCGGTGGGCGCCGTTCGGGAGGGGCTCGACGCCGCGCTCACGGAGTTCCTGGCCGCGTTGGACGGGGGCGCGCCTCCGTCGGGGGAGATCCGCCAGAACATCCGCAGTCTCGCGATGGTCGAGGCGGCGGGGGAGTCCGCGGCGACCGGAACCAGGGTCGAGTTGGACTCCGTGTTCGCACGGGCCGGGGTATCGGCGCTCGCGGACGCCCAGGCAGCAGGGGAGACCGAGATCGCCGATCAGCTGCGCACGTGGGCGGGCGGCCCGCCGCGGTGACGTCCGCGCTCCGTGGACCAGCGGATCGCCGCGAGGTGAGCCGTCCCGCTCACCCGAACAGGAGCAGTCGCACACCGTGGGCGGGAACCTCGACCTCGACCCAACCGCCGTCGTGGGGAAGCATCTCGCCGGACCATGCGTCGGCGCAGCCCCGGGCGAGTGCATCCTCCGGCACACCCAGGTCATCGACGTGGGCGCGCAGCCGCTTCGGCTCGTCGCCGAGCCAGAACAGCGCGCGGTAGTCGCGATCGCCGACCCGTGATCTCCACATCACCAGATCGCCGTCACGCACGATCTCGCGCGCGCCGTGACCCTCGCGGAGCGCCAGCACCTCGCGGCGGGTCAGAAGGGCGAGGGTGTCGTGCGGGGTGTCGGGCAGGTGGCCTCCGAACATGAGCGGAGAACGCAGCAGGCACCACAGCGTCATCACCGTGCGCTGCTCTTCGAGCGTGAGGCGGCTCATCCGGTCGCGACCGACGTGCCCGCGGATGCCGATCCGCCCGAACGGCAGCATGTCGGCATCGGCCCACGCGCCGGGCTGCTGGAGCGGCGCCCATCGGGCTGCGCGCTGGAACTGTTCGCGCACCTGCGACCAGTCGTCCCAGAGGTCGTCCGAGATGCGCCACAGCTGGGCATGCGCGCGCAGCGAGTCCAGGTGCGCGGTCGACAACTGCTTGCCGGGCGAGAGGCTCAGCAGCATCGGCCGTCCTGAGCGGTCGATGGCGCGAGAGAACGCGGCGATCTCGGCGGTCTGCACCGGGGGATAGAGCACATCGTCGAGCTTGATGACGTCGACACCCCAGTCGGCGAACTGCCGGGCGAGCGAGTCGTAGTACTCCTGCGCGCCGGGAGCGCTCATGTCCACACCGAAGTTGTCGGGATTCCAGGGGCAGACGTTCGCACGATCCGCGATGGTGTCGCAGGTTGCGCCGGGCGCGCCGAGGACCGGCAGCCGCCGTTCGGCCGCGGCGCGCGGCACGCCGCGCATCAGGTGCAGGCCGAAGCGCAGGCCGAGCGAATGGATGCGGTCGGCGAGCGGCCGGAAAGACCCGCCGGCCGCAGACGGGAAGCGGGTGACCGCGGGCAACGGGCGGCCCCAGTCGTCGAGCTCCGGGCGCGAGATCTGTCGGTAGTCGTGGTGGCCGGGGTCGGACTCGTACCACTGGATGTCGACGACGACGCAGTCCCAGCCGAACGGTGCGAGGTGCTCAGCCAGGAACCCGGCGTTGCGGATGACCTCGTCCTCGGTGACCGAGGAGCCGAAGCAGTCCCAGCTGTTCCAGCCCATCGGGGGAAGCGCGGCGGCCTGTCGTCTGGGGGCGCTCACAGCGTGTCCACGGCGCGAAGATGCACGACCACCGCACGGTCCGGGTGGAACGTCGGGAACTCCAGCCCTGCCGTGGACAACAGCGCGCCGGAGAGGACGGGCGCGGATCCGGCCTCGTCGAGATCGGGCGCCCGCAGCCAGTCGGGAACCTGCCAGGGCGGCCCGAGCGACTCGGGCGCGTTGACCGTCAACCGGTAGCGACGCGTCGGGTCCACTCCGAGCAGGCGGATCCGTGCCAGGGTGTCGGCCGTCGTCCTGGGGGTCACGACGGTGTACAGCGCCTCGCTGCCGTCATCGGCCACGACACCGCGCATCGAGGGGGCCGACGGGTCGTCCTCTCCGCTGCCGACCGTACGCCCGGTCTGGATGAGGGGGCGCAGACGGCGGAAGCGCGCGATCCACGCCGCGAGCTCAGTGCGCTCCGCATCACTCAGCGCGCGGATGTCCCACTCGATGCCGAAATGTCCGAGAAAGGCCACCGCGCAACGGAAATGCAGGTCGGACGTGCGCCCGGTCACGCTCGATACCGGAGACGCGACGTGCGAGCCCATCATCTCGGGCGGCACGAGCAGACCGGTGTTCCGCAGGATGTCGAAGCGGTCGACCGGATCGTGACTGTCGGAGGGATGGATGCGATCGCTGCGCTCGAGGATGCCGAGGTCGACGCGGCCGCCGCCGGAGGCGCAGCTCTCGATCTCGAGGTCGGGGTGGCGCGCCCGCAGCTCATCGAGCAGCCGGTAGAGGGCGAGGGTCTGCGCGTGCACGGCCGGTGCTCCGGTCGCGGGATGACCGGCGGAGACGAGGTCGCGGTTGTGGTCCCACTTGAGGTAGCTGACGCCGATGTCGTCGATCAACCCGTCGAGTGTGTCGAGGATGTGCGTGAACGCCTCGGGTCTGGTGAGGTCGAGCACCTGCTGGAAGCGGTATCTGGCAGGAAGCTCGTCACCGGCTCGCAGGATCCAGTCGGGGTGGGTGCGGGCGAGCTCGGAGTCCTCGTTGATCATCTCGGGCTCGACCCACAACCCGAACTCCATCCCGAGATCTCGAACTCGATCGGCGAGCGGACGCAGGCCGTCGGGCCACGCCACCGGGTCGGGCTCCCAGTCGCCGAGTCCGGCACGGTCATCGCCGCGACCACGGAACCAGCCATCGTCGAGCACGAACCTCTCGACGCCGAGTGCGGCGCCGCGCTCGGCGAGGTCGTGGAGGGTCGCGGCATCCTGATCGAAGTACACCGCTTCCCACACGTTGAGCGTGACCGGCCGATCCCTGCGCGATGATCGCGAGACACCGCGCAGGAAGGTATGGAACCGGGCGGACGCGGCGTCCCAGCCCTCGCCGTGGCTGCCGTACACCCAGGGCCCGACGTACTCCGCTCCTGGCGTGAGTCGGATCTCGCCGGGGAGGAGGAGCTCGCCGCCGCGGAACGCCAGGGTTCCGTCGCCGCGTTCGAGTGCGTGCTCATGGTCGCCGCTGAAGCCGACGTGGAACATCCAGACCTCTCCCGTGTCGGCGGAGAATCCCGGGGTGCCGGCGATCATGACGGTCGTGGCGTCCAGTCCGGTCCGCCCTCGGCGCGAGGGGCGGCTGTGCGTGCCGCGCACCACGCGGTGCCGCTGAGCGATGCGCTCGTGTGCCCAGCGTCCGGAGAAGTCGAGCACCTCGGTCGCCCGTGTCGGAACGGGAAGCGCGAGCATGAGGTCTTCGACCTCCAGTGGTGCGACCTCCCTCGCTTCGTTGCGCACGCCGGAGCGGAGCCGGAGCAGTCCTGCGGCGGTGAGATCGATCTCTAGCATGAGCGAGATCGCCTCCTGCTCATCGCGCGCGAGCACACGGATCGATCCCGCCCCGGCCTGGATCACCGACCCCTGCAACTCCGTATCGTCGATGGAGATCGTGTCGACGTGGAACGAGGGTGCCCACCCCCGGCCTGCGCGATGCGCGCTCAGTCCCGGGCGTCCGAACCATCCTCGACCGTGCTCCGGGAGGAGGGAAGGGCGATAGGGAAGGTCGGAAATACCCCCGATACCAGGTCTTTGTTCGGCCAGGGCGAATGTGAGGAGGTCGTCATCTGTCGCGATGATCCGCGCCCCCCAGTGCAGAACGACGGGAAGACCGCTCGAGAGCACGGCCAGCACCAGGGAGACGTCGCCGGCGGCGAGGTGGATCACGCGAGTGGATTGCATGCCGACCATTCTGCACGGATGTCCGGGGCGAGTACAGTGAGAGATCGATCTCGGATATCAGGAGGAATCATGCCCACCGTCGCACTCCCGCCTTCGGCTGCACGCCTCACCGGGGGTGTCTTCGACCGCCGCCGGCGCCGCAATCGTGACTACCTCGTGTCGTTGTCGGAGCGGAATCTGATGCAGAACCATCTGATCGAGGCCGGCATCGGTGACCAGGCCTGGCATCTGCAGCCGTCGGGCTCCTCGGCGAAGGATCGAGGGCTCGAGCGGCACTGGGGATGGGAGACACCGGGATCGTTGCTGCGCGGGCACTTCCTCGGTCATTGGATGTCGGCGGCAGCCCGGGAGATCGCGGCGACCGGAGACGTGGTGCTTCGCGCCATGCTCGAGGGAGTGATCGGGCTGCTCACGCAGTGCCAGGAGGAGAACGGAGGCGAATGGGTCTTCGCGACGCCGCCCTCCTTCCTGAGGCGACTCGCGGAGGGGCGGGATGTGTGGGCCCCGCAGTATGCGATCCACAAGACGTTCATGGGGCTCGTCGACGTCTACCGCGACCTCGGAGACGAGCGCTGCCTGCAGATCGCGCACCGCGCGGCCGGCGCGATCGCCGAGTGGGCGCGAGGCTTCGATCGAGAGCGGTTCCAGCAGATCCTGGATGTGGAGACCGGCGGGATGCTGGAGGTGTGGGCCGACCTCCTCGAGGCGACGGGAGACGAGCTCTATCGCGAGCTCCTCGACCGGTACTGGCATGCTTCTCTCTTCGATGCGCTGCTGGCCGGGGAGGATGCGCTCACCAACATGCACGCCAACACGACGATCCCCGAGGTGCTGGGGGCCGCGCGCGCGTTCGAGGTCACCGGTGAGGAGCGCTGGAAGCGCGTGGTCGAACAGTACTGGGAGTGGGCGGTCACCCGTCGAGGCACCTTCTGCACCGGCGGGCAGACGTCCGGCGAGATCTGGACGCCCCCGTTCTCCTTCGCCGCGCGCCGGGGAGCGAAGACGCAGGAGCACTGCTCGGTGTACAACATGATCCGCCTCGCCGACGTGCTGTACCGGTGGGGCGGCGACCCGGTCCACCTCGACTACATCGAGGCGAATCTGCACAACGGTCTGCTGGCGCAACAGCACCCGGAGACCGGCATGGTCGCCTACTTCCTGCCGCTCGAGGGCGGCGCGCGCAAGAGGTGGGGCACACCGACGGAGGACTTCTGGTGCTGCCATGGGAGCCTCGTGCAGGCGCATACCCGCGTCGCCTCCCTCGCTGTCTATGCCGACGACGACACGCTGACGGTGGCGCAGTACCTGCCGGTGCGCGCCGAGACGATGGCGGCGGGTGCACCGGTGACCGTCGACGTGCGCCTCGGCGACGACGCCGGCTACGTCGGTCCTGATTCCAATGCAGGGCCGGGAGGAGAGACGCACCGCCCGATGGCAGTGCGCGTGCAGGTCGCCGTCACGTCGGAAGAGGGAGTGCCGGCGACGGTGCGTCTCCGCGTGCCGGAGTGGACGTCGAGCGATCCGCTGGTGACGACGACGGCGCCCTGGCGCCGCGAGGGCCGGTTCCTCGAACTCGTCCATCCCGGCGGTGCGACGACCGTCGACGTCGAGTTCCCGTTCCTGCTGCGCACCGTGCCGATCCCGGACGAGCCCCAGACGGTGGCCTTCGTCGAAGGGCCGCTGGTGCTCGCCGGACTCGTCGACCGAGAAGTCTGTCTGGAGGGCGACCCGGCGGAGCCGTCCACCCTGCTCGCCGCCGACGACGAACGGCAATGGACGCAGTGGCTGGTGCGCTATCGCACGGTCGGCCGCGACGCCGGCATCCGATTCATCCCGCTCAACGAGGTGACCGACGAACGCTACTCGGTGTACTTCCCGGTGCGTACCACGGTCACTCCGTGATGACAGGGCGCGTCGAGCCGCGCTCGACGAGCTCCGTCGGCATGACGATGGCCTCATTCGAGACCACGCCCCCCGACGTCACCTGCGCGAGGATGCGCACGGCTGCCGACGCCATCTCCCGGATCGGCTGGCGGATCGTGGTCAACGACGGATGCAGCCACCGTGCTCCGCGTACATCGTCGAAGCCCACCACCATGACATCGCGCGGGATGTTGCGGTCGCTGTCGGCGATCGCCCGATAGGCGCCGGCCGCCATCTCGTCGGAGCACGCGAAAACGCCGATCGGTCCGCTGCCGGGCAGCTCCGCGAGCGCACGCGCGCAGGCCCTCCTGGCATCCCAGGCGCTCCAGTCCGCGCTGGTGCGCACGCACGGAGCGCCGGGGGCGATCTCGTCGATCGTGCGCACGAAACCGTCGACTCGCGCGCGTCCGTACCGGTAGGACGGTGCTCCGCCGATCACGATGAAGCGCCGAGCCCCGCGCGCGACGAGGTGCTCGGCAGCCGCCCCGCCGCCGGCGCTGTCGGTGGTGCGCAGGCTCGGCAACGGGCTCGACGCTTCGGACGGCGGTTCCATCAGCACCAGCGGGATGGAGGCCCGATGCATCGCGGCGATCTGGGTGCTCGTCGGCACGATGAGGCCGACGATGACCCCGGCGGAACCGCGCGAGCGGATGCGCTCGTGCCAGTCATCCGCGGGGTCATCGCGCTCGGCCGTCAGGACCAGGTCGTATCCGAGCTCGGAGGCGGTGGTGCGGGCGCCCGCGGTGATCTCCTCGGTGTAGGGGTCGTGGAAGTGGCCCAGCACGAGGTCGAACATCAGGGACGTGCCGCGCCGCGGACGCCCGCGCCGCTGGCCGACGGTCGAGTAGCCGAGTTCTGCCGCGGCGCGCAGCACCCGCGATCGCGTATCCGCGGCCATCTCTCCCCGTGCCCGCAGCGCCCGCGACGCCGTGGCGATGCTGACCCCGGCCTGCGCCGCGACATCGGTGAGCGTGGGGCGAGGGGGACTGGCCATGAAGCTATTTTGCGCAAAAACGGTGCGTTCCGCCACACGTCGATGGCATCGTGTCGGACGTTGCACATGCCCGTCGATGCGGAGGGACGAGTCGATGAAGACGACGCTGCCGACAGCGCTGAACGCGCGCGGATCAGAGGTGCGCCTGCGGGAACCGGCCGCGCGGCGGGAGGCACGGCCATGACCGCGCGCAGAGCACTCGTGGTCCGCGGAGGCTGGGACGGTCACCGCCCCGTCGAAGCCACCGACATGTTCCTCCCGTTCCTCGTCGACAACGGTTTCGACGTGCGCGTCGAGGACTCCAACGAGGTCTACGCCGACCGCGAGGAGATGGACCGCACCGACCTCATCGTGCAGAGCGTCACGATGTCGGACATCTCGGAGGAGGCGCTGAAGGGGCTGCGCGGTGCGGTCGAGCGCGGCACCGGACTCGCCGGATGGCACGGCGGCATCGCCGACTCCTACCGCAACAGCTCCGACTACCTGCAGCTCATCGGCGGCCAGTTCGCCACCCACCCCGGCAAGCACCCGGCTGAGCGCGAGGGCGGCGAGGCGGACAACTTCCTCTGCTACACCGTCGACCTCACCGATCTCGGACGGCGGCACCCGATCATGGAGGGCATCGAGGACTTCACGCTTCGCACGGAGCAGTACTGGGTGCTCACCGACGACCTCAACGACGTCCTCGCCACGACCACCCATCCTGTGCAGCCGTTCCACCCCTGGCACCGGCCGATCACCTCGCCGGCCGTCTGGACGCGCGAGTGGGGCAAGGGCCGGGTCTTCGTGGCCACACCAGGGCACAGCCTCGTCGTCCTCCGCGACACGAGTGTCCGCACCATCATCGAGAGGGGGATGCTGTGGGCCAGCCGCACGGTATCGGAATAATCGGACTCGGCGTCATCTCGGCGCAGTACCTCGACACGCTCGGGTCTCACCCCGATGTGCGCATCGCCGCGACAGCCGACCTCGACACGGCCAGAGCCGAGGCGGTCGCCGCACGCTACCCCGGGTGCCGCGTGCTCGACGTCGATGAGCTCGTCACGGATCCGTCGGTGCACACCGTGATCAACCTCACGATCCCGTCCGCGCACGCCGAGGTGGCGCTCGCCGCGCTCGCCGGGGGCAAGAACGTCTTCGGAGAGAAGCCCCTCGCGGCGACCCTCGGCGATGCCCGCCGGGTCGTCGAGGCCGCAGGGTCGGCCTGGGTCGGCTGCGCGCCGGATACCGTGCTCGGTACCGGCGTGCAGACGGCACGTGCCGCCGTGGATGCCGGCAGCATCGGCCGGCCCGTCGCCGCGGTGGCGACCTGGGTGTCGTCGGGGCACGAGGCGTGGCATCCCCACCCGGACTTCTACTACCGTGACGGCGGCGGTCCGCTGTTCGACATGGGGCCGTACTACCTCACCACGCTGTTCCATCTGCTCGGGCCCGTCGCGCGCGTCTCCGGGGCGTCGTCGCGTCCCCGGGCCGTGCGCACGATCGCCTCCGGTCCCCGGGCGGGGGAGAGCATCCCGGTCGAGATCGACACGCACGTGACCGGGACGCTCGAGCATGTCGGCGGAGCGATCTCGACCGTCACGTTCAGTTTCGACGGCGCAGCCACGGACGCTGCGCCGCTCGAGGTCCACGGGGAGACGGGCACGCTGTCGGTGCCCGACCCGAATCTGTTCGAAGGCGTCGTCCGGGTGCGGCGACCCGCCGAAGACGTCTGGACGCCCGTCGTCGAGCGCGCCGGGTACGAGAACGCCGGCCGCGGCATCGGCGTGCTCGATCGCCTCGCCACCGGCGCAGGGAGCGCCCGCGGCGACATCGCCCTGCACGTGCTCGAGATGATGACGGCCTTGACGGAATCCGCACGCGTCGGCCGACGCATCGATCTGACCACGGCCCCGGAGCGGCCGTCGCTCATCCCCTTCACCCCCGAGAAATCCTGGAGAAAGCGTTGACCACCACTGCCACCACCGCACGTGCGGTGATCGACCTCGACGTGACCGGCGACCGCATCAACCGCCACATCTACGGGCACTTCGCCGAGCATCTGGGGCGTTGCATCTATGACGGCTTCTGGGTGGGCGAGGACTCCGACATCCCGAATGTGCGCGGCATCCGACTCGACATCGTGGAGGCGCTGAAGGCCCTCGACATCCCGAACCTCCGCTGGCCGGGCGGCTGCTTCGCCGACACCTACCACTGGCGCGACGGCATCGGTCCGCGGGAGCTGCGGCCGCGTATCGCGAACACCAACTGGGGTGATGTGGTGGAGAGCAACCACTTCGGCACGCATGAGTTCATGGATCTGTGCGACCTCCTCGGAGCCGACGCGTACGTCAACGGCAACATCGGCAGCGGCACGGTGCAGGAGATGGCCGAATGGGTGGAGTACCTCACCCGCGGCGACGACAGCCCCATGGCGCGGTTGCGGCGGGAGAACGGGCGGGACGAGCCCTGGAAGGTGCCGTTCTGGGGATTGGGTAACGAGGCGTGGGGATGCGGCGGCCACATGTCGGCCGCCCACTACGCGGAGGAGGCGCGACGCTACGCCACCTTCGCCCACGATCACGGCGAGAACCGGCTCACCCGCATCGCGGCGGGCGCCAACGAAGACGACCTCGACTGGACGCGGGTCCTGATGAAGACGCTCATGGAGTGCCACGGCTGCACGCTCTACGGGACCCTGCCGTACCAGGCCATCTCCTTCCACTACTACACGCACTCAGGATCGGGCATCAACACCGAGCACGCGGCACCGTTCAGTGACGAGAAGTACTACGACACGATGGCCTACGCCGCCGACGTGGAACGCGTCGTGCGCGGACACGTGGCTGTGATGGATTCCTACGACCCCGACAACCGCGTCTCGCTGGTGTGCGACGAGTGGGGGACCTGGTGGAACGTCGAGGAGGGCACCAATCCGGGGTTCCTCTTCCAGCAGAACACCGTGCGGGACGCGCTGGTCGCGGGCATCCACTTCGACGTCTTCCACCGCTATGCACGGCGGATCTCGATGGCGAACATCGCCCAGACCGTCAACGTGCTGCAGGCGATGGTGCTCACGGACGGCGACGCGCTCGTGCTGACGCCGACCTACCACGTGTTCGAGATGAACAAGGGGCATCAGGACGCGCTGCACCTGCCCGCGCACCTGCGCGAGGTGCCGACGAACCGCGTGCGGGGAGGCGACCTCCCCCTGATCTCGCTGTCGGCCTCGACTCGGGGCGACACCGCCCTGATCTCGCTCAGCCATCTCGCGATCGATGCCGACTGCACCGTGAGCATCGATCTGCGCGGGCGAGGTGCGAGCGTCGCCAGGGCTCGCGTGCTCACCGGCGACGACGCGTCGGCCTACAACGACGCCGCAGCTCCCGACCGGGTGGCCCCGCGTGCGCTCGACGCGGTGATCCACGGCGGGAGGCTGACGGTGACCCTGCCGCCGCACTCCTTCGCGACGGTGGAGCTGCAGTTGGAACCAGAGCCGGGCGTCACGGCGATCGAGCGAACGGAGGTGGCATCATGACGACGAGCCCGCTGCGTGTGGCCGTGATCGGTGCGGGCTTCATGGCACGAGCGCATTCGCACGCCTGGCGCACCGCACCGCGCTTCTTCGACCTGCCGCGCGAGCCCCAGCTCTCGGTCCTGGTGTCGCGCGACGAGGCACGAGGGCACACAGCGGCGCGCGACTGGGGCTGGGAGAGCTGGTCGGATGACTGGCGGACGGTGGTCGCACGCGACGACATCGACGTGGTCGACATCTGCACTCCCGGCGACACGCACGCGGAGATCGCGATCGCGGCCCTCGGCGCCGGCAAGCACGTGCTCTGCGAGAAGCCGCTCGCGAACGATCCGGCCGATGCCGCCGACATGGTCGCTGCCGCGGATGCCGCGGCACGGCAGGGTGTCGTCGCGATGTGCGGCTACAGCTACCGGCGCACCCCCGCGCTCGCGTCGGCGCGCCGACTCATCGCGGAGGGAGCGCTCGGCACCATCAGGCACGTCCGCGCACAGTATCTGCAGGACTGGCTGAGCGACGCGGATGCTCCGCACACGTGGCGTCTCGACCGCGCATCGGCGGGCTCCGGCGCCCTCGGCGACATCGGCGCGCACAGCATCGACACGGCGCAGTGGTTGACCGGCGAGCGGATCGTGGGCGTGTCCGCGCACCTCCGCACGTTCGTGTCGTCGCGTCCTCGTCGGAGCGCCGAAGTGGGGCTCGGCGGCCGAGGCGATCTCGACGCCGAGCGCCTGCCGGTCGATGTCGACGATGCCGCCGCGTTCATCGCCGACTTCAGCGGGGGCGCGCTCGGCGTGTTCGAGGCGACGCGCATGGCGCTCGGCCGCCGCAACGCCAACCGCATCGAGATCAACGGCGACCGCGGCTCCGTGGCCTTCGACTTCGAGCGGATGAACGAGCTCGAGTTCTACAGCGACGACGACGCGGATGACCGCCGCGGGTTCCGCACGATCCAGGCCACCGATCCCGCGCACCCCTACGCCGACGCGTGGTGGCCCACTGGCCACGGCATCGGCTATGAGCACACGTTCACGCACCAGATCGTCGACTTCGTGCGCTCCATCGACGGAACACCGGAATCGCCGTCTTTCGCCGATGCGTACCAGGTGCAGCGGGTGCTCGCGGCTGTCGAGGAGAGCGCCGGCGACGAGGGTCGCCGCACCCGCGTGCGCTGACGCGCACCCGCGTGCGCTGACGCGCACCCGCGTGCGCTGACGCGCACCCGCGTGCGCTGACGCGCACCCGCGTGCGCTGACGCGCACCCGATCGCCGCCACCGGAAGGACGACGTATGAAGAGCCGATCCCACTTCGTCAGCGCGAGCACCGCGCCGAGCTGGGACCTCGGCATGCTCGTCGGCAGCGGTCGGGTCGGAGCGGTCGTCTGGGGGAGTCCGGACGAGCATGCGATCTCGCTGACGCATGAGCGGTTCTTCCTGCCCGTCAACGCACGCACCCCTCCGCCGCGCTTTGTCGAGGCGATGCCGCGTATCCGCACCGCGCTGCTGGCGCACGAGGCGGAGAAGGCTGCGGCGATCATCACGGAGACCACCGGCTCCGCCGATTTCTCGCAGATGATCTGGACCGATCCGCTGGCACCCGGTGCCGAGCTACGGCTGGTCATCGATGCCCCGGATGAGGGTGGAGGCGCGGGCGGCCCGGTAGGTGCGAAGCCCGGGGCCTATCGGCGACACCGCAACCTCGCGACGGGAGAGGTCATCATCGCCTGGCAGGTCGACGGCATCCACCGGGAGTTGCGGGTCTCGGCGCCGCGCGGAGGACGGCGGGTCCGCATCGCCGTGCGGTCGTCGGCTCCGGCGACGGTACGTCTCAGGCTCGGGGTGACCGGTGATCTGACCGCCGACATCCCCGGCGCCGCGAGTTATAGGGGGTTCGCGGATGCCGCGGTGGAACTGCGGGCGCCGACCGAGGCGGCCCTCACCGTGAGTGCAGGCACCGCGGGGGAGCGGGCGACGCTGACGACCACGGTGAGCGCGCAGGACGCAACAGTGCGGCTCGTCGACGATACCGGTGCGGAGTTCGCCGTCGACGTCGAGGGCGGGAGATGGGCCGAGTTCGAGGTCGAACTGCGTCACGGCGACAGCGACCCCGATACGCTCCCGCTCGGCGACCAGGCCGCTCTGCACGGCGCCTCGGGGTTGGACCTCGCGTCGGGGGTGCCGGAGGACGTCGCCACGGAGACGCTGCGGGAGGGAGCGGACGGCGACCCCCGGATGATGCGCGCGCTCATCGAACTGGCCTACGCCGCCGGGCGGGCCAACATCATCAGTGCGACCGGAGAGCTCCCTGCCACCCTGCAGGGGGTGTGGCAGGGGACGTGGTCGCCGGCGTGGTCGGCCGACTACACGCTGAACGGCAACGTGCAGAACGGCGGGATGGCGTCGCTGGTGCCCACCGGCACACCGGAGTTGACGGCATCCCTCTTCCGCCTGCTCGTTCCGCATCTCTCCGACTTCCGCACCAACGCCGCGCGCATCTTCGGATTCGATGGAGCGATGCTGCCGAGCCGGATGAGCACTCACGGCCTTGCGAACCACTTCTCCGACGGCTTCCCTCACCAGTTCTGGATCAGCGGCGGCGGGTGGGTGTTGCGCATGCTGGCGGACGCGGTCCTGAGTTCCGGGGACCGTGAGCTGGTCGACGACGAGACCTGGCAGCTGATCGAGGGGATCCTCCTCTTCTCGCGCGATGTGATCGCGCACGGACCTGTCGCACCGTCCTATTCGCCGGAGAACACCCCTGGCGGTGCGGCGACACCGCTCGCGGTGAACGCGACCATGGACATCGCGGTGCTGCGCGATGTCGATCGTGCCGGTCGTGTGCTGGCCGAGGCGCACGGCAGGGACCCCATCCTTCTCCCCGTCGTCGAGCCGAAGTTCCGCATCGACGACGACGGGGTGCTGGCCGAATGGGCCGACCCCGTCTTTCTGCCGCACCGTGCGCACCGGCATACGAGCGAGCTGTATCCGCTCTGGTATGACATGGACCCCGCGTTCGAGGCGACCCCGATGCGGGCGGCGGCGCGACGGCTCGTGCAGGAGAAGATCGCCTGGCGCGCCGAGGACCCTGGCCCGCCTCCCGGCAACGGCGAGATGGCCTTCGGGCTTGCGCAGCTCGGACTCGCCGCCGCGGCCCTGGGCGACGCGCCGAGCGCGGAGCAGTGTCTGCACTGGCTCGCCGCGCTGCACTTCACCCCGGCGATGTCGACGACGCACGACTCGGGCGCGATCTTCAACCTCGACGCGAGCGGCGCGCTTCCCGCCGTCGTGGCGGCGATGCTTGTCGGCTCGTCCCGCGACGCGATCACCCTTCTCCCCGCCCTTCCCGATTCCTGGGCCGAGGGGGCGGTGACCGGACTCACGACGCGGACGGCGCTCACCGTCGAGCTCTTGGAGTGGAGCGCGTCGGGCATCGCCGTGACACTGGCGGGGAGCGCGGAGTCCGCATGGGTGCGCACGGGACCGATCACCCTGACGCTTCCGAGACCCGTCACCTCACCCGCGCATCCCGATCCGGTGACGAGCATCGTGCTGGATCATCGGGAGACCCGCCATCAGCTGTCCTTGACCTGGGCGCCATCGGCGTCCTGAGACCGGGAGTCCGTTCTACGAAGCGCCCTCGTGCATCGCCGATTCAGACGCGCTCATCAGCCAGGCGTGCGCGTCGCTCCTCTTCGCGCTTCGAGTACGTGGCGGCGCGGATCGCATCGTCGGACTCCAGACCCGTGCCCAGCGCCCCGCCGAGTGTCGCCGCCGACGCGACGAACCAGCTGAGCACGAAAAGATCACCGGTTCCGACGGCTCTGCCGAGGGACTCGCTCATCACCGTCGTGTCGAGCACGAAGAGCGCCCAGGCCAGGTTCACGACGTACAGAGCCAGATAGCAGATGATGATGCCGATGGTCAGAGTCAGCAGCGTCGAGGTGTTGTAGAGACGGGACCTCTCACGCGCCGCAGGAGAGCTGTCGTCGGGGCGGTCCCAGAGCCTGCCGTCGATCACGATCCAGGCGATGATGATCGTGATGGAGGCCAACGTGGCCGCCGCCAGACGCCAGCCCGACAGTGAGATGGCGAGCGACCACACTGTCGGCTCGATCGTCGCCACCGCGCCGGTCGCCAGTGCCGCGACCAGTGCGGACTTGAGTCCTGCCGCCAGCAGCCAGGGACGGTTGGCCAGCACCATGCCCAGAAGCACGCGCCCTCGGGCACTGAGCCGGGGGAGCGGCAGGCGCTGTTCGTCAGACACGGCCGGTTCGGCCATCCCGTCGACGAGCCCTCGTACCGCGCGGCGGGCGCGGGTCTGCACCCGGAAACCGCCCAGCGCGGGCAACGACAGCACAGCGGATCGGCGGCGAGGATCGATCGCCGCCAGCAGGTAGCGACCGTCGTCATCGCGAAGCGGAAGCTCGGTGACGCCGATGACGAGATCCCAGCGCTTCTGAACCGCGTGCGTGCGGAGCCGTCCCAGCGCGACGTCGACGTCTTCAGATCCGAGCGTGAACGGCTCGCTGACGAGTTCGATGATCCAGTCGTCGGCGCGAGCGGCGAGGGGAGGCGTGAGGTCGGTCATCCGACGCGCCACCGCTGTGGGCGAAGCCGGGTCGGCCACGAGGCCCACTCGGATCGGCTCCATCTCCGCAACCTACACCCGTGTCGAGTCGACCGCATCGGCCGTCGCGATTCCTGAGTCGATCCGTCGAGAACTCGCCCCGACGACCCACGTCAACCCCCTTCGCCGCCGTGCCCCGGGGCACGTAGCCTCGCCGGACCGAACCGAGGAGAGAATCATGAGCGATCCGAAGAACACGCAGGGGACTCCCGGTCCTGACGAAGAGGCCGACACCGCATCGGGCGGTGCGCCCGATAGCACCGACGAGATCCTCGAGCGAGAGACCACCGACGACGACGGCACGCCGCTCGAGAACCCCTCGGGAGGCTGACGGCTGTAGCGGGGCGTCGACCTGCCTGGGGGTTCGCCCCACGGCCTAGGATTGCTGCGATGACCGACTCCGCCCTCGACGTCCAGGTGAGTCGCACCGTGGGGCGGCGTCTGATCCGCAACCCGCTGATCTGGGGTGCGGTGCTGCTGCTCGCTGCGTTCGTCTGGACGCTGGCCGGGGACGACCTGAGCTTCTTCCCGTTCCTGCTGATGCTGGTCGGCGGCTGGTGCTTCGGTTTCGCCTTCGTCAAGGCGACGATGCGGATGGTGCCCGCGCGCAACGGCGTGTTCCTGCACGCCGGTGTCGCTGTCATGCTCGGTGCGGCCATCGCGTTCACCGTCGAGTACGGGAATGACGTCGTGGACTCGCTGCCGGAGGCGGTACAGGCCGGTGCGGTCGTGGGGCGGCTCGCGGCGATTCCCGCGACCGGATGGATCTGGCTCGGCCTGCTCTCACGCGTCACCGACGTCATGACGCAGCGTGAGACGAAGAAGCGACCCGTGCCGGTGACGCCGGAGTGGGAGCGCGAGGAGATCGGCGACGGGTCGGGTGTGCGCTTCCCCGGCATCCCGCTGCGCATGCGCGCGCTCACCGCGGCGATCATCGTGATCGTCGTGGTCTTCGGCCTGGGCGGCACCGCGCTGGTGATCGCGTTCGACGATGTGGTGCTGCGCATGGGCGCGCGCTTCACGATCATCCTGGTGGGCGTGCTGATCGCATTGCCCGCGTATCTCGTGTTCACGGGCGTGCTGCGTCGCCGAACCGAGTCCTGCCGGGTGGCATTCGGCAACGACGAACTGCGCGTGACGGTGGGGGAGTCGATCCACGTGATCCCGTTCCGACGGCTGGAGCGGCTCGTCTGGCGCACCCGCAGCGACTATGCGCGCATCGAGGTACAGGGCGACGGCGTGGATCTGTCGCTGATCGCCGGGCTCGCCAGACCGCCGCGGGGTCTCACCGCCGAACTGCCCCCGCTGCCGCGCCGCGTCTTCCGTCGTCTCGAGCTTGCCGGTATGACGCAGCAGCACGCGCGGCGCCGCGATGTCACGGTGTTCGCGCGCTCTCCAGGGCAGGGCTGAGATCGGGGCGCCTCTGTCACGGTCGTCCTCGGCGTGCCAGACTCGCCGTGTGACCCTGCTCGAACGCCTCATGGCCGCACATGCCGACGCGACGATGGTCGGATGGGATTTCTCGCGGCTGGATGGTGCGCTGATCTCGGAGAGCCCCTGGTGGGATTTCGAGGCCGACTGTCTGCAGTCGCTGCGCCACTCGCGTATCGGGGCCGTCGATCTGGGAACCGGCGGCGGTGAGCGGCTGTCCGCACTTCTGGATTCCTTGGCGCGAGAGTCCGCGCGCCCACCACGGATCGTCGCGACGGAGGGATGGGCGCCCAACGTGCCCGAAGCGCGAGCACGCCTCGCGCCCCGCCACGTGGCGGTGCTGCCGTACGACTCGGAGGCGGGCGATCCGCTCGACCTTCCCGACCAGAGCCAGGACCTGGTGATGTCTCGTCACGAGTCCTATGACCCGACCGAGATCGCTCGGGTTCTGGTCCCCGGCGGACGGTTCCTGACCCAGCAGGTGGACGGCTTCGACGCACCTGAGATCCATGAGTGGTTCGGAGGCGAGTACCTCTACCCCGATGTCACGCTGGAGGCTCATTCGCAGGCCCTTCGGGACGCAGGGATGCGGATCGACGACGCCGACCGTTGGGAGGGATCGATGCAGTTCCTGGATGCTCTCGCGCTCGTGACCTACATCGGCCTCGTCCCCTGGGATGCGCCCGGATTCGCCGTCCCACCGCATGCCGAGCGGCTCCTCGAGCTGAACGCGGCGGCTCCCATCGTCGTCACTCAGCGCAGGTTCCGCATCTACGCCACCAAGCCGTAGTCGAAATCCTGCGCTCATCGCGGGGCGGCGGGCTGGTCGCGCTGGCGACGGTATCCTGGATGACGGCCGCTACGACAGGAGACCCCGTGATCCTCAGCTTCATCTTCTTCATGATCCTCTTCCTCGGAGGCATCTACCTCATGGGTCTGGCGCAGACGCTCGAGGACTTCCAGGCGATCATCTTCTGCGGTGGTCTCCTGCTCACGACCCTCTCGCTCGCGTTCATGATGCGTCAGGGCGGTACCGCTACCAAGCGGTCGAACAACTGGGCGGGCAAGGCCACGGACTGACCGCGCACTGCCCGCAACGGTGCGTCTGATTCCGACGCGCGCACCGGATCTCCTGCCTGTGAGGCGTACAGCTTGCAGGCGTAACGTCGGTGTATGAATGCACAACTGAAAATCGCGGGACCGAGTCCCGACCTGCTGGGTTTGGAGCACGTCCTGATCGGCTCGCTTCCTGCGACGCTGCTGACCGACGATGCACCCGACCGCTACACCGTGGAAGCGGTGTTCACGCGCAAGACGGATCGCGACGAGGTCGCCGCGATCCAGGGCAGCGAGATGCGCGCCCACCTGTCCGCGAACGGATACCCGACCGTCGAACTCCGCGTCGCGGATCGTCGTCTGGAGATCGCGAACACCAACCTGGAAGAGCTCCGTGACGGCCTCGCTGCCGTCATCGCGGAAAGGCTCGCGACGATCAGCGCCGACCTTCTGGCCGACCGTGAGATCGCCGCGCATCGATACCAGGACGCCTCCGACCGCGAACAGGTCCGTGCGGCATCCGTCGCCGCCCTCGCGGAATCGGTGGTCTTCGCCCGCCGTGCTGAGCCCGCCGCCGTCGATGACGACGCGCGCATCGAGGACTGGGTGGAAGAGGGCGGCGCCTCCCGCTGAGCGGGCGACCCGTCGGAGAAGAGGTCATCATGGGCGACATCCGTCCGACCGTCCGCACACGTCAGCGCGACAGCGCGTCCCGTGCATCGAGCACGTTCACCGAGTTGGCGCAGCAGGTCCGCGGGCTCGGGCTCCTGCGTCGCCGCTACGGCTACTACTGGACCAAGCTGGTGGCAGCCCCGCTCATCCTCGCCGCGTGCGTGCTGGCGTTCATCTGGATCGGCGACACGTGGTGGCAGCTGTTCACCGCGGCAGCGCTCGCGATCCTGTTCACCCAGATCGCCTTCCTCGGCCATGACGCCGCGCATCGTCAGATCTTCGTCTCCGGCCGATGGAACGACTGGATCAGCCTGATCCTCGGCGACCTGCTCGTCGGCATGAGCTACGGATGGTGGCAGCGCAAGCACACGCGGCACCACGCGAACCCCAACAAGCTCGGCGCAGACCCCGATATCGAGCTTCCCGTCATCGCGGTGACCGCGGAGACGGCGATGAAGCACCGCGGTCCGACCAGCAGCTGGCTCCGCGGACATCAGGGGCTGCTCTTCTTCCCGATCCTGTTCCTGGAGGGCATCTCGCTTCATGCCTCGAGCGTGCGTCGGGTGTTCACCCGTGGGCGGCTGGAGCGGCGCTGGGTCGAGATCGTCTTCCTGGGCGTGCGGTTGATCGGCTACCTGGTGCTGGTGTTCCTGGTGCTGTCCCCGGGGCTCGCGTTCGCATTCCTTGGGGTGCAACTGGGGCTCTTCGGCTTCTACATGGGCGTCGCCTTCGCCCCGAACCACAAGGGGATGCCGGTGGTGCCGCGCGACCTGGCGCTCGACTTCCTGCGCCGTCAGGTGCTGATGAGCCGCAACATCCACGGGAGCCGCCTGCTCGACATCGCGATGGGCGGCCTGAACTACCAGATCGAGCATCATCTGTTCCCGTCGATGCCGCGGCCGCATCTGCGCAGGGCTGCTCCGGTGGTCGCGGCGTACTGCCGCGACCATGACGTGCTCTACACGCAGACCAGCCTCTTCGCGTCGTACGCGATCGTGGTGCGCTACATCAACCGCGTCGGGCTGGGGGAGCGGGATGTGTTCTCGTGCCCGCTGATCGAGCAGCGCAGCGCCCTGACCGTGTGATCAACGGCGCTTCGCCAACCGGGCTTCGAGATTCGCCTTCACGGCCGGCCATTCCGGTTCGATGATGGAGAACTCGACGCTGTCGCGCAGGGCGCCGTTGCGATAGCGGGAGACGGCGCGCATCACGCCGTCCTGCTTCGCCCCGAGCCGCTCGATGGCCGCGCGCGACTGGAAGTTGACCCACTGGGTCGTCAGGCCGACGCGGAAGACCCCCAGCGTCTCGAAGGCGTGCTGGAGGAGCAAGAGCTTGGACTCCGCGTTCGTGCCGGTGCCGTGCGCGGAGGGCCGGTTCCAGGTGTAGCCGATGTGCAGTCGTGGCACGTCGGCCACGATGTCGTAGTACGAGGTCAGGCCGAGCACGCGCCCTGAGGCGTCGACCGCGGTGAACGGGATCATCTCCCCGGCCTCGCGCAGGGCGATGCGCCGCGCGATCTCCGCCTCGACCCCGTCGGGTGCCGGCACGGAGGTGTACCACGCGGTCTTCCAGAGATCGCCCTCCTCCACGGCATCGATCAGGTCATCGCGATGCGAGGGCTCGAGCGGTCGGAGTTCGACGAGGTCTCCGGTCAAGGTGACGGCGGAGGGGGCGACGAGGAATGCCATGTCCGCCAGTCAACCAGTTCGCGGTCGCCAGGTCATTCTGCGGCGACGCGATGCGCCCATTGGCCCGCACCCATGCGCGGCGCGACGTAGACGCTCGTGCCGATCCGCTGCAGCATCCGCTGATAGGCCTCGACCAGTTCGACGGTGACTCCGAGCTCGAACGCCAGGCTCGCACGATGCGGGCCGCGAACCGCCTCGGCTGCGGCGTAGGCCTCGGGCGAGATGAGCAATCGCGCCGCCCACTCATCTGCGCGGCGCTCCTGACGGGCGCGGACCTCCGGATGGGCCGACACCGTGTGTCCGAGCGTCGCGTGCCCGAGTTCGTGCGCGAGCACGCTCGTCGTTGTACGCACGCTCATGCCCGGCGCGAGCCTGATGGTCAGGGCGGAGTGGTCGTAGCCGCCCCTGGTGGGGCCGGCGCGCTCCACCAGTCGGAGCCCACTCTCCTCGACGAGTCGAAGGAGGTGGTCCATGGTGCTCCTACTGGTACAGGTCGTCGGTATCGCGCTCGTGTCCGACGGGGGAGTCGAAGGCGACTTCGGGGATAGTGTCGTCGGTGCCTGCGACATTGGTCCGGCGACGGAAGGGGGTCAGCACACCGCTTCCCTGGGCGCTGTCGGCGCTCAACCGTTCTTCGGCTCTGGCGAGCACGAGGTGGGGCGCGACCTGCACCTGGGAGCACACGGCGTAGAGCACCGGGACGGGAATGGCGCGCTTGCCGGTGACGTAGTTGTCGAGAGCACTGCGGGCGATCGCGATGTCGCGGGCCATCGCGGCGATGCTGCTTCCGGCGGCCGCGATCTCGGCTCGCAGTTGACGCCCGACGGCGGCGTTGAACTCATCGGAGAGTGTCTTCACACGTGTCACGATAGCACCGCCCTGTAACCAATATGCTGTCATGCTGGCTCTGAGGACGCTTGCGCGTCGCCAGATGGGGGGATAGTGTCTCCGTGTGACGACAGAAGACCGACGGTTGGTGGCAGAAGCGGTGGCCGCGCACCTCGTCAGAGCGGGGCACTCCCGGCGCTGGCTGTCGGACAACTCGGGAATCGCCTATTCCACGCTACGGCGCAGAATGCAGGGGCGCTCGGACTTCACGATCACCGAGCTCGCCGACATCGCGCTGGCGCTGGATCTCTCACCCGCCGCGCTCGTACCGTCCCCTCGGGTTACGAGCGCGGATTCATAGGGAAGATGTGTCGGTCGGGGCGCCGCTGGGGCGGTGATCCCCGACCGGCGCGTCGATCGTGCCGCGCCCCGGGCCGGAAAGCCAGCGGTATCGTGGCGGCATGAAGACCGTGCCGTTCGGATCCGCCACCGCTCCCGCCGTCATCGCAGGGATGATGCGCATCGACGACAAGGACGACGCGCACATCCGCGCGCTCTATCAGTCCGCGCGTGACGCGGGGATCGACTTCTTCGACCACGCCGACATCTACGGCGGCAGCATGCACCACTGCGAGACCCGGTTCGCCGACGCCCTGCAGCTCAGCGCGGCCGAGCGCGATGAGATCGTGCTGCAGACCAAGTGCGGCATCGTCCCGGCGCAGGGGATGTTCGACTTCTCGTACGAACACATCATGGCGCAGGTCGAGGGGTCTCTCCGGGCGCTGCGCACCGACCGCATCGACGTGCTGCTGCTGCACCGCCCCGATGCGCTGGTCGAGCCCGACGAGGTCGCCACGGCGTTCGATGACCTGGAGGCATCGGGCAAGGTGCGAGCATTCGGGGTCTCCAATCACACGCCGCGCCAGATCGATCTGCTCCGCACGGCCGTGCGCCAGCCTCTCGTGGCCAATCAGCTGCAGCTGTCGATCACGCATGCGCCGATCATCGCGCAGCCGGTCGCGGCGAACATGGCGGGCTCTGATCAGAGCATCGTCCGCGACGGCGGGGGGATCGTGGAGTACTGCCGCATCAACGGCATCACGATCCAGGCGTGGTCGCCGTTTCAGGGCGGCTTCTTCACCGGAGTCTTCCTCGGCAACCCCGAGTACGCCGAGCTGAACACGGTGATCGACCGCTTGGCGGCGTCGTACCGCGTCGCCCCGATCGCGATCGCGACGGCGTGGATCACCCGGCACCCTGCGAAGATGCAGGTCGTGCTCGGCACCACGACTCCCCAGCGTGTGCAGGATGCGGCGGCGGGGGCCGATATCGAGCTCACCAGGGCCGAGTGGTACGAGCTGTTCCGGGCGGCGGGGCATCTGCTGCCCTAACCCGACCGCGCAGCCCGTTCGTCGTCTACCCTGAACACATGTCGTTCCTGATCTCGATCCTCGTCATCGCTCTGATGATCGGTGCGCTGATCGACATCATCACGCGTGACGACTCCCAGGTGAAGTTCCTGCCCAAGATGGTCTGGATCATCATCGTCATCCTGCTGCCGCTGATCGGCAGCCTCCTCTGGTTCGGGCTCGGCAGGGAGTACGGCGGCGAGGGGATCGCCATCCCGCGGATGCGACGCGCCCCGCGTTCGGCACCCGCCGACGTGCGGCCTGCGCCGGCGCCGCCCAGGGACACGCGGACCACCGAGCAGCAGATCGCGGATCTCGACCGCGAGATCGAGGAGTGGCGGCTGCGTCAGGAGATCGAGAAGCGAAGGCGTGAGTCCGACGACCAGGGCCAGGTCGGCGCATGACCCGGCGCGCGGTGCTCGGCGGAGGGTCGGGCTTTCTCGGTTCCGCCCTCAAGGACTCTCTTGAGGCGGACGGCTATCAGGTCAGTGTGATCGGGCGGAACGGTCCGGACGCGCGCTGGGACGACCCGGACGCGATCCTCCGCCTCGTCGACGGCGCGGATCTGCTGATCGGGCTGGCCGGCAAGGCGATCGACTGCCGCTTCACGGACGCGAACCGCGAGGAGTTTCTGCGCTCGCGCCTGGACACCACGCGGGCTCTGCATGACGCCGTGGCGAAGGCGGAGAACCCTCCGGCGCTCTGGATGAACGCCAGCAGCGCCACCATCTACCGCTATGCGCTCGACCGCGCGCAGACCGAAGCGGACACCGAGTTCGACACCGGCTTCTCGCCGGACGTCGCGCGCGCGTGGGAGGACGAGCTCTTCCGCGGCGAGCTCCCCGGCACGCGACGCGTGGCGATGCGCATCACGATCGTGCTCGGCGACGGCGCCGCGACCGACCTCTTCTTCCGCCTCGCCCGCTGGGGGATCGGCGGTACACAGCACGACGGATGGTGGTTCCCCCACCGCCGCTACCGGGGGATCGGTCCGCATCCGACCGAACCCGAACAGCCGCTCGGCAAACGGTCGAAGGGGCGCCAGAAGTTCAGCTGGATCCACATCGACGATCTCGTGGGGGCGGTGCGGTTCATCCGCGACGATCCGTCCATCGAGGGGCCGGTCAACTTCTCGGCGCCGACGCAGACCGACAACCGTGGTCTCATGGCGACGCTGCGTCGTGTGGTCGGGATGCCGTTCGGTCTGCCGTCGTGGCGGTTCATGCTCGAGCCGGCGATGTGGGTGCTGCGCAAGGAGCCCGAGCTGGTGCTCAAGAGTCGCTGGGTGGCGCCCGGCGTGCTCTCTTCCGCGGGCTACGAGTTCGCGTATCCCGAGCTGGAACCCGCACTCCGCGACGTGTGGGAGCAGCGCAGGCGCTGATCAGCGCGCCGCCGCTGCCACGCGTGCATCGACGTTGGCGGGGGAGAGCACTTCGCGCGCGACCAGCACCGCGGCGCCCAGCACGGCCGCGCGCTCTCCGGTCGGGGACTGCACGATCGCGAGATGCTGGGTGGCAAGCGGGATCGAGCGCCGGTAGACGACCTCGCGGACGCCCGCGAGCAGGTGCTCTCCGGCGCGGGCGATGCTGCCGCCGAGCACGATGACCGAGGGGTTCAACAGGTTCACGACGGTGGCGAGCACCTCGCCGACGTCGCGCCCTGCCTGGCGCAGTGCTTCGATCGCCGCGGGGTTGCCGGATCGGACGAGCTCGACCACGTCGTTGCTGGTCTCGGCGTCGGCGCCCTGTGCGCGGAGGACGGCCGCGATCGCGCTGCCGCTCGCAAGATCCTCCAGATCACGGTCCTCATCGTTCGTGCGGGGCGAGTCGGGGGAGTGCGGGACGCGCACGTGTCCCATGTCTCCCGCCGAGCCCTGCGCGCCGCGCTGCAGTGTGCCGCCGGCGATGATGCCGGCGCCGATGCCGGTGGCGACCTTGACGAAGATCAGATCGGTGGTCTCGGGAAAGCTCGCGGTCTGCTCGCCCAGGGCGAGGACGTTCACGTCGTTGTCGACGAGCACGGGGACGTCGAAGGTCTGCTGCACGTAGGCGGGGATGTCGAAGCGATCCCACCCCGGCATGATGGGCGGGTTGTAGGGCCGTCCCGAGGAGTGCTCGACAGGGCCGGGTACCCCGATCCCGACGCCGACGACCGGGATCGTCCGCAGGGATGCATCGTCGAGGAGGCCGCGCCCCTCTGCGACCACGTGGTCGAGCACGGCGACCGGTCCGCTCGCGATGTCGAGCGCATGGGTGGTCGAGGCGAGGATGCGGCCGCCGAGGTCGGAGATCGCGACCGTGGCATGCGAGGCGCCGAGGTCGACCGCGAGAACGAGGCCCGCGCGCGGGTTGAAGGCGACGCGCGAGGGCGGGCGCCCGCCCGTCGATGCCGCCTCGCCGGCGGGGATCACGAGCCCGGAGGCGAGGAGGGCGTCCACGCGCGAGGAGACGGTGGATCGTGCCAGCCCCGTGAGATGCACGAGGTCGGCCTTGGTGCGGGCGTGGCCATCGAGAAGGAGCTGGAAGATCTCGCCGGCCCCGGTCGAGGCGCCCCCGAAACTGCGGTCGGCGTCGCTCATAGGGTCAGTAAACCACAGACCTTTTCGATCTCCGTGGAACCAGATTCGTCGATCGGAAGAAAACTTCTGACGAGAAGGTAGCAAAAGTGTGTCGAGGTGTGTCAGAATCATCGGCATGACAACGGACGTCACTGACACCGGGGTCGGAACGATCCGATCCGGCTTCCTCGGCGGAGGATTCATGGCCCAGGTGCACAGCCGCGCAGCACGCGCGGCTGGTGCCATCACGGCCGTCCTCGCCAGCTCCACTCCCGACCGCGCCGCACAGGCAGCACGGGAACTCGGCATCGATCGCGCAGCGCGCGACATCGACGAGCTCCTCAGCGGCGAGGCCGACATCGTGCACGTCTGCACCCCGAACGCCACGCACACCGCACTCGCCCTGCGCGTGATCGATGCCGGCAAGCACGTGATCTGCGAGAAGCCCCTCGCCACGACCCTCGCCGAGGCGCGGGCGCTCGCCGCCGCCGCCGCCGAGCGGGGAGTCGTGGCCGCCGTGCCGTTCGTCTACCGCTATCACCCGATGGTCCGCGAGGCGCGGGCCCGCGTCGCCGCCGGCGAGATCGGCGCGCTGCTCACGGTCGACTGCGGGTACCTGCAGGACTGGATGCTGCTGCCCGAAGACGACGACTGGCGCGCGACCTCGGCCGAAGGAGGTCCTTCGCGGGCGTTCGCCGACATCGGATCGCACCTGTGCGACCTGCTCGAGTTCGTCGCCGGCGAGCGCATCATCCGCCTCGCCGCCCGCACCCGGAGGGTGTACGACGAGCGCGGCGGCCACACCGTGACCAACGAGGATGCGGTGTCGATCCTGGTGGAGATGCAGTCGGGCGCCATCGGCACGCTGCTCATCTCGCAGATGGCGGCCGGTCGCAAGAACGCCCTCACGCTCGAGCTGCACGGCGCCCGGTCCAGCATCCGCTTCGACCAGGAGCGTCCGGAGGAGCTGTGGATCGGCAACCGGGCCGGCAACCTGCAGCTGTTCCGCGACCCGGCGCTCGCCCATGAGGGCGTCGCCCGGTTCTCGCGGGTTCCCGCCGGTCACGGGCAGGGCTACCAGGACGCGTTCAACGGCTTCGTCGCCGACGCCTATGCGGCCATCGCCGGTGCGACCCCCGACGGCCTGCCCACGTTCGTCGACGGCGTCCGCGCCGCGCAGCTCACCGAGGCCGTGCTGGTCGCGGCGCGCGAAGAGCGCTGGGTCGACGTCACCCCCGACCAGGTTTGAGCGAGAAGGAATCGACATGACAGACAACTACGACCTGATCATCGTGGGATCCGGACCCAACGGAGCCGTGATCGCCGCCCAGGTGCACGCACAGAACCCCGAGGCATCGATCCTCGTGCTCGAAGCAGGGCGCGAGATCACCCAGGTGCCGGGGGAGCATCTCGTCGAAGCAGACGAGAGCGCGCTGAACGCCTCCTACGAGGACCTCATGCGCCGCGCACGCCAGATCGAGTACGTCAAGGGTGCCGTCTCGATGAACGAGATCGAAGGCGACGCCTGGCAGGCCGACGTGCCAGGCGTCTTCCCCGCGGCGTTCTTCGGTCACAACTTCGCGGCCTTCCCCGGCGCCTCCGTGGCGTGGAACATCGGGGGCATGGGCGTGCACTGGACGGCGGCCACCCCGTGGCCGTACGCCGAGGAGATCCCCGAGTTCCTGCCGCGTGCGGAGTGGGACGCCGACCTCGAGACCGCGCGCGGACTCCTGCGCACCTCGGTCGGACCGCTCGTGGACAACCCGTTCACGGAGCCGATCTTCGCGGCCATCCGCGAGGCCGTCCCGAGCCCCGACCCTGCGCGCGAATTCGGCTACATGCCGATGGCGGGTGTCGCGCACAGCGACCGTCCGTTCGCTCGGACCGGTCCCCGCGACATCGCGCCGTTCCTCTTCGACGGCAGTGCGCCGAACGTGACCCTCCGCACCGGGGTCTTCGTGACACGGCTGGAGAACGACGGCACCCGGGTCACCGGACTCGTCGCGAAGGACGTCGAGACCGGCGCCGAGCTGGCGTACCACGGTGCCCAGATCCTGGTCGCCGCCGACGCGCTGCGCACCCCGCAGCTGCTGTGGGCATCCGGCATCCGTCCCGCCGCTCTCGGCGTGCGCCTGAACGAGCACGCCTCGATCGACGGCGATGTCGAGATCGACGCCGCTCGCCTCGGTCTCGCCGATGCCGAGGTCCCGGTCCCTCCGGCCGGCGAGCCGTTCATCGGCTCCTACTGGAGCCCGTCGATCGGTGCTGCGCGCCCTGCGCACGGGCAGCTCATGGAGCGCGAGTTGGACGGTCGGCATGTGCTCGGCGTCGGCTGGTACTGCGCGACCGAGATCCGCCCGGAGAACAGGATCGAGTTCTCCGACGAGCTCACCGACCAGCTCGGCATGCCGCACATGACCGTGCACTTCTCGTACTCGGAGAACGACCTGGCCGAGATCCGCCGCACGATGGACGTGCAGCGGGCAGCGGCGAACGCGATCGGCACCTTCCAGGACGCCGAGTCCGAGGTGCTCCCCGCCGGAGCATCGCTGCACTACACCGGCACGGTCCGGATGGGCCCGGTCGACGACGGCACGAGCGTCGTCGACACCGACGGCCGCGTCTGGGGCTTCGACAACCTGTTCCTCGCCGGCAACGGCGTGGTTCCCACCGCGTTGACATGCAACGCGACGCTCACGGGAGCGACCCTCTCCGTGCGTATCGCGCGCGCCGTCACCGCCGCACTCTGACCTGCACTACCCGAAGAACACCACTAGGAGATGATCGCGATGCACACATACCCTTCCTCGCGACGCCGGGCGACGATGCTCGGAATCGCGCTTGTCGCGTCCAGCGCACTGCTGCTGACCGGCTGCGGACGCGGCGACGATGCCCCGGCCGCGGGAGGCGACTCGACCACGGTCGACGACAAGCCCGCCACCGGAACGCTCGAGATCTGGACGCAGGGCGCCGACGGCGCCGAGCTTCCCCAGATGTTCGAGAAGTTCAAGGCCGACAACCCCGACGTCGAGATCAACATGACGCAGATCCCCGAGGCCGAGTTCGCGTCGAAGATGACCGCGGCGATCACGGCGGGCACCGTCCCCGACCTCATCTACTCGTTCACCGAGACGCAGTCCTCGCTCATCGCGACCGGCGGATTCGACCCGGTGCCGGACGGACTGGTGGACAAGGACGACTTCTTCGAGGTCATCTGGGACAACTCGGTCTACGACGACGTGGCCTACGGTGTGCCCTGGTACGCGTACTCCGACATGGTGATCTACCGCACCGACCTCGCAGAGGCCGCAGGAGCAGAGGCCCCGAAGGACTGGGACGGGCTGCGCACCTTCGGTGAGAAGCTCAAGGAGTCCGGCGTCGAGTACCCGCTGGCGCTGTACGCCGCCTACGACTCGTACACCGCGCGTCAGCTGCTGACCTTCGCGGCGCAGAACGGCGGCTCCTTCATCTCCGACGACCTCTCGGAGTGGACGATCAACTCGCCCGAGAACGTCGAGGCGCTGGAGTACTGGTCCGGACTCATCAAGGACGGCCTGGCCTCGCCGGATGGCCCCGCCTTCCTCGACACCGTCTCCTGGTCCACCACCGGCAAGAACGCCGCGATCATCGACGGCGGTCCCTGGTTCGTCGGCTGGTTCGACGACGCCAACGGTGAGGGTTGGGCGGACGAGCACCTGTCGCTGTCGACCATGCCGGTCGGCCCCGAGGGCGATGCGGCCACCACGGTCGGCGGCGGCAGCTGGTTCGTGCCGACCGACTCCGAGAACAAGGATGCCGCGTGGAAGTTCGCGCGTTTCATGTCGGAGCCTGCGAGCCAGGTCGAATGGTTCCAGATCTTCAAGAACATGCCGGCTGTGAAGTCCGCATGGGAAGACCCCGCTCTCGCTGACGACCGCCTGCTCGCGACGGTCGAAGCCGGTCTCGAGACCGGTATCACGCTGCCGAAGGTCTCCACCTGGAGCCAGGTGGGCACGGTCATCGGTGAGCAGATGGAGAAGGTCGTCCGCGGCGGACTCTCCGCGCAGGACGCGCTCGACGCGGCACAGCAGCAGGCCGAGTCGATCGGGATGGGCAACTGACACCTGCCATGTCCACCACAGCGACTCGCACCATGGTCACCTCCGGGGCGTCTACCCGACGACGCCCCGGAGGCACCAGGAGGATGCGCGAGGGCAGCAAGGCGGAGACCACCACGGCGTGGCTCTTCCTCTCGCCGTTCCTCGCCCTCTTCCTGCTCTTCACGGGGATCCCCGCCATCCTGGCCATCGGTGCCAGCCTGACCGACATGACCGCGCGGGACATCCGCGATCCGCTGGGAGTCAACTTCACGGGCTTCGACGGCTTCGCGAAGGTCATCACGAACCCCGGCTTCCAGAGCGCGTTCTTCAACACCATCATGTTCGTGGTGCTGTGCGTGCCGATCAGCATGGCGCTCGGCCTCGCGCTGGCCCTCATGCTCAACAACGGCATCCGCCGTCTCAAGACCTTCTTCCGTGCGGCGGTCTACGTACCCGTCATCACCAACATCGTGGCGGCGGCCGTGATCTGGCAGTACGCCTTCTCGATCACCGGCCCGGTCAACTCCTCGCTGGGAGATCTCGGCCTCCCCGAGCCGAACTGGCTCGGCGAGCCGGGGTGGGCCATCACCACGGTCGTGCTCATGGGCGTCTGGCGCACTACGGGAACCTGCATGATCCTGTTCCTCGCGGGTCTGCAGGCCGTGCCGGAGGAGATCTACGAGGCGGCGGCGACGGACGGTGCCGGCACCTGGCGCCGGCTCTGGTCGATCACGCTTCCGCTGCTGCGCCCGACGACGCTGCTGATCACCGTGCTGATGACGGTGTCGTTCCTGAACATCTTCGAGGAGCCGTACCTGCTGACCAAGGGCGGGCCGCTCGGCTCCACCAAATCGATCGCGGTCTGGGTCTACGAGCAGTTCGGATTCGGGAACGTGTCGGCCTCGATGGCCGGATCCGTCCTTCTCCTCCTGCTCGTCGGCATCGTCGCGATCGTCCAGTTCCGAATGCTGAGGCCGAAACATTGAAGACTCTGTCTCCGACGCGTCAGGCGCTGAACTACACAGCCCTCATCGTCGTCACCGTGTTCATGCTCCTTCCCTTCGTCTGGGTGTTCTTCGGATCCTTCAAGACACAGTCCGAGTTCCTCGGCAACCCCGGCGCGTGGTTCCCCGAGTCGTTCCAGATCGACAACTACATCCAGCTCTTCGCCGACCGCGAGTTCGGCAGCTACATGATGAACAGCTTCGTGGTCTCCGGCGTCGCGATCGTGGGCAACGTGCTCTTCAGCGCGATGGCCGGCTACGCCCTGGCGAAGCTGCGCTTCCGGGGGAAGAACGTCGTCTTCCCGCTGGTGATCGTGTCGATGATCGTGCCGTACGTGGCGCTGTTCGTGCCGCAGTTCGTCGTGGTCGTGCAGATGGGACTGGTGAACTCGCTCGTCGCGATCATCCTGCCCGTGCTGATCCTCCCGCTGTGCGTGTTCATCATGCGCCAGTTCGCACACGGGGTGCCGTTCGAGCTCATGGAGGCCGCGCGCCTGGACGGCGCGGGGGAGGGGCGACTGTTCTTCCGGATCTTCCTCCCGCTCACCGGTCCTGGACTCGCGACGGTCGCGATCCTGTCGTTCCTCACCTCGTGGAACAACTTCCTCTGGCCCCTCGTCGTGGCCCAGTCGCAGGACACCTACACGGCTCCGGTCGGACTGTCCGTGGCCTCCCAGGCATCCAACACGATCTCCTTCGGACTGCTGCTCGCCGGCGCCGTCGTCGTGCTGCTGCCGATCCTCATCCTCTTCCTCTTCCTCCAGAAGTACTTCATCCAGGGTGTCGCCACCGCGGGGCTGAAGTAGAACCGAACGGAATCGCCATGCAGATGAAAGACCTGAAGTTCGCGCTCAACGCGATCCAGTGGATCAACGTCAAGGAGGACCCGACCGATCTCAGCAGCGCGAGCCTGTGGCGCTTCGCCGATCCCTCGTTCGTCGCCGAGTACCCGCAGGTGCTGGCGGAGATCCGGGATGCCGGCTTCTCAGCCACGATGCTCGAGGTGCTCGACACGCAGACGCTGCAGAACTATGCCGCGATGGTCGAGGCGTCGGGCCTGGCGCTCGCTCCGGGCTACGTGCAGGTGCCGCTCGCGAGTGACCACGGCGGACGGCTGGAGCACGGCACGTTCGAACGCATCCACTGGTTCGACGCGGTGCGCCGGAAGGCGGAGGAATCCGCCTACTTCGGACTCGACACGATCTTCCTCGCGGCAGAGGTCGACCAGACGGCGATCCGCTGGCAGAAGCCGGCCATCGGCGCCGACTTCTCGCAGGAACGGCTCGACGAGCTGACGGACCTGATCGATGAGGCCGTCGACGTGCTCAACGCCGAGGGCGTGCGCCCCGGTCTGCACAACCACGTGGGGACCTGGATCGAGACCGAGCACGAATACGAGCACGTGCTGAACAGCATCGACGCCTCGCGCCTGGGAGCGTCCTTCGACATCGGTCACCTGGAGTGGGCGGGCATCGACGCGAAGCAGGCCATCGCGAAGTGGGCGGATCGCGTGCAGGACCTGCACGTGAAGGACCTGAACCTGGACCTGGCGCGACGCAGCCGTGACGAGGGGCTCAGCTACGAGCGGGCGACCGACCTGGGCCTGTACCTCGAGCCGGGTCTCGGCCAGGTCGACATCGTCGACACGCTCTCGGTGCTCCCCGACGACTTCGGCGGGTGGATCATCATCGAGGTGGACAGGGCGAGCATGGATCCGGTGGCCAGCGCGAAGCACACCGCCGCCTGGGTCGCCGACGTCACCGGTTCCTGACACGACCCGGTTCCTGAAAGGACGGAGAACAGCGATGGCGCTGACACAGGATCATTTCTCGCTCAACACGCTGCAGTGGATCACGGTCTCGCTCGGCGAGTCCACGGGGGAGCCGGGGAGCGTGGGATGGGAGTTCGACCTGTCGACCTTCCTGCCCAAGCAGCCCGTCATCCTCGGACAGGTGGCCGAGGCCGGATACTCCTCGGTCATGCTGGAGGTGCTGCCGACGCAGACACTGCAGAGCTACGCCCGGGTGGTGGCGGACTCGGGGCTGAGGCTGTCACCGGGCTACGTGCACATCGGGCTCCCCGAGGAGTTCGACCGCGACCACGCGGGCGACACCGAGGCGCACTTCCGCTGGTTCGACGCGATCCGCCGCCGGGCCGAGGAGACGACGTTCATGGGGCTCGACCGGGTGTTCCTTGCCGCCGACATGGCACCGGGACGCCCGCGCATCGACGAGGCCGCGGCGATCGGCCACGCCTTCGACCGGGCTCGGCTGGACCGGGTCGCGAACATCATCGGTGAAGCCGCCGAGGTGCTCGCGGCCGAGGGCGTGACGGCGGCGCTGCACAACCACGTCGGCACCTGGGTGGAGACCGAGGAGGAGTACGAGTACGTGCTCGATGCGATCTCACCGAGCCTGCTCGCAGCGGGACCGGACATCGGACACCTGGCCTGGACCGGCGCGGATGTCGTGGCGTGGGTCGCCGCGCACGCCGACCGCATCTCCGACCTGCACGTGAAGGACATGGACCTGTCGATCGCCGCCGAGGCGCGGGCGACGCGCACGCCGTACTTCGATGTGATGAGCCGGCGCTTCTTCCTCGAGCCCGGCCTGGGGGACGTGCCGATCGTCGACGCGCTCGCCGGGTTGCCGGACGACTTCGACGGTGCTGTGATCATCGAAGTGGACAAGCCCAGCATGGAGCCGTTCGCCAGCGCGAAGACGAGCTGGGCGTGGATCGCCGAGAACTACCCGGAGGCTGCACGATGACCAGCACGCATCCCGTCACCCTGTTCACGGGGCAGTGGGCCGATCTGCCCTTCGAGGATGTGGCCCGGCTCGCGAGCGAGTGGGGCTACGACGGTCTCGAGGTCGCCGCGTCCGGTGACCACCTCGACCTCCGGCGCGCGGACGAGGACGACGCCTATCTGGCATCACGCAAGGAGATCCTCGACCGTCATGGTCTGAAGATCTTCGCCATCTCGAACCATCTCGCCGGTCAAGCCGTGTGCGATGCGCCGATCGACTTCCGTCACCAGGCGATCCTGCGCGACTACGTGTGGGGCGACGGCGATGCCGAGGGCGTGCGGAAGCGCGCCGCGGAGGATATGACGCGTGCGGCCCGGGTGGCACGCAAGCTCGACATCGACACGGTCGTGGGGTTCACGGGGTCGTCGATCTGGCCGTACGTGGCCATGTTCCCGCCCGTGCCCGCATCGGTCATCGAGGGCGGTTTCGAGGATTTCGCCGCCCGCTGGAACCCGATCCTCGACGTGTTCGACGGCGAGGGCGTGCGCTTCGCCCACGAGGTGCACCCCGGCGAGATCGCCTACGACTACTGGTCGTCGGTGCGCGCGCTGGAGGCGATCGATCACCGCGGGGCCTTCGGGTTCAACTGGGACCCCTCGCACATGATGTGGCAGAACATCGATCCGGTCGGATTCATCGTCGACTTCGCCGACCGGATCTACCACGTGGACTGCAAGGACACCCGGATGCGTCCGCAGAACGGCCGCGCCGGCGTGCTCGGCTCGCACCTGCCGTGGGGCGACCCGCGGCGCGGCTGGGACTTCGTGTCGACAGGTCACGGAGACGTGCCATGGGAGGACTCCTTCCGTGCTCTCGATGCGATCGGCTACACCGGCCCGATCTCGATCGAGTGGGAGGACGCCGGCATGGACCGGTTGCACGGTGCCGCAGAAGCCGTCGGATTCGTGCGATCGCTGCTGTGGCCGAAGCCCACGGCGTCGTTCGATGCCGCGTTCAGCAACCAGTAGGCAGGGGTGTTCTGGGAGCACCTGCGAGACCGCTTCACGCGCGAGGCGCTGACCCGCTCGTTCCAGGCGCTGCGCATCCGCGACTACCGCCGCTGGAGTATCGCGCAGCTGCTGTCTGGCACCGGGGGCGCGGCGTCGCAGATCGCGATGGCCTGGCTCGTGATCGAGCTCGGCGGCGACGGCCTCGCGCTGGGAGCGGTGACGGCGTGCATGATGCTGCCGACGCTGATCCTCGGTCCGTTCATCGGTGGTCTCGTCGACCGATACTCGCGTCGGTCGGTGCTGCTCGTCACCGCGGTCGCGCAGATGCTCGTCGCCGGCGCGCTGGCGGCGCTCACTTTCGGCGGAGTGCTCGAGATCTGGATGCTCGCCGCGCTCTCGCTCGCGCACGGGGTGGCTTTCGCCGCCGACAATCCCGCGCGCCAGCTCCTGGTGATGGACATCGTCGGTCGTGAGCGGATGACGAGTGCCGTGAGCATGAACGAGGTGATCATCAACGGATCCCGAGTGCTGGGCCCCGCGATCGCCGGCATCCTGCTGGTGGTGTCGGACGCGGCCTGGTGCTTCGTGGTGAACACTCTCGTGTTCATCCCGTCGATCGTCGTGCTGTTGTCCCTCCGGCTGCGCCCGGTCGTGCCCGACGACGACGCTCTCGATGCGGCCCCCGCGCTCCGAGCGCCGGGCGCATGGCGCTTCGCGGTCGGGACACCGGCGATCCGCAGCACCCTGCTGCTCGCCGTGTGCGCGGCCGCCTGTTACAACATCGCCGTGGTGATCCCGCTCATCGTCGTCGATGTGTTCGACGGCGGGGGAGGCACCTACGGTGCGCTCGCCGTGGCGTTCGGGCTCGGTGCCCTGCCCGGCGCATTCTTCTCGGCCACCGGACCGACGATGCCTCGCAGCTCCGAGGTGCGTGGCATGGCGGCGGCGATGGCGGCGGCCGTCGTCTTCTCCGCCGTCTCCTGGTCGTTGCCGATGCTGTTCGTCGGGCTGGCCGCGGTCGGCGCGGTCGTGATGTGGTTCATCGCCAGGGCGAACGCGTACGTCATGTTGACCACTCCGGCACCGATCCGCGGACGGATCATGGGCCTGTGGGCGATGGCGCTGCCGGGATCGACCGTCGTGACGGGGCTGCTGGTGGGCTCCCTGGCCGAGGCGACCGACCCTCGCCTGGCCTATGCCGCCGTCGGAATCGTCACGGCGCTGACGGTCGCGGCGTGCTGGCGGGCACTGCGCTCGACCGACTAGTGGTCGCGCAGGCGCACGAGTCGTTCGTGCCCTGTCTCCTCGAGCTCTGCCATGTCGTCGCGGGACTTCAGGAAGTCCGAGAAGGAGCGGTAGCCGAGGGCCTTCTCGCTGAACGACGGGTCCATGCGGCGCATGTGCGTCTTCACGGCCGAGCTGTGCAGCCACTCGTCGGCATCACCCTTGTCGTGCCCCAGTCGCAGGGCGCGTTCCAGGAGCTGCGTGGCCTCGCCCTGCTCGTCGAGCTTGGGCGGTGCGGCCTCTGCGGGTGCGGGCTTCGCCTTCGCGCGTGAGCGGCTCTTGGCCTTCGGGGCCTCGGTCGCGGTCTCGGCGGGCGCGGTCGCGGCCTCGACGGGCGCGTCGACGACGGGCGTCGCGACGGTCGCCGGGACCTTGACCGGACGCACGACGCCGGAGAGGGAGTCGTACGCCTCGAACTCGTCGCACGCGGCGGCGAGGGACTTGGCGGTGGAGCCCGCGACGCCCACGCCGATCACGTAGCGGCCGAGGCGCTTGCAGCGCTGCGCGAGCGGCACATAGTCGCTGTCGCCGGCGACGATCACCACGTGGGTGAGGTCGGGGAGGCGGAACATGTCTTCCACGGCATCCACGGCCAGCCGGATGTCGGCGCCGTTCTTGGCGTACGCGGCGGCGGGGAACAGCTGTACGAGGTCGACGGCGCGGGCCACCAGCTGGGACCGGTAGACGGCGTTCACCGGCGACGACCAGTCCGCATAGGCGCGGGTGAGCACGAGGGTGCCGAAGGAGGCGGCGTAGTCGATGATCGCGCCGACCTCGATCATCGCCTGGCTCAGGCGCTCGGCTACCTCGGGGTCGCCCGGCTGCTCCGAGATGCGCTGGCGGTCCTTGGCATACGCGTTGCGCCCGTGCACCCGGTCGTACCAGGAGATGACGATGTTGTCGAAGTCCAGATAGACCGCGACGCGGGAGTCGGTGGGCTCAGCCATTGTCTGCGTCCTCTCCGGGGTAGCGCACGCCGATCTGGCGGCGGATCTCGTCGAGAGTGCCCATGATGGCGACGCTCTCGGCGATCGGGAGGATGTCGCCCTCGAGGAGGCCGTCGCGCACGAGGCGTTCGGCGGCGAGCGCTTCGTACTGCATGCCGCGTCCAGCCGCGTCGGAAGCGGGGCGGCCGTCGAACTCCTCGATCACCTCGCCCTGTGGATCGATCACCCGCACGACGGAGGGCGACCACCAGTACCGTTCGATCTCGATGCGCGCCTCGGTGCCGAGGATGATGGCCGTGTTGGGACCGGCCGCACGCGACGACGACAGGCTCGTGGAGACCGCACCGCCCTCGTGGGTCATGACCGTGGCGACCTCGGCGTCCGCGCCGGTCTCGATCAGGCGTGCGACGCTGTGCACCGTGGTGGGGGCGCCGAGGATGTCCCAGATGAACGACAGCGGGTAGATCGCCAGGTCGAGCAGTGCGCCGCCGCCGAGTTCGAGCGCGTTGAGGCGGTGCGTCGGGTCGGAGGGGAGCAGCTGCGTGTGGTCGGCGCTGACCGCGCGGATCTCGCCGAGCGTGCCGGCGGCGATGATCTCGCGGACGCGCACCATGTGCGGCAGGTATCGGGTCCACATCGCCTCGGTCACGAGCAGGCCGCGTTCGGCTGCGAGACGCTGCAGGTCCTCGGCCTCGCCGTGGTTCAGGGTGAAGGCCTTCTCGACCAGCACGTGCTTGCCGTGCTCGAGCGCCAGGCGCGCGTTCGCGTGGTGCATCGGATGCGGCGTCGAGACGTAGATGATGTCGACGTCGGGATCGGCCACGAGCGCCTCGTAGGACGGATGCGCGTGCGGGATGTCGAAGCGGGCCGCGAAGGCGTCCGCCGACTCCTGGGATCGTGAACCGACCGCCACGAGATCGAGTCCTGCGGTGCGCAGGTCGGATGCGAAGGCGCCGGCGATGCCGCCGGTCGCGAGGATGCCCCAACGAAGACCAGTCATCTCTTCAGCGTAGAGGGTGCGCCCTGTGTGTCGGACTGTTGCGCTGTATGACCTGCGACTTCGGCCTCCTGGCCCCGCGCATTGCCGCGGTTCTACCGTGTCGGGCATGACAGAACCCCTCATCGTCGGCGCCATGGTGCGCACCCTCGGCGCGTACCCCTCCGGCTGGCGGCAGGACGGGGCGCACCGCGATCCCGCCGGCGACGCCGACATCCTGCGCCGGGTCGCGCAGGCGGGGGAGGACGCGGGGTTGGACTACCTGTTCTTCGGGGACTGGCTGGCGACGGGACCCGATCTCGAGTTCCGCGATCCCTATCTGCTCGCGCGCATCGATCCGGTGAGCGCCGTGCTCTTCCTCGCCGGGATCACCTCGCGCATCGGCCTCATCGCGACGGTCAACACCACCTACGCCGACCCGTACACGACGGCGCGCTCGCTCGCGTCGCTCGACGTGCTCACCCGGGGGCGTGCGGGCGTGAATCTGGTCACCGGCGCGGAGCCGCGCGCCGCAGGCAACCACGGCCGTGACGCCCACGCCGACAACGAGAACCGCTACGACCGCGCGGAGGAGTTCGTCACGGCGCTGCGCCGGCTGTGGGACTCGTGGAGTGAGGACGCCTGGATCGCGGATGCCGCCCGCGGCGTGCTGATCGATCCCGACGGGCTGCGTCCCGCAGCCCTCCAGGGCACTCACCTCGGCGTCGCAGGGCCGCTCAACGTCGCGCGGCCCCCGCAGGGGCAGATCCCGATCGTGCACGCCGGCACGTCGGCGCGGTCTCGGGCGCTGGCGGCGACCGAGGCGGATCTCGCGCTGATCGCGGCGCCGACGCTCGTCGATGCGATCGAGGTGCGTCGGCTCCTGCGGACGACCGCTGCGGCTGCCGGTCGCGCCCCCGACGCACTGAAGGTCATCGCGCCCGTGCTGCCCGTCGTCGCCGACACCGATGCCGACGCGCATCGCATCGTCGAGCGCCTGCTCGCCCTCGTACCGCTCGCCGAGGGGCATCAGCGAGGCCGTACCGCCTTCCCCGCGAACCGCACGATCGCCGCCCTTGCGGATGCGCTCGAGGTCGCGCCGGATGAACCGCTGCGCGCCGCCGCCTTCGACGATGAGGTCACCGCGGAGCAGGCCGCTCGGCTGGGAGCGACCGGAGCCGCCCTGGTCGAACGGCTGGCGCGGATCGCGGGACTGGGCGTGGGGACGCGTCATCCGCTCACCTGGCGCCACCTCGTCGCCGCGCACGCGGTGCCGGCCGCCTTCGTCGTCGGCGGGGCGGCGACCATCGCCGACCATTTCGAGACGTGGCGTGACGAGGGCGGCGCAGACGGATTCAACGTGCTGTCGGCGTTCCAGCCGGCGCAGTTCGAGGCCTTCACCCGTCTCGCGGCCCCGGAACTGCGCCGCCGAGGGCTGCTCGGTCGCGACGGGGAGAACCTGCGCGAACGGCTCGGCGTCGCCGCTCAGCCGGCGCTGCAGACGGCGCACGCATGACGCCGCATGACGTCCGGAGTCGTCCGATGACGGGCGGCGTCTGCCCGTGACACTCCGGTCGCGCCACCCTCACCCCACTCCCTAGCGTGATCCACACCCCGCACATCCACCGTGCACTTCCATCTCTGCATCCCACCCCTCCATGAGGCCCCCGCATGAACCGCCGCATTGTCCGCGCCGCAGCCGTCGCCCTCCCGCTCGTGATGGCGGCGAGCCTCGCTGCCTGCGCCACCTCTCCCGCACCGGCGAACGCCCCGGCAGAGGCCGGCGACCCGATCACGGGTGGCACACTCACCTACCTCGAGCACCAGGCGTACACGAACCTCTACCCGCCGCAGGCCGGCTTCTACCCGAACGGCGGTGTGGTCAACAACATCGCCGCACGTCTCACGTGGCAGAACCCGGAGTCGCTCGAGATCGAACCGTGGATCGCCGCGGACTGGACCGTGAACGACGACGCGACCGAGTACACCTTCAACCTGAAGTCGGATGTGACCTTCTCCGACGGCACTCCGCTCGATGCGGAGGCCGTGAAGAAGAACTTCGACACCTACGGCCTGGGCGACGCCGAGCGGGGTCTCACGATCTCCGAGGCGATCAACAACTACGCCAGCAGCGAGGTCATCGACGACGACACCGTGACGTTCCACTTCACGGCGCCGTCTCCCGGCTTCCTGCAGGCGACGTCGACCATCAACTCCGGGCTGCTCTCGCCCGAGACGCTCGACGGCACGATCGAGGACTTCGGCGCCGGCAACGCCGAGGAGATCATCGGCTCCGGTCCCTTCACCGTCACCGACGAGAAGCTGGGCACCGAGTACACGCTGACGGCGCGGGAGGACTATGACTGGGCGCCGGAGAGCGCGACCAACCAGGGACGTCCGTACGTCGACGCCGTGCACGTGCTGGTCACCCCGGAGGACTCGGTGCGCATCGGATCGCTGCTCGCCGGTCAGGCCGACTACGTCCGCTACGTGCAGGCGTTCGACGAGGACCGCGTCGAGAGCGCCGGGTTCACCCTCTACGCCCCGCAGACCCGCGGAGTGAACAACTCGATCGCGCTCCGCCCGGAGAACCCGCTGCTCGGCGACATCCGTGTGCGGCAGGCGATCATCGCGGCCGTGAACGCGCAGGAGGTCGTCGACACCCTGTTCACCGAGAACTACCCGGTGGCCACATCGGTGCTGTCCTCGCAGGCGGTGGGATACAAGGACGAGTCGGAGCACTACGTCTACGACCCCGACAAGGCGGCCGCGCTGCTCGACGAGGCCGGATGGGTTCCCGGATCCGACGGCATCCGCGAGAAGGACGGGGAGCGCCTGTCGATCACGGTCTACGAGGCCAAGCCGCAGCCGCTGTCGAAGCAGACGCTCGAACTCGTCGCCCAGCAGCTGGCCAAGGTCGGCGTCGAGCTGAACGTCAAGCCCGGTGACGCCGGAAGCGCCGCAGAGGACACCCGCGATCCGCTGAAGACCGGTTTCTACCACTCGATGGTCGGCCGTGCAGACCTCGATGTGATCAAGAGCCAGTACTTCACAAAGAACCGCGACGTGCTGATCTCGCAGGACGCGAAGCTCGACGAGCTGCTCCTCGCCGTGGCCTCCGAGCCCGACGCGGACAAGCGCATCGCGGCCTCTCAGGCCGTGCAGGACTACATCGCCGAGCAGGCGTACGTGATCCCGCTGTTCGAGGAGCCGCAGGTCTACGGCGCCGCCACCTACGTGCAGGGCGTCGCCTTCGAGTCGGTGGGTCGTCCGACCTTCTCCGGCGTCTGGCTCGCCGAGCACTGATGCACGGGGATCACCGATGAGTTTCGTCCTCCGACGAGCCGGGCAGGCCGCGATCGTGCTGATCGCGGCCTTCACGGCCACCTTCTTCCTGCTCCAGCTGCTGCCGGGCGATGCGATCCTGATCAAGTTCGCGGATCCCAGCCTCGGCCTGTCGCCCGAGCAGCTCGACAGCATCCGCGCCACCTATGGCGCCGACCTGCCCTGGTGGGAGCAGTACCTGCACGCCGGGCTCGGCTTCCTGGCCGGCGACTTCGGGTACTCGACGCAGTTCGGCACCCCCGTGCTGGCGATGCTGGCAGAGGCGCTGCCGGCCACGCTGCTGCTCGCCTCGCTCGGACTGGCCGTCGCGCTCCTGTTCGCGATCCTCATCGCCGGGCTCTCCTCTCTCGCCCCGTTCGCGTGGCTGCGCGACGGTCTGCGGCAGGTGCCGGGCCTGTTCGTCGCCGTGCCGGTGTTCTGGCTCGGCATCCTGCTGATCCAGGTGTTCTCGTTCGGACTCGGCTGGGTGCCGATCGTCGGAGCCGACCCGGTGAGCGGCCTGATCCTGCCGGTGCTGACGCTCGCGGTGCCGATCTCCGCACCGCTCGCCCAGGTGCTGGTGCGCGCGATCGACCAGGTGCAGGCGCAGCCGTTCATCACGGTCGTGCGCGCCAAGGGAGCGCCTCCGCTCTGGGTGCTCACTCGGTCAGTGGCCCGCAATGCGACCCTGCCCACTCTGACCATCGCCGGCGTGCTGTTCGGCGAGCTCGTGGGCGGAGCCGTCGTGACCGAGACGGTGTTCGGGCGCACCGGCATCGGACGCCTCACCGAGCAGGCCGTGTCGAACCAGGACATCCCGGTGCTCCAGGGCGTCGTCCTGCTCTCGGCGCTCGGCTTCGTGCTGATCAGCTTCGCGGTCGACCTCGTCACACCGCTCATCGACCCTCGGCAGCGCCGCGTCACCCGCGTGTCGACCTCCGCCATCACTGCGAACACGACGACCTTCCAGGAGGTGTCGGCATGACCGTCCCCGTTCTCACCCCGCGTCCGACAGCGGACGGTCCGGTTCTCGTGCCGGACGCACCGGCACCGGAGATCCCGCGGAAGGTCCGCCGGCTGCGCGGGCGCTCCTGGGGGCTGTATCTCGCGGTCGCGGTCGTCTCCCTCGCCGTGCTCTGGGCGCTCATCCCCGGGGTCTTCGCCCCCGGTGACCCGCTGACCGGCACGCCGGCAGACAAACTCCTCCCGCCCAGTGCGGCGCACTGGTTCGGCACCGACACGCTCGGCCGTGATCTGTTCGGCCGGGTCGTGCACGGCGCGGTGCACTCGCTCTCCGGCGCGCTCATCGCCGTCACCGTCGGACTCGCGCTCGGCACGCTGCTCGGGGCGATCGCGGGTGCGCTGGGCGGGGTCGTCGACGACGTGCTGATGCGGATCGTGGATGTACTGCTGGCCATTCCCGGCCTGCTGCTCGCGCTCTCGGTGATCATCCTGCTCGGCTTCGGCACCGTGAATGCGGCGATCGCCGTGGGTTTGGGCAGTATCGCGGCCTTCGCCCGACTCATGCGCGCCGAGGTCGCGCGGGTGCGCAGAACCGAGTACGTCGAAGCCGCCTACGGCAGCGGTGCCACGTTCTTCACGGTGCTGCGCCGCCATGTGCTCCCGAATTCGCTCACCCCGATCGTCGCGCTCGCCGCCCTGCAGTTCGGCACCGCGATCCTGGCGATCTCGACACTCGGCTTCCTCGGCTACGGTGCCCCGCCCCCCACCCCGGAGTGGGGTCTGCTGATCGCGGACGGCCGCAACTACATCGGGACCGCCTGGTGGCTGACCGCGCTGCCCGGGCTCGTGGTGGTGGTGGTCGTGCTGAGCGCGAACCGCATCAGCCACCGCATCGGAAGGAGCGCACGATGAGTGTTCTCGCCGTCGAAGGCCTGCGGGTCTCGTACGCCACCCGTGCCGGGCGACGCGATGTCGTGCATGGCGTCTCGTTCGAGATCGGCGAGGGGGAGACCCTTGCCCTCGTGGGGGAGTCGGGTTCGGGCAAGTCCACCACTGCCCACGCGCTGCTCGGGCTGCTCCCCGCCGGCGGACGCGTCGAAGGGGGGAGTGTGCGCCTCGGGGAACTGGAGATCGCGGGATGGACGGACCGCGCACTGCGCAGCATCCGCGGCCCCGAGATCGGCCTGGTGCCGCAGGATCCGACCACCTCGCTCGATCCGGTGCGCTCGATCGGTGCGCAGGTCGAGGAGATCCTCCGGCTGCACGGACACCGCGACCGTCGCTCCCGGCGTGCGCGGACGATCGAGCTGCTCGACCGCGTCGGCATCGACGACCCCGACCTGCGCGCACGGCAGTATCCGCACGAGCTGTCAGGCGGCATGCGGCAGCGCGTGCTGATCGCCACCGCGATCGCTCTGCGTCCGCGACTCCTGATCGCCGATGAGCCGACCAGCGCCCTGGACGCGACCGTGCAACGCCGCGTGCTCGACCTGCTCGACGAACTGCGCCAGGAGGAGGGCACGAGCATCCTGCTGGTGACCCACGACCTGGGCGTCGCCGCCGACCGCGCGCAGCGCCTGGTCGTGCTCAAGGACGGTCGCATCGTCGAACAGGGCGCGAACGCGGAGGTCCTGGCCGCGCCCGGCGATGTCTACACGCGGCAGCTGCTCGCCGACGCGCCGGCGTTCACGACCGGTTTCCGTCGTCCGGAAGCGCCCCCGTTCCTGCGGGACGCGGCCGCGGTCGCCGCCGAGAACCCCTACGCGATCGTGGCCGAGGACCTGGTCAAGGAATTCGCGGTCGCCGGGCGCGAGCGCTTCCGTGCGGTGGACGACGTGTCGTTCCGCGTGCGCAGAGGCACCACGCACGCACTGGTAGGGGAGTCCGGGTCGGGCAAGACGACCACGGCACGCCTCGTGACGCGGTTCCACCGGCCGGATGCCGGGTCGATCCAGATCGACGACGACGATGTGACCAGCGCGTCGGGAAAGCAGTTGCGCGCACTGCGCCGCCGCATCCAGCTCGTCTATCAGAACCCCTTCGCCTCGCTCGATCCGCGCCAGCAGATCGTCGACATCGTCGCCGAACCGCTGCAGAACTTCGGCGTGGGTTCGCGCAAGGAGCAGCAGCAGCGCGCTCTCGCCCTGATCGACCGGGTCTCGCTCCCGACGGACGTCGCACAGCGCACTCCACGCGAACTGTCGGGCGGTCAGCGCCAGCGCGTCGCGATCGCCCGCGCCCTCGCGATCGATCCCGAGATCGTGGTGCTCGACGAAGCCGTATCCGCGCTGGATGTGACGGTGCAGGCCCGCATCCTCGAGCTGCTCACCTCGCTGCAGGACGAGCTCGGACTCACCTACCTGTTCATCTCGCACGATCTCGCGGTCGTGCGGAGGATCAGCCACACGGTCTCGGTCATGCGCCGCGGCCGGATCGTCGAAGAAGGCGTCACGGAAGAGCTCTTCCACGCCCCGCAGCACGACTACACCAGGGAGCTGCTCGCCGCGGTTCCCGGACGAACGGAGGTCACCAGATGAGCGCACCGTCCATCGCATTCTTCACGCGGCTGCTCGACGATGCCGCACCCGCGGAGCGCTACGCTCTCGCGACCGCGCAGATCCAGCACGCCGAGCGCCACGGTGTCGGTCGTGCCTGGGTCGCGCAGCATCACTTCCACGCCGCGGAGGGCGGCCTCCCGTCGCCGCTGGTGTTCCTCGCCAATGTGGCGGCGCAGACCTCCCGCATCCGTCTGGGCACCGGGGTGATCACCCTGTCTCTCGAGGACCCGGTGCGCGTGGCGGAGGACGCGACGGTCGCCGATCTGCTGGCGGGCGGACGTCTGGATCTCGGCCTCGGCAGTGGGGGAACCCCCTCGTCGTTCTCGCCCTTCGGGGAGGACGTGCGCCACAAAGCCGTCACCTACGACCGCAAGCTCGGCGTGCTGCTCGACGCGCTGGGCGGACGCGACATCGGCGAAGGCAACGCGCTCTACCCCGACGCGTCCACGCTCGGCGAGCGCATCTGGCAGGCGACCTTCTCGGTACCGGGTGGTCATCGCGCCGGCGTGCACGGCCACGGACTGCTGCTCTCGCGCACGCAGCCGCGCCCGGCCGACGCGCTGCGTGCACCGCTCTCGGCGCTGCAGGACCCGATCATCGACGCGTACCTCGACGCCCTGCCCGACGGGGTCGCTCCGCGGATCACGGCCTCGCGCACGGTGTTCGTCGCCGACGATCGCGCCGAGGCGCTGCGCTACGCCGAGGTCGGACTGCGGCGAGCGGCCGAGGGCTTCCGGCGTCAGGGGCAGACCATCCCCGGCGACGACAGCATCGAGGAGCTCATCGCCGCACTCGACACGCATCTGGGCACGCCGGAGCAGGTCGCCGAGTCGCTCGCCGCTGATGCGACCCTCGATCGCGCGACCGAGGTCGCCTTCCAGGTGCACTCGGTGGATGCGCCGCACGAACAGGTGCTCCGCTCGATCGAGCTCTTCGCCGAACAGGTCGCCCCGGCCCTCGGCTACACCGTGAACCCCACACTCAAGGAGAAGGCATGACACACGACATCGTCGATCAGATCGCGGGGGTGACGCCGGAGCTCGAGGCCCTGCGCCGCCGCCGCCCCGTCACGAGGGAGCAGCTGCAGGCGAGCTTCGACGCGCTCTTCCACCCGGTCTCGGCGGCGCACGTCTCACAGGCGGAGCGCGAGCTGATCGCGGCCTTCGCGACGAGTCTCGCCGGGAGCGCCGATGAGACCGCCGCGTTCTACGCCGACCGGGCGCGACAGGCGGACCGGGAGCGGGCCGAGGTCGTGCTGGCCGAAGCATCCATCGCGGCGACGAGCGGACCGTTCGGCTCCTACACCGAACTCGGGCTGCAGGACGAGAACACCGAGGGTGAGCGGTACACGCCCACGGACGCCGTCACACAGGCACTCGGCGAGCGCCTGTCCGCAGCCCTCGCGCACACGCACCTGCTGGTGCTGCGTCCGCGAGAGGCCGCCGGCGCCGACCTCGGGCGGCTGCTCGATGCCGGGTGGTCGGCCGACGGGATCGTCACGCTCTCGCAGCTGGTGTCGTTCCTCGCCTTCCAGCAGCGCGTGATCACGGGTCTGCGCGCGCTCGCCGCGACGGGTCTCGCGGCTGCGACGACCTCCGCATCAGAGTCCGACGCCGAGGAGGAGGCCGCATGACCGCCGCAGAGACCGCGCTCCTGCACCAGGATGCCCCGCACCCGCACGCCTTCACCCGCGCCGAGGTCGGGTGGACGCCGCACCTGGCCCCGCTCGCCGAGGAGGAGCTGACCGAACGCCACTTCGACGGACTCGTCGACGCCGCGCGTGCGAAGAACGACTACTTCCGGCTGCTCGCCCGCGACCCCGAGGTGCTGAAGGCGCGCACGCTGGTCGACAAGGACATCTTCTACAACGTGGCCGAAGGGCTTCCGCGCGCCGACCGCGAGCTCGCGGCGACGGCGGCCTCGCGCCGCAACGGCTGTGTGTTCTGCGCCTCGGTGCACTCGCGCTTCGCGGCGCACTACAGCAAGCGTGTGGACGACATCGATCTGCTGCTCGACGAGGGCCCGGCCGCCGAGCTGGGGGACCGGTGGAACGCGATCGTCGCGGCCTCCGTCGCGCTCACCGACACCCCCACCGCGTTCGGGGAGGCCGAGATCGGGCGACTGCGTGCGGTGGGGTTGGACGACCTCGAGATCGCCGACGTCATCCACGGCGCGGCGTTCTTCAACTGGGCCAACCGGCTGATGCTCTCGATCGGTCGCCCGGTCGCCGCCGCCTGAACAGGCTGTGCCGCGAGCTGATCAGGTCAGGGGATCAGCACGATCTTGCCCGAGGCGGCGCCGGATTCCACGAGTTCGTGGGCCTGCGCCGCCTCGGCGAGAGGCAGTTCGGGGCCGAGCTCGATCGTGAAGTCGCCGGACGCGAGCAGGGCGATCGTCGCAGGCAGCGCCTCGGCGCGCCACGCGAGCTCTTCTGCGGTCAAGGGCTGCGGCGATCCGCCGGAGAAGGCGCGGATGCCGAACGAAGCGGCATCCGGACCCCGCACGATTGTCGCGATGCGGTCGCGGTCGGCGACGAGTGCCAGCGACGTCTCGATCGCCTCGTCCGTGCCCGCGCAGTCCAGCGCCACCGTGACGTCCTCAGGTGCCGCCTCGCGCACGCGCTCGAGCAGGCCGTCGCCGTAGGCGACCGGGATCGCCCCCAGCTCGCGCAGCTGGTCGTGGCGGGCGGGGCTGGCGGTCGCGATCACGGTCGCTCCCCACGCGACCGCGAACTGCACGGCTGCCTGCCCAACGGATCCGGAGCCGCCGTGCACGAGCAGCACGTCGCCCGTGGTCACCGCGAGCGAGCGCAGCGCCTGGTACGCGGTACCGGCCGGGATGCCGATACCGGCACCCTCAGCGGCGGTCACGGAATCGGGGAGGGACGCGAGGTTCGCGACCGGGACGAGCAGCAGGTCGGCGTACGTGCCGACGGTGTCGCGGATCGCCACGCGGTCTCCGACGGCGTAGCCGTCGATACCGGGGCCGATCGAATCGATCACGCCGGCGCCGTCGAAGCCGACAGGGCGGGGCTCGGTGATCGGCGGTGAGGGGCGCTTGCCCCCGCGGATCTTGGCATCGATCGGATTGACGCCCGCGGCCTCGATGCGCACCACGACCTCGCCGTCACCGGCAACGGGATCGGGCACCTCGCTGAGGTGCAGGACGTCGGGGGAGCCGATTTCTGTGTAGACGATCGCGCGAGCCATGCTGCCAGGCTACCTGCCGCCGGAGGCGGCGGTTCGTGGAACCGTGATAGCGGCAGTTGACCTCGTGTGGTTAGCTCACCGCGCCAGATTCACTCTCCGGCGATCAACTCAACCTGCTTGGAGAGGGCTTTCTCGAGTGCTTTACATACGACGATCCATCTCTCGGCCCAGTCGTGAGTGTCCTCGGCTTCCGCACGCTCTCTCATGCGGTTTGCGAAAGTGGTCTTATTTCCATCACGGAGCCGGAATTTCATCAGGCTGTCGGCGGCATCTTGCTGGAAGTCGACGAAATGAGTAGGGGAGTCTTCACGGTACTGGGCTACCCACGCGTCTGGAAAGAGCCCTTCGATAGCGAATCCATTACGGACATAGACATACTCGCGGTTGGAATTAAATGACACGCCGACGCCATTGAAGTATGACGATAGGTCGCTCACTGCCTTTATCCCTGCTTCGTCCCCGTCGAAAAGGCTGACCGTAGGTTGTTCCTTGCGCAGGATCTCATAGTTGGATCTGACAAACCCTGCGAGTGGGACGGCGCCGCCGCGATCGCTGAATGTGACCGAGCGCAACTTCGGCCATTCGCAATCGTCCCAGGGCTCGGACAGCGTGAGAAACCACCTGAGATACTCGGAGTCCGATTGCCCCTCCGTCAGGACGGTTGATGTGCCCAAGGAAAAGTAGTCTGCAAATCGAAGTCCAAGTCCCTTCCTGAGCGCCGCTGTTGCCTTTTCGTGCGATTTAAATGTGAGCAGCGCCGTGCAGCCGTCACCGTCCAAGTGCGTGCCGACAACACGCTTCGGATCGTGCGGCACGAAAGCCATAGAGTGACTCGTCATCGCAACCGTGGAAGACCTGCCCAACAGCTCAAGGAGTTGCGTTGCGCTGTGTGAGAGTTCGGGGTGCAGGAAGGACTCTGGCTCCTCGATAAGCCAAACAGAGTGACGACCGAATTCCTCTTCTTTGGAGGTAACCCAATGCAACGCTGCCATAAAGGCCAGGCTCTGGGTGCCCTGGCCTTTTCTTGCCAGCGGGGTTTTGTACGGGTCGCTAAGGTAAAAGTCGAACCCGCTTAGCATGTTCTCGATCGATCCGCCTTGAAACCCGAATGATGCCTTCAGTCCACTGACGCCACTGGCTTCTAGCGCGGCCGTGATGTTTGTAGATACTGCATCCAGCTCGGACTGGATCTTGCCAAGCTGTGGTTGCAGCACGTCGACAACGACTGCCCGGATGAACGGCGTAAGAACGTGGTCGACCAACTCACGCATGCTCTTCTCGGACGGAATGAAGTGGCATTCAAACTGGCCAAGGAGGTCGATCACGAGCTGCTTCTGGAGGCGACTGATGTTCGACTGTACGGCTCCCTCACTTGGGCGCTTCTGGTTTGGAAAGAACACGTACGTGGGGTTACCAGACGGGGAGAAAGTCAGGTACAGGGCGATGTTCGTTCCCGGACGAGTTAAGTTGTAGAGGGCGTAGAGGCGATCTAGATCCTCATAAAACGCTGAATCCGGTCCGTCGGGATCGCCATCGAAGTAGCCGACGATGCTTGTGCGCGCCCCTTTCCCACGCGGAGAGTCTTCATCCACGAGGTAGCCATGCTCATTCTCGTAGCCAGTAAAGAACATCTGAACAGACTGCAGGAGGTTGGTCTTACCAGAGTTGTTCGGCCCGATGATTGTCAGCGTGTCGCTGAGATCTAAGAAGGCATCCTGAGCGCCCACAGTTCGAAAGTTCTTGACACGTACCCCGGTAAAACGCATACGGCAAACGTACAGCTATCTTCCTGCCTCGCGAAAGAGACGCGTCGAGGCAGAGGGCTGAGGATCGCGCTGGCTTGTCTTTGCTGGTAGCAAAAAGACGCGCTCAGGTGCGTCGGTCCAGGAATGTGGCGTTGGCGCCCGCATGGATCATGAGGCGACTAAGGCCTTCACGTGTCGTTGCGCCCAAGCAGTTCCCAGGCTCGGGCTTACGCGAGTTGTTTGGGTCATCCTGGGTTGCTCCCACGTGCCTTTTCTTGCATTCGACGATTGGCGTTACGGTGGCCGCGCGATCGTCAACTTGAGAAGTGGGAACAGTGGCGACCAGGGAGCCTCGAGCTCAGGAGCAGTCTAAGGACCGAGAGATCGCGGTGGACACGGAGGCCTCGCGGGGCAGATGAATTGCTCCTCCTGATCACGATGATCCTGCTCTATCAGCGCCCGGCCAGCGCCTTCATGATGCGCTGCGGCGACACCGGTTGCGCGGTACCCAGGCGCTGCGCGAACACGCTGATCCGATACTCCTCCAGCAGCCACCGCGTCTCCACGATCGGGGCCGGAGCCCCTGGTGCGAGGGGGATCGTGCCACCGGCATCCTCGTATGCCTTCGCCATGCGCTCGTACTCGGTCATGCGGGCGCGGTCCTTGCCCGGTTCGCTCGCGAGCATCTTCAGACGGTCGAGCATCCCTGCCAGGTAGCGCGGGAAGTGCGCGAGGCGCTCGACGCCGGCCGCCGAGACGAAGCCGGGATGCAGGAGGCCGGAGAGCTGCGTGCGGATGTCGTTCAGCGGCCCGAGCAGGGCCAGGGAGTTCTGCGACTTGATGCCCCGTTCGACCTCGCGGGAGGCGGTCAGGATGCGGGCGACCAGCGAGACGCAGGCGAACAGGTCGTCGACGAGGGATGCGGAGACCGCATCGCGCACGCGCGTGAACTCCGCCTCGGTGCGGATCACGCCGCGTCCCTCGCCGGTCGCTGAGCCGGTCGAAGCGTCGATCACCGCACGCGCCACCGCGGCGCGGCAGTCCTCGATCAGCGCGGCGGCTGAGGAATACGGCGAGGCCGCGAGTGCCAGCTTCTCCTGGCTCGTGAGGTGCTCCTGCACGTACGACGACGGTGACGGTACCGCGAGCAGCACCAGCCGCAGCACGCCGTCGCGGGTCGCGGCAGCTGCGGCATCCGCCGTCGACTCCACGCGCACCGACGCGGTCTTGCCCTGGTCGACGATCGCCGGGTAGCCGCGCACGACGCCGCCGGCGACCCGGGTGTCGAGCACCTCGGGGAGGTCACCGAACGTCCAGGCGGTCAAGCCATCCTGCTCGATGGGGCCGCGCGCCGATGCCGCTGCCACGGCTGCCGACGCTTCCTTCGCACCGCCGCGAGGCCGTGGAGGAGCGGCGATCGAGCGGGCGACGCTGCTGCGCGCCCGGTCGGCGAGCTGTTGCTGCAGTGCGGTGAGGTCGCGTCCGGAACCGGCGGTCCTCCCGCGCTCGTCCACCGCGCGGAAGTTCATGCGCAGGTGCGCCGGCACCCGCTCCTCCTCGAAGTCCGCCGCCGAGACGAGCTGGTTCGCGAGGGGCTGGATCAGCCGGGCGAGCGCTTCCTTCAGGGTGCGTGAGGGCAGACCGCCGTGCGACTCCGGGCCCTCGCCCGCGAGCTCGGCGCCGAACTTCTCGGCCCAGTCGGCCGCAGGAACGACGTGCCGTCTGATGGCTTTGGGCAGCGCGCGCAGCAGTCCGGTGATCAGCTCGGCGCGAAGTCCGGGCACCTGCCAGTCGAAGCCGCGGTCCGTGACCTGCGCGAGGAGCGCGAGCGGGATGACCACGCTCACCCCGTCATCGGCGGCGCCGGGCTCGAAGCGGTAGGCGAGCCCGAGCACCTGGTCGCCCTGCGTCCACCGGGTCGGGAACTCACTCTGATCGGCGCGCTCCTCGTCGTCGAGCAGGTCGCCCTCGCGCATCACCAGCAGCTTCGGCGTGCTCTGCAGCGTCTCGCGCCACCAGGCTTCGAAGGAGCGCACGTCGAACACGTCCGCGGGGATGCGCTCGTCGTAGAACCGGTACACGGCCTCGTCGCCGGCCAGGATGTCGCGGCGCCGTTCCCGTTCCTCGAGCTTCTCGAGACGCTTGCGCAGCTCGCCGTTGCTGCGCCAGAACGCGCTCACCCGCTTGTCGATGCGCGTCGGGTCCCATTCGCCCTCGACCAGCGCATGACGCAGGAACAGCTCGCGGGAGGCCGCGCGGTCTATGCGCGCGAACTGCACGCGTCGCCGCGGGATGATCTCGAGTCCGAACAGCGTCACCTTCTCGAAGGCGACGGCGGCGCCGGCATCCTTCGACCAGTGCGGCTCGGTGACCTGGCGCTTGGCGAGGTCGCCGGCGAGCGACTCCGCCCAGGCCGGGTCGATCGCGGCGACCGTGCGGGCGAAGGTGCGCGAGGTCTCGACGATCTCGGCCGCGATCACGGCCTGCGGCGCCTTCTTGCGCAGTCCGGAACCGGGGAAGATCGAGAACCGGATACCGCGGGCACCGCGGTACTCCGCGATGCGGCGCTTCGGGTCCTTCGCGGGCGAATGCGACTTCCCGCCGGGCGCGCTGCGCTCGTCGAGGATGCCGATCTGCGACAGGAGTCCCGACAGCAGTGCGCGGTGGATCGCGTCGGGGTCGCTCGCCCCGGTGTCGCGGCCCTGGCGCTCCGGCGACTTCACCAGGGTGCGCAGCTGGCGGTGCACGTCGAACCACTCCCGCACCCGCACGTAGTTCAGGTGCTCGGCGCGGCAGAGCCGGCGGAACGCGCTGGATCCGAGCTCGCGCTGCTGTTCGCGCAGGTGGTTCCAGAGGTTCAGCAGGGTCAGGAAGTCGCTGGTCGGGTCCACGAAGCGGGCGTGCAGCCGGTCGGCCTCTTCGCGGCGCTCCTCCGGGCGTTCCCGCACATCCTGGATGGTCATGCCCGAGACGATGGCGAGCACGTCGCGCGTGACGCTCCCGGCGGAGCCCGGGCGGCCGGCCTCGATCAGCATCCGCGCGAACCGAGGATCGATCGGCATGCGCGAGATGTCGCGGCCCGTGCGGGTGAGGTGCGGGGATCCGTCGCGGCGCGACGGTTCGACCGCGCCGAGTTCGGTGAGCAGATCGAACGCGGCCTTCACGCCGCGGGAGTCGGGCGGGGTGAGGAACGGGAACGCCGCGATGTCTCCGAAGCCCAGCGACAGCATCTGCAGGATCACCGAGGCCAGCGACGTGCGCAGGATCTCGGGCTCGGTGAACTCGGGGCGGCGGTCGAAGTCCTCCTCGGAGTAGAGGCGGATCGCGATGCCGTCACTCGTGCGGCCGGCGCGGCCGGAGCGCTGGTTCGCCGAGGCCTGCGAGATCGCTTCGATCGGCAGCCGCTGCACCTTCGAGCGGTTGCTGTACCGGGAGATGCGCGCGGTCCCGGTGTCGATCACATAGCGGATGCCGGGAACCGTGAGGCTCGTCTCGGCGACGTTGGTGGCCAGGATCACGCGGCGGCGCATACCGGCCACACGGCTGCGCTCGAAGACCCGGTGCTGCTCCGCGGCGGACAGGCGACCGAACAGGGGGAGCACCTCGGTGGGGGAGCGGTCGTGGGCGTACGCGCCGCGCACCGCATCGGCGGCGTCACGGATCTCGGCTTCACCGGGGAGGAACACCAGTACGTCGCCGGGTGCTTCACGGTCGAGCTCGCGGAGAGCGGCGACGATCGCCGAGACCTCGTCCTCCGGCTCTCCTGCCGTCGGTGCCGCTGACGTCTCTTCCGAGTCGTCGATCAGGGGCCGGTAGCGGATCTCCACCGGGTATGTGCGGCCGGACACCTCGATGATCGGCGCCGGATCACCCTGGGTGCCTGAGCCTGTCGAGGGGGCGAAGTGCTTCGCGAAGCTCTCCGGGTCGATCGTGGCCGAGGTGATGATCACCTTGAGGTCAGGGCGTTCGGGGAGGATCCGCACGAGGTACCCGAGGAGGAAGTCGACGTTGAGCGAGCGCTCGTGCGCCTCGTCGATGATGATCGTGTCGTAGCGGGTGAGCAGCCGGTCGCGATGGATCTCGTTGAGCAGGATGCCGTCGGTCATCAGCGCGATGCGCGTGTCGTCGGAGACCTTGTCGGTGAAGCGCACCTTGTAGCCGACGAGCGTGCCGAGCTCGACCTGCAGCTCCTCGGCGACGCGCTCGGCGATCGTGCGCGCGGCCAGGCGGCGGGGCTGCGTGTGCGCGATGCGTGTGCGGCCGAGCTCGAGCGCGATCTTGGGCAGCTGGGTGGTCTTGCCCGAGCCGGTCGCGCCGGCCACGATCACGACCTGGTGGTCGCGGATGGCGTCGGCGATCTCCTCCCTGGCCGCGCTGACGGGCAGCTCCGGGGGGTACGAGATCACGGGTGTGGACATAGCCCTCCATCGTATGCCGCGATTCGCCCTCTACGATCATCGAGTGACCATCGCCCTTCGCCCTGTTCAATGGTTCCGAGAGTTCGGACGGCCGCCCCGGATCCTCGGCCTCGACATCGCCCGCGGGCTCGCGATCCTCGGCATGGCCGGGGCGCACATCGGTGAGACCGAGCCGTTCCAGTGGCTCGACCCGGCCACCTGGACCGACCTCGTGCACGGACGCTCCTCGATCCTGTTCGCGGTGCTCGCCGGGGTCTCGATCGCCCTGATGACCGGGCGCAGCACGCTGCCCGACCGTGAGCGCATCCCGAGCATCCGATTGAGCCTGATCGGCCGGGGAGCGGTGATCTTCGTGATCGGGCTGGCGCTCGAGCTGCTGAACACTCCGATCGCCGTGATCCTCACGCTCTACGGGCTGCTCTACGTCGCCGTCATCCCCTTCCTGCGCTGGCGGGTGTGGCAGTTGCTCGTCGCCTCCGCGGTGCTCGCGCTCGCCGGCCCCGCGCTGCTCGCTCTGCTCGGCGCCGTGACGCTGAACCCTTACGGCGCGGGGATCGGCTTCGTGTTGTACGGCACCTACCCGATCACGGTGTGGATGGCCTTCGTGCTGGGCGGGATGGCGCTCGGGCGTCTGCATGTCGAGCAGGTGCGCACGGCGGCCGTGGCCCTCGGGCTCGGCGTGCTGCTCGCCGCGGCTGGCTACGGTCTGGGCGCGCTGGGTTCGACGGCCGGAGTCACGGGGTCGAGTTCCAGCTTCTCGTGGAGCTCCGACTCGTCAGGGGCGAGCGACACGAGCATCCTCCCCGGAGACTCGTCGACGGGGGAGGTGCTGCCGAACGGATGGGAGACCTACCCGCAGTCGCTCGCCGAGGCCGATCCGCTGGGATCGGCCCTCCGCGCATTCCTCTCCGTCGAACCGCACAGCGGCGGCACCGCCGAGATCCTGGGCTCCGGCGGATTCGCGCTCGCCGTGATCGCGCTGTGCCTGCTGCTCAGCCGACCGCTGCGCTGGCTGCTCCTCCCGCTGGGGGCGCTCGGGTCCATGCCGCTGTCGGCATACAGCGCTCACGTGCTCGTGATCGCGCTGCTTGCGGGGCCGGGCGGGTACTTCACGAGCAATGTCCTCTGGGCGGTGCTGGCTCTCGGGCTCCTCGCGGTCACGACACTGTGGTCGATGTTCGTCGGTCGGGGACCCCTGGAGCGTCTGGTGGGGTGGAGCGCGGCGAAGATGGCCGCCGTACCTGTGCGCTGATGTCATCCGAGGAGATGATCCGTCACTGTCCGGCCGCCCCCGTCATCACCGGTCCTAGGGTGGAAGCATGACCATTCCTGCACTCGAACTGAACGACGGCAACTTCATCCCGCAGCTCGGCTACGGCGTCTTCAAGGTGCCGCCGGCCGAGACCGAGCGTGCCGTGAGCGAGGCGCTCGAGATCGGCTACCGCCACATCGACACCGCGGCCATCTACGGTAACGAGGAGGGCGTCGGTGCTGCGATCGCGGCCTCGGGCATCGCTCGCGACGAACTGTTCATCACGACCAAGCTCTGGAACGACCGCCACCACGGTGAAGAGCCGCGCGCCGCGATCGGTGAGAGCCTCGAGAAGCTCGGGCTCGACCAGGTCGACCTGTATCTCGTGCACTGGCCCACCCCGGCCAAGGACGACTACGTGCATGCCTTCGCCAAGATCGTCGAGCTGCGCGACGCCGGGCTGACCCGCAGTGTGGGCGTCTCGAACTTCCTGGTGCCGCACCTCGAGCGCGTCGTGGCTGAGACCGGGGTCGTCCCTGCGGTCAACCAGATCGAGCTCCACCCGGCCTACCAGCAGCGCGACGTCGTCGCCTGGGCCGACGAGCATGGCATCCGCATCGAAGCCTGGGGTCCCCTCGGTCAGGGCAAGTACGACCTTTTCGGCACTCCTGCCGTCGCCGAGGCGGCAGCGGCCCACGGCGTCACCCCCGCGCAGGCCGTGCTGCGCTGGCACCTGCAGAAGGGGATCATCGTGTTCCCGAAGTCGGTGCGGGCGGACCGCCTGCGCGAGAACCTCGACGTCTTCGGATTCACGCTCACCGATGCCGAGATCGCTGCGATCGATGCGCTCGACCCGCTCGACGGCTCCGGTCGCGTCGGCGCGCACCCCGACGACGTGAACTGACCTGTCAGATCGCACATGACGCCCCGTGTCGCTCCCCGCGACACGGGGCGTCGTCGTGGGTACCGTCGAACTCATGACAGCTCGCTACCGTGTCGTGGCCGTGTCGGGATCCCTGCACGAGCCGAGCAAGACCACCGCCCTCGTCCGCGCCATCGCCGATGCGGTGGCCGAGCGTGCCGAGGTCGACGTGGAGGTCATCGAGCTGACCGACATCGGCCCCCGGCTCTCGGGAGCGCTGCGTCGCGACCAGCTGCCGCCCGAGGTCGAGGAGAAGCTCCAGGCCATCGAGGCCGCCGACCTGCTGATCGTCGGAAGCCCTGTCTACCGGGCGTCGTTCACCGGCCTGTTCAAGCACCTGTTCGACTTCGTCGGTCAGTACGATCTGGTCGGCAAGCCGGTGCTGCTGGCCGCCACAGGCGGAGGGGAGCGCCACGCCCTCATCATCGAGCATCAGCTGCGTCCGCTGTTCGCGTTCTTCCAGGCGCTGACCCTGCCGTTGGGGGTGTACGCGAGCGACACCGACTTCGACCGCTACGAGATCATCTCCGATGTGCTGCGCTCGCGCATCGACCTCGCCGCCGAGCGGGCGCTGCCGCTGGTCGGCTACGCGGCATCCCGGCCGGTCGAGCTGCTGGTCGGCTGACAGCCCCACCACCGCATCACGCGGCGTAGCGTGAAGGCATGACCAACCGGCTCGCCGACACCCTCAGCCCGTACCTGCGGGCACACGCCGACAACCCCGTCGACTGGTACCCCTGGGGGTCGGAGGCGTTCGCCGAGGCGCAGCGCCGCGATGTGCCGCTGCTGATCTCGATCGGATACTCGACCTGCCATTGGTGCCATGTGATGGCGCGGGAGTCCTTCGCGGATCCCGAGGTCGCCGCCCTCATGAACAACGGTTTCGTCTCGGTGAAGGTCGACCGCGAAGAGCACCCCGACGTCGATGGGGCATACATGGCGGCGGCGTCCGCGTTCACTCAGAACCTCGGCTGGCCTCTCACGGTCTTCGCGACACCGCGCGGTCGCACCTTCTTCGCCGGCACGTACTGGCCGCCGGACGCGCGGCCCCCGCTGCCGTCTTTCCGTGAGGTGCTGGCGGCGGTCGGCGAAGCGTGGACGCACCGGCGTGCGCAGGCGGAGGAGTCGGCGGATGCCGTCACCGACGCCCTGATGCGGGCCGCGGAAGCCTCGCCGACCGACCTGCCCACCGTGGCGGCGCTGGTCTCGGCCGCGGCCGCGATCGCCGCCCGCGAGGACCAGCAGTTCGGCGGCTACGGCGGTGCCCCCAAGTTCCCGGTCGCGACGACGCTGCGGTTCCTGCAGAGTCCGCTGGTCGTGCGGGAGGCGGCGGATGCGTCCCACTCGGCGCAGCGGGCGCTCGCGGCGATGGCCGCATCCGAGCTCCGCGATGCGGACGGCGGGTTCTTCCGCTACGCCACCCAGCGCGACTGGACCGTGCCGCACTACGAGCGGATGCTGACCGACAACGCCCAGCTGCTCGAGATCGCGCTCGATGCCGGTGATGAGGCGACGGCCAGGGGGATCGCGGGGTTCCTGCTCGCGTCATTGCAGCGGCCGGGTGGCGGATTCGGCGCCGCGCAGGACTCGGAGTCCTGGATCGACGGACGCCGCGACGAGGGTGGCTACTATCGGCGTCCGGTGTCGGAGCGGGTGGGTCTGGAGCCGCCCTCTGTCGACGGCAAGCTCATCACCGGCTGGAACGGTCTGGCGATCGGTGCGCTCGCCCGTGCCGGGGCGCGCCTGGCCGAGCCGTCGTGGGTCACGGCGGCCACGCGGGCTGCCGAGACCGTGCTGCGGGTGAACCGCGGCGTCGGCGGTGAGCTCGTGCGGGCCTCGCTCGACGGCGTCGCCTCGGCCGCCGTCGCGACGGGGGCGGATCTGGCGCTGCTCGCCGACGGGCTGTTCGCGCTGGCGCTCGCGTCCGCTGAGGCATCGTGGGCGTCGGCTGCGCGGGAGGTGCTGGATCAGGCTCTCGATGGCAGGCGCATCGATCCGCTCCTCGCGGTGCACGGGATCGCCGCCTCACCCGACCAGACCGACGGCGACCTGCCCTCTGACGTCGCGGCGACCGCTGCCGCGGCCCTGACCGCGTGGCGCCTCGGGGCAGGGGAGCGGTATCGCGAGGCGGCTGTCGGCGCCGTTCGCGACCATGTGGCGCGCGGGGTGGAGCAGCCGTTCGCCCACGGCAGCCTGCTCCGCGTGGCGGCCGGTCTCGTAGACCCGCCGCGACAGCTGGTCGTGGTCACGGAGAACCCGAGCGGCGCTCTCGCGGCGGCGGCGCTCCACGTCGATGCCGACATCGTCGCGGTGGTCGCCCCCGCGCAGGCGCGCTCCTTCGCGGCCGCCGGGTTCGCGTTGTTCGAGGGGAAGGGCGACGCACAGGCGAGCGGAGAGGGGCTGGCCTACGACTGCCGCGCCTTCGTGTGCCGTCTACCGGTCGACGATCCGCGCTCGCTCTCCCGGGAGCGCTGAGCCGGGGCCCGACTCAGCCGGCGTTTCGCGGATGCTGCCGCGCCGTGCGCTCGTTGCCTCGACGGTAGTTCCCGGTCAGGCGCGCCATCAGCAGTTGCGCGTCGCCGGTCTCGACCTCGGCGAGGAAATCGCTCGCGCGCGCCCCTCGCAGCACCGTGGCGGTCACGCCGTGGTGTCGGATGACGACGTCGTCACCGCGCATCGCGTAGTCGAAACCGCAGGGGGCTGGCATGCAGGCGAGCGTATCGTCACCGGGCGCGCACCCGATCGTGTATCAATAGATTGACACACAAGGTACTGTTGTGTACCGTTTGGATGGTACACAACAGGGAGGTGTTCATGGCCGGGCTGATAATGATCGGGTATGTGCTGGGGATCGTCGCCGCGGCGGTCGTGGTGTGGATCGCGGTGCAGCGCCGGCGGGGGGACGCACCCTCGGCGCGACTCGTGCCCGTGCTGCGCGCCGCACGTCGCCGCGCGCTGATCGCGGTGCTGTTCGCGGCCACGGTGTTCCTGGCGGGCGCGCTCGCCGGCAGCTCGATGCCAGGTCTGCTCGGGCTGCCCTTCGTCGTCGCACCGCTCATCGCCGGATCCGCCGGCATGCTGCTCTACGGCGCCACCCCGCCGCGCCTGGTCATGCTGCGAGACGATGAACCGCGTGCCGCGCAGCTGGTGCCGCGCTCCGCGCTCTCCGCCGTGCCGGTGCGGTGGGCGGTGTTCTTCCTCGTCGCGGTCGCGATCCTCGTCTTCGTGGTGCTGTTCTGCGGGATGACGGCCGGAGTCGACGAACAGGGACGCTCGCGCATCATCGGCTTCCAGGCCGACGACGTCGCGTCGTGGTCGAGCCCGTATCCGGGATGGTTCTACGGGGTCCCCACGCTCATCGCTCTCGTGGTGCTGTCGGTGTGTGCTCTGGTCGCGCTGCAGCGCATCAGCGCCACCCCGGCATTCCCGCAGCCGAGTGATGCCCCGCTCGATCGGCTCTGGCGGCGGCGGTCGGTCGAGGTCCTCTTGAAACTCGGAATCGGCGCCGTCCTGTTCTCGCTCGGGGGTATCGCCGTGACTGCGGGACTCGCGATGGGGAACGCGGTCATCGACGGCAGCACCCCGATGGTCTGGTCCGTGGTCGCGGACGCGCTCTGGATCTCCGGAGCCGTCGCCCTGCTGCTCAGCGTCGTCAGTGTCACGCTCGCGGGTCTGACCGCCGTCACCATCGGAGAGGCGGCGACCAGGATGGAGAGCGTTCGATGATCACGGTCGACCCGTCCGGTGCGGTCGCGCCCTTCGAGCAGGTGCGCTCGCAGATCGCCGACGGCATCCGCTCGGGCGAGTTGGCGGAGGGATTCCGCCTGCCGTCGATCCGGCAACTCGCGGCCGACCTGCGCGTCGCGGCGGGCACGGTCGCGAAGGCCTACTCGGCGCTCGAGTCGGAGGGGCTGATCGAGAGCAGTCGCGCCCGCGGTACACGGGTGCGCGGCGGCAACGCGCACGGGGAGCGCGTGCGGGATGCGGCGCAGGCCTTCGTGGATGCGGCCGGCGGCATCACCCTCGACGAGGCGCTGGGCGCGGTGCGGGCGGCGTGGGCGACGCGTCGGCACCCCGACTGATGGCGCGCTCCGACTGCACAGTCTGCACAGCGGATGGTCCGCTCGCTGCGTCCGACTGCGCGCGATGCGCACCTTTCGCTGCACCGATTGCCCAGCCGTCGGCATCCGGTCTACTGTTGCGCGACAGCAGGCGTCGCCGCCTGCACCCGCCTCAGGATCACAGCAAGGATGCTCTGCCGATGCCCCTCCCCACCCGCGCCGGACTCGATGCAGTCCCCGCCTACCGGCAGGGGCGTTCCGCTCCCGCCGGCGCCTCGAAGCTCTCGTCGAACGAGTCCCCGCATCCGCCGCTTCCCTCGGTGATCGATGCCGTGCACGAGCGGCTCGGATCGATCCACCGCTACCCCGACATGAGCGCCGCGGCGCTGCGCGCCCGCCTCGCCGAGCGGTACGACGTCGATCCGGGGCTCGTCACGGTCGGTGCCGGATCCGTGGAGCTCGCCGCTCAGCTGATCCATGCCGTCGCCGGCGACGGTGACGAGGTCATGTTCGCCTGGCGGTCCTTCGAGGCGTATCCGTCGCTCGTGCGGATCGCCGGCGCCACCCCGGTGGCCGTGCCGCTGACCGCGGAGCACGTGCACGACCTCGACGCCATGCTCGCCGCGATCACACCGCGCACGCGGCTGATCTTCGTCTGCAACCCCAACAACCCGACCGGTACCGTGGTCGGCGCCGACGAGCTGGAGCGCTTCGTGGCGGCGGTCCCGCACGACGTGCTGGTCGTGATCGACGAGGCCTATGTGCACTTCGATCGCACCACGTACTTCGATGCCGAGAGCAGCGGTGCGGGGATCGCGCTCTTCCGCCGCCACCCGCACGTTGCCGTGCTGCACACGTTCTCCAAGGCCTACGGTCTGGCGGGCCTGCGCATCGGCTATGCCATCGCGCCGGCGGAGATCGCCGAGAACCAGCGCAAGGTCGCCGTCCCGTTCGGTGTGACCGACCTCGCCCAGATCGCGGCGAGCGCGTCACTGGATGCCGAGGACGAGCTCTCCCTCCGCATCGACGAAGTCGTCCGCCAGCGCGACCGGCTGCACGCGCTCCTCCTCGCCGCCGGTTGGCCCGCGGTCGCTTCGCAGGCGAACTTCGTCTGGGTACCGGCGGGGGCGCGCACCGAGGAACTCGAGACGCTCCTTCGCGAGGGCGGGGTCGTCACCCGCGCGTTCGCGGGCGAAGGCGTGCGCATCTCCTCCGGATCGGCCGAGGACATCGACCGGGTGGAGGCCGCCCTGGCGGCATCCCCCTCGAACTCCGAGCTCTCCGTCCGAAAGGAGGCGGGCGTATGACCGACGTCCCCGTCACCACGACGACGACCAAGGGACTGCACCCGGGACTCACGCGCCGGCAGATCTCCATGATGGGGCTCGGCGGAGCCATCGGCGCCGGTCTGTTCGTCGGCTCGGGGCAGGCGATCGGTCTCGCCGGTCCCGCTGTGCTGATCTCGTACCTGGTCGCCGGCGGGATCGTGATCCTGGTGATGGCGATGCTGGCCGAGATGGTGGCAGCGCGTCCCAGCTCCGGTGCCTTCAGCTCCTACGCGCAGAAGGCGATGGGGCGCAGCGCCGGCAGTGCGGTCGGATGGCTGTACTGGATCCAACTCGTCGTGGTGATCGCCGCCGAGGCCACGGGAGCAGCGGGCATCGTCGCCGACTGGGTACCGGGCATCCCGGCATGGCTGTGGGTGTTGATCTTCGTGGTCGCCCTGACCGCGGTCAACCTGTTCGGGGTCAGCAACTACGGCCGCTTCGAGTTCTGGTTCGCGGCGATCAAGGTCGCCGCGATCATCGCGTTCCTCGTGGTGGGTGTGTGCGCGATCATCGGACTGATCCCGGGCGTCGCGGCGACCGGTATCAGCAACCTCTTCGACCACGGCGGATTCGCCCCGAACGGCATGACCGGCATCGCGGCCGCGCTGCTGATCGTGGTCTTCGCGTTCGGCGGCACCGAGGTCGTCGCGATCGCCGCCGCCGAATCCGACGACCCGGCCCGCAACATCCGCCGGATCGTGCGCGAGGTGCTCGTGCGCATCCTGATCTTCTATATCGGCTCGATCTTCGTGATCGTGGCGGTGCTGCCCTGGAACTCGCCCGCCGTGCTCGACGGACCGTTCTCGGCCGTGCTCGCCACGCTGCACGTTCCGGGCGTCGACCTGGTGATGTCGCTCATCGTCGTGGTGGCGCTGCTGTCAGCTATGAACGCCAACATCTACGGCGCCTCGCGCATGGCGTTCTCGCTCGGCGAGCGCGGTCTCGCCCCGCAGGGCATCACCCGCACGAGTCTCAAGGGCGTGCCCTTCGTGGCCGTGCTCGCGTCGGTGGCCTTCGGCTTCGTGACGGTGGGCCTGAACTGGGCGTTCCCCGATGTGGTGCTGCCGGCGCTGCTGAACGTGGTCGGATCCACCCTGCTCGTGATCTGGACGGCGACGGCGCTCGCGCAGATCATCCTGCGCCGGCGGGCCGACCGCGACGGTGTCGATATGCCGATGCGCATGTGGGGCTTCCCCTGGCTGTCATGGCTGTGCCTGGCGCTGCTCGCCGGTGTCATCGCGCTGGCGATGGTCGATCAGGCAGCCCGCATCCAGCTGCTGCTGACGCTCGGGCTGACGGCGGTGCTGCTGATCGTGGCCCGCCTCACACGCGGTGCGGCACGCGTCGGGGTGGCCAGGGAGTAGCCGGGACATGCGCATCGACCGCCTCGACGCCGAGCTCATCCGCTTGCTCACGGAGTCCCCGCAGCTGCCGCTGCTGGAGTGCGCGCGGCGGCTGGGGATCGCCCGTGGCACGGCCACCAGTCGTCTCGCCCGCCTGCACGAGGGCGGGGTGATCGAGGCGATCGTGCCGCGCATCGATCCGAGCGGCTTCGGCTACGGCGTCGTGGCGTTCTGCCTGGTCGAGATCGATCAGAAGGTCGGGCATGACGAGGTCGCGACGGCGCTCGCCGACGCGGTGCCGGAGATCGTCGACATGCATACCGTCACCGGAGCCAGCGACATGCAGCTGCGGCTGGTCGCCCGCGACGCCACGCAGCTGCAGGAGGTGCTCGACCGTGTCGCCCTGGTACCGGGGGTGGCCCGCACCGCCTCATCGATCGCGATGCGCACGCACCTCTCCGGGCGGGTGCTGCCGTTGGTCGAGCACGTGGCCGGAGACGAGCCCGTCACGCGCTGATGCGGGGGTCGGGGCTCGCGACTCAGACCCAGCCCGGCAGCCAGTTGTGCAGGCGCCAGAAGTCGTACGGCATGCTGATGCCCGCCCACACCGGGTAGAAGAACGCCGAGACCAGCACCACGAACACGAGGAAGATCAGCACCGTCCGCTCTCCGGACTGTCGCCGGTGCAGCGGGTCCTCTCGGCGCCCGGCGATGATGCGCAGCGTCATGGCGAGCGCGATCACCAGGAACGGCACCATGACCACGGTGTAGAACTGGAAGATCGTGCGTTCGGGGAACAGCAGCCACGGGATGTAGGTGGCGGCGAGACCCACGAGCGGCACGCTGATCTCCGGTCCGACCGGCTGGCGGAGCACCCAGCCGCGCACCAGGAGGTAGAGCAGGAACACGGCCGCCGCGACACCGGCGTACCAGATGAGCGGGTTCGGCACCGCGGAGATCACGGCCATGCAGTGGTCGACCCCGCAGGGGGCCGGATCCGTGCCCACCCAGACGGCGGTCGGGCGCAGCAGGAAGGGCCACTCCCACGCGGGGCTCGCGTAAGGGTGCCCACTGTTCAGCCCGACGTGGAAGCCGAGCATCGACTGGTGGTACTTCCACAGCGCGACCAGGGGATTCGCATCGCTCTGCCGGTCGTAGCCCCCCGCGGTCACGAACCATCCGGTCCAGCTGAGCAGATACACCGCGAGCGCGGGGAACACGAGGAGCAGGAACGACACCGGACCCTGACGGAACGCGGCATCGGTCGGCCACAGGATCACGCCGGCGCGGCGGCGGGCCAGGGCATCGGTCACCACGACGTACAGGCCGAACGCCGCGAGCACGTACAGGCCCGACCACTTCACGGCGCAGGCGGCTCCCAGCGCCAGTCCTGCCGCGATCAGCCACGGACGACGCCACAGGATCGGTCCCCAGAACGGGTCGGGCGCCTCGGGGTCCCTGCGCTCCAGGAGCGGGATCGTCCTGCGCCGATCGAGCAGCACGAACAGCACGCCCAGCAGCACGAAGAACGTCAGGATGCCGTCGAGCAGAGCGATCCGGCTCAGCACGATGCTCAGGCCGTCGAGCGCGATCAGGAGACCGGCGACCGTGCCGACCACGATCGATCCGCTCAAGGTCTTCGCGATCAGGTACACCAGCAGCACCGACGCGGTGCCCAGCAGCGCGGTGGCCAGGCGCCAGCCGGCGCTGTTGTCCGGTCCGCCGATGGCCATGCCCAGCGCGATCAGCCACTTGCCCAACGGTGGATGCACGATGAACGAGCCCTGCTCCGAGAGCGGCAGCTGCTGCAGGGTGACGAAGGCGTCGTTCGCCCCTTCGCCCCAGGTTCCCTCGTAGCCGAGGGTCCACAGCGACCAGGCGTCCTTGACGTAGTAGGTCTCGTCGAACGCGAGCTGATGCGGATGGCCGATGTTGATCAGCCGCAGCACGGCAGCGATCGCGGTGACCACGAGCGGGGCGAGCCAGCGCAGCGAGCGGCGCCAGTCCGGATCGAGCAGGACACGGTCCCGCAGCCGGCCGTATCGCGTCAGCCGCTCCTCGGGAGCAGGCAGCAGGGGCACGGGCGCGGTCACCGGTCCAGCCTAGACAACCCGCCTATGCTGAGCGGGTGATCATCCTCGCCGCCACGCCGATCGGAAACCTCGGCGACGCCTCGCGCCGCCTGATCGAGGTCCTCGAGAATGCGGAGGTCGTCGTGGCTGAAGACACCCGCACCACCGGACGCCTGCTGCAGGCGCTGCAGATCGCCAACCGGCCGCGGCTGATCGCGCTGCACGACCACAACGAGAAGCAGAAGGCGGCCGAGCTCGCCGCTCTCGCGGCCGAGACCGATGTGGTCGTGATGAGCGACGCTGGGATGCCGACGGTCAGCGATCCCGGCTACGGCCTGGTCGCCGAGGCGGTCGCACAGGGGGTCACCGTGACCGCGATCCCCGGCCCGAGCGCCGTGCTGATGGCTCTGGCGATCTCGGGGCTCCCGACCGATCGGTTCACGTTCGAGGGCTTCCTCCCACGCAAGCCGGGGGAGCGTCGCTCCACCCTTCGTGCCCTGGCCTCCGAGCCCCGCACCATGGTGTTCTTCGAATCCCCGTCCCGACTCGCCTCCTCGCTCGCCGACATGGGCGGCGCCTTCGGCGACGACCGCCGCATCGCGGTGTGCCGGGAGCTCACGAAGTTCTACGAGGAGGTGCGCCGCGGAACCGCATCCGAGCTCGTCGCCTGGGCGGAGGGCGGCGTCAAGGGCGAGATCGTGGTGGTCGTCGAGGGCGCGCCGCACCGCGACGCGTCCCCCGAGGACGCCCTGGCCCAGGTGCAGAAGCTCGTGGCCGACGGCATCCGCTTGAAGGAGGCTGCTTCCGAGGTCGCCGTCCTCACCGGGCTCTCCTCGCGCGACCTCTACCAGGCTGCGCTCGCTGCCAGGGCGAAGTAACCTCGCAAGCACGCACGGGAGGGAGGACGCGATCGTGACGAAGACAGCCACGGTGTACGACGTCGCCGACCATGCGGGCGTATCCATCGCGACCGTGTCACGCGTGCTGCGCTCGCCGGATGCCGTGCGTCCCGCCACGCGGGAGCGGGTGCTGGATGCCGTCACGGCGCTCGGCTACGTGCCCAGCGGCAGCGCGCGCGGACTCGCGGAACGCCGCACCGGGGTGCTCGGACTGTACTTCCCCGGCTTCGACGCCGCGGAGGAAGCGCCGCCGCTCGACGTGCTGACCCCGGGGGCTGCGGCCACGCCGCCGTTCACGGTCGTGCACGACGCCGCAGAGCCGGGGGAGGAGCATCACACCCTGCTGTTCCTCGACGAGGTGCTGCGCGGCGCAGAGCTGGAGGCCTGGAAGCAGGGCTTCGTGCTGATGATCGGCGTCGGACGCGACGACCCCTCCCGCGCGACCGTGCGCGACATGGCCGGCAAGGTCGACGGGCTGATGGTGCTCGCCGAGAGCGTGCCGGAAGACGAGCTCGCCGGGCTCTCGCGCCGCATCCCGGTCGTGGTGCTGTCCGGCCCGCCCCGCGGCGATCACTACGATCACGTGACGGTCAGCAACACCGAGGCGATGGCGGAGCTGACCCGCCATGTGCTGGCGCAGATCGGCGACGGCGCGCTCGCCTTCCTCGCCGGCCCCGAGGATTCGCCGGACGGCGCGCAGCGCTGGGAAGGTTTCGCCGCTGCGGTGACGGAGGCGGGGAGATCGCCCGCCGCCGTGACGGTCGCGAGGGGGGACTTCACCCGGGCCTCCGGTCGGCGCGCGGCGGAGCAGATCCTCGCGCAGGCGACGCCGTCCGCACTCGTCGCGGCGAACGACCAGATGGCGCTCGGTGCGCTCGAGGTGTTCCGCGCCGCCGGGCTCCGGGTTCCGGATGACGTGCTGGTGACCGGCTTCGACGGCATCGAGGCGGCGACGCTCTCGCGGCCTCCGCTGACCACGATCCGCCAACCGATGATCGATCTGGGACGGGCCGCCGTGCAGGTGCTCGCGCGTCGTCTGGAGCGCCCGGACGCCGAGCCGCTCGTGGTGCATCTACCGCTGCAGATCCTGCTGAGAGAGAGCTCGCAGCGACTCGATTAGGGCCCCGGTGGCACCGCTCCCATGCCGATGAGGGCAGGGGAATCGTGCTGTCCGATGCATTGTCAAGGGGTTGCCGTACGCAAATGTATGCGCTTACACTCGCTCATGCGGCAGGGTCCGTAGGGCGTTCCGAGCACGTGACGCCCTTCATGACAGAGACGACATGAGGTGGCAGGGTGTCGAAGAAGCACACGCTCCGACGGTGGCGCAGAGCCGCGATCGTAGCTCTGGCGGCCACGGCCGTCGCGCTCAGCGGATGCAGCATCCAGATCACGTCGCAGCCCGATCCGTCGATCGGCGCCGACACGATGCTCATCAACGCCGATAAGGGCAATCCGTTCTTCACGAAGAACTTCAACCCGTACCTGACCAACACGCGCACCGCGTCGCGGTGGATCTACGAGCCGCTGATCCTGGTCAACCCGCTCGACGGGACGCTCAACCCGTGGCTGGCGACCGAGTGGTCGCAACCAGACGCTCGCACGATCGTGATGACGATCCGCGACGACGTGCAGTGGAGCGACGGCGAAGACCTCACTCCCGATGACGTGGCGTTCACCTTCCAGCTGCTCCAGGACAATCCCTCGCTCGACATCAAGGGTGCGTGGCAGCACCTCGAGAGCGTCGAGACCGAGGGCGACGACGTCATCCTGCACCTGCAGGGCGAAGACGCGCCGTCGCTGTCGATCCTGGGGCAGACCATGATCGTGCCCGAGCACCTCTGGGCCGATGTGAAGGATCCCGGCACTTTCCGCAACGAGGACCCTGTCGGCACCGGCCCGTTCGTGCTGGGCAACTACAACGACCAGCAGTACTCGATGGACAAGAACCCCGACTACTGGCAGGCCGACTCGATCGAGATCGAGCACATCATCCTGCCGGCGACCAACTCGCAGCTCGACACCGTCAGCCGCGGCTATGACTGGGCCTACGCGTTCATCTCCGACGTCGAGGGCACCTGGGGGGCGGCGAGCGATCACAACGCCTGGTGGTTCCCGCCGGGTGGCGTGATCGCCCTGATGCCGAACCTCGAGGTCGCCCCCTTCGACGACGTGAACGTGCGTCGTGGCATCGCCCTCGCCCTCGACCGCGAGGAGATCGCCGAGACCGCCTCCGAGGGGTACATGGAGCCGGCCGGTCAGACCGGCCTCATCCTCCCGAACCAGGAGCAGTACCTCGACCCCGACATCCCCGACCAGGGCATGATCACGCAGGATGCGGATGCCGCGCTCGCGTCGTTCGCCGAGGCCGGCTACACGCTGGACGGCGACCGGCTGGTGGGGGAGGACGGCGAGCAGCTCGAGTTCGCCCTCACCACCGCGAACGGCTTCACGGACTGGACGCGCGCCGCCCAGACCGTGCAGTCGCAGCTCGCCGAGGTCGGCGTCAAGGTCACGTTGCGGTTGCCGCAGCCGGCCGGATACCAGAGTGCGATCAGCAATGGCGACTTCGAGATGGCGATCGGCGGCATGGGCAACGGAGACGTGTACCAGGCCTACAACAACCTGCTCTCCAGCGAGTTCTACGTGCCGTCGGGAGAGGCGACATCGAACAACTTCGAGCGCTACCGCTCGGATGAGGCCGACGCGCTGCTCACCGAGTACCGGGCGACCGTGGAACCGCAGCGCCAGGCCGAGATCGTGCGGGAGCTGCAGGGCATCGTCTACGACGACCTGCCGGTGATCGGGCTGTACTACGGCGGGATCTGGGGTCTGTTCAGCGACGCCAAGTTCACCGGGTGGCCCAGCGCCGACGATCCGTACATGATCCCGCAGAACTACGACTCGGCACCGTTGATGATCTTCACGAAGCTGAAGCTCGTGAAGGAGGGCGACCGATGAGGCATCCGATGGTGGAACTCTTCACAAGGCTGAAGCTCGTGAACGGAGACGACAGATGAAGTACGTCCTTCAGAAGCTCGGTCTGTTCGTGCTCACCCTGTGGGCCGCGATCACGCTCAACTTCTTCCTCCCGCGGCTCATGCCCGGATCTCCCGCGGATGCCGCGATCGCGAAGCTCTCGCAGAACGGTCCGGTCTCCGACGCCACCCGCGCGGCCATCGAGGCCCAGCTCGGCGTTCCGACCGGCTCCATCTGGGATCAGTACATCGCCTACCTCGGGCAGGTCGCCCGGCTGGACTTCGGCGTCTCGTACACGTTCTACCCGCAGTCGGTGGCCAGCATGGTCTCCACGGCGCTGCCGTACACGATCGGGCTGGTCGGGATCGTCACGATCCTCGCCTTCGTGATCGGCACGCTGATCGGCGTGGCGGCCGCCTGGCGGCGAGGGACCTGGCTCGACAGCCTGCCCACGCTGACCGGTTCCTTCCTCAGCACCTTCCCGTACTTCTGGACCGCGCTGCTGCTGCTGTTCTTCCTCGGCTACGTGCTGCACTGGTTCCCCACCACCGGTGCCTACGCGGCCACGACGACCCCCGGCTTCACCTGGGCGTTCATCTCCGACCTGGCGATGCACGCGGTGCTCCCCGCGCTCACGATCCTGCTCACCTCACTGGGCGGCTGGATCATCGGCATGCGCAACGCGATGATCAACACGCTCGGTCAGGACTACGTGACCTTCGCCGAGGCGAACGGGCTGCGCGGTCGCACGATCGCCCTGCGCTACGCCGCGCGGAACGCGATCCTCCCCAACCTCACCGGCTTCGGGCTCACGCTCGGCGGCGTGGTGGGTGGATCCATCCTCGTGGAGCAGGTGTTCGGCTATCCGGGCATCGGATATCTGCTGTTCAACGCCGTGATCGGGCAGGACTACCCGCTCATGCAGGCGCTCTTCCTGATGATCACCGTGAGCGTGCTCATCGCCAACTTCCTCGTCGACATCCTGTACGGCGTGCTGGACCCAAGGACTCGCCGATGACCTCCACCATGAACGTCAAGCTTCCGGCCGACCGCATCGCGTCCCCGAGCCCGTGGCGCGCCGTCGGGCGCATGATCGGCACCCTCTGGGGCAACGGCAAGGCCCGACTCGGACTGTGCCTGCTGGGCTTCTTCGTGCTCATCGCGGTGTTCGCCCCGGTGATCGCGCCGTACGGGGCCAAGGACAACGGCTTCGAGCGCAACGCCGACGCCTCGCCCGCCCACTGGCTGGGAACCACGGCCGCGGGGGAGGACGTGCTCAGCCAGCTCATCTACGGTGCGCAGATCAGCCTGCTGGTCGGTTTCGCCGCCGGCATCCTCTCCACCATCGTCGCGGTGCTCATCGGACTCAGCTGGGGCTACATGCGCGGCTTCGCCGGCGAGGTGGTCGGCTTCGTGGTCAACCTTTTCCTGGTGATCCCCGGCCTGCCCCTCATGATCGTGATCGCCGCGTACCTGCAGAACGGCGGCATCCTGATGATCATCGCGGTGATCGTCGTGACCGGCTGGGCCTGGGGCGCGCGCGTGCTGCGCAGTCAGACGCAGTCGCTGCGGGGCAACGACTTCGTCGCCTCCGCGCAGTTCTCGGGAGACAGCGCCGCGCGCATCGTGTTCCGCGAGATCCTGCCGAACATGACCTCGATCATCGCCGGCACGCTGTTCGGTGCCGCGACGGCGGCGATCCTGGCCGAGGCGGGGCTCGAGTTCCTGGGCCTCGGCGACTCCAGCATCGTCAGCTGGGGCACCATGCTCTACTGGGCCCAGAACTCCAACTCGCTGCTCACCGGGCAGTGGCTGCTGCTGTTCGCCCCCGGTCTGTGCATCGCGCTGCTCGCCTTGAGCCTGACACTGATCAACTTCGGCGTGGATGGCATCTCCAATCCGCGCCTGCGAGAGGGGAAGGGCCGATGAGCGCCATGACCGCGGATGACGTGCTGCTGGAGGTCGACTCGCTCTCGGTCGAGTACGCCTCGCCGGGAACCGCGCCGGTGACAGCGGTGGAGGACGTGTCGTTCACGCTCCGCCGCGGAGAGTTCGTGGGGCTGGTCGGCGAGTCCGGGTCCGGCAAGTCCACGCTCGGCTTCGCCCTCACACGGCTGCAGAAGCCCCCGGCGCGGATCAGCGGAGGACGCATCGTGTTCGGCGGGCGCGACATCCGCGAGCTGGACGCCGAGGAGCTGCGTCGTCAGCGCCAGGGCGGTTTCGCGATGGTGCTGCAGTCCGGCATGAACGCTCTCAATCCGGTGCGCACGGTCGGCGCGCACTTCCAGGACATCTTCGCCGCGCACGGCCATGTGCCCCGCGAGGCCCGCGACGCGCGGGCCCGCGAGCTGATCGGCAAGGTCGGCCTCGAGCCCGAGGTGCTCTCGCGGTACCCCGGCGAACTCTCCGGCGGCATGCGGCAGCGCGCATCGATCGCGCTGGCCCTGTCGCTCGAGCCGCAGCTCATGGTGTTCGACGAGCCGACCACCGCGCTCGACGTGCTCGTGCAGCACGCGGTGATGGACACGATCCGCGATCTGCAGAAGGCTGAGCAGTTCACCGCGATCCTCATCAGCCACGATCTCGGGATCGTGCTGGAGGCGACGGACCGGGTGATGGTCATGCACGAGGGACGCATCGTGGAGGACGCCCGCAGCGCGGACATCCTGCATGATCCGAAGGACGAGTACACGCGGATGCTGCTCAGCCACTACGCGGACCCGCGCGCCGAGACCATCTCCATCCCCGGGTTCGTCGACCTCGGCACCCGGCGACGGGAAGGGCGGGTGCGCACCGACCTGACCGAGACGCTGCCGACCGTGTCGCAGCGCGATCTGCGCCGTGCCGATGCTGCGATCGTCGTGGAGGGCGTGTCGAAGCGCTACCCGGCGCCGCGCCGCGGGCAGGAGGCCGTGGTCGCGGTGGACGACGTGTCGTTCCGTTTGGAGCCGGGCGAGGCGCTCGCGCTGGTCGGAGCCTCCGGATCGGGGAAGTCGACCATCGCGAAGCTGATCACCGGCGTCGAGAAGCCGACCGCCGGCACCGTGAAGTTCGGCGACGTCGACGTTGCCACGCTGCGCCGCGGCGGTCTGCGCGACCTGCGCAAGGACGTGCAGATGGTGTTCCAGGATCCCTATGCGGCGCTCAACCCGCTGCACACCGTCGAGTACGCGCTCTCCCGCCCGGTGCGCAATTACACCCCGCTGCGCGGGCGGGAGGCCAGGGCGCGCGTCCTGGAGCTGCTCGAGACCGTCGGGCTCACCCCGGTCGAGCAGTTCGCGGCGAAGCTGCCGCATCAGCTCTCGGGTGGTCAGCGTCAGCGCGTCGTGATCGCCAGGGCGCTTGCGAGCGATCCCCAGGTGCTGATCGCCGACGAGCCGGTGTCGATGCTCGACGTCTCGCTGCGCGCCGGCGTGCTGGCGCTGCTCGAGGATCTGCGCGAGCGCTGGGGCATCAGCATGCTCTACATCACCCACGATCTGCTCAGTGCGCGACTGGTCACCGAGAACATCCTCGTGCTCAACAGCGGTCGCGTCGTCGAGCGCGGCGAGACCTCCGAGGTTCTGCAGCATCCGCAGGACCCGTACACGGTCGAACTGCTCGACGCGGTGCCGAATCCGGCGCGCGCCGCGCGCTGAGTCCACATCCCACCGATAGAAAGGAGCCTCCGTGCTCTCATTCCCTGAAGGCTTCCTCTGGGGCGCCGCGACCGCAGCCCACCAGGTGGAGGGGAACAACACCACCAGCAACTGGTGGGCGATGGAGCATGCGCCCGGCTCGCCCATGGTGGAACCGTCCGGTGACGCCGCCGACCACTTCCACCGCTACCCGGAGGACATGCGTCTGCTCGCGGATGCCGGACTCAACTCCTACCGGTTCTCGGTGGAGTGGGCGCGCATCGAACCCGAGCGCGGGTTCGTCTCGCGCGCCATGCTCGATCACTACCGTCGCATGATCGACACGGCACGCGAGAACGGCCTGGACCCGACCGTCACCCTCATGCACTTCACGGTGCCGCAGTGGTTCCAGAAGGACGGCTTCTGGCGCGCGGATGACGCGGTCGACCTGTTCGCGCGCTACGTCGAGACCGTGCTGCCGATCCTCGACGGGGTCCGCTACGTGTGCACCATCAACGAGCCGAACATCGCGGCGATGCTCGCCGGGGGAGAGGATGCGGCGAACCTCGTCGCCTTCGGACTGCCGAATCCAGACCTCGCCGTCGCCGACACCCTGCTCGACGCGCACCACCGGGCATCGGAGATCGTGCACAGCGTCTCCGGCGCACAGGCCGGCTGGACGATCGCCACCCAGGCTTTCCACTCGACCGGTGAGCCGGGGGCCGACGAGATGCTCGCCGAATACGGCGACCCGCGCGACCACTGGTACCTGGAGCAGTCGGCCGGCGACGACTTCGTCGGCGTGCAGGCGTACACGCGTACCTTCATCGGACCGGAGGGGCCTCGTCCGGTCAGCCCCGACGTGGAGACGACCCTCACCGGGTGGGAGTTCTACCCGGAGGCTCTCGAGCTCGGCGTCCGCAGTGCCTGGGAGCGCAGCGGAGGAGTACCGATCCTGGTGACCGAGAACGGCATCGCCACCGCTGACGACACCCGCCGCATCGCCTACACGCAGGGAGCGCTGGAGGGACTGCACCGCGCGATCTCGGACGGCATCGAGGTGCGCGCGTACCAGCACTGGAGCGCCCTGGACAACTACGAGTGGGCGAGCGGATTCGCCCCCACGTTCGGCCTGATCGGCTTCGATCACGAGACGTTCGCGCGCGCGCCGAAGCCCTCGCTGGCCTGGCTCGGCGAGGTCGCACGGCGCAACGCGCTCTGAACCCGGATGCTCCGCTGCACTTCCCGCGGCGATATGCGCTTCCCGCGGCCGAATCTCCGCGATACGGCCGAGGGAAGTGCGTAGAGCCGAGCGAAGCGCGCAGGCCGAGCGAATACCCCCGATGGGACGAAACCGAACGGATCCCGCGCGGCGCTCCGGGGTTACTCTCGGATGATGATGACGCAAGCGATCCGCACGTCGCGCGGTGACCGCCTCCGATCGGCGGCCGCGGGTCTGAGCGCGGCGGTCGTCGCGGTCGGACTGGCGGAGCTCGTCGCGGCCGTGGTCGAGCCGAGCGCCAGCCCGTTCGCGGTGATCGGCAGCGGGCTCATCGACCTCGCCCCGAGCTGGGCCAAGGACACGGCGATCGCGTTGTTCGGCACCGGAGACAAGGCGGCTCTCATCACGGGCATCGCGGTCGTGCTCGTGGCCGTCGCGGCGCTCGCCGGCATCCTGGAGTCCTGGCGGTCGGGCGTGGGCTCCGTGATCCTCGGCGGCCTCGGTGCACTCGCCGTGGTGGCTGCGATGGTCCGCCCCGGCTCCGGCCCCTTCGCGTGGTTGCCCGGCCTCGTCGCAGGACTCGTCGGAGTGATCGCACTGCGACTGCTCACACGGCGGCTGCGTCCTATCGCCGGGCTCGCGCCGGACCGCGAAGACCGTCGCCGGTTCCTGCTCTGGACAGCCGGCACCGCGGCCGCGGGGCTGATCGCGCTCGCGGTGGGCAACGCGGCGCGCGGCGTCACCCGCTCGATCGACGCGGTACGCGACGCGCTCGCACTGCCGAAGGCGGCAGCCCCCGCCGCCGCCGTGCCGCCTGCTGCGGAGCTGGGCATCCCGGGGCTTGCACCCGTGGTCACCCCGAACGCGGATTTCTACCGCATCGACACCGCGCTGATCGTGCCGCGCCTCGACCCGGCTGACTGGTCGCTGCGTATCCACGGCATGGTCGATCGTGAGGTGACGATCACGTGGACCGAGCTGCTGGCCCTGCCGATGCAGGAGTCGTACGTGACACTCGCGTGCGTGTCGAACGAGGTCGGCGGCTCGCTGATCGGCAATGCGCGCTGGCTGGGCTACCCCGTCCGCGAGCTCCTCGCGCGGGCCGGGGTCCATGCCGATGCCGACATGGTGTTGTCGACCTCCATCGACGGCTTCACGGCGTCCACGCCGGTCGAGGCGCTCACCGACGATCGCGACGCACTGCTGGCGATCGGCATGAACGGCGAGCCTCTGCCGATCGAGCACGGCTTCCCGGTGCGCATGGTGGTGCCCGGCCTCTACGGCTACGTGTCTGCGACGAAGTGGGTCACCGAGCTCGAGGTGACGCGGTTCGACCGCGCGCAGGCGTACTGGACCCCGCGCGGCTGGTCCGATCACGGCCCGATCAAGCTGCAGTCGCGCATCGACGTCCCCCGCGGCGGACGCGCGGTCACGCCCGGCGACACCGTGATCGCGGGGATGGCCTGGCAGCAGCACGTCGGGATCGCCGGCGTCGAGGTCCGCGTCGACGGCGGGCCGTGGCGTCGTGCCGAACTCACGACCGCCATCTCGGCCGACACCTGGGTGCAGTGGAGCATGCCGTGGGTGGCCGAGACCGGCAGCCACACGATCGAGTGCCGTGCGGTGAGCGTCGACGGCGACACGCAGATCGAGCAGCAGGCACCTCCGGCGCCCGACGGTGCGCAGGGATGGCATCGCGTCGACGTGACCGTGAACTGAGCGCCGGTCGTGGTCGTTCTCCGGCGGCGTAACCTCTCCCGCCATCCCACCTAGAATTGTCCCCATGCCCGCAGGCGAATCGTTCTACATCACCACGCCCATCTACTACCCCTCCGATGTGCCGCACATCGGTCATGGGTACACGACGGTGGCGGTCGACACCCTCGCGCGGTGGCACCGCCAGGCGGGCGATGACACCTGGATGCTCACGGGTACCGACGAGCACGGTCAGAAGATGCTGCGCGCCGCCGCGGCGAACGGCGTCACCCCGCAGGAGTGGGTCGACAAGCTCGTCACCGAGAGCTGGTTCCCGCAGCTGGAGACGCTCGACGTCGCCAACGACGACTTCATCCGCACGACGCAGGAGCGCCACGAGAAGAACGTGCAGACGTTCTTCCAGCGGCTCTACGACCGCGGCTACATCTACGCGGGCGAGTACGAGGCGCTCTACTGTGTGGGCTGCGAGGAGTTCAAGCCCGAGTCCGAGATCGTCGACGGCACCGGACCCTTCGAGGGACTGAAGGTGTGCGCGATCCACTCCAAGCCTCTCGAGCTTCTTCAGGAGAAGAACTACTTCTTCAAGCTCAGCGAGTTCCAGGACCGCCTGCTCGAGCTGTACAAGACCCAGCCCGACTTCGTGCGCCCCGATTCGGCGCGCAACGAGGTCGTCTCCTTCGTGAGCCAGGGTCTCAAGGACCTCTCCATCTCGCGCTCGACGTTCGACTGGGGAATCCCGCTGCCATGGGACGAGTCGCACGTCATCTACGTGTGGGTCGACGCGCTGCTGAACTACGCCACCGCGGTGGGCTACGGCTCCGACGAGGAGACCTTCGCGCGCCGGTGGCCCGCCTACCACGTGGTGGGGAAGGACATCCTGCGCTTCCACGCCGTCATCTGGCCGGCGCTGCTGATGGCCGCAGGCCTCGACGTGCCCAAGGGCGTCTTCGCGCACGGCTGGCTGCTGGTCGGTGGCGAGAAGATGTCGAAGTCCAAGCTCACCGGCATCGCGCCCACCGAGATCACCGACGTCTTCGGCTCCGACGCGTACCGCTTCTACTTCCTCTCCGCGATCGCCTTCGGACAGGACGGCTCGTTCTCGTGGGAGGACCTGTCCGCGCGCTACCAGGCGGAGCTCGCCAACGGCTTCGGCAATCTCGCCTCGCGCACCACGGCGATGATCGAGAAGTACTTCGAGGGCATCGTGCCGCCGCCCGCCGAGTACACGGAGCAGGACCTCGCGATCCAGAAGATCGTGGCGGATGCCGCGGCGAACGCGGATGCCGCCATCGAGCAGTTCCGCATCGATGAGGCCATCGCCGCGATCTGGAAGATCGTCGACGCGCTCAACGGCTACATCACCGAGAACGAGCCGTGGGCGCTCGCCCGCGACGAGGACAAGCGCGCCCGCCTCGGCACCGTGCTGTACACGTGCGCGGAGGGACTGCGCGCGCTCGCCGTGCTGCTGTCGCCGGTGATGCCGCAGGCCACGGAGAAGCTGTGGCATGCCCTCGGTGCGGCCGCGAGCCTCGGACGTCTGACGGACCAGCCGATCCGCGAGGCCGGGGCCTGGGGCGGGTTGCGTCCTGGTACCAGCGTGAACGGACTCGCTCCGCTGTTCCCACGGGTGGAGTCCAGTTCCTGAGTCATGTCTGACACCTACGTACGTGAGCGCTCGGGTGATGGGCGCAAGGATCTGCGCTACCCGGCCGCTCCCGAGCCGCTGCGGGTGCCGGTCTACGACAACCACGCGCACCTCGAGATCCTCGACGGCGACGAACCGCTGTCGCTGACCGAGCAGCTCGACCGCGCAGCCGCGGTGGGCATCGCGGGCGTCATCCAGGCATCCGGCGACATCGAGTCCTCGCGCTGGGCCGTCGAGGCGGCAGCATCCGATTCCCGCGTGCTCGCCGCGGTCGCGATCCATCCGAACGACGCGCCGACCTATGCCGAGGCCGGGCGGCTCGACGAGGCCATCGCCGTGATCGACGAGCTGGCCGCACATCCGCGCACGCGGGCGATCGGCGAGACGGGGCTCGACTTCTTCCGCACGGAACCGGAGCGGCGGGCACCGCAGTTCGCGGCATTCGAGGCGCACATCGCGTTGGCGAAGAAGCACGGCATCGCGATGCAGATCCACGACCGTGATGCGCACGAGGCCGTCTTGGAGACCCTGACGCGTGTCGGAGCGCCGGAGCGCACCGTGTTCCACTGCTTCTCCGGGGATGACGCCATGGCGAAGGTCTGCGCGGATGCCGGATATCACCTGTCGTTCGCCGGCAACGTGACCTTCAAGAACGCGCAGAACCTGCGTGACGCGCTCGCGGTCACCCCACTCGAGCGCATCCTGGTCGAGACCGATGCGCCGTTCCTGACCCCGGTGCCGCTACGTGGGCGGCCGAACGCCCCCTACCTCGTGCCGATCACGGTGCGGTTCATGGCCGCGGAGCTCGGGATCGACGTCGATGAGCTCTCGGCGCAGCTCGCCGCGAACACCCTGCGGGTCTACGGCTCCTTCGAGGACTGAGCGGCTTCCACCGGTGCCGCGCTGACGATCTGCGAGATCGGCTTCCAGACGAAGAGCAGCGTCAGCGCCGCCCCGACGAAAGCGAACCACCAGGGCGCCGTGAGCCCCCAGATCTCGGCGATCACACCGCCGAGCGCCTGGCCGATCACCAGGCCGCCGAACACTCCGACCATGTTCACGGATGCGACGCGCCCCTGCAGCGCCGCCGGTACGAGCCGCTGACGGACGGTGGTGGAGATCGTGCCCCAGACGAAGGCGTAGGCGCCGAACACGAACATGATCACGAGCGCCACCCACCCCACGGTCGTGAGAGCGAAGGCCAGGTGCATCAGCACCTCCAACGACAGCACCACGCGCATGAGGGTCGCGAAGGAGACGTGCCGCTCCAGCCATCCGAAGCTCACCGTCGCCAGCAGCCCGCCCACGGCGGAGGCGGTGGTGAGGGCGCCGTATCCGACCGCCCCCATGTGCAGATGCTCTGTCGCATAGAGAACCAGCACGCCCCAGGGAGCCGCCCAGGTCACGTTGAAGAGCAGGATGATCAGCACCAGCATGCGCACCGGCGGGTTGCGCCAGAGCCAGCGCAGGCCTTCGGCGATGTCGGTGTGCACGGGCGGATGCGGCAGTGGAGCCCCGTCTCTCGTGTCAGGGCGGGGAGGCACCGGCGTTCTCGCCATGCGGGAGACCAGCATCACGGCCAGGCTCACGCACACGACCTCGAGCAGGAAGGGCCAGGCAGTGCCGGCAGCGAACAGGAACGCTCCCAGTGGCGGCCCTGCGAACTGGTTCGCGACGAGGTATCCGGCCTGCAGGCGCGCGTTCCCGATGCCGAGGTCGGCGGGTTTCACGAGCATCGGCAAGAGCGTGCTGCCCGCCGTGTCGACGAAGACCTCGGCTGTGCCGTAGAGGAACGCCACGGCGAGCACGATGACGATGTTCGCGGTGCCGGTGATCAGGAACACGCAGAGCGCGAGGAGCACGATCGCCCTGGCGGCGTTCGCCAGCATCACCAGACGCCGCCGGTCGAACCGGTCGGCGATGGCGCCGGCGTGCAGACCGAACACGAGCCACGGCAGGAACTGCAGGATCGCCCCGGAGGCCACCAGCAGCGGAGAAGAGGTCATCGACGCGATCAGCAGCGGGGCGGCGGCCAGCGCGACGCCGTCGCCGACGTTGCTCGTCCACGACGACGCCAGCAACCAGCGGAAATCCCTCCCCAGGCGGCGGGGCGCGAGGAGTTCACCGACGGAAGGCATCCGTTCACAGTAGCGGCGGCCTCCGACACCGGAGAGTCTCCGGCCGCCGTGCGCTCAGGGTTCCTGCGTCAGCACGCCGCGGGGGCCGAGGTGACCGCTCGACGGAGATGCGAGGGCGGCGGCGATCACAGGGAGCGCCCACGCGGCGCTTCGGACGGTGGTCGGTCGCACCAGCCCTCTCGGGCGGTCGGCGGCCGCGTCTCGCGTCGTCTTCTCGGGGTGCACGGAGTGGTCCTCTCGGGAACGGGGTCGCAGGGACGACGGGATTCGCCCTGTTCACCTCACACGACGCGTGACGGTGCATTTCGTGACGTGGAAGTCGCGGATGACGTGCGCGGGGACGCTCCCGCGGATAGGCGAGAATGGGGGGATGACCGTCACCCTGCTCGGCGCCACCGAGATCCGCCGCCTCGCCGCCGAGCTCGACGTCACTCCCACCAAGAAGCTGGGCCAGAACTTCGTCACCGACGCGAACACCGTCCGCAAGATCGTGCAGGCCGCCCGCGTGCAGCCGCACGAACGCGCGGTCGAGGTCGGACCAGGACTCGGCTCCCTCACCCTCGCGATCCTCGAGACCGGGGCCTCGGTCACGGCCGTCGAGATCGACCACCGCCTCGCCGCCCGCCTCGCACAGACCGCGGTCGAGCACGGCGTCGCGCCCGAGAGGCTCACGGTGGTCGATGCCGATGCGCTGCGCATCACGGAGCTCCCGGGCGAGCCGACCGTGCTGGTCGCCAACCTCCCGTACAACGTGTCCGTTCCTGTGCTCCTGCACTTCCTGGAGAACTTCGACTATCTGCAGCGCGGCGTGGTGATGGTGCAGGCCGAGGTGGCCGAACGCCTCGCCGCCACGCCCGGCTCGAAGATCTACGGCTCACCGAGCGTGAAGGCGGCCTGGTACGGAGAGTGGAAGCTCTCCGGCACGGTGTCGCGTCAGGTCTTCTGGCCGGTGCCGAACGTCGACAGCCTGCTGGTCGGGTTCGATCGCTCCGCGGGAGAGCGCGGCAGTGAGGAAGAGCGTCGCCGCACGTTCCGGATCGTGGATGCCGCGTTCAACCAGCGTCGGAAGATGCTGCGTCAGGCGCTGTCCGGTCTCTTCGGCAGCTCGGCGGCGGCGTCCGAGGTGCTCATCGCGGCCGGCGTCGCCCCCACCGCGCGCGGCGAGGATCTCACGGTCGAGGACTACCACCGCATCGCTCAGAACGCCACATCGCTCGATGAGGCCGGCATCACCGACTAACCTGGCACGGTGACCGAGTCTTCGCGCTTCAGCCCCGACGTCCCCGAGCTGCATCGTCCGTACACTGCGGAGGCGAGCCGCTATCAGCAGTTCGCCTACCGTCAGGTCGGCTCATCCGGTCTGTACCTGCCCCCGATCTCGCTCGGACTGTGGTGGAACTTCGGCGACAACATCCCGCTCGACAACCAGCGCGCGCTGCTGCGCCACGCCTTCGACCGCGGCATCACGCACTTCGACCTGGCGAACAACTACGGCCCGCCCTACGGCTCGGCCGAGAAGAACTTCGGCCGCATCTTCGCCGAGGACTTCCGGCCGTACCGCGACGAGCTGATCATCTCGTCGAAGGCCGGCTGGGACATGTGGCCGGGACCCTACGGTGATTTCGCCAGCCGCAAGTACATCCTCGCGAGCGCCGAGCAGTCGCTGACCCGCATGGGCCTCGACTACGTCGACATCTTCTACTCGCACCGGGTCGACCCCGTGACGCCGATCGCCGAGACCGTGGCAGCGCTCGACACCCTGGTGCGCCAGGGCAAGGCCCTCTACGTCGGCATCTCCTCGTACAGCGCGGAGCGCACGGAGGAGGCCGTGGCCGTGGCCGCGGAGCTCGGTACGCCGCTCATCATCCACCAGCCCGCGTACTCGATCCTCAACCGTTGGATCGAGGACGGGCTGACCGATTCGCTCCAGACGCACGGCCTCGGCGCGATCGCCTTCACGCCGCTGGCGCAGGGGCTGCTGACCGACAAGTACCTCGGCGACGGCACCGCTGAGCGCGCGCAGAAGCGCGGTTCGATGCCGGAGGGAAGGCTCAGCGATGAAGCCCTGCAGACGCTGCGGTCGCTCAACGACGTCGCCCGCGAGCGCGGGCAGTCCCTCGCGCAGCTGGCGCTGCAGTGGACGCTGCGCAACCCGGTCGTCGCCTCGGCGCTGATCGGCGCCTCGCGTCCTTCGCAGCTCGATGAGAACATCGCGGCGGTGAACGGCCCCGCGTTCACGAAGGAGGAGCTCACGCGCATCGACGAGCTCTCGGGTGCGATCGACGTGAACCTGTGGGCGAAGTCCTCGGAGCTGTGACGGACATCCGATCATGAGCATCGCCGCGACGACCGAGTCCGTGCACGTGCGCGCCCCCGGGAAGATCAACGTCTATCTGGGGGTCGGCGGTCGCCATGACGACGGCTATCACGCGCTCGCGACGGTCTTCCAGGCGGTGTCGCTCTACGAGGACGTGATCGCCCGTCACGCGGACGACTTCTCGCTGACGGTCTCGGGCGTCGATGACGTCGACGAGGTGCCGCTGGACGATCGCAACCTCGCGATGCGGGCAGCGAAGCTCCTGGCTGCGGCGACCGAGTACCCCGGCGGGGTCGCGCTCGAGATCCGCAAGCGCGTCCCGGTCGCCGGCGGAATGGGCGGAGGGTCGGCGGATGCGGCGGCGGCACTCGTCGCGTGCGACGCGCTGTGGGGCACCGGCCTGTCAGCCGCGCGGATGCACGAGCTCGCTTCGCGGCTCGGCGCAGACGTGCCGTTCGCGCTGCACGGCGGCACGGCCGTGGGCACGGGGCGTGGTGACCAGCTCAACCCCGCTCTGGCGCGTGGCCGGTTCGACTGGGTGCTGGTCACCAGCGAGCACGGCCTTTCCACGCCCGTGGTCTACGGGCGGCTCGATCTCCTGCGCGAGGAGGAAGGCGCCCTCGCCGATGATCCGCCGATGTCGCTCGACGTACCGATCCCCGTGCTCCAAGCACTGCGATCCGGAGATCCCGCGCAACTGGCGGACACGCTGTACAACGACCTGCAGGCGGCGGCGCTCTCTGAGCGTCCCGACCTGGCGGAGACGATCGACATCGGAATCCGCGCCGGTGCGCTGCAGGGGATCGTCTCGGGCTCCGGGCCGACGATCGCGTTGCTGTGCGCCGATCCCGAGGCGGCGCAGGATGTGCAGACGGCGCTGCGGCGCTCCGGGCATGAAGCGCTGCATGTGCATGGCCCGGTGCCGGGCGCTCGCATCGTCGTGTGACGATCTTCAGGAGTCGGAGCGGGCAGCCCCTCTCGAGTCATCCGATTCCCCAACCGGTACTCGAGAGGGTGCTCACCACAAGGGACGTGGCTGCTCTGCCTCACTGCGTTCGGCTTCGCACCCCAGATGCTCCGCCTTGTAGCCCCAGCTACTGAATAGACAATAGCGCCACTTTGCTTGTCCCCCAAATGGGGGACAAGGAAAATCGCTGTGAGTTTGCTGAGCGTCTCCAGATGAATGCCGGAGCGAGGCTTCGCAGCTGCACCTCGAGCAGGTGCACCCACGTCAGGATCACGGTGAAACCGATCGCCTCGAACAGGGTGAGATTGATCCATCCCTGCGTCATCGCCGCCATGCTCGCCACCATCGTCACGCCCGAGATGGCAGCGAGGCGGGTCAGCATCGGGGAGAGCTGGCGCAGGAAGATACGGTGCACGATCAGCAGGCAGGCGAAGGACGAGAGCATGAGCATCGACGAGTTGTCGTGCGCTGCCTTGTCGACCGACAGCGGGAAGACGCCGATCGCTCCGAGGCTCATGCCGAGAGTCGCCACGAAGAACGGCACCGCGCGGGCGGCGTGTCGGTACTTCGCCTCGGCGATCAGCGGCGTGCTGATGAGCCAGATCCTCATCATCATCGCCGAGGCCGTGATGACCACGCCCGCGGCGATCAGGCCGCCGTTGAACAGCGTCGCCGAGAGGTCGCCGGTCATGCCGAGTCGGCTGAAGTACAGTTCCCACCATTCGGGGTCGGTGGTGGTGAGGGTGGCCGCGAGAATGCCTGCGCAGAGGATCATTCCGGCGGTGAGAGTCATAGATGCTCTTCTGGGGGAGCTCATGGCCTTGTCCTGTCGCCATACGCTCGACGGCCGGCCAGGACGAAGTTGAGTCCCTCCTCAGGCGAGCGTTCATCGGGTGCGGGGCTGGAAACGCCCGCTGGGTACTCGCCATTCTAGCGACAACCGCCGGGTCACGCCGGGTTTCTCTTTTCGATGTGCTAGTCGGTGGCGTTCACGCCTTTCCCTGCCCCGGTGTGCGATCCACGCTTCCGGCGTACATAATGAAGTAACGATGTGACCGTGCACATGCAAGGAGGCTGCGATGTCCAGCGCCTCTGAGCGTGCGCGGATGCCGAGCATCCGCGACGTCGCACGGCTCGCCGGGGTCTCTCACCAGACGGTCTCGCGCGTGCTGAACGATCATGCCAGCATCCGCCCGGAGACCAAAGCCAAGGTCCTCGATGCGATCGCCGTGCTGGACTACCGCCCGAACCTCGCCGCCAGAGCGCTGGTGACGAGCAAGTCCAACATGCTCGGCATCCTCTCGGCGACGATCGGCGAGTTCGGCCCCACATCGTCCATCGCGAGCATCGAGGACGCGGCGCGCGAAGAGGGGTACTCGGTCTCGACGCTCAACCTCTCGGCGACGACGCCGGAGGCGATCGGCAGTGCCGTGCGTCAACTGGCCAGGGAGCAGGTCGACGGGATCGTCGTGCTCGCTCCGCAGGTGCGCGTGTTCCATGTGCTGCGGGGGATGGCCGTCTCGCTGCCGTTCGTGAGTCTCCAGACCGCATCCGGGTCGGACGGGATCAGTCTCTCCGCTGATCAGGTCGCGGGCGCGCGAGCGGCGACCGAGCACCTGATCGGGCTCGGGCACAGCGACATCCTGCACCTGGCCGGACCGCAGGACTGGATCGAGGCGGAGTCGCGGATGCGCGGCTATCTCGACGCGCTGCGCGAGGCCGACCTGCCCACGTTCCCGCCGATCCGTGGCGACTGGTCTGCAGACTTCGGCTACTTCGCGGGGCAGGAGCTCTCGCGAAGGCGGGACTTCACCGCGGTGTTCGCGGCCAACGATCTGATGGCGATCGGCCTGCTGCATGGATTCCGCGACGCTGGGATCCGGGTGCCGGAAGACGTGAGCGTCGTCGGCTTCGACGATGTGCCGGTCGCGGCACACGTCGCGCCCACGTTGACGACCGTGCATCAGGACTTCCCGGAGCTCGGGCGCAGAGCCGTCAAGATCCTGCTCGCACAGATCCGGGACGAGCCGGTGCCGGCGTTCGGGCCCCTGCAGACGACGCTGCGCCTGCGCGAGTCGTCCGGGTCACGGTAACGACACGAAATCGCCGACCGGACTTGACATGGTCCCGTCCCCAATGCACGATGTTACAAATGTGAACGGTCACATCGAAGGTGACCGCACGTCGCGAGGAAGATCCGTGAGCACCACAGCAACGTTGCCGACCGTGTCAGGCCCGATCTTGGAGATGCGCAGCATCACCAAGGAGTTCCCGGGAGTGAAGGCCCTCTCCGAGGTGTCGATCACCGTGCGCGCCGGCGAGATCCACGCCATCTGCGGCGAGAACGGCGCAGGCAAGTCGACCCTGATGAAGGTCCTGTCGGGCGTCTACCCCTACGGGAGCTACGACGGCGAGATCCTGCTGTACGGCGAGGAGCAGCGCTTCCGCGACATCGCGGCGAGCGAGCAAGCCGGTATCGCGATCATCCACCAGGAGCTCGCGCTGATCCCGGAGCTCTCGGTCACCGAGAACATCTTCCTCGGCAACGAGATCCGCCACCTGGGCCGCATCGACTGGCAGGCCCAGAAGCAGCGCGCGATCGAGCTGCTCGCCCGCGTCGGCCTGAACGAAGACCCCGATGCGCAGATCAAGACGCTCGGCGTCGGCAAGCAGCAGCTGATCGAGATCGCGAAGGCACTGAACAAGGACGTCAAGCTCCTCATCCTCGACGAGCCGACCGCCGCGCTCAACGAGAACGACTCGCAGCATCTGCTCGATCTGATCCTCGGTCTCAAGGCCAAGGGCATCGCGTCGATCATGATCAGCCACAAGCTCAACGAGATCGAGCAGATCGCCGACGAGATCACGATCATCCGCGACGGCCGCACGGTCGAGACGCTCGACATCTCACGCGGCGAGATCAACGAGGACCGCATCATCCGCGGCATGGTCGGCCGCTCGCTCGAGAGCCGCTACCCCGACCGCACCCCCGAGATCGGCGAGGTGTTCTTCGAGGTCAAGGACTGGTGGGTGCAGCACCCGACCGTGTCCGAGCGCATGGTCGTCAAGGGCTCGAACATCAACGTCCGCCGCGGCGAGGTCGTCGGCATCGCCGGCCTCATGGGTGCGGGGCGTACCGAGTTCGCGATGAGCATCTTCGGTCGTTCCTACGGCACCTACCTCTCGGGGTCCATGGTCAAGGACGGGCAGGAGATCGTGCTGCCGGACGTGGCAGCGGCGATCAAGCACGGCCTGGCCTACGTGAGCGAGGACCGCAAGGTGCTCGGCCTCAACCTCCTCGACACGATCAAACGCGCGACCGTCTCCGCGAAGCTCTCGAAGATCGCCCGACGCGGCGTCGTCGATCCCCGTGCGGAGTACGCGATCGCCGAGCAGTACCGCAAGGCGCTGCGCATCAAGACCCCGTCCGTGGAGGAGGGCGTCGGCAAGCTCTCGGGCGGCAACCAGCAGAAGGTCGTGCTGGCGAAGTGGATGTTCACCGATCCCGACCTGCTCATCCTCGACGAGCCCACCCGCGGCATCGACGTCGGAGCGAAGTACGAGATCTACGCGATCATCAACGAGCTCGCCGCTCAGGGCAAGGGCGTCATCGTCATCTCCAGCGAGCTGCCCGAGCTGCTGGGCATCTCCGACCGCATCTACACCGTCTTCGAAGGTCGGGTCACCGACTGCATCCCGACCGAACAGGCGACACCCGAGGCCCTCATGCGCAGCATGACCTCCGCGACCCAGAAAGCATCCGCATGACCACCGAATCGACCACCGCGAAGCGCGGCTTCCACTTCAAGGACATCACGAAGATGTTCGGGGGCGGGCAGTCGACGCTGCGCCAGTTCAGCATCCTCGGCAGCCTCGTCGTCATCCTGGTCGTGTTCCAGGTGCTGACCTGGATCTTCAAGGGGCAGGGACTGACGCTCTCGTCCGGCAACCTGATCAACGTCGTCAACCAGTACTCCTACATCCTGATCCTCGCGATCGGCATGGTGATGGTCATCATCATGGGCCACATCGACCTGTCGGTCGGTTCCGTGGCGGCGTTCACCGGCATCATCGTGGCCAAGGCGATGGCGGACTGGGATCTCCCTTGGCCGCTCGCGATCCTGCTCGGACTCGGTGTCGGCGTGCTGGTCGGCGCCTGGCAGGGGTTCTGGGTCGCTTATGTCGGGGTGCCCGCGTTCATCGTGACGCTCGCCGGCATGCTGTTCTTCCGCGGTGCGAACCAGTGGGTCGGCGACTCGCAGTCGGTGCCGGTGCCCGATGGCTTCAAGATCATCGGCGCGGGCTACCTGCCGGAGCTGTCGTTCATCCCGGTCCCGTTCAACGTGCTGACCATGGTGCTCGCGCTGATCGGCGTCGCGTGGATCGTGATCTCCGAGATCCGCCTGCGTCGGGCCCAGCGCAAGATGGGCTCCGAGATGGCGCCCGCCTGGGTCAGCACGACCAAGGTGATCCTGATCTCGGTCGTCATCCTGATCGCCGGATGGCTGTTCGCCACCGGGCGTGAGGGCACCAGCTTCCCGATCTCGGGCGTGATCCTGCTGCTCCTGGTGATCTTGTACACCTTCATCACGAACAACACGGTGTTCGGCCGTCACATCTACGCCGTCGGCGGCAACCGCCAGGCGGCTCGCCTGTCGGGCGTCAAGGACCGCTGGGTCGACTTCTTCGTCATGATGAACATGTCGGTCCTCGCCGCCCTCGCCGGCATGATCTACGTCTCCCGTGCCACCGCATCGGGTCCGCAGGACGGCAACGGCTGGGAGCTCGACGCGATCGCCTCGGTCTTCATCGGTGGCGCCGCCGTCTCGGGTGGTATCGGAACCGTCATCGGCTCGATCATCGGTGGTCTCGTGATGGCGTTCCTGAACAACGGCCTGGCTCTGCTCGGGCAGGGCGCCGACGTCGTCTCGATGATCAAGGGCCTCGTGCTCCTGTTCGCGGTCGGTGTCGACGTCTGGAACAAGCAGCAGGGCCGTCCCTCGATCATCGGGTTCATGACGCGCCGCTTCGGCCGCAAGGAGGACCCGGCGCTCGCGACCTTCGATCCGAAGGCGAATTACCCCACCAGCCAGAAGTACGAAGCCCCCGCCGTCGACGAGACGCGCGGAAAGTAGGGGTCGAGCCGCGTGCCGCACGCGCGACGAGACCTTCACACACCAGAGAAAGAGATCACATGAAGAAGATTCTTCTGTCGGCGACAGCGCTTGTCGTCGCGGGCGCATTCGCCCTCACCGGTTGCTCCTCGGAGCGCGGTGGTACCGGTTCCGGAGCAGGGGAGGAGACCGCCAAGGGTTTCGCCGCTGACGCCACGATCGGTGTCGCCCTCCCGGACAAGACCTCGGAGAACTGGGTCCTCGCCGGTCAGCTGTTCACGGACGGCCTCGAGAAGGCCGGCTTCAAGGCCGACGTCCAGTACGCACCGGCCAGCAACACGGTCGCCGAGCAGCAGAACCAGATCCAGGCGATGGTCACCGGTGGTGCGAAGGTCATCATCATCGGAGCGAAGGACGGCAAGCAGCTGACAACGCAGGTCGAGGCAGCCCGCGACGCCGGCGTCACCGTCATCGCGTACGACCGTCTGATCGAGAACACCGAGGCCGTCGACTACTACGTCGCGTTCGACAACTTCAAGGTCGGCGAGCTGCAGGGTCAGGCTCTGCTCGATGGACTCGCCGAGCGCGCCGGTCACGATGCGCCGTACAACATCGAGCTGTTCTCCGGTTCCCCGGATGACGCGAACTCCGCCGTGTTCTTCGACGGCGCGATGAAGGTCCTCCAGCCGAAGATCGACGATGGCACGCTGAAGGTCGTTTCGGGCCAGACCGAGATCGCGCAGACGGCGACCGAGGGATGGAAGCCGGAGAACGCGCAGCGTCGTATGGACTCCATCCTCACGTCGACCTACAGCTCCGAGACGCTCGACGGCGTCCTCTCCCCGAACGACACCCTCGCTCGCGCCATCATCACCTCGGTGCAGGGTGCCGGCAAGCCGGTTCCGGTCGTCACGGGTCAGGACTCCGAGGTCGAGTCGGTCAAGTCGATCATGGAGGGCATCCAGTACTCCACGATCAACAAGGACACCACGCTGCTCGTCGAGCAGTCGATCAAGATGGTCGGTCAGCTGCAGAAGGGCGAGAAGGTCGACGTCAACGACACCGAGTCCTACGACAACGGCAAGAAGGTCGTTCCGGCCTACCTGCTGGAGCCGATCATCGTCACGAAGGCGAACGCGGCTGACGCATACGCCAACGTGCCGAGCCTTCTCGAGATCGTGAAGTCGTTCCAGTAAGCAGCACCAGCCCTCGTCGAGGGCGCACCACGAGCCGTCCGGACCTTCGGGTTCCGGGCGGCTCGTTCGCGTTCTCAGGAGAAATGCGCGTTCTCGGGAGAAAGGGGTGGTCGCGCGACGCGCTAGTTCCAGAGCGGGTCGTCGGGGTCGGGGGAGTCGGTGCCGTCGGCGTCGGTCATGATGCGCGCTCCCGCGATCCACGACGTCAGCTGGCCGTCGTGGAGAAGCGGTGGGCGCGGGGTGCCGAGGAGCTCGGGGGTCATGACGATTTCCAGCGGCTCATCGCTCGCGAAGACGACGACGTTGCCGAGCGGTCCTTCATCGTCTTCGGGTTCTGCGTCGAGCACGACGGCCACATGTTCGAACACGGATCGCAGGGTGGCCGCCTGTCGCCGTGAGTACTCGAAGGGATGCCCGTCGAGCAGGTTCACTGCGACGACGCCGGATGCGGCGGAGCGTGCGGCGACCCGGCGGTAGAACTCCTGGCTGGCCACGCGATGCCGGATGACGGCGGCATCCCAGAGATCGACGACGGTGAAGCGTGCGTCCACCCACTCCTCATCAGGAAGCTCCGCGTCTGCGACCGCCCGTGCATCACCGAAGATGACTCGCACGTCAGCGCCGGGAGGCAGGGGCAGCGCGGCGATGACTGCGGCGTAGAGCTCGGGCTCGAACTCGACCACGAGTTGAGGTGATCCGGCGCGCGTGGCCTCGACGTACCGTGCCAGCGTGAGTGCTCCGGCGCCCAGATGCACGGTGAACAGCGGTGCGCCGGGCTCGGCGGCGGCGTCCATCGCGCGGGCGATGTGCTGGGTGTAGGCGTACTCGAGCCTGGTGGGCTCGGTCATCGAGACGACGGATTGCGGGATGCCGTCGACGCTGAGTTCGTAGCGGTCGGAATGCCTTCTCGACCGGACCAGCTTCGCCTTGCGATCGTCTAGCGAGAGGGAGAACACTCGGCGATTCCATGACACCCGTCGAGTTTAGGTCGGACGGGAGCCGTTGGAGACCGCTCCCCGGGCGATCTCAGAACGGCACGGGCGCCGATTCGGTGGTATCGAACTGTGTGGTCTCGAACTCGCCGGGCGTGAACCGCACCGTGTTCTGCGCAGGCGGTCGGTCGATGTACACCTCGCCCGTCGGGCTCCTCCATTCGAGGACGCCGCTCAGCTTCTGCTGAACCTGCCAGGGGGAGTGGTGCTTCATCATGTGATGTCGCCGGCAGAAGTGCGCGAGATTGTCGTCGCAGGTCGGCCCGCCCTCGGCCGCGGCATGGTTGTGGTCGATGTCGCAGGTGCGTGCCGCAAGACCGCACGTCGGGAATCGGCAGCGCTGATCCCTCGCCCGGAGATGTCGCTTCAGTTGATCGCCTGGCCGATATCGGTCGACGGCGAGTAGTGCTCCGCTGATCGGGTGGGTCAGAACCCGCTCCCATCCCACGACAGACCCGGCGATCCTGCGCGCGGTGTCGGCGTCGATCGGGCAGCGACCGTCGAGCTCTGCCGGTGGCAGGTGTGCCTGCGATCCGCGCGTGTCCATCAAGGTCATCACCGGCACGGTCACCTCCACGTGTGCGCGGACGGCACCGAGGAGCGCGTCTTCCGAGTCGTGCCCGGTCGGTGCGCCGGTGAGCACGAGATCTGCGAGCAGGTCCGCGCGCAGCTGGTCGACCGTGCGGTCGTCGATGGGCTCGTCGGAAGACTCGGGGGAAGACTCGGGGGAAGACTCGGGGGAAGACTCGGGGGATGACACGAGGGAAGGGTCGGGGGAAGACTCGAGGGAGGGATCGGCGGAGCGATCGTCCGACGCAGCGCGAGCATCCGTCGCCTTCCGTTCCTTCGCGGCACGGGCGTTCTCCTCATGCACGCGGTGCGCCATCTGCGACAGGCGGACGTACATGCCGTGGATGAGCGTCGACGGCCCCTGCACGCCCAGCTCGGACATCCCGTCATCGAGGTCGTTCACCCAGACGCGTCGGTTGTCGCGCGCGTCGCGATGACGCTGCGTCAGCGACCGTGCCTGGAACTGCTCAGCGATCCTGCGCGCATGGCGACGCAGGCGGTTCGGCGACTCTACTTCTGCGATCACGAGGACTGCGGCCGCGTAGGCCGCGCGGTCGAGGGGATCATCGAGATGCGCTCCCGCCTCGACGATGACCCGCGTATGCGCGGCGGTGATGCGCCCGGCGCCCTGCGCCGCCCACACGTCGGGCAGATCGGTCACGAGGCGAGACGCCGCGGCCATCCGACGTTCGATCGTGCGATCGCTCACGCGTTGTGCGGCACCGATCTCGGCGGCCACTGCGCGCGTCGCCATGTCGCCGTAGTCGGGGTGGTCCGCCTGTCTGGCGATGTCGATCGCCAACCGCGACGCCATCGCGAGCATGCCGTCGCGGGCAGCCAGCATTCCGCTGATGGTCTCCTCCGCCGCCTGCAGCCCGGCGACCAGATCGGCGAGTATCGCCATCTGGGAGTCGTTCGCGTCGAGCAGGTCGGCCATGAACACAGTCCACCACCGACCACCGACATTCGAAGATGATGTGGCAGCGCGTGCGCCACCGCGATCCGCGCTCCAGGAGCGTTCCGGGCGGCCCCCGCGGGCGAACGCCCAGTCCCGCGCGACTACCCTGGGGAGTGACATGGCACATCTTCTCGGGGCAGAGTCCCTTCATCTCGAATATCCGACCAGGGTCGTCTTCGACTCCGTGACCCTCGGGATCGAGGAGGGGGATCGGATCGGCATCGTCGGCCGCAACGGCGACGGCAAGTCGAGCCTGCTCGGGATGCTCGCGGGTCTCAAGGAACCCAACTCCGGACGAGTCACCGTGCGCGGCGGCACCACGATCGGCGTGCTGTCCCAGGCCGACACCCTCAGCGACGACCTCACGATCAGTGCCGCGGTCGTCGGCGACACCCCGGAGTACGAGTGGGCGGGGGATCCGCGCGTCCGCGACGTGATCGACGGGCTGCTCCGCGACCTGCCCTGGGATGCCGAGATCGGCTCGCTCAGCGGTGGACAGCGCCGTCGCGTCTCGCTCGCCAAGCTCCTCACCGGCGACTGGGACGTGATCGCGCTCGACGAGCCGACCAACCACCTCGACGTCGAGGCCATCACCTGGCTCGCCGGACACCTGAAGAAGCGCTGGTCGCCGAACTCGGGCGCTCTGCTGGTCGTCACCCACGACCGCTGGTTCCTCGACGAGATCTGCACCGAGACCTGGGAGGTGCACGACCGCATCGTCGAGCCCTTCGAGGGCGGATACGCGGCCTACATCCTGCAGCGTGTCGAGCGCGATCGCATGGCGTCGGCCACCGAGGCGAAGCGTCAGAACCTCGCCAAGAAGGAGCTCGCCTGGCTGCGCCGTGGCGCCCCGGCGCGCACGGCCAAGCCCAAGTTCCGCATCGATGCGGCCAACGAGCTCATCGCCGACGTCCCTGAGATCCGCGACAAGGTGTCCCTGCAGTCTCTCGCGGTCTCCCGCCTGGGCAAGGATGTCGTCGACCTGCTCGACGTCGGGGTGACCTACCCCACGCCCGAAGGCGGAGAGAAGACCGTTCTGCGCGACGTCGAGTGGCGGATCGCTCCCGGCGAGCGCACCGGCATCCTCGGCGTCAACGGTGCAGGCAAGTCCACGCTCCTCGGACTCATCTCCGGCACCGTCGAGCCCACGGTCGGCCGCGTCAAGCGGGGGACGACGGTGAAGGTCAAGACCCTCACCCAGCGTCTCGACGAGCTCGAGGACGTGCGGCGCGAGCCCGTGCGCGTCGTGATCTCGCGGCTGCGCACCTCATACACGATGGGGACGGGCGCCAAGGCGCAGGAGCTCACGCCCGGTCAGCTCCTCGAACGGCTCGGCTTCGATTCCGCGCAGCTCTCCACCCCGGTCAAGGATCTCTCGGGTGGACAGCAGCGCCGCCTGCAGCTGCTGCTGGTGCTGCTCGATCAGCCGAACGTGCTGATCCTCGACGAGCCCACCAACGATCTCGACACCGACATGCTCTCCGCGATCGAGGACCTCCTCGACTCGTGGTCCGGCACGCTGCTCGTCGTCAGCCACGACCGCTACTTCCTGGAGCGCGTCACGGATCAGCAGTATGCGATCCTCGACGGTCGGCTGCGACACCTGCCTGGCGGCGTGGACGAGTACCTGCGGCTGCGACAGCTGCAGGATGCGGCGCCAGCGAAGTCGCAGACGGCCGTCAACACGACGAAGTCCGCAGGTCTCGACGGGGCCGCTCTCCGGTCGGCGCAGAAGGAGATCTCCGCACTGGAGCGCCGCATCGAGAAGCTGACGCAGCAAGTGGACAAGGCCAAGCACGCGCTCGCGGAGCACGACCAGTCGGACTTCGAGGGCCTGGGCGCCCGGATGAAGGAGATCAGCGCGCAGCAGGACGAGATCGGCGAGCTGGAACTGCGCTGGTTCGAGCTGACCGAAGAGCTCGGCTGACCCATTCCCCCGCGAGGGGGTCTGTTGCTCCCCCCTTCCTGGGAATACGGTGGCAGTGCGATGCGCTGTGCTCTGGGCGGGGCCTGACGCCATCCGGTGTCGCACGGCACGATCCTGCGGCATCCGGGAGGTACACATGGAAGGTCTCGAGGTCACGGTCCTGCTCGGGCTGACGATTCTCGCGGGGGCGCTGCTGGCGCCCCGCATCCGTCTCGCGCTGCCGCTGGTGCTGGTCATCTTCGGACTCGCGCTCGGGTTCGTCCCGGCGCTCCGCGAGGTGCAGCTGCCGCCGGAGACGGTGCTGCTGCTGTTCCTGCCGGTGATGCTGTTCTGGGAGAGCCTAACGACATCCCTGCGCGCCATCCGCCGCGATTTCCGCTACATCCTGCCGATGAGCACGCTGTTGGTCGTCGCGTCGGCCTTCGCGGTGGCCGGTATCGGCGTGCTGTTCGGGATGCCGTGGGAGATCGCCCTCATCCTGGGTGCTGCGGTCGCCCCGCCGGATGCCACCGCCGTGGCCGCGCTCGGGCGGCTGCTGCCTCGACGCATGTTCATGAAGCTGAAGGCGGAGAGCCTCACCAACGACGGCACCGCGCTGGTGCTCTACGCGATCGCGGTCTCTCTCGCGGTCGGCGGCCAGATCACACCCTGGTCGGTCACCTGGACGGTGCTGGTCTCGTACGTCGGCGGTATCGCGGCCGGCACCGTGATCGCCGCACTCGGCTACGTGCTGCTCAGCCGCGTCTCCTCGACCATGGTGATCAACGTCGCCCTCCTGCTGATCCCGTTCACCGCATTCCTGCTCGCCGAGATCGCGCATGCGTCCGGAGTGCTCGCGGTCGTCGTCGCCGGGCTCATCGTGGCCTACGTCTCGCCACGCGTCACGACCGCCTCGTCGCGCCGGCAGACCGATGCGGCCTGGCCGTTCGGGGTCTTCCTGCTCAACGGCGCCCTGTTCGTGCTCATCGGGCTCGAGGTGCAGTACGTCGTGCACGAGATCTCCGCGGCGGCGATCGGACGCCTGGTGCTGGTGACGCTGGCAGTGTGGGTCACACTGCTCGTCGTCCGGTACCTGTTCCAGCTGCTCAGCGTGCCCTTCCAGCGGTCCTCCGCGCCCCCGCCGCCCAGAGGGGTCCGCTCGCGTGCCCGCCTCGTGTCCACGGTCGCCGGTATGCGCGGGGCGGTGTCGCTCGCGATCGCCCTGTCGGTGCCGGCGACGATCGCCGACGGACCGGATGCCGCCGGCCGTGACGAGGTCGTGTTCGTCACCGCCGGAGTCATCCTGCTCAGCCTGCTCGTGCAGGGCCCGCTCCTGCCCGCGCTCGTGCGCTGGGCGCGCATCCCCGTCGACCATGCCGACGACGAGGAGTACGAGCTGGCCGAGCGGGCGATCTCGGGAGCCGCCCTGGCGGCGCTCGACGACCTCGCCGCGGAGCACGGCATCGGCCAGGAGGTGCGCGATCGGGTGCGCAGCGAGGGCTACATGATGCTCGAGTTCGCGAACGCGAGGGCCCTCGCCCGTGAACAGGCCATCGTCGACGCCGAGGCGGACGCGCTCGATGAGATGCTCGACGAGCCCGACCCACTCGGCGCCGGCGGCGGCGTCGAGGAGAACCTCGGCAGCGGGGGCGCTCTGCCCTCGTCGACGGATGGCGGCGACGGAACCACCCTCCAGATGATCGCCACCTCCGCCGATGTCGACGTGATGCAGCGGTCGCCGCTCATCCGCCACGAGGAGCACACCCGCCTGAAGCTGGCCATGCTCGACCGCAAACGCGAGGTGCTGCTCGGGCTGCGCCGCTCCGGCACCGTCGACGACCTGGTGGTGCGCAGGATCTCGGCGCGCCTCGACCTGGAGCAGGTGCGTCTGCAGGGGATCGAAGAGTTCGACTGAGGTCCTCTGAGTACCGGTATGCCGGGCTGTGACGCTGTGTGACGACTCGATTCCGCGCCCGCGCCCGAGCCTGCCTAACGTATTCGAGTCCCTGAGAGAGGAACCCGCATCACTATGTCCCGCCGTACCACGTCCATCATCGCCGCGCTCGCCGCGGTCCCGCTCTTCGTCGCCCTCGCCGGCTGCGCCACGGCATCGTCCGAGGCCGGCTCCGGCAGCGGAGAATCGACTACGCCCGAGGTCGTCAAGATCGGCGTCGTCAACAAGGGCGACGACCAGTGGGAGCCGTTCGTCGATGCCGCCGCGGAAGAGGGCATCACGGTCGAGCTCGTCGACTTCGGCTCGTACGAGCAGCCCAACCCGGCGTTGACCGAGGGCGAGATCGACCTCAACCAGTTCCAGCACATCGCCTACCTCGCGGACTACAACGTGAACGCGGGTGCCGACCTCACCCCGATCGGCTCCACCGCGATCTACCCGCTCGGTCTCTACTCGACCAAGTACGACGACGTCGACAGCATCCCCGAGGGCGAGACCGTCGCAGTCCCCGACGACGCGACGAACCAGGCTCGTGGCCTCCTGGTGCTGCAGACGGCCGGTCTGATCGAGCTCAAGAGCGGCGGATCGATCTTCTCCGACCTCGCCGATGTCGACACGGCCAAGTCCAAGGTCAAGGTCACCGCGCTCGAGGCGGCCCTGATCCCGACCTCGCTGCCCGATGTCGCCGCGGCGATCATCAACAACGACTTCATCGAAGACGCCGGTCTCACCTCCGATGACGCCATCGCGCAGGACGACCCGGAGGACCCGAACGCCCTGCCCTACGTCAACATCTTCGCGGCTCGCGCCGAGGATGCCGACAACCCCACCTACCTGAAGCTGGTCGAGATCTTCCAGACCAACGAGGCCGTCCAGGCCGGTCTGCTCTCGTCGTCGGGCGGCACCGCGGTGGCGCTCCAGACGCCTGTCGAGGACCTGGTCGCCTCGCTGAAGAAGGTCCAGGAAGACACCGAAGCACAGAAGTGAGCGCGGGCGGGAGGAATCCCGCCTGATGCGAGAGAATCGGGTGGCGCGTCGTGCGTCACCCGATTCGTCATTCCCCCGAGATCCAGACCGGAGCAGCACATGCCGATCGTGAGCCTGACGAACGTGTCGAAGGCCTACCCGTCCCGCACGCCGGGTGACGGCGAGGTCATCGCCGTCGACGACGTCACCCTCTCGATCGAGAAGGGCGACGTGTTCGGCATCATCGGCTACTCCGGAGCGGGCAAGTCCACGCTCGTGCGGCTGATCAACGCCCTCGAGCCGGCGACCAGCGGCACGATCCTGGTCGACGGCGTCGACATCACCGCCCTCCGAGAGAGCGAGCTGCGCAAGGTCCGCGGCGGCATCGGCATGATCTTCCAGCAGTTCAACCTCTTCTCCTCGCGGAACGTGCGGGCGAACATCGCCTACCCGCTCACGCTCGCGGGCTGGAAGAAGCCCGACATCGACGCGCGCGTCACCGAGCTGCTGTCCTTCGTCGGTCTCTCCGACAAGGCGAAGGCCTACCCGGAGCAGCTCTCCGGAGGGCAGAAGCAGCGCGTCGGCATCGCCCGCGCGCTCGCGACAGGGCCGGCCATCCTGCTCGCCGACGAGGCCACCAGCGCGCTGGACCCGCAGACCACGCACGAGGTGCTCGATCTGCTCAAGCGCGTCAACGAGGAGCAGGGCATCACGATCGTCGTGATCACGCACGAGATGGACGTGATCCAGACCATCGCCACCAAGGTCGCCGTGATGGAGCGCGGGCGCGTGATCGAGCAGGGCGACGTCTTCGACGTGTTCTCCGCTCCGCAGAACCCCGCGTCGCAGCGGTTCGTGGGCACCGTCGTCAAGGGTGTGCCCTCGCCGGCTGAGCTGTCCGTGCTGCGCGAGCGGCACCAGGGCCGCCTCGTCACGTTCTCGTTCCGCGACGGCGACTCATCGCAGGCGCAGGTCTTCCTCGACCTGGCCGCGGCCGGGTTGGACTTCGAGCTCGTCTACGGCGGCATCAACGACATCCGCGGACGCGCGTTCGGGCATCTCACGCTCGCGATCCGCGGCGAGAGCGCCGCGATCGATGGGGCCCTCGCGGCCATCGGGGAACGCGTCCACGTGACCGAGATCGCGCGAGAGGAGGCCCGCTGATGGATCGTCTGATGGAGCTCTGGCCCGAGTTCTGGGCGGCTGCGCTCGAGACCCTGTACATGACCTCGTTCGCCCTCGTGCTCGGCGGCATCCTGGGTCTCGTGATCGGCGTGATCCTCTACGTGACCCGCCCCGGCGGGCTGGCGCAGAACGTCGTCGTCTCGGTGATCGCGAACCTCATCGTCAACTTCTTCCGGCCGATCCCGTTCGTGATCTTCATGGCCGTCGCCCAGCCGTTGGCTCGTGCTGTGATCGGCGTCGGCATCGGCACGACGGCCGGCGCGTTCATCATCGGACTCGCCGCCGCGTTCGCGATCGGGCGCATCGTCGAGCAGCACCTCGTCTCGGTCTCGCCCGGTGTCATCGAGGCGGCGCGCGCCATGGGCGCAGGTCCCTGGCGCATCCTGTTCACGGTGGCGATACCCGAATCGCTCGGACCGCTCATCCTCGGGTACACCTTCATCGTGGTGGCGTTGATCGACATGACGGCCATGGCCGGCCTCGTGGGAGGTGGCGGTCTCGGCGCCTTCGCCCAGATCTACGGCTTCCGCAAGTTCGAGCCTGTCGTGATGTGGGCGGCGATCATCCTGATCGTGGTGTTCGTGCACGTCATGCAGCTGCTCGGCACGCGCCTCGCTCGCAAGGTCATGCGCCGCTGACGGGAGCATCCTGCAGGGAGCGTGCGCTGGTGAACACGCGCTGCTCTCCGCTGATCGGGTCGACGAAGCGCAGCTCGCGCGCGAGGAGCTGCAGGGGGCGCGCGTAGTCGTCGGGGAGCTCTCCCCGCAGCGCGGGGTAGAACGGGTCGTTCAGGATCCCGATGCCGAGAGCTGCCAGATGCACGCGCAGCTGGTGCATCTTGCCGGTGTGCGGACGCAGCAGCGTGTGCACGACGTGGTCGTCGCTGCCGATCAGCTCGATCAGCGTCTCGGAGTTCGGCTCGCGGACGTCGTCGACCTGCACGAGCAGTTCGCCACGATCCTTGCGGATGTGGTTGCGGTAGACGAGGGGGAACGGCTGCCCCCGGAGCGTGGGCGCCGTCGGGTCCCAGCCCTCCGGCACGGCGGAGACCGCTTCGTAGACCTTCTCCACCTCACGGTTCTGGAGCATCAGCTGGTACGGCCCGCGGCTCTGCGGCCGCACCGAGAACATCAGCAGCCCCGCGGTGGCGCGGTCGAGGCGGTGGATCGGCGCCAGGTCCGGGTTGTCGAGCAGATTGCGCAGACGCACGAGTGCCGAGTTCTGCAGGAACTTGCCGCCCGGCGTGGTCGGCAAGAAGTGCGGCTTGTCGACCACGAGCAGATCGTCATCCTGGTACAGCACCTCGACCGCGAACGGGATCTCCGTCTCGACGGGAGGCTTGCGGTAGTACCAGATGAACTCCTCGACACCCAGTGGAGTGTCCCGGGGGAGGGCGCGGCCATCGATGGCGACGATCTCGCCGAGATCGAACCGCTCATGCACCTGCTCGGGCTCGAGATGGAAGAAGCGCTCGATCATGTAGTCGGCGACCGTCGGCCACGGACCGCTCATCGGCAGATGCAGCCGGGTGGCGCCCACGCCGTCGCGCACGGGCAGGGGAGAGAGCATGCCCATCAGCAGCCGCCGTTCACGCGTCGAAGCTCAGGCTGAGCTTGCGCAGCAGTCCGGCCAGGCGGTCGCGATCTCCGCGCGAGAGGGCCTGCAGCAGAGCGGCCTCGACGTCGACCAGCCGGGTGATCGCGGCGTCCACGCGGATGCGCCCGTCATCGGTCAGGATCACCAGCACACTGCGTCCGTCGCCCGGATCAGCCTCACGGCGCACGAAGCGACGGCCGACGAGGCGGTCGATCCGGTTCGTCATGGTGCCGCTGGAGACCAGGGTCTGCTGCAACAGCTGCTTGGGCGAGAGCTGGAAGGGGGCACCGGCACGGCGCAGCGCCGACAGCACGTCCCACTCCCACGGCTCGAGATCGCTGCGGCGGAAGACGTCGCGGCGTGCGCGATCCAGGTGTCGCGACAGGCGGTCCATGCGCGACAGCACCTCGAGGGGCGAGAAGTCGAGGTCGGGCCGCTGCGTGTTCCACGCGCCGACGATCCGATCGACCTCGTCCGTTGCGCTCATCCCTCCATTATCGCGTGCGCTCGCTCGGCGGCTCGCCGTCGACCGCGTCCAGGGACAGCGTCATGAACGTGCTGTGCGGATCGGGGAGGTAGCGGCCGAACGGTGCGCACTCCACGAAACCAGCGCGCGCGTAGAGAGCGCGGGCCGGGCGGAAGAAGTCCTGACTGCCGGTCTCGAGCGAGATCCGGCGGACGCCGCGCGCCACGGCATCCGCCTGCAGGAACGACAGCATCGCCGTCGCGAGCCCTCGTCCGCGCTGCGCGGGGTCCGTGCGCATCGACTTGAGCTCCTCGTGCTCCTCGTCGATCGGGGCGAGTGCGCCCGTCGAGAGCGGGCGCCCGTCCTCCACCGCGGCGAAGAGCCGCACGCCCGGTGCCAGGAGATCGGCGAGCGGCAGTGCATGCTGACTCTCCGGAGGCGCCGTCCCCGCCATGTCCCGATGGTGGGCGCGCAGGAATGCCGCGAGTTGCGGAGTAGCGGTCTCGATGCGCTCGATGACGATGTTCACGGTGACATCATCGCGGGCTCGTGTTTCGCGCGGATGACGACCGCGACGCCTGTTTCGCGGACGCGCCGGGCCGGGGCCCCGGGCGTGGCAGAATTGACCGGTGGCGTCCCTCGGGGCGGCACGGTCCGCCGTGGTGTAATGGCAGCACGACAGCCTTTGGAGCTGTGAGGTCTAGGTTCGAGTCCTGGCGGCGGAGCATGACAGAGAACAATCTCGCGATCATCATCCTCGCAGCGGGCCAAGGCACTCGCATGAAGTCGCGCCTGCCGAAGGTGCTTCATGCGATCGGCGGACGTCCGCTGGTCGGGCACGTGCTCACCACGGCCGCCGTGCTGGAGGCGGCTCACGTCGAGGTCGTCGTGCGCCATGAGCGCGACCAGGTCGTCACGGCCCTGAGCAAGGACTATCCGCACGCGATCTTCATCGACCAGGATGACGTCCCCGGCACCGGTCGTGCGGTGCAGGTCGCGATCGATGCGCTTCCTGCCGACTTCGACGGCGATGTGCTCGTGCTCTCCGGCGACGTTCCGCTGCTCGAGGCCAGCACGCTCCAGGCGCTCATCGCCGGGCACCGGGCCGCGGAGGCCGCAGCCACCCTGCTGAGCGCCCGACTCGAGGACCCGAGCGGATACGGCCGTGTGATCCGCGACGCCGACGGCACCGTGCAGCGCATCGTCGAGCAGAAGGATGCCACGGCCGAAGAGGCCGCCGTCACCGAGATCAACGCGGGCGTCTACGTGTTCCGGGCGCCGGAGCTGCGCACCTACCTCGCTCAGGTCGGTCAGGACAACGCGCAGGGGGAGATGTACCTCACCACCGTGATCGAGCTGCTCCGCGCTGCCGAGCAGCGCGTGGCCGCCGAGATCGCGATCGACACCGCGTCGACCTTCGGGATCAACGACCGCGTGCAGCTCGCCGAAGCGGGGCGCGTGCTCAACGACCGCATCGTGCGCAGGTGGCAGCGCGAAGGGGTCACGGTCATCGACCCGGCGACGACCTGGATCGATGACGACGTGACGCTTGCCCCCGACGTCACCATCCTCCCCAACAGCCACATCCTGCGCGCCACGATCGTCGGCGCGGGGGCGATCATCGGACCGGACACGACGCTGGTCGCGTGCGAGGTCGGCGAGGACGCGAGCGTTCGTCGCACCGACGCCACGCACTCCGTGATCGGCGCCGGAGCCACCGTCGGACCGTTCTCGTACCTGCGCGCCGGCACCGTGCTGGGCCCGAAGGGCAAGATCGGCGCCTACGTCGAGACGAAGAACGCCGAGATCGGCGAGGGCAGCAAGGTCCCGCACCTCTCGTACGTCGGAGACGCGACGATCGGTCGTGGCGTCAACCTCGGCGCGAGCACCATCACCGCCAACTACGACGACGTGAACAAGCACCGCACGGTGATCGAGGATGAGGTTCACACCGGCTCGCACACGGTGCTCGTCGCGCCCGTTAGGCTGGGAGCCGGCGCGAAGACCGGCGCCGGTGCCGTCGTCCGCAAGGATGTCCCCGCCGGCGCTCTGGCCATGACCGTCGCGCCTCAGCGCAACATCGACGGCTGGGTCGAGAAGAACAGGGCAGGAACGGGTGCGGCGGACGCCGCAGCCCGAGAACGAGCGGCGGAATAGGCGAACATGGCGCGCAAGAAGAAGACGGTCGAACTGGATCGCGACAACGGCATCGCGCCGGGACTGGTCGCCAAGACGAAGAAGCGGTTGGTGGTCGCCGGTGGGCGCTCGCACCCGCAGCTTCTCGCCGATGTCGCCGCGTCGCTCGGCACCGAGATCGCTCCGACAGAGCACCGCACGTTCGCGTCGGGTGAGATCTACGCGCGGTTCGAGGTCTCGATCCGCGGCTGCGATCTGTTCCTGATCCAGACCTTCGGTGAGCCGGTGAACGAGTGGCTCATGGAGACGCTGATCATGATCGACGCCGCCAAGCGCGCATCGGCCAAGCGCATCACGGTCGTCGCTCCCTACTATCCGTATTCCCGGCAGGACAAGAAGGGCCGCGGTCGCGAGCCGATCAGCGCCCGTCTCGTCGCCGACCTGCTGAAGACCGCCGGCGCCGACCGCGTCATGAGCGTGGACCTGCACGCCGCGCAGATCCAGGGCTTCTTCGACGGACCCGTCGACCACCTGTTCGCCAAGCCCGTGCTGCTGGACCACTTCAAGCGCACGCTGAGCCCGGCGGACCGCGAGATCCTCACGGTCGTCTCGCCCGACATGGGGCGCGTCCGCGTGGCCGACACCTGGTCGGACAGCCTCGGCGCTCCGCTCGCCATCATCCACAAGCGTCGTGACCCCAAGGTTGCGAACCAGGTCTCGGTGCACGAGATCGTGGGAACGGTCGAGGGACGCACCTGCCTGCTGGTCGACGACATGATCGACACGGGTGGCACGATCGTCAAGGCCGCGCAGGCGCTCAAGGCTGCAGGCGCCCACCGCGTCATCGTCGCGGCGACCCACGCGATCTTCAGCGACCCGGCATCCGAGCGCCTCCAGGACTCCTCCATCGACGAGGTCGTCATCACCGACACGATCCCGCTGACCGAGTCCCGTCGCTGGGACGGTCTCACGATCCTCCCGATCGCGCCGCTGCTGGCGCGCGCGATCCACGAGGTGTTCGAGGACGGTTCCGTGACGAGCATGTTCGGAGGGGACGCCTAGGCAAGGCATCGGCCTCCCACAGCCCGCGCATAGGCCGAATCCCTACGGTCGATTCACAGGCATACAGTTGTCTCTCATCGAGCCGGGAGGACCCTCATGATCCGCACGACCGTACCGACCTCTGTCCGCAAGGGTTCCGCCCTCGTCGGAATCGCAGGGCTCTTCGTCCTCGCAGGCTGCTCCGGCACGCCTGCGGCAGAAGACACCTCGAACTCCGGTGAGAGCAGCTCAGCGCCGTCCAGCTCCAGCACCGGGTCCGACAGCGCCTCTGGTACCTACGTCGACGGCACCTACACCGCGGACGGCTCGTACCAGACTCCCGAGAGCGTCGAGAAGATCTCCGTGACGCTCACGCTCGCCGATGGCGTCGTGACCGACGTCGAAGTGACCGGCGATCCGCAGGCGCGTGAGACCGAGCAGTACCAGGGCGCGTTCATCGACGGCATTGCCGCAGAGGTGGAGGGCAAGTCCATCGACGATCTGAACGTCAGCCGCGTGGCGGGGTCCTCGCTCACCAGCGGCGGCTTCAACGCCGCCGTCGAGTCGATCAAGGAGCAGGCAGCCGCCTGACCCGGCGACCCGCGGCACATCATGGCGATCTGGCAGTTCGACGCGATCGGCACCCGCTGGGAGATCGAGACCGCCGCAGAGGTGACGTCCGACGCCCGGGCTCTGGTCTCGGCCGAGATCGAGCGGTTCGACCGCGAGTGGTCGCGCTTCCGGGCAGACTCCGGCGTGACCCGGTTGGGGACGGAGGGCGGCGCTCTCGTCTCGGCGGATGCCGGAACCATGCTCGACGCGTACCGTGAGCTGTCGCGTGCGACCGGGGGCGCGGTCAACCCGCTGGTGGCGCAGAGCCTCGACGCTCTCGGCTACGACGCGGACTACTCGCTGACCGCCGGAGTGCCGCGGCCGGCTCCCGAGGCGTGGCAGGAGCGCATCAGCTGGACCGCGCACGCCGTGCAGGCTCCCGCTCCGGTGCTCCTCGATGTGGGGGCGCTCGGCAAGGGACGGCTGGTGGATCTCGTCGCGGCGGCGCTGGCCTCCGTCCCGGGTGCGCTGGTCGTCGACGCCGGTGGCGACATGCGGGTGCGCGGCGTGCAGACGCGCGTCGCGCTGGAGCATCCGTATGACGCGACCAAGGCGATCGGGGTCGTCACGCTCACCGACGGTGCGCTGTGCGCCTCCGCCATCAACCGACGCGCGTGGGGCGATGGTCTGCATCACGTGCTCGATGCGCGAACCGGAATGCCCGTGCGCACCTGGGCGGCGACGTGGGCGCTCGCGCCGGACGCGATGACGGCGGATGCCGTCGCCACCGCTCTGTTCTTCGACGGCGGGCCCGAGCTCGCCGCGGAGTGGGACGTGGAGTGGGTGCGCATGAGCACCGACGGCCGCGTCCAGCGCTCACCCGGCTGCGACGCCGAACTGTTCCTCGCGGGCGCCACCCGCGCCCCTGCACCCTCGAACTAGGGAAGAGTGGACCACGTGATCACCGCATTCACCGCCGCCCGACAGCGGGTGCTCGCCCTGCTGGGTGCCCTGTCGATGTACCGCCTGGTGCTGTTCGCCCTCATGACGCTGGCGGTGATCGCCTTCCTGCTCTCGCTGCTGGGGGTGATCGTCTCGCCCACGCCGGTCGAGATGCTCGTATCCTTCGTGGTGCTCGCGGTGGTCATCTCCGGGGTGGATGCCGCGGCGCAGCGCGTCATCCGGCTGCCCTGGCGCATCGAATCGTCTCTGGTCACGGCGCTGATCCTGCTGTTCGTGCTGCGTCCGGGGCTCGAACCCACCACGCTGCTGGGGCTCGCGGTGGCTGGTGCCCTCGCGAGCCTGTCGAAGTACCTGATCGCCTGGCGCGGGCGGCACATCCTGAACCCGGCGGCATTCGGTGCCGCATTCGTCTCGATCCTCGGCTCCTTCGGGGCGTTCGAGTGGTTGGGCACCTCCGCGTCGTGGTGGGTCGGCACGCCGTCGCTCGCCCTCCCGGTGGCACTGCTCGGGCTCGCCGTGCTGTGGCGCACCGAGAAGGTGCGGGTGGTGCTGCTCTTCCTGGTCGTCGCGCTCGGGACCTCGCTCGTGCGACAGCTCGTGCAGGCGCAGCAGTTCGACGTCGCCTTCGACTTCTCCACCGCTGTGCAGTTCGCGCTGCTGCAGTCGCCGTTCCTGTTCCTCGGCGCCTTCATGCTCTCCGAGCCGCTGACGCTGCCGCCCCGCCGGTGGCAGCAGCTCTCGGTCGCCGTGCTGGTGGGACTGCTGGCGGGATGGCCGATCTCCGTCGCCGGCCTGTTCACGCTCGGTCAGGAGCGCGCGCTGCTGATCGGCAACCTGCTGGCGTTCGCGTTCGCCCTGCGCGGCTCGGTGCGTCTCGTGCTCGAACGACGGGCCTTCATCACCCCCACGGCACAGGAGCTCACCTTCCGCGCGAAGGGCAAGCTCGCATTCCTCCCCGGCCAGTACCTCGAACTGGATGTGCCGCACCACCGGCCGGACGCGCGTGGCACTCGTCGCGAGTTCAGCATCGTATCGGCGCCGGCCGACCTTCCCACGCTCCGCATCGCCTACAAGAACGGCGACCAGAAGCACCCGTCCAGCTATAAGCGGGCGCTCGCCGAGGCGCAGCCCGGTGCGGTGCTCGCCGTCACAGGCACCTGGGGCGACTTCATCCTGCCGCGCGGCGAGACTCCGGTGCTCATGCTCGCGGCCGGGATCGGCGTCACGCCGTTCGTCTCGCAGCTGCGTCAACTGCAGGCCACGGGGGAGCGGCGCGATGTGGTGCTGGTATACGTCGCCGCGGAGGCTGCAGAGCTGGCGTTCCGTGATGAGCTGGCCGCGACCGGTGTGCGCACCATCGTGTTCACGAAGGACGAGCCCGCCGATCTCCCCGCGCACTGGACCTGGGCGCAGGGTGCCCGCCTGGACGCCGCTGGCCTCGAGCGTGCGGTCGGCGATCTCGGCAGCCGTCACGCGTTCATCTCGGGCCCGCCACGGCTGATCGCCGACCTCGCGCCGGCGTTGCAGAAGGCCCGCAGCCTCACGACCGACGCCTTCGCCGGCTACTGAGACCTGCGTTCCGTCGCGCGACGCGAAGGAGATCTCACGACCTGAAGGACCGAACCCTCGGATTCCTCCTTCATCCCGTGAGATCTCCTGCGGGTCGCGCGGCCGACAGACCGGCACCCGAGTCAGGACGCGGAATCGGATGCCGCGCTGTGGGTCGGGTTCACCGGGATCCGCACCGTGAAGGTGGTGTCGCCCGGCTCGCTGGCAACGGTGATGTGACCGCCGTGACCCTCCACGATCGCCTTTGCGATGGCGAGCCCGAGTCCCGTACCGCCGGTCTGCCTGGCACGGGAGCTGTCGCCGCGGGCGAAGCGCGCGAAGAGCTCGTCGCGCACATCGGGGTCGATACCGGGTCCGTTGTCGTGCACGCGGAGCACGGCCTCGTCATCCTCCTGGGCGACGCTCAGGGTGATCACGGTGCCGGCGGGGGTGTGTGTGCGCGCGTTGGCGAGCAGATTCGCCACGACCTGATGCATACGTCCGGCGTCGCCGACGATCACGACAGGCTCGTCCGGAACCTCGATGCTCCACTCATGATCGATTGCCGTCGGGCGGGCGTCTGAGAGGCCTTCGAGAGCGAGCTGGGCCAGGTCGACCGTGCCGTAGACGAGTTCTCGCCCCTCATCGAGGCGTGCCAGCAGCAGCAGATCCTCGACGAGGCGGGTCATCCGCAGCGACTGGGCCTGGATGCGCTCGAGCGATGACGTGGTGCCCTCGATCGCCTCCTCCGGCGACTGCTTGCTCAGTGCGCGGAGGGAGAGTTCGGAGTATCCGCGGATGGAAGCCAGCGGCGTCCGTAGTTCGTGGCTGGCATCGGCGACGAAGCGCCGCATCCGCTCTTCGTTCTTCTGCCGCGCGGCGAGCGAGGCATCGACGTGATCCAGCAGCGTGTTCAGGGACGCGCCCACAAGCCCGGTCTCGGTGCGGGGATCGGATTGGGACGCCGGGATGCGTTCCGTGATGGTCACTTCGCCGCGGTCGAGCGGTTGATTCGCGACGCGCATCGCCGTGGCGGCCACCGCTCGCAGCGGTCGGAGGCTGACCCTGATCGTGATCGCCGTGGTCAGTGCGAGCAGGATGAGTCCGCCGAGCGTCGCCAGCGCGATCACCGTGAGCAGGGTCGCGAGCTGGTTCTGGATGTCGTCGCGGGGGAGTCCCGTCACGATCAGGACACCGCTCGGCGTCGTGCTGACGGCGACGCGATAGGAGCCGACGTTCTCGATCGTGGCGTTCGCGATGTGCTCGGTGCCGAGCGCCGTGGCGATCTGCGCGAGCTGCGCATTGGTCAGCGTCGTCGCCGTGCCGGTGATGGCGCCCTCGTCCGTCGAGATGATCACACCGCTCGCTCCCGTGACCTGGCTGAAGACCGCGAACAGCAGGCCCGGCGACACGGGAGGGAGCTGTGCAGGCAGCACGTTGTCGACGGTCGCCTTGCTCGGCGGTACCTGCTCCACCAAGGTGCTGAGACCGCGGGCGTTGGTATAGAGCTTCTCGTCGAGCTGCTGCTCCATGGTGGTGGTCAGCAGTGCACTGGTGATCACGGCGACGATCACGAGGATGAGCGAGACGAACCCGATCACGGCGGTCATGAGCCGTGTCTGCAGGCTCATCGGGCGCCGCATCATCCCCGTCCTGCTCACTGAGGCGCCTTGATCATGTAGCCGACGCCGCGAACGGTGTGCAACAGCGGTGTGCGCCCCGCGTCGATCTTCTTGCGCAGGTACGAGATGTACAGCTCGACGACGGACGACTTGCCGCCGAAGTCGTAGCTCCACACGCGGTCGAGGATCTGCGCCTTCGACAGCACTCGGCGCTCGTTGCGCATCAGGTAGCGGAGCAGTTCGAACTCGGTCGCGGTGAGGTCGATCTCGGTGCCGTCGCGCATGACCTCATGGCTGTCTTCGTTGAGGGTGAGGTCGGCGACACGGAGGATCGACTGACCGTCGTCGGCGGTGGCGTGGCCGGTGCGACGGATGATGGCGCGCAGTCGCGCGATCACCTCCTCCAGGCTGAAAGGCTTGGTGACGTAGTCGTCGCCGCCCGCGGTCAGGCCGGCGACGCGATCGCCGACGGCATCCTTCGCGGTCAGGAACAGCACGGGCACGAGGTTCCCGGATTCGCGCAGCCTCTTCAGCACGGCCATGCCGTCGAGATCGGGCATCATGATGTCGAGCACGAGGGCGTCGGGTTCGAACTCGCGGGCGACCTGGAGCGCTTCGAGGCCGGATGAGGCCGTGCGCACCTCCCAGCCCTCCATCCGCAGCGCCATCGCGAGAAGATCGGTGAGCATCTGCTCGTCATCGACGGCGAGGATGCGCAGGGGGGAGCCGTCGGGGCGGCGCAGTTCGGGGAGGTCGTTGCTCATGCGACCATTCTGCGGAATCTCCTATGTGATTTCTATGGAGAAGGCTATGTCTTGTCTGGGAAGGTGCGGGGACGCGCGGATGCGGCGCCCCATAGCGTTCTCATCATCCGCCCCTCGAATCCGCATAGCGGCGCTCCCTAACGTCGATCCCGCCCCGCGATGTCCGCGGCAGAAGGAGACAGATGTACGGAACATATCTGCGGCGCGAACTCGCCGGCCGCAAGAAGCAGACCATGATCGTCGCGATCGGGTTGGCGATAGCGATCGCCCTCGTGATCATCGTGAACGCGCTCACCGCCGGTGTGCGCGATGCCCAGGCGCAGGCCCTGGAATCCGTGTACGGCGTCGGCACCGACCTCACCGTCACCGGCGCCGCCGCTGAGCCGGGGGAGGGTGGTGGCCCCCGGTTCGAGTTCGATGCGGACTCCGGAGAGACCGACGGCGACACCACGACGCTGAACCAGTCGAGGCTCAGCACCGACTTCACGCGGGGCACGCTCGACGCCTCCGTGCTCGACACGGTCGCCTCCACCGACGGGGTGGCTGCAGCGGCCGGTGCGTTGAGCCTCACGAACTCCACGTTCTCCGGCGAGCTTCCCAGCGGCGGCTTCGGCCCGCCGGATGACGCAGAAGGCGGCATGCCGGCAGAAGGCCAGGCACCGCCGGCCGGCGGAGCGGACGGCGCCGGTGGAGGTGCTTTCGATGTCGACTCGTTCTCGGTGCTCGGCATCGATCCCGCAGCGACGGCCATCGGCCCACTCGCCTCCGTCGAGGTCAGCGACGGCCGTGCGTTCGAGGGCGACGACAGCGGCGCCCTCGTCGCCCTCGTCGACAGCACCTACGCCACGACGAACGAGATCGCGGTCGGTGACACCATCGACGTCGCCGGCTCCGATGTCGAGGTCGTCGGCATCCTCACCTCCACGTCCGGCACCGCCGACACCGCGGCGAACGTCTACCTCCCTCTCGACATCGCGCAAGAGCTCGCGGGGGTGGACGACGTCATCTCCACGGTCTACGTGCAGGCGGACTCTGCAGCCTCGATCGACTCCGTTCAGGCAGCGCTCGCCGATGAGCTGCCCGATGCGACGGTCACCTCCGAGGCCGAACTCGCGTCGACCGTCTCCGGCTCGCTCTCCAGCGCCACGTCTCTCATCACCAATCTCGGTACCTGGCTCTCGATCATCGTGCTCGCGGTCGCCGTGCTGCTGTCGGTGCTGCTCACCCTCTCGGGCGTCGGGCGACGCACCCGTGAGTTCGGAACGCTCAAGGCGATCGGCTGGTCGAACGGCCGCGTCGTGCGTCAAGTGGCCGGTGAATCCATGGTGCAGGGCCTCATCGGCGGCGCCGTCGGACTCGTGCTCGGCATCGCGGGCATCGTGGCGATCAACATCATCCGTCCGACTGTGGCGGCGACGACCGCCAGTTCGACTCCGGCGGGCCCCGGAGGAATGGGCGGCGGTCCCACCGGCGGCGCAGGGGGTCCGATGTTCCAGGCCACCCAGGCGGCGGACATCGTCTTGCAGGCGCCGTTCACTCCGTGGGTGCTGGTCGCAGCCGTCGGACTCGCCGTGCTCGGCGGACTGATCGCCGGAGCGTTCGGCGGATGGCGCGCCGCGCGACTCAGCCCGGCTGAGGCGCTCCGGTCGGTGGCCTGACCAACCCGGACGACGCCCGCCACCTCAGACACTCGATCCCAAGGAGACAGACATGACCATTGCAGACCTGGCGCCCACGGCGCCGACGACAGAAGAGAACCGACCGCTGTATCGCGCGACGGGCGTCACTCGCACCTACGCGCAGAAGGGGCGGACGGTGAAGGCGCTGACCGGGGTGGACCTGGAGATCATGCCCGGAGAGTTCGTCACGATCCAGGGCCCGACCGGGGGAGGGAAGTCGACCCTGCTGCAGCTGCTCGGTGCTCTCGATTCTCCGTCGACGGGCTCGCTCCTGCTGAACGGAAAGGAGCTCGCGACCGCTTCGGCGAAGGAGCTCGGACGTATCCGGGCCGAGGAGATCGGTTTCGTCTTCCAGGGGTTCAATCTCATCCCCACGCTCACCGCCGCGGAGAACGTGAACATGGCTCTGGAGCCGATGAGGCTCGACAAGGCGGAGCGGCTGCGGCGGGTGGTCGAGGCGCTCGCGCACGTCGGGCTCGCGGACCGCGGGGATCATCTGCCCACCGAGCTCTCCGGCGGACAGCAGCAGCGTGTGGCGATCGCACGGGCGATCGTGAAGCGACCGCGCGTGCTGCTCGCGGATGAACCGACGGGCAACCTCGACGAGAGCATGCGTGACGAGATCCTCGCGCTGCTCGAGTCGCTGTGCGCGGAGGGCATCACGATGATCCTGGTCACCCACGATTCGGCAGTCGCCCGTCGTGCCACGCGGCGCCTCCGGCTCTCGAAGGGGACGGTGCAGGACATCACCCGCTGAGGAATGCAGCGAAAAGGGGGCCCGGTGTCAGCCGGGCCCCCTTCATGCTGTCCGTGACGGCGTCAGTGGGTGTCTTCTGCTTCGATCTCGGTGCGGTCGCCGGACCACTGGGTGTGGAACGTGCCCGGCTTGTCGATGCGCTTGTAGGTGTGTGCACCGAAGAAGTCGCGCTGCCCCTGCACGAGAGCGGCGGGGAGCCGGTCGGCCCGGATGCCGTCGTAGTACGACAGCGAGGACGAGAACGCGGGGGCGGGGATGCCGGCGGCCGCGGCGGCGATGACGACGCGGCGCCACGCGGCCTGGGCACGGGTGATGGCCTCGGTGAAGTACGGGGCGGTGAGCAGCACCGGCAGTGCAGGCTCGGCGGCGTACGCGTCGGCGATGCGGTTGAGGAACTGGGCGCGGATGATGCACCCGCCGCGCCAGATCTTCGAGATGGCTCCGAGGTCGATGTTCCAGTCGTATTCAGCGGCACCGGCACGGATCTCATCGAATCCCTGCGAGTAGGCGACGATCTTGGACGCGTACAGGGCCAGGCGCACGTCCTCGATGAACGCGTCCGGGTCGGCGACCGTGAAGGCGTCGTCCGGGCCGGGGAGCGATCCGGCGACGGCGCGCTGTTCCGGGTGGGACGACAGCGACCGGGCGAAGGTGGCTTCCGCGATACCGGACACGGGAACGCCGAGGGCGAGTGCGGTCTGCACCGTCCAGGCGCCCGTGCCCTTGGCGCCGGCCTGGTCGAGGATCACGTCGACCAGCGGCTTGCCGGTGTCGGCGTCGACCTGGCGAAGCACCTCGGCGGTGATCTCGATCAGGTACGACTCGAGTTCGCCGCGGTTCCACTCCGCGAAGATCTCCGCGATCTCCGCGGGGGTCTTGCCGGTACCGCGACGGATCAGGTCGTACGCCTCGGCGATCAGCTGCATGTCGGCGTATTCGATGCCGTTGTGCACCATCTTCACGAAGTGGCCGGCGCCGTCGTGGCCGACGTGCGTGACGCACGGCTCGCCCTCGGCGACCGCGGCGATCGACTTCAGGATCGGGCCGAGCGTGACCCAGGACTCGTCGGAGCCACCGGGCATGATCGACGGACCCAGCAGGGCACCTTCTTCACCACCGGAGATGCCGGCGCCGACGAAGTTGATGCCCGTCTCGCGGACGGCCTTCTCGCGGCGGATCGTGTCGGGGAAGTACGCGTTGCCGCCGTCGACGATGATGTCGCCGGGCTCGAACACCTCGACCAGCGAGTCGATCACGGCGTCGGTGGGGCCACCGGCCTTGACCATGATGATCGCCGTGCGCGGCTTCTGCAGGCTGTCCGCGAACTCCTGGTAGGTCTGGGCCGGGACGAACTCGGCCTCCGGGTGCGCATCGAGAAGGGACTGCGTCTTCTCGTAGCTGCGGTTGAAGATCGCCACCGTGTTCCCCTCGCGGCTGGCGAGGTTGCGGGCGAGATTCGACCCCATGACGGCGAGTCCGACGACTCCGATGTTCGCTGATGCTTCGGGCACAGATGGCTCCTCGATCGTGAAGAAGGTGTGGTTTCAGGGTATCGCTGTGTACGGGCTCAGGGTGCCGCTGTGTCACGGTTCGCGACGAAGCGGCGTGTGACGCTGATGTCGCGGTCGCCGAGGCCGTCCGCGACGATCTCCTGGAACGCCGCGCGGAGGGTGGGCAGCAGGATCGTCGCCGTCCCGGTGGCATCGGCGATGTCGGCGGCGTACCCGAGGTCCTTCACCATGTACTGCGCGATCCCGCTGGGGGAGTCGTCGCCGGAGACGAGCTTCTCCTTGCGCGAGTCGAGCAGGCGGGAGCCGGCGTACCCGCCGCCGAGCAGCGACCAGAGCGCGTCGAGGTCGAGACCAGATCGCTCGGCGAGGACGGTGGCCTCGCCGAGCGCCAGGATCGTCGCCGAGACGACGAGCTGATTGCAGGCCTTGGCGACCTCGCCGGCACCCAGGGGGCCGAGGTGGACAGGGGAGCCGCACGCCGCGAGCACCTCGGCGGCGATCGCGGCGTCGTCGTCCGCGCCCCCGAGCATGATCGACAGCGTTCCGGCGATCGCGCCATCCTCTCCGCCCGACACCGGGCAGTCCACGATGCGCACGCGCCCCTCGGTCTCATCGTGCAGGCGTTCGGCCAGTCTCCGCACAGCAGGTGCGGAGGAGGTCGAGCCGATCAGGACCAGCAGCTCGCCCGAACCTGCGAGCAGGCCGTCCGGCCCGTCGAGCAACTCCTCGAGCTGCGGGAGATCGGGGAGCATCACGAGCAGGACGTCTACGCTGGAGGCGAGCGCGCGTGGCGTCTCCGCCCAGGTCGCTCCTGCAGCGACGAGTTCGGGTTGGGGGCGGCGCGCGTGGATCACGAGGTGACCGCGGGCGGCCAGGAGATGATCGGCCATGGGGCGACCCATGACGCCGAGACCGATGACGCCGACGTCGGCGGTGGAGGCATTCATGGTGTCACGGTAGCAAAGATCCAACCCAGCGGACAGGGTTCAACTAGATGGATCTGAGCTAGAGTGGCACCCATCGACTTCCCGAGGAAGGGATCAACATGGCCGGAACCGAGAACCGCTTGCGTGTCGTCGTGGCGGTGCCGTTGCGCGAGGAGCTCTGCCGATTGATCGAGGAGCTCGAACCGCGGATCGAGCTCATCCGCGATCACACGCTGCTTCCGCCGATGCGCGGTCCGGCCGATTGGTCGGGCGACCCGGAGTTCGTCCGCGCGCCTGAGCAGCAGGAGGCGTTCGAAGCGCTGGTGGATTCGGCGGATGCGCTCTTCGGCATCCCCGATGTCTCGGCATCAGAGCTGGCGCGCACCGTCGATGCGAACCCCGGCCTTCGCTGGGTGATGACCACGGCCGCCGGTGGCGGTGGCACCGTGAAGGCTGCTGACCTGGACCGCGCGGCGCTGGATCGTGTCGTCTTCACCACGAGCGCCGGCGTGCATGGTGGTCCGCTGGCGGAGTTCGCGGTGTTCGGGGTCATCGCCGGGGCCAAGGGGTTGCCTCGGCTGCTCGCCGATCAGTCCAGCCGCACGTGGCCTGACCGCTGGGAGATGCGTCAGGTCGACGAGATGACCGTCCTGGTCGTCGGCCTCGGCGGGATCGGCGTGGAGTGCGCTCGTCGGTTCTCCGCGCTCGGCGCGAGGGTCTGGGGCACGACGCGCTCCGGGGACGCGGTCGAGCACGTCGAGCGGCTCGTGCCGCTCGATCAGCTCGTGGCCGCCGTCGCGGAGGTCGATGCGATCGTCGTGACGCTTCCCGGCACCGCCCAGACGCACCACCTGATCGACGCCGAGGTGCTCGCCGCGGTGAAGCCCGGCGCGATCATCGCGAGCGTCGGACGCGGCACGGTCATCGACGAGGAGGCGCTGCTGGCGGCGCTCGACGATGAGCGGATCTCCTTCGCGGCGTTGGACGTCTTCGAGCAGGAGCCGCTCGAGGAGTCGTCGCCGCTGTGGACGCATCCGCGCGTGCTGGTCAGCCCGCACACAGCAGCGCTCAACTCGAAGGAGGAGGAGCGGATCGCACGCCGCTTCGCCGAGAACGCGGCGCGCCTGTTGGATGGCGAGCCGCTGCGCGCGGTCGTCGATACGGTCGAGTTCTACTGACCACGAGAAAGGCCGGCGCATGGATGACGATAGTCGCGAGGGACGCGATCCCGCACCGGCGGTGACGCGCAGCATCCGTCTGCTGGGACTGCTCGCCGAGGCGGGAGGTCCGCGCACGCTCACCGAGCTCGCGGGTGATCTCGGGCTGGCGAAGTCGTCGACCGCGAACCTCTGCCTCGCCCTCGAGGGTGGGGGCATGATCGAGCGGACCCCGCAGGGCTACCGTCTCGGGCTGCGCACCGCCGAACTGGGGGGCGCCTTCGCCGCGCAGTTCAATCAGGTGCGTGAGTTCTACAGCGTCTGCGAAGCGTCGCCGGTGCTGCACACCGAGCTGGTGCAGGTCGCCATGCTCGACGGCTCCGATGCCCTGTACCTCGCGCGCCACGAGGGCTCGCAGTCGCTGCGGCTCGGTACGCCGCTCGGATCGCGCCTGCCGGCACCGCTCTCGGCGACCGGGCGCGCGCTGCTGTCCGCGATGACCGATGCCGAGGTCATCGCACTGTTGGGCGAGGGCGCCGTGTTCCCCGCGCTCACCGAGCGCAGCACCACCACGATGAGTGCGCTGTTGGACGTGCTCCAGGCGGCGCGACGCCGCGGCTGGTCCATCGATGCCGAGGAGTCGCTGCGCGGCGTCGTCGGCGTGGCGGTGCCGCTGAGCGCCTGGGCGCCGTCCGATCCGCCGCTCGCTCTCGGTGTGGCGATCAGGGCGGGCGAGGCGGATTACGAGCGCATCGAACGTGTCGGCGGAGCGCTCCGCGAGGCTGCCGCCGTCCTCACGAACCCGTTCAGCGCCGCCGCCCGGCGCTGACCCTGGCGCCCACGGGTATCCGTCGAGAAGATTACTGCGCCCGGCGTCCGTCCAAAGGGTTGAACTGCATTCAACAGGCTGGTATCGTCGTGCTCACGCCGTTGGCGAAGCCGATCGAAGGAGATGGCAGTGACCAAGACCAGCACCCCCGCCGAAGCAGTGCCGGATGACCCGGAGTACGCGGCGAATCTGCGCAGGGCGACGCTCGCCTCGAGCATCGGCAGCGCACTGGAGTACTTCGATTTCGCCCTGTACGGGCTCTCGACGGCCCTGATCTTCAATGTCCTGTTCTTCTCGCAGGACGACCCCGCCATGGCGACGGTCGCGGCGTTCGCGACGTTCGGCGTCGGCTTCCTGGCGCGCCCGTTCGGCGGTCTGTTCTTCGGCGTGCTCGGTGACAAGCTCGGACGCAAGTGGGTGCTGGTCGCCACCATCCTGCTCATGGGAGGGGCATCGACCGCCATCGGACTGCTGCCCACCTACGAGGCCATCGGACTCTGGGCGCCGGTCCTGCTGGTGCTGATGCGACTGCTGCAGGGGTTCGGCGCCGGTGCCGAGCAGGCGGGTGCGACCGTCCTGATGGCCGAGTACGCACCGGTCAAGCGCCGCGGATTCTTCTCCGCGCTGCCGTTCATCGGCATCCAAGCGGGCACCCTGCTCGCGGCCGTCGTGTTCAGCCTGATCACGCTGCTCCCGGAGGACCAGCTGCTGAGCTGGGGCTGGCGCGTTCCGTTCCTGGCATCGTTCGTGCTGATCCTCCTCGCCCTCTTCATCCGCATGCGCCTGCGCGAGACGCCGACCTTCGTCGAGCTCGAGAAGCACGAGCAGATCGCGGAACGGCCCATCCGCGACATCTTCACGCACGGTCTGCCCGGCGTCATCGTCGGCATCGGCCTGCGGATGGCCGAGAACGGCGGTTCGTACATGTTCAACACGCTGGGGCTGGCGTTCTTCGTGGCCGTCGCCGGCGACACCGCCGATCGGAGCCTGCTCACCTGGGGCGTCACGCTCGGGTCGCTGATCGGCATCTTCTCGGTGCCCCTCACCGGGCATCTGTCCGATCGCTTCGGCCGTCGCACCGTGTACCGCTTCGGTGCGGTGTTCATGCTGATCTACACGTTCCCTGCGTGGTGGCTGCTGTCGCTCGGCAACCACGCGATCGCCATCGGCGCGATCGCGATCGGCATCGGCGTCGCGGTGAACAGCATGCTCGGACCGCAGTGTGCCATGCTCCCTGAGCTGTTCGGCAACCGTCACCGCTACCTCGGCGTCGCGATGGCCCGAGAGATCTCCGCGGTGCTGGCCGGTGGCCTCGCCGGAGTGCTCGGCGCCTATCTGATCGCCGTCACCGGCGGCAACTGGGTGCTGCTCGCGATCTATATGGCCGTGCTCGCGCTGATCACCACCGCCTCCACGTTCCTCGCTCCCGAGACTCTGCGTCGCGACCTCACGCGTATCGACGACGCGATCAAGGTGTCTCGCGGCGAGGGTGGCGATGACGTGTTCGCGACGACCGTGTCGATCGCGGCGGTCGGTCGATGAGCGGCGCGTTGCTGCCTCCGATCACGATGGCGGTCATCTGATGCGCATCGTGCGGGTCGCGACGTCGGCGGGTCCGCGCTTCGCCAGGCTCGAGGGCTCGGGCTTCGTCCCCATCGAGGATCCGTTCCTCGCGGCTGCCGAGGGCCGCCTGCCCTCGGATGCCGGAGGCCCCGTCGACGGCGCGATCATCGCCCCCGTCGATCCCCTCGTCGTGGTGGGCATCGCACAGAACGGTCCGGCGCATCCCTCGCCGGTGCAGGCCTGGCTGAAGAGCCCACGCACCGTCGTCGGCTCCGGCACCGCGGTGCGAGTCCGGAGAGACGCGGGAACCCCGGTCGCGGAAGGCGAGATCGCCGTCGTGATCGCACGGCCCACGATCGGTCTCACCGTGGAGAACGCACACGAGTTCGTGCTCGGGGTCACAGCGGTCAACGACCTCTCCAGCCCCGATCGGGGGCAGTGGGACCCGCGCAACTTCGAATCGAAGTCGGGGGACGGGTACACGCCGCTCGGGCCGTGGATCGAGACCGGGGCCGACATCGACGACGTCGAGCTGGAGCTGCTGGTCGACGACGTCGTGGTGTGCGCGACGGGCAGTCGCGACCTGCCGATGTCGATCCGTGAGTGCCTGGCCTACGTCGCCTCGTGGTCGCCGCTCGGCCCCGGCGATGTCGTCATGACCGGAGCCCCTCGCGCGCAGACCGCGGTGGCCCATGGTCAGACGGTCACTGTGCGGGTTGCGAGAATGGAACTGGTCACTCCGCTGGTGTGACCGGTGGAGTGATGGAGGAGTGGTAGTGCGGATCGTCGTGATGGGACCGAGCGGGTCGGGCAAGTCCACGGTCGGGCGCTCGCTCGCCGAGCGCGTCGGCGCACGATTCATCGACGCCGACGACCTGCATCCGCGCACCAACGTCGAGAAGATGGCGGCCGGGATCCCGCTCGACGACGCGGATCGGATGCCGTGGCTCACGGTCGTGGGTGCAGCCCTCCGAGATGCCGAGCACATCGTGATCGCCTGCTCGGCGCTCAAGCGCTCCTATCGCGACGCGATCCGTGCCCAGTCGCCGGATGCGTTCTTCGCCGAGCTCTCGGTCAGTCGAGCGGCTCTCGAGGCCAGGGTCCGCTCGAGAGGGGACCATTTCATGCCGGCATCGCTGGTGGAGTCGCAGCTGCAGACGTGGGAGCCGCTGCAGGCGGACGAGCGGGGCATCAGCGTCGACGAGTCGGCGGATGTCCACGAAGCGACCTCCATCATCAGCGCGGCCACGGAGACGTGCGCCGGGTGATGCGTGGGCCGGGTGATGCGTGGGCCGGGTGATGCGTGGGCCGGGTGATGCGTGGGCCGGGTGATGCGTGGGCCGGGTGATGCGTGGGCGGGGGTGGAGCCCGGAGCGTCAGTCCTTGCGGTAGCCCGACCGGCCGAGAGCGAAGAGTGCGACGAACGACGTCACAGCGGCGCACACGGTCATCGCTCCGATGACCCAGAGGAGTACGTGCGAGAGGAAGGCGCCGTCGAGCATGAGGTCTCCGTGATCTGCAGAAGGGAACGGTGTTCTCAGCCTATCGGGTCATCCGGTACCATTGAGCCTGTACCTCGGCGAGGGATGCTTCAGCGCGTGCGCTGTCATCCGTTATCGACGCGGCGAAGCAAGCCCGGTGGCTTTCCTCACGCGTCTGCGTTCGAGATCACTATTCACAGACCACCGCGCGGCACCTTCGCTGCGTGTTCCGAAGGAGAACCTCATGTCTGAAGACACCAAGGTCCACGCCGAGCTCCGCGCGAGCTTCGGCAAGGGCTTCGCCCGTCGCCTGCGCGCCGCCGGCAAGATCCCCGCCGTCATCTACGGTCACGGCACCGAGCCCGTGCACGTCGCATTGCCGGGCCACCAGGTCTCGCTGCTCCTGCGCCGCGCCAACGCGCTGCTCGAGCTCGACATCGAGGGCACGCCCCAGCTCGCCCTGGTCAAGGACGTCCAGAAGGACCCCGTGCACCAGATCATCGAGCACATCGACCTCCTCGTCGTGAAGAAGGGCGAGAAGGTCGCCATCGACGTTCCGATCATCGTCGTGGGCGAGCCGGCTGCCGGCACGACCGTCAACCAGGACGCCAACACGATCTCGATCGAGGCCGAGGCGACCCACATCCCGCAGAACATCGAGGTGTCGGTCGAGGGTCTCGAAGACGGCGCGCACATCACCGCTGCCGACGTCGTGCTCCCCAAGGGCTCGTCGCTGCTCACCGACGCCGACGTGCTCGTCGTCGCGATCTCGATCCCCGCCGAGCAGGACCTCGGCGAAGAGGACGAGGCCGCTGAGGGCGAAGCAGCAGCCGAGGAGGCCGCCGCGGAGTGATCTCCGCCAGTTTCACCGTAGAGGGGACGCGATCCGATCGCGTCCCCTCTGTCGTATCCTGACCGGGTCGCTCAGGCGGCCCGGACCGAGAGGACGAGAACAACATGACATCGACCTGGCTCGTGGTCGGACTCGGCAACCCCGGGCCGCGGTATGAGGCGACGCGTCACAACATCGGCCAGATGGTCGTGGATGAGCTCGCGGCGCGCCGCAGCGAGAGCTTTCGAGAGCACAAGGGTGGCGCGCGAGTCGTTGAGACGTGGTTGCGGCCCGGCGCTGACAAGCTGGTGCTGGCTAAGCCCAACACCTTCATGAACGTCTCCGGCACTCCCGTCGCCGCCCTCGCGCGGTTCTACTCCGTGCCGCCGGAGCAGATCGTGGTCGTGCACGACGAACTCGACATCCCCTTCGACACTGTCAAGCTCAAGATCGGCGGAGGTCATGGCGGTCACAACGGCGTGCGCGACGTCGCGCGGGCCATCGCCACCCCGGACTTCCCGCGCGTGCGCGTCGGCATCGGGCGACCTGTCGGGCGCCAGGATCCTGCGGACTGGGTGCTCTCGCCGTTCAGCAAGGACGAGCGAGCGAACCTGCCGATCCTGGTCGACGATGCCGCGGATGCGGTCGAGCTCCTCGTCGCCGAGGGACTGGTCGCCGCACAGCAGAAGCACCACGCGCCGCGCTGAGCGCGCCCCGTGGTGCTTCTGGTGGTCAGCTGTAGAGCCCGGCAGCTCCGGCTGCACCACCGAGCGTGAGCGCCACCAGGACCACCAGGAAGAAGATCACCGGGCCGACGGCGGAGATGATCAGCGCCGCGATGCCCTGTCCGCGACCCTGCCTGCGCACGATCGCGAGGATGCCGACGACGATCGCCGCGATGCCGAGGATGGTACCGGTCCAGAACGACAGCTCAGCCCATAGCACCTGATCGCGCGCGGGGGAGAGCCACGCCAGAGAATCGAAGTCGTCGACGCGGGAGGCGGCCTCCGGGATGCGGCGGCCGATCTCATACGAGGCGACGCCGACGACGATGGGTGTGACCACGGCAGCGACCAGCGAGAAGAGGAGCGCGAGAACGCCGAGCAGCCCTGACCTGCGCGGAGCGGTATCCGGCACGGCGTAGCCGCCAGCCGGTTGCGCATAGCCTCCCACAGGCACCTGGTAGGCGCCGGGCGGAGCCGAGTATGCCGTCGGCGGGGCCGCGTACTCCGCAGCAGGAGTTGCCGAGTACGCGGGGCCGGTCGGCGGTGCAGGGTACGGCGGCGCGACCGGAGGCGGCGGAACCGCGCCGGAAGGCGCAGGGGGAACAGGAGGAACGGCGCCGGACGGCGGGGGCAGCTGCGGATCGGTCACGACCCCATCCTAGGGGCGCTCAGACGCGACGCAGCAGGCCGACCCGGTCGTAGACGTCGGACAGCGTCGCATCGGCGACGGCATCCGCCTTCGCGGCGTTCTCCGCGAGGATGCGATCGAGCTCCGCGGGGTCGTCCAGCAGCTCCAGCGCGCGCGCACGCACGGGCGCGAACTCGTTCACCACGACCTCGGCGAGACCCTTCTTGAAGTCTCCGTACCCGCGGCCCGCATACTCGTTCTCGATCGACGAGACCTGCTGACCGGTGAGGGCCGCGTAGATCGTGAGCAGGTTGGAGACGCCGGGCTTGTTCTCCCGGTCGAAGCGCACGGAACCCTCGTTGTCGGTCACGGCCCGCATGATCTTCTTCGCGGACTTCGCGGGATCGTCGAGCATCCAGATCACGCCGGCATCGCTCTCTGCGGACTTCGACATCTTCGACGTCGGGTTCTGCAGGTCGTAGATCCGCGCCGTCTCCTTCTGGATGACGGGCATCGGCACCGTGAACGTCTCACCGAAGCGGGAGTTGAACCGCTCGGCGAGCGTGCGCGTCAGCTCGACGTGCTGCTTCTGGTCGTCGCCGACGGGCACCACATCGGTCTGGTAGAGCAGGATGTCAGCCGCCATCAGCACCGGGTAGGTGAAGAGACCGACGCTGGTGCCGTCCTGCCCGTAGCGAGAGGACTTGTCCTTGAACTGTGTCATCCGGCCGGCCTCGCCGAAGCCCGTGATCGTGCTGAGGATCCACGCCAGCTCGGCGTGTGCTCGCACGTGCGACTGCACGTACAGCGTCGACAGCGACGGCTCGATCCCCGCGGCGATGTACTGCGCGGCGGTGCGTCGCGTCTTCTCGCGCAGCACGGACGGGTCCTGCGCGACCGTGAGGGCGTGCAGATCGACCACCGAGAAGTAGGCATCGTAGGAGCTCTGCAGGTCTCGCCACTGCAGGAGCGCGCCGATGTAGTTGCCGATCTGGAGAGAGTCGGCGGAGGGCTGCATTCCGGAGTAGAGGCGAGGTCTGGTCACGACGTCAATCCTATGGTCATCCACGCGGCCGCTCCTCATCGAGGCGACGACTCGGTCGTCTAGGCTGACGGGATGTCGGCTCCGTCCCGCCACGAAAGCCCCGCACCCGCTCGCCGGGATCGCGCGCTGTACGTGGAGATCCTCATCCGGGCGCCGCTGGAGACCGTCTGGCGCCTCACGCAGGATCCTGACTCACACGTGCGCTGGGACGCGCGCTTCACCGCGATCCGGCCCCTGCACCGACGGCCGGACGGCGCTCAGGAGTTCGATTACGAGCTCGATCTGCGCGTGCACACGATCCGCGGCACCGGAGTCTCGCTCGGTACGCGCGAGAGCCCGCGGGGAGAGCGCACCTCGGCGCTCGTGTTCGACTCCGCTGACCGGCTGTCGCCGTTGCAGGCCGGCCGCGGCTACTGGCGCTACATCCCGGCCGACGGCGGCGTGCGCTTCATCACCGGATACGACTACACGCCGGGGTGGGGTCGGCTCGGCCGGATCCTCGACCGGATGGTGATCCGGAGGTTCGTGTGGTGGCTCACCGCGCGCAGCTTCGATCGACTCCGGATGTGGGCGGAGGACGACATCGATCCGGAACGCCTCAGTGGGTGGCGTTCGTTGCGCCGCAGAGGGCCGCGGGCACGTCGCTGCCGTTCGCGCCCGCCCCACCGGAGGGAGCGCACGATCATGCAGGACGCCCCGGATTCTCTCGAGGTGATCAGCTCATGAGCGCCAGCGACAGTGTGTTCGCACGCGCACTCGGGGCGGACTTCGCGCGCCTGCATCCGCAACTGCAGCGGCGCTTCGGCGTCGGCGTCGCCGCGGGCTATGGCTGCGTGGGGCGCGGAGTGATGTCCGAGGTGCGGCGTGGCCCGTGGTGGACGCTGCCGTTCCTCGCGATCGGCACGATGCGCAACATCATGTTCCCTGAACGCGGCACCGACATTCCCTTCCAGATCGACAACCACGCCTACATCGACAGTCTCGGACGTGAGACCGTGACGTTCGTGCGCACCATGAGTGTGCGTCCCGGTCGCCGCCGCCGCTTCGATGCGACCATGATCTACAGCGAGGAGCGGGGGCGGATCATCGACTACCTCGGCACGCATCAGCATCTCGCGGTCGACCTGGACCTCGCGGTGACCGATGACGGCGGTCTGCGCCTGACCTCGGGAGCGCAGCGCTTCTACGAAGGCCCGATCGCCTTCCGCTTCCCGATGCTGTTCAGCGGGCGGGCGCACCTGACCGAGCGCTTCGACGACGAGCGTGGATGCTTCGTGATCGACCTCGAAGTGCGCAACGACCTGCTCGGCTTCCTGTTCGGGTATCGCGGTGCTTTCGAGTGCGAGTTCCCGACCGATGGAGCAGTACCGGCGACCGTCAAGCCGTACCGCGAGGAGGCGCGCGAGTGACGGCCAGGGGAGAGGTGTTCCTTCGCGCCCTGGGCGCGGATGCGGAGCGCCTGCATCCGCAGATCCTGGCGCAGATGCGCGCTGTCGCCCCAGAGGAGGACCGTGCCGAAGGGGTGTTCGAGGTCGCCGGCAGCCGTCTCGGGCGTTTGTCCGCGCTCGGGCGTCCGTTCGTGGGGCCGCGGATGCTCGTTACCCGTCTCGGACGCGACGTGCCGTTCACGCTGACCGTGCGCTGCGGTGCGACCGTGTCGGGGCAGGCGACGCTCGATACGACGAGGGAGTTCCGCTTCCCCGGTTCGACGCAGTACATCACCGACCGATTGACCACGACCCCGCGGGCCGGCATCGTGCACAATGTCCTGGGCGCGCGCGGCCGCGTCGAGATGCTCGAGCACTGCAGCGTCACCGACGAGGGTGCCCTGCGGATGCGCACCCGCCGTGTCGCCCTGCGCTTCGCCGGACGACGGATCCCGCTCGGCGGGATCTTCGGCGTCGATGTCGACCTCGAAGACGGGTGGGACGAGGACCGCCGTCGCCGCACCATCAGGATGCGTGCCACGAACCCTCTGTTCGGCACTGTCCTCGAATACCGGGGGTGGTACCGGTACCTCGACCAGGGCGACGGCCTCGGCCGCGCTCGCGGTCGCTAGGAGCCTCAGTAGGTGTAGTCGACGACCACCGGAGCGTGATCGCTCCACCGCTGGTCGTAGGCCGCGGCGCGCGCGACATGGTAGGCGGTGGCGCGCTCCGCAAGTGCCGGCGTCGCCAAGTGGTAGTCGATCCGCCATCCGGAATCGTTGTCGAACGCCTGGCCGCGCATGGACCACCACGTGTACGGGCCCTCGACCTCACCGTGGAAGCGACGCCCCACGTCGACCCAGCCCAGGCCCGTGCCCACCGAGCCGTCGACCCCGGTGACCTCGGTGCCGGCTGCGCCGAGGAAACGGTCGAAGTACGCGCGCTCGCGGGGCAGGAAACCAGCCTTCTTGCGGTTTCCTCGCCAGTTCTTGATGTCGAGCTCGCGGTGACCGACGTTCAGGTCGCCCGTGACGAGCGCGAGCGCGTCGTCGGCGCCGAGCTCGGCGAGGCGTGGTCCGAACGCGTCGAGGAACTTCCACTTCTCGTCTTGCTTCGGAGTGTCGGCCTCGCCGGAGTGCACATAGGCGCTGACGACGGTGAGCGGACGATCGCCGATCAGGAAGTCGGCCTCGATCCAGCGCCCCCTCGAATCGAAGTCGGCGTCGCCGAAGTCGGTGCGCGACGCGAGCGCCGGCACCCGGCTCGCGATCGCGACGCCGGCGCGGCCCTTGGCTGTGGCTTCGTCATGCACGAACGTCCATCCGGGGAGGGCGGCTTCCAGGTGCTCGTCCTGCCCGCGGACCTCCTGCAGCGTCAGGATGTCGACATCGGCGTGATCGAGCCATCCGCTCATCCCGTTGCGGGCCGCCGCCCGGATTCCGTTGACATTGACCGAGGCGATACGCAGATGAGGCATGGGGACAAGCCTAACGAGGGCCGCCGACATCACGAGCGCCCTTGGCGTCCCTCGCCCCGTTGCCGTCCCTCGCGCCGCGATTCAGCTCGGAGAGGAGCCGCTGCGCGAGCGGCGTGGCCGTGTCGGCCGGCGGAGGCGGGGACGCCTCCAGATCGGCGAGCTCCGCCTCCGCCGCGCGCAGAGACCGACCTGCCGCCCAAGCGCGATGCCACGGGGCGGTGTCGCGGACGGTCTGGGCCTCTCGCACCCGGATGCGCGCTGCGGTCAGGAGTGCCTGGTACTCCACCAGGCGCCGCTCCGCCTCGGTCTGATGCAGCAGCGGGACGTCACGGTCGTGTGCAGCGACGGCGATCCAGGAGGACGCGACGAGCATCACGACGCCGTTGATCCGGAACCACAGCAGCAGACCGATGAAGATCGCGAAGGTGGCGAGCAGCGGGTTGGAGGGAGTGTAGCTCAGCAGGAAACCCGCACCGAACTGGAGGACCGTCATCGCGCCGCCGCCGAGGAGCGCGCCGGGCCAGATGATGCGCCACCGCAGCGAGGTGCCGGTGAGGAAACGCACCATCGCAGCGAGGGCGCAGGACAGCAATGCGAACGAGACCAGGACGGTGCCGATGCGGATGCTGGTGTTCAGGCCGTCCGACCCCGAATCCCACCCCAGTTGCGAGAGCACCCAGCTCAGCACCGCAGCGCTCGCTGAGCTGAGCAGCGAACCGACGATCAGCGCGACACCGAAGATCAGCGCCGCCAGCAGGTCGCGTGCCTTCAACAGCAGGTAGCTGCGCCGGTCGGGAGGAAGACCGAAGATGTCCCTGGTCGCGCGTCGTGAGAAGGTCACCCATCCGATCGCCGTCCAGATCACGGTGCCGAGGGCGATCGAGCCGGTGATGCTCAGGAGGCTCGTCGTGCCTGCGGCGATCTTCCGCACCTGATCAGGTGTGACCAGTCCGCCCTCGGGAACGATCAGATTGGGGATGTAGTTGTTGATCATCTCGATCAGGCCGTTGACTGCCGCTTCGCTGCCACCGAGCCACAGACCTGCGATCGCGAAGGCGAGGTAGATCGCGGCGAAGATCGCGAACAGCGCCTGGTAGCTGACGCCGGCAGCCAGCAGGAATCCGTTGTGCTGCAGGAAGTGGCGCCAGACTCGGACAGGGAACAGGCCCAGCGTCCGTTGGGTCAGTGCCGTGGCGCGCTCGACCGCGACATCGAGGCGACCGGCTTCGGGCGCGGCGCCACCGGAATCAGACACGCCTCCACCCTATCCAAGGGCGGAGGCGTGTCGAACAGCGCGAGAGCGGTCAGCGCCGGCCGCGCAGGACCGCCTGCTTGACCTCGGCGATCGCCTTGGTGACCTCGATGCCACGCGGGCAGGCCTCGGAGCAGTTGAAGGTCGTGCGGCAGCGCCAGACGCCTTCCTTGTCGTTGAGGATGTCGAGGCGCACGGCGGCGTTGTCGTCGCGCGAGTCGAAGATGAAGCGGTGCGCATTCACGATCGCGGCCGGACCGAAGTACTGTCCGTCGGTCCAGAACACGGGGCACGACGAGGTGCACGCGGCGCACAGGATGCACTTGGTGGTGTCGTCGAAGATCTCACGGTCGGCGATCGTCTGCACGCGCTCCTTGCCCTTCTCCGGCACGGAGTTCGCGACGAGGAACGGCTGGACCTCGCGATAGGAGGCGAAGAACGGCTCCATGTCCACGACGAGGTCCTTTTCGAGAGGCAGGCCCTTGATCGCCTCGACGTAGATCGGCTTGGAGATGTCGAGGTCCTTGATCAGCGTCTTGCAGGCGAGGCGGTTGCGGCCGTTGATGCGCATCGCATCCGAGCCGCAGATGCCATGTGCACAGGAGCGGCGGAAGGTCAGCGAGCCGTCGACCTCCCACTTGATCTTGTGCAGCGCGTCGAGCACGCGGTCAGTGGAGTACAGCTCCACGTCGTAGTCGACCCAGTGCGGCTCGGCGTCGACCTCGGGGTCGAACCGGCGGATGTTGAAGGTCACGATGAAGGACTGGATCGCGGCCTCTTGGGTCGTGTCGGCAGGTGCTTCTGCGATGGCGGTGGACATGCTCAGTACTTCCTCTCCATCGGCGGGTAGTTCAATTCGCCCTGCTCATTCTTGGTGAACACGACCGGCTTCCAGTCGAGCTTGATGTGATCGCTCGGCGTGGAGGAGTGCGGGTCACCGGTCAGGTAGGCCATGGTGTGCTTCATGTACTTCTCGTCGTCGCGCTTCGGGAAGTCGTCGCGCATGTGTCCGCCGCGGCTCTCCTCGCGGTTCTGCGCGGCGTAGACGACGACCTCGGCGATGTCGAGGAGGAAGCCCAGCTCGACGGCTTCGAGCAGATCGGTGTTGAACCGCTGGCCCTTGTCGTCGACGTGGACGTTCTTGTAGCGCTCACGCAGTTCGGCGATCACGCCGAGCACGTGCTGGAGGGAGTCGTGCGTGCGGAAGACCTGCGCGCCCTTGTCCATCTCGTCCTGCAGGGTCTTGCGGAGCACGGCGATGCGCTCGGTGCCCTGGTTGTTGCGCAGGCCCTCGAGCATGCCCGACACGAATCCCGCCGGGTTCTCGGGGAGCGGCACGAACTCGGCGGTCTTGACGTACTCGACGGCGTTGCGGCCGGCGCGCTTGCCGAAGACGTTGATGTCGAGGAGCGAGTTGGTGCCGAGGCGGTTGGCGCCGTGCACCGAGACGCAGGCGCATTCGCCGGCGGCGTAGAGGCCGGGGACCACGGTGGTGTTGTCCGCGAGCACCTCGCCGTCGTTGTTGGTCGGAATGCCGCCCATGGCGTAGTGGGCGGTGGGCATCACGGGCACGGGCTCGACGACCGGGTCGACGCCCAGGTACGTGCGGGCGAACTCCGTGATGTCGGGCAGCTTGGTCTCGAGGACCTCGGCGCCCAGGTGCGTGCAGTCCAGCAGCACGTAGTCCTTGTGGGGACCGGCGCCACGGCCGTCGAGGACCTCCTGCACCATGCAGCGGGCGACGATGTCACGCGGGGCGAGGTCCTTGATGGTCGGGGCGTAGCGCTCCATGAAGCGCTCGCCCGAGGCGTTGCGCAGGATCGCGCCCTCGCCTCGCGCGCCCTCGGTGAGGAGGATGCCGAGACCGGCGAGGCCCGTCGGGTGGAACTGGAAGAACTCCAGGTCCTCGAGGGGGAGTCCCTTGCGCCACACGATGCCGACGCCGTCGCCGGTGAGGGTGTGCGCGTTGGAGGTCGTCTTGAAGATCTTGCCGAAACCGCCGGTCGCGAAGATCACGGCCTTGGCCTGGAAGACGTGCAGCTCGCCGGTTGCGAGGTCGTAGGCGACGACGCCCGAGACCTGGGTCTTGCCGTCGGCGTCCTTCACGGTCAGCAGGTCGAGCACGTAGAACTCGTTGAAGAAGTTGATGCCGAGCTTGACGCAGTTCTGGAACAGCGTCTGCAGGATCATGTGGCCGGTGCGGTCTGCGGCATAGCAGGCACGGCGGACCGGGGTCTTGCCATGCTCGGCCGTGTGCCCGCCGAAGCGACGCTGGTCGATCTTTCCCTCGGGGGTGCGGTTGAAGGGGAGGCCCATGTTCTCGAGGTCGATGACCGCGTCGATGGCCTCCTTCGCAAGGATCTCCGCCGCGTCCTGGTCGACGAGGTAGTCGCCGCCCTTCACCGTGTCGAAGGTGTGCCACTCCCAGGAGTCCTCCTCGACGTTCGCGAGCGCCGCCGCCATGCCGCCCTGCGCCGCACCCGTGTGAGAGCGCGTGGGGTAGAGCTTGGAGATCACGGCGGTCTTCGCGCCGGGGCCCGCTTCGATCGCGGCGCGCATGCCGGCGCCACCGGCACCCACGATCACGATGTCGAACTGGTGATAGTGCACGCCGTCACGGACGACGGAATCCTGCGCCTCAGTAGTCACTTTTTCGTACGCCTTCTCTATCAGTTAGCCACGGCCTGGCAGGTGTCCCACAGGCTGCTCGACTCGGTCACTCCGAGGCACGGGTCGAAGGTGAACACCACGAGGGTGCCGAGCAGGATCAGGAGGCCGGCGGCGAGGCCGAGCGCCCAGACCAGCGCCTTACGCGCCTTCTCGGTGGTGACGTAGTCGTTCACGATGGTGCGCATGCCATTGGCGCCGTGGATCAGTGCGAGCCACAGCATGAGCACGTCCCACCACTGCCAGAACGGGGTGGCGAACTTGCCTGCGATGAAGGCGAAGTCGAGGGCGTGGATGCCCTCGCCGACCATCAGGTTGATGAAGAGGTGGCCGAAGATCAGCACGACGAGCACGATGCCCGAGACGCGCATGAAGATCCAGCCCCACTTCTCGACGTTGAATCCGCGCTGACGGCGGACGGGAGCGACGACGGTCTGCGCGGTCATCAGTGACCCCCTCCGAATCCGGCGAACGCGAGCATGAGGTGGCGGGGGACGAACCCGGCCATGATGACGAGCCACACCGCGAGGACGCCCCAGAAGAGCTGACGCTGGTACTTGGCACCCTTCGACCAGAAGTCGACCGCGATGATGCGCAGGCCGTTCATGGCGTGGAAGACGATGCCGGCGACGAGCACGACCTCGCCGAGCGCCATGACCGGGTTCTTGTACGTGCCGATGACGGCGTTGTACGCCTCAGGCGAGACCCTGATCAGTGCCGTGTCGAGCACATGCACCAAGAGGAAGAAGAAGATGGCGACTCCGGTGATGCGATGAAGAACCCACGACCACATGCCTTCGCGACCCCGGTAGAGGGTGCCGCGGGGGGTCTTGGACGTGGTTTCCGAAATCGACGGTGTCAAGCGAGCGCTTGTGGACACGGTCGTCCTCCCTGGATCGATGAGCGTCGGTCGCGTGCGCTGCGCTCGTCCAAGAGTGATCCTGTCGAAAGTCAGGCATGCCCGATCGTCAACCATCCTATTCCTGTCAGATGACGAGGAGCGACGAAGGGGAACCTAACTCGCGGGCGGAGGTCGTCTGGGCGCGGATCAGCCGATCTGTCGCATGATGTTCCATCCGCCCCCGATGGTCCGCTTGGCGAGGAAGCCGCCTCTGCCGTTGCCGCCATAGAGATAGAGGGTTCCGTCTGCGCCGCGCGCGACGATGTCCTGTGTGCCGTTGCCGTCGAGGTCTCCTGCGCCGAAGAGCGCGGTCATGGATCTCCACCCGGTACCGATGCGTATCGCCTTGCCCCATGTGCCCTTGCCGGTGGTGGGGTAGAGCCACAGCGTGCCGTCCGCCTTGCGGGCGACGATGTCGCCGCGCGCGTCGCCGTTGAAGTCGCCCGCGTAGAACACGGCCGTCATCGACTGCCAACCTCTGCCGATCGTGGTGTTCCCGGCGATGAATCCGCCCCGCCCGTTGCCGCGATACAGGGCGAGCTCTCCATTCGGGCGACGCGCGATGATGTCGGTGGAGCGGTCGCCGTTGAAGTCGATCCCGCCGATCAGCTGCGTGAACCCTCCCCAGCCCTTGCCGATCTGCGTCGGCGCGCGGAACCCGCCGGAGCCGTTGCCTGCGTAGAGCATGAGGCGCCCGTCCGCCTCGGTGCGCGCGATGTCGGGGATGCCGTCACCGGTGAAGTCGCCGAGGGTCGTGAACGGCCGGTCGCCCCAGCCGGAGAGTGCCACGCCGGGCGCCCGGAAGCTGCCGACGCCGGTTCCCGGATAGACCATGAGGTCGCCCGTGGACGATCGCGCCAGCACGTCGGCGAATCGATCGGATGTGAGATCGCCCGCTCCGGCGGGGAACGACTTGCGCGGTGTGCCGATGCCGAAGATCTGCACCCAGTACGTGCGGTAGCAGGTGCCGGTCGCGTAGCCGACACCGAGTCCGGTGTACCTCTTGTCGAGGATGTTCGCCTTGTGCCCGGGGGAGTTCATCCAGCTCGTCATGACCTCGGTGGCGTTCGCCTGCCCGGCGGCGATGTTCTCGCCGGTCGCGATCCATCCGGACGCCGCCACCCGTGCGCTCCGCCACGTCGAGGAGCTGTGCGCGAACGTGCAGGACGAAGCCAGATGCCGAGCCCACTCCGCCGCGGCCGCGTCGAGTGCCGGATCGGAGACGAGCGCCGGCAGACCGGCCTGGTATCTCTGGGCATTGGTCTGAGCGAACACGTCTCCGGCCGGACCGCCCGCCGCGGACGCAGTCGTCGGTGTCAACGCAGAGGCGATCAGGACCAGCGTGAGGGCGAGTGCGACAGTGGTGGGGCGCCGCGCAGCGGAGAGGCGACCATGGGGGGAGTGGCGCATGGCATAGACCATAGCGTCAGCCGGGCGGCTGTGGAGTGCCCGGGTACGCTGGCAGCATGACCGAGCCGATTCAGGATTTCTACGCCGTGATCCCCGCGGGCGGCATCGGCAGCAGGCTCTGGCCACTGTCCCGCGCCGACGCTCCGAAGTTCCTCCACGACCTCACCGGATCGGGACACTCCCTGCTGCGCGACACCTGGGACCGGCTGGCGCCGCTGACCAGCCCCGACCGGATCGCCGTCGTCACGGGCCGCGCGCACCGCGCCGCCGTCGAAGCCGAGCTGCCCGGCATCGACGATGTGAACGTCTTCCTCGAGTCCGAGCCGCGCGAGTCCGCCGCCGCGATCGGGCTCGCAGCTGCGATCCTGCATCGTCGAGACCCCGATGTGATCATCGGCTCGTTCAGCGCCGACCATGTCATCCGCGGCAGGCAGGTGTTCGAATGGGCCGTCCAGCAGGCCGTGCAGGTCGCGCGCGAGGGTTACATCTGCACGATCGGCATCCCGCCGACCGAGCCGTCCGTCGGCTTCGGCTACATCCGCAAGGCCGGGGAGCTGGTCGTCGATGGTGCTCCCGAGGCTGCTCTGGTCGAGCGCTTCGTCGAGAAACCGGATCTCGAGACGGCGAAGGAGTACGTCGCCGACCGCAGCTATCTGTGGAACGCCGGCATGTTCATCGCAAGGGCGGGCGTGCTCCTCGACGAGCTGGCGGCCAACGAGCCGGAGCTGCACGCAGGGCTGTCGGAGCTCGCCGAGGCCTGGGATGATCGCGATCGCCGCGGGCCGGCGGTCGACCGCATCTGGCCGAAGCTGAAGAAGATCGCGATCGACTACGCCGTGGCGGAGCCTGCAGCGGAGCGTGGGCGTCTGGCCGTCATCCCCGGCCACTTCGACTGGGATGACGTCGGCGACTTCGCCTCGCTCACCAAGCTCATCACTCACGGACGCAAGAACGACCTCGCCGTGCTGGGGCCGAATGCCCGCGTCCTCTCGGATGCCGCCAGTGGAATCCTGGTGAGCCAGACCAACCGGGTGATCAGCCTGGTCGGCGTGCAGGACATCGTGGTGGTGGACACCCCCGACGCGCTGCTGGTCACCACCGTCCAGCATGCGCAGCGGGTGAAGGGCGTCGTGGAGTCCCTCAAGCTGACCGGTCAGGGCGACGTGCTCTGATGAGCAGGAGGTCGCGCTCATCGGCTGGGTTGATTTCAGCTTGGTAACCATTCCTTCGCACACGGGCCGCCGGTGTACGAAAACGCTGAAACACTGGGTAACTTTGATCGATCCGCGAGGGCCGCGGTTTCGTTGAGGGAGGCATGAGTTGACCATCTCCACCACCAAGAAGCTGCTCGGCGCGACAATCGCCGCGGGCGTCGTCTTCGCACTCGCCGGCTGTGGCCAGGCGCCGACCGACAAGCCTGCAGGCTCCGAGAAGCCAGTCGACTCCGACTTCCTTCCCTGCCTCGTCTCCGACGCCGGCGGATGGAACGACAAGTCGTTCAACCAGTCCGCCAAGGAGGGCATGGACAGCGCCGCCAAGGAGTTGGACATCAAGCCGCTCGAGTTCGAGTCCGCGAACGACAACGACTACGCGCCGAACCTCGAGACCGCTGTGTCCGAGGGCTGCTCGCTGATCGTCTCGGTCGGCTTCAAGCTGTCCGCCGCGACCGTCGAGTCTGCACTGGCGAACCCCGAGATCGACTACGCGATCATCGATGACTGGGCCGACAACGACTTCGATGGCAACGTCGACGCCCCCAACGTCAAGCCCCTCGTCTTCGACACGGCGCAGGCCGCCTACCTCGGTGGCTACGCTGCCGCAGCGTGGTCCGCGCAGAGCGGTGTGAACAAGGTCGGCACCTTCGGCGGAATGCAGATCCCGTCCGTCGCCGTCTTCATGGACGGCTACCAGCTCGGCGTCGAGAAGTACAACGAGGACAAGTCGGCATCCGTCGAGGTCTTCGGCTGGGATGCCGCGACGCAGAAGGGCTCCTTCACCGGTGGCTTCGACGCGAACGACACCGCCAAGCAGACCGCTCAGGGCGTGCTCGACCAGGGCGTCGACGTCATCCTCCCGGTCGGTGGACCGGTCTACCAGAGTGCAGCTGCGGCGATCGCCGACAGCGGCAAGGACACCCTGATGCTCGGCGTCGACAGCGACCTCGCCGTCGCAGACCCGAGCGTGGCCGACGTCACGCTCGTCTCGATCATGAAGGCGATCGATGTGGCCGTGCACGACGCGACGGTCTCGGCCGCTGCCGGCGAGTTCGACCCGGCCCCGTACATCGGCACGCTCGAGAACGAGGGCGTGAAGCTCTCCGGCTTCGGCAGCTTCGAGTCGCAGCTGCCCGACGGGCTGCTCGACGAGATCGCCGAACTGCAGAAGCAGATCATCGCCGGCGACATCACGGTGGAGTCGAAGAACTCGCCGTGAGCTGACGCAGGTCCAAGCGCGGGGCGAGTGGTGAGCAATTCTGCCACTCGCCCCGTGCCGTGGACGGACGATGATCCTCCTGGATGACTCTTCTGGATAAGGTGCAGATATGAAGCTCGAACTTCGCGGCATCACCAAGCGATTCGGTAGCCTCGTGGCCAACGACCATATCGATCTGGTGGTCGAGCCGGGGGAGATCCATGCGCTCCTCGGCGAGAACGGCGCGGGCAAGTCCACGCTGATGAACGTCCTCTACGGCCTGTATCAGGCCGACGAGGGTGAGATCCTCCTCGACGACGAGGTGCAGCACTTCCGCGGTCCCGGTGACGCGATGGCTGCGGGGATCGGCATGGTCCACCAGCACTTCATGCTCGTCCCGGTGTTCACCGTGGCCGAGAACGTCATGCTCGGTCACGAGCAGACCAAGGCGCTCGGCACGCTCGACATCGCAAAGGCGCGAGAGCACGTGCGGTCGGTGGCCGCCCGCTTCGGGTTCGATATCGACCCTGACGCGCTCGTGGGCGACCTCCCCGTCGGGGTCCAGCAGCGCGTCGAGATCATCAAGGCGCTGTCGCGCGACGCCAAGGTCCTCGTGTTCGACGAGCCGACTGCCGTGCTCACCCCGCAGGAGACGGATGAGCTGATGGCGATCATGCGCCAGCTGCGCGACGAGGGCACCGCGATCGTCTTCATCACCCACAAGCTCCGCGAGGTCCGCGAGGTCGCAGACAAGATCACCATCATCCGCCTCGGCCGCGTCGTCGGCGAGGCGTCGCCGACCGCCACCAACGCCGAACTCGCGTCGCTCATGGTCGGCAGGGCCGTCGAGCTCACCGTGCACAAGGACGCACCGCGCATCGGCGAGGGCGGCCTCGAGGTGAAGGACCTGCGTGTGCTCACGTCCGCCGGCGCGATCGTCGTCGACGGCATCGACTTCTCCGTGCGACCGGGCGAGGTGCTCGCCATCGCGGGCGTGCAGGGAAACGGACAGACCGAGCTCGTCGAGGCCATCGTCGGCCTCGCGGCGCGCGTCGAGGGATCGATCGTCCTCGACGGCAAGGAGCTCGTCGGCAAGAGCGTACGGTCCATCCTCGACGCCGGAGTCGGGTTCGTCCCGGAGGACCGCACGGAGGACGGACTGGTCGCCGGGTTCTCGGTGGCCGAGAACCTCATCCTCGACCGTTCCGACGACCCCGCCTTCAGCCGTGCGGGCACGCTGCGCCGATCCGCGCTCGAGGAGTTCGCGCGTGAGCGGATCCGGGAGTACGACATCCGCACCCAGGGACCGCACACGCCCGCAGGAACGCTCTCCGGCGGAAACCAGCAGAAGGTCGTGATCGCGCGCGAGATGAGCCGCGAGCTGCGGCTGCTGGTCGCCGCGCAGCCGACACGTGGCGTGGATGTCGGCTCGATCGAGTTCATCCACAAGCGGATCATCGAGACGCGCGACTCCGGCATCCCGGTCATCGTCGTGTCCACAGAACTCGACGAGGTCGCCGCTCTCGCGGATCGGATCGCGGTCATGTACCGCGGGGCGATCGTCGGCATCGTGCCCGGCGACACGCCCAGAGAGACACTCGGACTGATGATGGCCGGAGCGGCCGAAGGGGAGGTGGCCGCGTGAGCGGAGCGACACCCGGCGCGGGAGACGTGACCAAGGGGCTGCCGCCCGAGCAGCTCTCCACGAGCACCGGCACGGTTCCCCGTGACCCGGCCGATGTGCCGCCGCCTCCGCGCGGCAACGTGGTCCTGAAGGAGATGCTTCGCGGGAACGCCGTCACGACCGTCCTCGCGATCGTGCTGGCACTGATCGTGGGCGGCGTGCTCATCGCGCTGACGAACGAGGACGTGCAGGCCGCATCGGGCTACTTCTTCGCCCAGCCGGGTGACACGTTCGTCGCGGCGTGGAACGCGGTGTACAACGGCTACGAGGCGCTGTTCCGCGGCGCGATCTTCAACGCCCGCGGTGCGGACTTCGCGGCGCAGATCCGCCCGCTCACCAACACCCTCGGCTTCGCCGCACCGCTGATCGCTGCCGGTCTCGGCGTCGCGCTGGCGTTCCGCGTCGGCCTGTTCAACATCGGTGCCCGCGGTCAGATGCTCATCGGTGTCGCGGTCGCGGCCCTTCTGACGTTCTCGCTCGACCTGCCGATCTGGCTGCACATCCCGGTGACGCTGATCGCCGGCATCGCGGGTGGTGCGCTCTGGGGCGCGATCGCCGGACTCATCAAGGCGCGCACCGGCGCGCACGAGGTGATCCTGACGATCATGCTCAACTACATCGCGTACTACCTGCTGCTGTGGATGATCCGCACCCCCGGCCTGCTGCAGAAGCCGGGCACGAACCAGGCGCTCGGCTCGCCCACACCGGAGAGCGCGCAGTTCCCGACGCTCCTGGGGCCGCAGTTCCCGCTGCTCGACTTCGGTTTCGTGGTCGTCATCGTGGCGACGCTCTTCGTCTGGTGGCTCATCGAGCGCTCGGCGCTCGGCATGCGCATGCGTGCCGTGGGCGAGAACCCGCACGCGGCCCGCGCCGCCGGCATCAGCGTGCAGCGCATCTACGTCTACGCGATGCTGTTCGCCGGAGGCCTGGCAGGTCTCGCCGGCATGAACCAGCTCCAGGGCGCGGTCACGACGGGTGTCACCGAGACGATCGATGCCGGCATCGGCTTCGACGCGATCACGGTCGCGCTCCTCGGACGCAGTCGTGCGTGGGGCACCTTTGCCGCCGGCATCCTGTTCGGTGCACTCAAGGCGGGCTCGTTCTCGATGCAGGCGCAGGACATCCCGGTCGACATCGTGCTCGTGGTGCAGTCCCTCGTGGTGCTGTTCATCGCGGCGCCGCCGCTGCTGCGCACGGTGTTCTTCCTCCCGAAGACCGATATCGAGAAGGCTGCCAGGCTCAGAGCCAAGGCCGCGAAGAAGGCGGTGGCGGCATGATGTCCCTCGTGCAGACCCAGGCCGCTGACGGCACGGTGCAGCTCGCAACCGTGAAGCAGCGGCACCTCAAGGCGCCGATCGTGCTGGCGGGTGCCACCGTGCTCCTCGCCCTGCTGTTCCTGTTCGTGCCGCGTGACGGCATCAGCACCTTCCGGCTCTCCGACCAGTCGTCGGCGCTCGCGCTGCCCGACGTCGCACTGCCCACGGCCTCCACGTTCTGGGTGGTGCTCGGCATCCTGGTGGTGCTCACGGTCGGAGCGTTCCTCCGCGCGTGGACCTATCGCAAGCCGTCGCTGTGGCTGGTCGTCGCCTACGGCGTCCTCGCTGTCTTCGCCTTCCTGGTGTGGGCGGCCGCCGGCGGCCTCGTGCCTGTCACGAGTCTTCTGTTCGGTGCGGTGTCGCTGTCGGTGCCTCTGGTGTTCGGTGCGCTCGGCGGTGTCATCGGCGAGCGGGCCGGCGTCGTGAACGTCGCGATCGAGGGGCAGCTGCTTCTCGGAGCGTTCTCGGCCGCGCTGCTTTCCAGCATCACCGGGAACCCGTTCGTCGGTCTGGTCGGCGCAGTGATCGGCGGTGTGCTGGTGGCCAGCGTGCTCGCCGCGTTCGCGATCAAGTACCTCGTCGAGCAGGTCATCGTCGGTGTCGTGCTGAACGTGCTCGTCACCGGTCTCACCGGCTTCCTCTACGGTGCGCTGCTCGCGCCGAACGAGGCGGCGCTGAACACTCCCGTGCGCTTCCCCCGGGTGGAGATCCCGCTGCTGAGCGATATCCCGATCATCGGACCCGTGCTCTTCAACCAGACGTTCATCGGCTACCTGATGTTCATCACGGTCGCTGTCGTGGCGTGGGGCCTGTATCGCACCCGGTGGGGCCTGCGACTGCGCGCCGTCGGTGAGCACCCGCAGGCGGCCGACACCGTGGGCATCAAGGTGAACCCGACCCGGTTCTGGAACGTGCTCCTGGCCGGTGCGATCGCCGGTATGGGTGGGGCGTACTTCACGCTCGTCTCCGTGCCGCAGTTCGGCAAGGACATGACTGCCGGCCTCGGATTCATCGCCCTCGCCGCGGTGATCTTCGGTCGCTGGGACCCGATCCGGGCGACGCTCGCGGCCCTGCTGTTCGGGTTCGCGACCAACCTCCAGAACCTGCTCTCGATCCTGAAGACGCCGATCCCCGGCGAGTTCATGCTCATGCTGCCGTACGTCGTGACGTTGCTCGCGGTCGCCGGGTTCGCCGGACAGATCAAGGCACCTGCCGCCGACGGCAAGCCGTACATCAAGTCCTAGGGACATCGAGAAGAGAGAACGATCGCATGACTGACATCGACTGGGACGAACTCCGTCAGGTCGCGACCGAGGCGATGGCCAAGGCGTACGCGCCCTACTCTCGGTACAAGGTCGGAGCCGCCGCCCTCGTCGGTGACGGCCGCATCGTGGCCGGTTGCAACGTCGAGAACGCCTCCTACGGGGTGACGCTGTGCGCCGAGTGCGCCCTCGTCGGCGACCTGCACATGTCGGGCGGGGGACAGCTCGTCGCCTTCGTGTGCGTCAACAACGACGGACAGACGATCATGCCGTGCGGCCGCTGCCGTCAACTGCTCTACGAACACGCGATGCCCGGGATGCTGCTGGAGACCGTCTCCGGCATCCGGACCATCGATGAAGTACTGCCGGACGCGTTCGGCCCCCGAGACCTGGAGGACGCCAGATGAGCGTTGAGCCCTACGACGCGGTGGACGTCATCCGCTCCAAGCGCGATGGCGGCGTCGTCGCCGAGCCCGCCCTGCGGTGGATGGTCGACGCCTACACGCGCGGTTACGTCTCGGATGCGCAGATGGCCTCGTTCGCGATGGCGATCTTCCAGCGCGGGATGGAGCGGGATGAGATCCGCGTGCTCACCGACGCGATGATCGCCTCGGGGGAGCGGATGAGCTTCGCCTCCCTCGGCAAGAAGACCGTCGACAAGCACTCCACCGGCGGTGTCGGCGACAAGATCACCCTTCCGCTCGCCCCTCTCGTCGCCGTGTTCGGCGTCGCAGTGCCGCAGCTCTCCGGACGCGGTCTCGGCCACACGGGCGGCACGCTCGACAAGCTCGAGTCGATCCCCGGCTGGCGCGCGGCGCTCAGCAACGAGGAGATGTTCGCGCAGATGCAGAGCGACGTGGGTGCCGTGATCTGCGCGGCGGGCTCCGGCCTCGCCCCCGCCGACAAGAAGCTCTACGCACTGCGTGACGTCACCGGCACCGTGGAGGCGATCCCGCTGATCGCCTCCAGTATCATGTCGAAGAAGATCGCCGAAGGCACCGACGCCCTGGTGCTCGACGTCAAGTTCGGCTCCGGAGCTTTCATGCAGGACATCGACCGTGCGCGCGAGCTGGCGCGCACCATGGTCGCCCTCGGCACGGACTCCGGCGTCGCCACGACGGCCCTGCTGACCGACATGAACGTGCCGCTGGGACGCGCGATCGGCAACGCGAACGAGGTGCGCGAATCGGTCGAGATCCTCGCCGGCGGTGGCCCCTCCGATGTGCGCGAGCTGACAGTCGCGCTCGCGCGAGAGATGCTCGCGCTCGCCGGGCAGCCGGACGCCGACGTGGAGGCCGCGCTCGATGACGGTCGGGCCATGGACGGATGGAAGGCGATGATCCGCGCGCAGGACGGCGACCCCGACGCGGCGCTCCCGACGGCGCGCGAGACCCATGTCGTCACTGCGCCGTCCGACGGCGTGGTCTCGCGGCTCGACGCGCTCCCGTTCGGCGTCGCCGCCTGGCGTCTCGGTGCCGGGCGCGCCCGCGCCGAGGACCCGGTGATCTTCGAGGCGGGCATCGACCTGCACGCGAAGCCGGGCGACCGCGTCGTCGCCGGTCAGCCGCTGTTCACCCTGTCAGCGGCCGATGACGCGCGCTTCCCGCGTGCGCTCGACGCACTCGAGGGGGCGTGGGAGATCGGTGCGGACGCACCGGCGGCCGGTCCGATCGTGCGCGAGCGCATCACGGCCTAGGCTGAGGCTGCCGATCCTGCACCACTTCTGAGAGGACCACCATGTCGATCGATCCGAACGGCGACGTCACGATCCAGGGCGTGTCCCTGCGGGGCCTGCCGAAGGTGTCGCTGCACGACCACCTCGACGGCGCCCTGCGACCGGCGACGATCCTCGAGCTCGCGGATGCGGAGGGGCTGGCGGTTCCCGCCAAGGATGCAGCCGCGCTCGGGCGCTGGTTCACGAGCCAGAGCGACTCCGGCTCCCTGGTCGACTACCTCAAGACGTTCGACGTCGCGATCGGGGTGATGCAGACGACCGAGGGGCTGACCCGCGTCGCCCGCGAGTTCGTGCAGGATCTGGCTGCCGACGGCGTGATCTACGGCGAGGTCCGCTGGGCTCCGGAGCAGCACGTCACGCGCGGTCTGACCCTCGAGCAGACGGTCGCGGCCGTGCAGCAGGGCATCGAGGAGGGCGAGGAAGCCGCAGACCGTGACGGTCACAGCATCCGCGTCGGTCAGCTGATCACCGCCATGCGCCAGACCGACCGCGCGCGTGAGATCGCCGAGCTCGCTGTCTCCTTCCGAGGCCGCGGCGTCGTGGGCTTCGACATCGCCGGGCCGGAGGACGGATTCCCGCCGTCGAACCACCGTGCGGCCTTCGACTATCTCGCCGAGAACTTCTTCCCCGTGACCGTCCATGCCGGCGAAGCAGCGGGCCTCGCGTCCATCCGCTCGGCGCTCATCGACGGGCGCGCGCTGCGCCTGGGACACGGCGTGCGGATCGCCGAGGACCTGCAGGTCGTCACCGAGGAGGGCGACGAGGTGCAGGTGCAGTTCGGCGATCTCGCTCGCTGGGTGCGCGATCGCGAGATCCCGCTCGAGCTCTCGCCCTCGTCGAACCTGCAGACCGGCGCGGTCGCTGCCTGGGGCAAGACTCTGGCCGACCATCCCTTCGATCTGCTCTACCAGCTCGGCTTCTCGGTCACCGTGAATGTCGACAACCGCACCATGAGCGGCACCTCTCTGACGCGCGAACTCGCACTGCTCGTCGACGCCTTCGAGTACGACCTCGATGACCTCGAGGCGTTCCAGTTCAATGCGGCGTCGGCCGCCTTCCTCCCGGTCGAGGAGCGGGAAGAGCTCGTGGAGATGATCGCCGAGGGCTTCGCGGACTGACCCCGAGATGCCTCGGGGGAGAAGGCGGCGCACCGGCGTCGTGATCGGCATCAGCGCCGCCGTCGTGCTGCTCGGGGCCGGAGCGGCGGGGTTCGCCTGGATGAATAGAGCACCGGCGGATCCGATGCCGCGGATCGTGGCGCAGCCGTTCGAGCGGGTGCTGACTCCGGCGCAGCAGCTGGTCTTCGACGCCGACGACCCTCGGGCGTGCGCGGCGTCGTTCTCGGGCGACGGCATCACCGAGCAGCCGATGCTGCAGTGGCAGAACGCGCTGTATCAGGGGCTCCCGATCCCCGCCCGGGACGGGCTGGTCTTCGCGGGATGGTATCCGACGGCGGAGAGCGCGGCTGCCGCGGACCCGGCCGTCCGTGTGAACGGCGCCGACCCGGTCGTGTGCGTGGATCAGCAGGTCGAGCTCTTCGGCGCATGGAAGACCCCCGACGAGAACCTCGCCGAGGGGACCGAGGTCCCGATCCTGATGTACCACCAGTTCACCGCGAACCCGGATGGCGAGAAGGGGTGGCTGCGCGGCAACTACGCCTACATCGGGGACTTCGAGGCGCAGATGGAGCACATCGCCACGACCGGCTTCTATCTGCCGACCTGGGATGAGCTCAGTGCTTTCATCGACGGACGTCTCTTCCTGCCGGCTCGTTCGGTGATCATCACGGATGACGACGCGGATCAGACCTGGTTCGACCTGGCCGCGCCGGTCGTGGAGAAGCACAAGCTGCTGGCGACCTCGTTCATGATCACCGCCTACCGCCAGGATCCGCCGCCGTCCATCTTCGTGCTGCGTCGCTCCCACACGCATGACATGCACCAGGCAGGCGACAACGGGAAGGGGCGAATGGTCAACTGGACGGCCGAGCAGATCGCCGAGGATCTGAACCAGTCGGGGGATGCTCTCGGCGTGCGCGAGGTCATGGCCTATCCCTTCGGGCACTTCAACGACATCGCCAAGCAGGGCGTCGCTCTGGCCGGGTTCGAGATGGCGCGCACGATCGAGCCGGGGTACGTCGGCATCGGCGCGGACAAGCTTGCGCTCCCGGTGGTGCGCATCGATTACGGCATGGGTCTGGACGCGCTGATCTCCCGCATCGGGTGAGAGTCGCGGACGCGGCAGGATGGTGTCCATGTCCGACCTCTCCGTGTTCATCGCCGGCCCCGCATCGTGGAACCAGATCGTCGTCCTCGACCGGCTCCCCGACCCCGTGCCGCAGATGCAGTTCGTGGAGGATTCGTGGCACACGGTCGGCGGTACGAGCGCGGGCAAGGCTCTGAGTCTGCGCGGACAGGGGCGTGCCGTGCTCCTCTACGCCGCCGCCGGCCAAGACGACGCAGGCAGTCGTGTGCGTGCAGCCCTGGATGCGGCCGGCGTGCGCGTGCAGTGGGCGGGCTGCGCGGCGACCGAGCGGCACCTCAACCTCATGACCAGGCAGGGTGCCCGTGTCTCGCTCTACCTCTCGTCACCGGGGGTGCAGTCGGACGACGGCGACGCCGCGCTGCGGGTGGCCATGAGCGCGTCCGCGGCGATCGTGTTGGACCTCGCTGTCGAGCCGCTGAGGCTGCTGCCGCTGGCGACGGCCTCCGGACGCCCGATCTGGGTCGACGTGCACGACTACGACGGCACGGCGGAGTTCCACCGGCCCTTCCTCGACGCCGCCGATGTGGTCTTCTGCAACGCCGACCGGCTCGATGACCCGCTGGGCTTCCTGCACGACCGTATCGACGCGGGCGCGACCCTCGCGGTGTGCACCCTCGGCGCGGAAGGAGCGGTCGCGGTCGATGCGCGCGGGGTCGAGCATCACGTCGCCGCGGTGCCCGTCGAGGTCGTCGACACCAACGGCGCCGGCGATGCGTTCTTCGCCGGCGTGCTCGACGCGCGACTGTCGGGGCATCCGGTCCCGGAGTCGCTCGAGGCCGGTGCGCGGGCAGCATCCCTGGTGCTCGGCAGCAGGCATCTGCATCCGCTGCTCGATCCGGTTCTCGGCTGAGGCGTGTCGCCCGACCTCGGAACAGCGACGCAGCCGCGTCAGCGTCCGCCCAACGACTCCTGGACGAACGCGTCGACGAGAGCGGTCACGGTCTGGTGCATCTCCTCGTCGGGGATCGTGGGCGTGCCGTCCCCGGCCTGCGGACCGTAGTCTCCGAACGACGCGTGCGAGGCGCCGGGGATCTCGACGAGCTCGGCATCGGCGGGAAGCAGGGGGCGCGCGTCGGCGATCTTCTCCGGGGTCGACAGCCCGTCCTCTGAGCCGGCGATGCTGAGCACGGGGAGACCCGTGTCGGAGACGTCCGTGGCGCAGTACGAGCCGAACAGGAGCAGGGCGTCGGCGTCAGCGGCGAGCTGACACGCGCGCACACCGCCGAGGGAATGCCCCCCGACGGCCCAGGCGTCGATGTCGGGTGCGGCGGAGGTGAACGCATCGAGGCCGCGCAGGTCGAAGAACGCGAGGTTCAGCCACGGGCGCGTGATCACGACGGTCGTGCCGTCTTCGGCGAGACCCTGCAGGATCGCGGCATACGCCCAGGGATCGACCTTCGCTCCGGGGATGAACACGAGCCCGACCTCGGAGGCTCCGTCTGCCGGCGCCAGCACGATCCCTTCAGGGGCAACCGTGACGGTGATGTCGGGGTTCTCCCGCACTGTCGCGAGCGGTTCCGGCTCCGCGGCCATCACGCCGACCTGGCTCCACACGAGGATGCCGCCGATACCGAGCGCCAGCACGACGGCGAGGCTCCCGAGAATCCAACGGAGCACCCGGCGGCCGCGCTTGTTCTGCATGGTCCCAGGTTACGTGCTCGGCGCTGTCGCGACGCCGGGGTGCGCAACCAGATACGCCTCGAACGCCTGACGGCTCGTCAACGCCGGCGTGTAGCCGAACCGCTCTTTCAGACGCCGATTCGCCAGCACCGGTCGGTAGCGCAGGAAGGGTACCTTCTCGGGGCCGTGGACCGTGAGCCGCAGCCCCCGTCCTATGCGGAGGGCGGCGGAGAGCACGCCGGCGGGGATCGTGAATGTCGGCTTGCCCAGTCGACCGGCGATCTCGGTGACAGTCATCCGCCCGTCACCCGCGACGTTGAAGATCCCTGCGGGGCCGTCGGTGGCGGCACGAGCCATCGCGGAGGCCACGTCGTCGACCCAGACGAAGACGAAGGGGGAATCGGACCCGGCGATGCGCAGGATACGGCGGCCGTCCCACAGGGCGGTGATCTGGTTCTGCACGGTCGGACCGAGGATCGTGCCGATGCGGAAGACCACCTGCTCGAGCTCCGGGTGGGACTCCCGGTGGCGCGCGAGCATGTTCTCCACGAGCCGCTTGTGCCGGGAGTAGGGGAAGGTGTCGTTGCCGCGCAGCGGCTGATCCTCGTCGATCCACTCCGGGTTGTCGCGATGATAGCCGTAGGCGGCGCCCGAGCTGGAGACCACGATCCTGCGCACCCCGGTCTCGACACACGCCGCGAGCACGTGCGCCGTGCCGGTGACGTCCACCCGATACTCCCGGTCGACATCGCGCCCCGGATCGACGATGGCCGCGAGATGCACGACCGTGTCGATGCGGTGGCTGCGCAGCAGGGGAGCAAGCGCGTCCGGATCCGTGACGTCGAGGACGACATCCACGACACCCGTCCGTGGCGTTCCGATGCGCAGGTCGGCCGAGACGATCAGCTCGACGTCGTCGCGAGCAGCCAGCGCGGCGGCGACGTGCGTGCCGAGGAAGCCGCCGCCGCCGGTGATCAGCACGCGTGTCATCGGGCGGTCTCCATCGCGGTGCGCCCGGTCGCATCGCCGGAGATCGAGCCGGTGCGCTTCCTGGTGTGCCGTGCCCAGAGCCCCGCCAGGACGAGACCGGCGACGATATCCCAGATACCCCACCAGCCGGCGACGATCGCCATGCCGCCGAGGCCGTCGAAGAACAGGAAGACCAGCCCCAGCCCGAGGCCGGCGTTGCGGATGCCGACCTCGAACGTCATGGCCTTGCGCTCCCGCGTACCCAGACCGCCGACCACCGCCGTGCCGTAGCCGAGCGCAAGTGCCACCGCATCGTGCACGGTCACCACGAGGACGATGATGCCGAGCACCTGGAGGAACACGGCCCAGTTGCCGACCAGCGCCGCCAGGATGAAGGCGAGCAGCGCGATCAGACTGAACCACTTCACATACGGCTGCACGCGGCGCGTGAGTGCGGGCAGCTTGGCCCGGATCAGCAGGCCGAGGGCGAACGGGAGGCCGACGATGAGCAGGATCTCCAGCAGCATCTTCCCCGGATCCAGCGCGACCTCGCGCAGCAGCTCTCGCGCGGTCGGATGCAGGGAACCCCAGAACGTGATGCTCAGGGGCATGGCGACGATGTAGACCAGATTGCCCACAGCGGTCAGTGAGACCGACAGTGCCACGTTGCCGCCGGACCGGTGCGTGAGCACCTGCGAGATGTTCCCGGGCGGACAGCACGCGACCAGGATCATGCCGAGCGCCATCGAGGGTGACGCCGGCAGCACGAGGGTGAGCAGGAAGGTGGCGACCGGAAGCAGCAGCAGCTGCGCGAGGATCGCGATCACGAACGGCTTCGGATGCTTCGCGACCACCTTGAAGTCCGACGGCGCGGTGTCCAGCGCGATGCCGAACATGATCAGGCCCAGCACCACGTTCAGGATCGTCAGCGCGCCAGGGGTGAAGCTGAGCACCACGTCGTCGACGTTCATGCGCCGGCCTCGAGGCTCTGCTTCTCCCGTCGGACCGCGCCGCGGTATGCATCCTTGTTCACGTAGTAGGCCATGCGGTCGAGGCCGAGGTAGCGGTAGCCGCCGGTGAGGTCCGGCCAGGGCGCGCCTGTCACACGCGCGCGGAAACGCTCAGCGGATGCCGGATCCTGTTCGACGGCGTCCAGGTAGGCGGCCAGCAGGTCCGCCTGCTCGTAGCGGCCCTGCCACCCGATGCCCGAGGCCTCGATCATGCCGATCACGTACAGGCCGTTGAACGAGGCGGGGAACATGTTCAGGAACAGGCGGGGCGCGGCGCCCTGCCACTGCAGGTGAGCGCGGTCGACGAAGGGGTAGTCGAGCGTGTATCCGGTGGCGAGGAGCACCAGGTCGTAGTCCTCAGAGGTGCCGTCGCGGAAGTGCACTGTGTCGCCGTCGAACCGTTCCACGTCCGCGCGGATCCGCAGGTCTCCCTGACCGAGATGATTCAGGATCAGGGTGTTCACGATCGGGTGGGACTCGTAGATCCGGTAGTCGGGCTTCGGAAAGCCGAACCGCACCGGATCACCGGTGAAGGCACGCAGCACGCGGCTGTCCACCGCCTGCTTGATGCGGGCGGGCAACGGCTTGCCCTGATTCAGGGTGTCGCTGGGCTTGCCGAACAGGTACCGGGGCACGAAGTAGTAGCCGCGGCGCACGCTCATGTCGATCGATGCGGCGTGGTGCACGGCGTCGACGGCGATGTCGCAGCCGGAGTTGCCTGCGCCGATCAGGAGCACGCGCTTGCCGGTCAGCTGAGAAGCGGACTTGTAGGCGCTGGTGTGCAGGAGCTCGCCGGTGAAGCTGCCAGGGAACGACGGGATGTTCGGCTTCGCGAGCGTGCCGTTCGCGAGCACGACGCCGGCGTACCAGCGCGTCTGCTCGCCATCGGGGCCTACCGCCACAAGGTCCCAGCCGCCGTCGCGTGGTTCCAGGCGGGTCACGCGCGTGTCGAACCGGAAGAGTGGGCGCAGATCGAAATGCTCGGCGTAGTCGCGGAAGTACTCGTGCAGCACCCGATGGCCCGGGTAGTCGACGGCGGAGCGCATCGGGAAGTGGGCGAACTCGGTGGTCGTGCGGGAGGAGATCAAGTGCGCGGACTCGTACATCGTGCTGCGCGGGTTCGAGATGTCCCAGAGGCCGCCGACGTCGTGCGAGGCCTCGTAGCCGTCGACCCCGATGCCGCGCTTCTGAAGTGCCCTGGCCGCGGCGAGACCCGAAGGACCCGCGCCGATGACGGCGTATGTGTTCATTCTGCTCCCGCACGTCGCTGTGCTCGAAATGTCCCATGCGCCTCGACAGAAGCGCCCCCGCCCACCGATCGTATCGGGTGGCGGGGGCGGCGCTGCGGAGCGGGCGATCAGCCGACGCCGATGTGCTCCTGGCGGGCCTGCACGACGTCGCGGATCGACGGGAAGAGCGGATGCTCGGGGTCCAGCCCGGTCGTGCGGGTGGTGAAGCTCACGGCGTCCTCCGTGCGCAGCAGCTGCTGCAGTTCCACCGACTGCTCGTCCTCGGCGTCGTCGAACGCGAGGGCGGCCGCGATCGCTGCCACGAGCGCGCGCGATGAGAGACCGTGCTCTGCGGCCATCGCGGCGGGTCCGACGAAGCGCTCGTGGCGCGAGATCTTGCGCAACGGCTGACGCCCGACGCGCTGCACGGTGTCGATGAGAGCCGGGTTGCGGAAGCGCTCCAGGATCGTGGCACGGTACGCGGCCAGCTCCGCAGGGTCGAGGCCGTGCGTGGCGACCAGCACCGCGGAGGTCTCCTCTAGCGCGGCGGTGACGTTCGCGGCGACCGCGTCGTCGGCGAGGGCGTCGGAGATCCGCTCGATCCCGCGCTGCGCACCGAAGTACGCCGCAGCGGCATGCCCGGTGTTCACCGTGAACAGCTTGCGCTCGATGTACGGGGCCAGGTCCTCGACGAAGTGCGCGCCGGGGATGTTCGGCAGCGCACCGCCGAATGCCCCGGACTCGATCGCCCACTCGACGTACGGCTCGACCGTGACGTCGACACCTGCGCCGGGTGCCTGCGCCGGGACGATACGGTCCACCGCGGTGTTCGCGAACACCGCACGCGCCAGCAGCTCCTCGGCATCGATGCCCGCTGCGGTCTCGACCTCGGCGCGCAGCAGATCGGTCGCACCGATCGCGTTCTCACAGGCCATGACCTGCAGCGGAGCCGCACCGGCCGGGCGCTGGGCGAGCCCTGCGACGATGGCGGGCGCGACGAACCGCAGCACGGTCGGACCGACGGCGGTGGTCACGACATCGGCGGTCGCGATCTCGGCGGCCACGGCGTCGGGATCCGTGCGGCTGTTGACCGCGCGGAAGCCGGTCACCACGTGGTCGACGCCACCGGGACCCGCCTCGTGCACGGTGTACGAGTCCGCCGCGTTGATGGCATCCACCAGAGCGTCGGCGACGTCGGAGAACACGACCTCGTAGCCGCCCTCGTGCAGCAGCAGGCCGACGAACCCGCGCCCGATGTTGCCGGCGCCGAAGTGGACCGCCTTCATCAGTCGTTCACCGCCGAGAGCAGCGTGAACAGCTCCTCCGGAGTCTGCGCGGCGTTGAGCGCCGCGACATCGTCGTCATCCGAGAACAGGATCGCGATCTGCGAGAGGATCTCGAGGTGCTCATCGCCACGTCCGGCGATGCCGATCACGAATGTCACGGGCTCGCCCGCCCAGTCGACGCCGCCGTCGTAGCGGACGACCGAGAGGGCGGAGGCGAGGATCGCATCCTTGGTCTCGTTCGTGCCGTGCGGGATGGCGAGGCCGTTGCCCATGTAGGTCGACACGGTCTCCTCGCGCTGGCGCATCGCGTCGACATAGGCGGGGGTGACGGCGCCGGCCGACATCAGGATGTCGGTGGCCTCCTGCAGGGCCTGATCCTGCGTGGCGCTGCCCGCGTGGATGCGGACCTGGCCGAGGGTGAGAACGCTCATGGTGTGTTGCCTTTCTGGGAATGATGAGGCGGGGCGGATGCCGTGGCACCCGCCCCGCCTGGTCTGTCACGCGTCGGAATCGCGCTGTGCGCGCACCATCTCGACGACCTCTTCGTACTTGGGAGAGTTCATGAAGTTGTCGACCGACACGTGGATCGAGTTCGGGGACTGTGCCTTCGCCCGATCCGTCAGCTGCTGCTGGGTGATCACGAGATCGGCGGTGCCGTCGAGGTTCGCGATCGCCTGGTTGGTGACCGTGACCCCGTCGATCTCGGCCTTCTTGAACTTGTTGCGCAGCACGCTCGCGCCCATGGCGGAGGAGCCCATGCCGGCGTCGCAGGCGAACACGATGTTGCGGATGGGCGCGGTCAGCACCGCGGTGCTGGTGCTGGCTGCCGATGCGGCCAGGTTCGACAGGGTGCTCGACGACTTGCCCTTGTTCGCCTCGGTCCTCGCGATCGCCGCGGCGAGGGGGTCACCGCTGGCCGCCTCTGCCGCGATGTCGCGGCGACGTGACGCAAGCAGGATCGGAGCGGTGATCGCGAACGTCACCGCTGCCGAGAACACCACCGACAGGATCACGCCGACATGGCTGCCCGGCGCCGTCTGGATCAGCACGGCGAAGATCGATCCGGGAGCGGCTGGCGCCACGAGCCCCGACTGGAAGATCATGTTGGTGAGTACGCCGGTCGCTCCACCGGCGATCAGGCCGACGATCAGGAGAGGCTTGGCCAGCACATAGGGGAAGTAGACCTCATGGATGCCGCCGAGGAACTGAATGATGAACGCGCCAGGAGCGGTCGCGCGAGCTACGCCGACTCCGAAGACAGTGAGCGCCAAGAGCAGTCCGGCGCCGGGACCGGGATTCGCCTCGATCAGGAACAGAAGGCTGCGACCTGTCTCCTGCACCTGCTCTGTTCCCAGCGGGGTGAAGACACCGTGGTTGATCGCGTTGTTGAGGAACAGAACCTTCGCTGGTTCGACGATGATGCTTGCGAGGGGAAGCAGCTGCGTCTCGACCAGCCAACCGACCGCAGCGCCGAGAACGTCGGTGATCCATCGCATCACCGGCGCGAGCCAGAAGAAGGAGGCGAGCGCCATGAAGAATGCCACGAATCCGGCGGAGAAGTTATCCACCAACATCTCGAAGCCAGGCTTGATCTTTCCTTGCCACGGCTTCTCCACCCACTTCAGAACAAGCGCGGTGAGCGGTCCGACGATCATGGCGCCGAGGAACATGACGGTGCCGGAGGCTCCGCTGATCACCCCCATGGCCGCAACGGCGCCGACCACGCCGCCGCGGTGCCCGTGCACCATCCGCCCGCCGGTGAATGCGATCAGCAGAGGAAGCAGATACGTGATGATCGGCCCGACGAGGCCGGGATAGACGACCCCATCAATCTCTCCGCCACCCAGGATCGCGGAATCCGCCCACCGCCACGACTCCACGGGACTGTTGCTCCCGAGCCAGCCGTCAGGGATGAACAGCGCGGTGATGAATCCCCATGCGATGAATGCAGCGATGTTGGGCATGACCATGCCCGAGAGGAATGTGCCGAACTTCTGCACGCCTACGCGTGCACCGCCCGGCTTCCGGGCGGCGGGTGACGTCGTCGTCATGATGTCGTCTCTTTCTGGTGGGAGGGGAAGGACGCTGTGGCTTCCGCCACCGCGTTACGTGCACCGGCGGCGTCATCCGCCGCCAGTGCGATCTCGGCGAGGTTGCGGGCCTCGTCGAGGGTGCGTTCGGAGAGGGTGTGGCGCACGTCGGCCAGCGCAGACGGTGCCATCGACAGGCTCGTCGCCCCCAAGCCCACGAGCACGACCGCGAGCAGCGGATCGGCGGCGGCCTCTCCGCAGATCCCGATCGGCTTGCCGAGCCGCGCGCCGGCAGCGCCGACCTCGCGCACCAGGCGCAGCACCGCGGGGTGCCACGGGTCCTGGAACCCGGCGACCGAGCCGAGCAGCCGGTCGGCCGCCATCGTGTACTGCGTCAGGTCGTTCGTGCCGATCGAGGCGAAATCCGCGTGCGCGAGCACACGGTCGGCGAGCAGTGCACTCGCCGGGACCTCGACCATCACCCCCGCGGTCTTGAGTCCGTACTCGCGGGCGAGAGCGGTGAAGTAGGCGGTCTCCTCGACCGTCGTGACCATCGGGGCCATGACCCACAGATCGGCGTCGGTCAGCGCCTCCGCCTCCGCGAGTGCGGTCAACTGTTCGCGGAGGATGTCCTCGCTGGCGCGCAGTGCGCGCAGCCCGCGGAGCCCCAGTGCGGGATTCTCCTCGTGCGCGTCATTGAGGAACGCGAGCGGCTTGTCGGCCCCGGCGTCGAGCATCCGCACGACGACTTTCTTGCCAGGGAACGCCGCCAGCAGCTCGCGGTACGACTCGCGCTGCTGCGCGATCGTCGGCGCCTGCGTGGCGGAGAGGAACAGGAACTCGGTGCGGAACAGCCCGACGCCCTCGGCCCCACGGTCGACGGCATCGGATGCGTCTGCGGGCTTCCCCAGATTCGCCAGCAGCGCGATCGGCGTGCCGTCGGCGAGGGCGCCGGGGGTCAGGGGGGCCGCGTCAGCCGAGCGTCGCTCTGCAGCGCGCTGCGCGGCGCGATCCATCTCCTCCTGGGAAGGATCGACGGTGATGAGCCCGGCCGCGGCATCGACGATCACGCTCTGGCCGTTGGTCAGAGTCGTGGCCTCGACCGCGCCGACGATCGCGACGATGCCCTTCTCGCGGGCGAGGATCGCGGTGTGCGATGTCGGGCCGCCGTCTGTCGTGATCAGAGCGAGCACCTGATCGAGGTCGAGCAGCGCGGTGTCCGCCGGAGCCAGGTCGCGGGCGACCAGCACGAAGGGGTGCCCGGGGTTCGGCACTCCCGGAGCATCCACTCCCCGCAGGTGCGCCAGCACGCGCTGAGCGATGTCATCGAGGTCGGCTGCGCGCTCGCCGAGGTAGCCGCCGACCGCCTCCAGCGTGGCGCGGAAGCCGGCGAACGCGTCGTGCACCGCCCACTCCGCCGTGGCACCGGCGCCGATGCGGGCGTCGACCTCGTCCTGCAGCGTCGGGTCCTCGGCGATCATGGCCTGTGCCTCGAGCACATCCTGGGCTGAGCCTCCGGCCGCCGCGCCGCGCTCGTTCAGCTCCCTGGCGACCACGGTCACGGCATCCCGAGCTCGGGCGCGTTCCTCGTCGGCCCCGCGCGTGCTCGGCGTCTGGTCCGGCGCGGGCAGCGCCTCCGTCATCCGGACGACGGTGCCCTGGGCGACGCCGAGACCGATCCCGACTCCACGAAGCGTGCTCATCCGGCGGCGTCCTGGTCGTGGTCCGTCGTGAGCAGCTCGGTGAGGGTGTCGATCACGCTCTCGGCGTCGGCACCGTCACCGTCGACCGTGAGGGTGACGTAGTCGCCGTACTCGATCGCGAGCGCGATGACGCCCAGGATGCTGGCCGCGTTGACCGGCTTGCCGGAGTCCTTGGCGATCGTGACGGGGACGCCGGCGTCCTTCGCGGCCTGTGCGAACAGCTTCGCGGGGCGGGCGTGCAGCCCGTGCGATGAGCCGATGCGAACGGTGCGAGAGGTGGTCATGATGTTCCTTTCGGGGTGCTGCTGACATCGGGGAGGAGCGCGCGGGCGATGGCGAGCGTGCGCTCACCGCTGCGGTCCGCGAAGACATCCTGCGGAAGGAGGGCGACCGGGCAACGCACCGCATCCTCGATGGCCGAGAGGCGATCCGCGAGGTGCGGACCGACGAGCACGAGGTCGTTCGCGCCATCGACGACGGAGCTCTCCATGCCTGCGGAGGCGTCCCAGTCGAGACCGGCGTCCGCGGCTGCGCGGCGGAGCCGCTGAGCGACGAACGTGCTGGACGCGCCGGCACCGCACACCACGAGGATCTTCATCGATGCCACCTTCCTGAGAACAGTCTGTGAAAGGACGTGGCGCGTCACCACCACGTTCCTTTCCGCCCCCGCGGAACATCGGTTTCCGCGCATGCCCCGCGGTGAACTGACATCATGGAGAGACGTCAGGACAGTGCAGTCAGCACGTGGAGGAGTCGGAGGGATCATGTCGCGTCAGCGCCAGGACCAGCTGCTCTCGACCCTCCTCCGTCAGGATTCCTGGGCGACGGCCGGCAGCCTCGCCGATCTGCTCGGCGTCACGCCGCGGAGCGTGCGCTCCTACGTCGCCGCGTTGAACGCACGGACGGCAGGCGGGGATGCCGTCGAGTCCGGCTCGGCCGGGTACCGCGCCGGCCCCGGTGCCCGCGCTGCCCTCCGCGCACGTCAGAGCCGGGACTCGGCTCCTCGCGATCGACTGCACGGGATCGTGCGCACGCTGCTCGACACGCCCGCCGGCATCGACGTGTTCGAGATGGCCGACCGCCTGCACGTGAGCGAGGCGACGCTCGAAGCGGACCTCGCCCGTGTGCGCGCGCTCATCGACAGCACCGACCTCTCGCTGGAGCGGGACCGCGAGATCGTGCGGCTCCGCGGCAACGAGACCGCCCAGAGACGACTGCTCAGCCGTCTTGCGCACGATGAGATGGATGCCGCCTCCTTCCACCCCGAGACCTTCCGACGCGCGCTCGCCGGCAATGCGGTCTCCGCGCACGCCGTCGCTCCGTTCAAATCCGCGCTGGTCAGAGAACTCGGCGAACTCGGCTATTACGTGAACGAGCTCGCCATCTCTGACGTGCTGCTGCACATCGCCATCGCCGCCGAGCGCGTGGCCGCAGGGCACGCGCTGGAATCGGCACCCTCGGGAACCCGCGCCGAGATACCGAAGGTCGGTGAAGTGATCGCGCGTCTGGCCGGCGAGCACTTCGCCGTGGCTCTCGGTGACGGCGACAGCGATCATCTCGCCTCCCTCGTGCTCACGCGGATCGTGGCACCGGGAGAGGACGCGGCGGGTGACGTCGCCCGCAGCGGGGTGGACCCGGAGGTCGAGGCCGCCGTCCGCGCCGAGGTGCAGCGTGCGGCCGACGACTACCAGGTCGATCTGGTCGATGAGACCTTCCAACTCCGCCTCGCGCTGCACGTGCAGAACCTGCTGCGCAGGGCTGAGGAGAGCGCACTCACCCGCAACCCGCTCACCCGGTCCCTCAAGACGTCGTACCCGATGATCTTCGAGGTCGCCGTCTCCATCGCCAGCGGGCTGCACGACCGTCTGGGCGCGCCCATCCACGACGACGAGATCGCCTACATCGCGATGCACGTGGGCGGGCGTCTCGAGCGCAGTCGCAAGGCCGAGTCGATCCTGACGGCGACCATCGTCTGCCCCGGGTACTACGAGCTCCACGAGCTGCTGCGCTCCAGCGTCGACCGCTCGCTCGGTTCGGCGATCGAGGTGACCAGCGTGATCACGAACGTCGACCCCGACTGGACGTCCTTCGACACCGACCTCGTGCTCAGCACGATCGAGCCGGGGGCATCCGGAGACCGCTTCGTGCGCATCCAGCCCTTCCTGACGGACTCCGACGTCGACCGCATCCAAGCCGCGGCCGGGCGAGTGCGCCGGGGACGCCGCCTGACCCGGCTGCGCGCCGAGCTGGCGCGCTACTTCCACGCCGAGGCCTACGTGTCGCCGCTCCCTGACGAGGGGGAGGAGGCGATCATCCGGCGTCTGGGCGGGCTGCTGGTGCGCAGCGGCCTGATCGGCGAGGACTACATCGAGAACACGATCGCGCGCGAGCAGATGTCATCCACGGCGTTCACCGACTCGCTCGCGGTTCCCCATGCCCTGCAGATGACCGCGACCAGGACCGCCATCGCCATCGGTGTCGCCGACGGCTCCGCTGCCTGGGGCGACGGCCGGGTGCAAGTCGTCGCGCTCGCGGCGTTCAGCGAGAGCGACCGCGCAGCGTTCCAGACCGTGTTCGAGCAGCTCGTGGAAGTCTTCAGCGAGCGCGAGAGCGTGCAGAGGATCGTGCGCAGGGCCGCGAGCTTCGAGACCTTCCTCGACGAGCTCGTCGCGGTGATCGACGGCTGACCGCCGTCAGAGCCGTGGTGCGAGGACCTCGCTCAGCGCATCGAGCACGGCGGCGGCATCCGAGGACTCCCGCGTCTCGAGCGTGACGGCATCGCCCGGCGCCAGAGCCAGGTCCATCACCGCCAGCACGCTGCTCAGGTCGACGACCGCGCCGTCCGCGGTGCGCAGGGTCACCGAGTCACCGTACGCCTGCACCACCCGCACCAGCTCGGCGACCGGTCGCGCGTGCACGCCGTTGTGTGCGGTGATGGTGACGTGGCGGCTCAGCATGCTCCGATGCTAGTCGTGGTCCGCTCGCGAGTACCAGCGGACCACGACCTGGCGTCAGGAGCGCTCGTCGAGAAGGGCGCGGACGCCCGCCTCGAGCGCAGCGACGACCTCGCGGGCGTTCTCGGCGGAATCCGCCTTCGCGTCGATGTACACCTTGAGCTTCGGCTCGGTGCCGCTCGGGCGCACGATCACGCGTGATCCGTCGGCCAGGCGGTAGCGCAGCACGTCACCGGACGGCTGACCGGGTGCCCCCTGAAGGAGATCCTCCGCAGAGGCGATCGCGTGCGTGCCGATGTGCGTGGGCGGCAGCGATCGCAGCGACAGCATGACGGTGCCGATGATCGAGAGGTCATCGACGCGCACCGAGACCTGCCCGCTCGCGAAGTGACCGTAGGTGTCGCCGAGCTCGGAGAGCAGGTCGGCGAGTCCGAGGCCGCGGTCACGGGCCTCGGCCGCGAGGCCGAGGATCGCGACGGCTGCGGAGATGCCGTCCTTGTCGCGCACGGTCTCGGGGTTCACGAGATAGCCCAGGGCCTCCTCGAAGCCGAAGACGATACCCGGGGCGCGGGAGATCCACTTGAAGCCCGTGAGGGTCTCGTGGAAGTCCAGTCCGTGGTGCGCGGCGACCGCGCTGAGACCGGGTGAGGACACCAGGGAGCAGGCGAGCGAGGCTCCCGGGGTTCCAGCGGCGGCACGCGCGGCACGCGCGCCGAGCAGCAGCCCGACCTCGTTGCCCGTCAGTCGTCGCCAGCCCTCTGCGGTGGACGGGTCGGGGATCGCGACCGCGAGACGATCCGCATCCGGGTCGTTGGCGAGGATGAAGTCGGCCCTCGCGCGTCGCGCCCGGGCGAAGGAGAGATCCATCGCCCCCGGCTCCTCGGGGTTCGGGAACGAGACGGTGCGGAATCGGGCATCCGGGCGCAGCTGCTGGTCGACGACCGCCGGCTGCGGGTAGCCGGCTGCCGTCAGGATGCGCGACAGCGTCTCCCAACCGACGCCGTGCATGGCCGTGTAGACCCAGCGCAGGCCTTCCGCGCCCGCCGGAGCAGGGGCGACGGCCGCTGTCGCCGCGACATACGCGTCGACGACGGCCTCCGGCGCGATCTCGTACTCGGTGGACCGGGGGAGAGCGGGTACCTGCACGGTGTCGGCGACCCGCTGGATCTGCGCGGCGATCTCGGCATCGGCCGGCGCCACGATCTGCGACCCCTGGTCTGCGCCGCCGAGGTACACCTTGTAGCCGTTGTCGTTCGGCGGGTTGTGGCTGGCGGTCACCATCACTCCCGCGTCGGCGCCGAGGTGTCGCACGGCGAAGGCCAGCACGGGGGTCGGCAGCAGTCGGGGCAGGAGGATCGCCCGCAGACCGGCTCCGGCGAAGATCTCGGCCGAGTCGGTCGCGAAGACCCGCGAGTTGCGTCGGCCGTCGTAGCCGATCACGACCGTCGGAGTCGCCCCGCCGGCGCGTTCGCGGAGGTAGGCGGCGAAGCCGGCCGCAGCCTGGGCGACCAGCACCCGGTTCATGCGGTTGCTTCCGGCGCCGAGCTCTCCGCGCAGACCAGCCGTCCCGAAGGCGAGCCGCGCTCCGAAGCGGTCATCGAGATCTGCGGACGCCGCCTCGTCACCCCCTGCCGCGCGGGTGATGAGGCCGGAGAGCTCGTCGCGGGTCTCGTGATCGGGGTCCTGCCGCAGCCATGCTCGCGCCTGTGCGAGCCGCTCCTCGCTCACAGCGCCTCGACCACACGGGCCAGCAGGGCGGAGATCACCGGTTCGGCGTCACGGCCGGCCTCGATCACCTCGGCGTGGCTGAGAGGCGTCTTCTGGATGCCGGCGGCGAGGTTCGTGATGAGCGAGAAGCCCAGCACCTCCATGCCGGCCTCGCGGGCGGCGATGGCCTCGAGGGCGGTCGACATCCCGACGATGTGGCCGCCGATGATCTTCGCCATCTGCACCTCGGCCGGAGTCTCGTAGTGCGGGCCGCGGAACTGCGTGTAGACGCCCTCGTCGAGAGACGGGTCGACGCTGCGGGCCAGATCACGCAGACGCGAGGAGTACAGGTCGGTCAGGTCGACGAAGGTCGCGCCCTCGAGCGGCGAGTCGGCCGTGAGGTTGATGTGGTCGCTGATCAGCACCGGCTGACCGGGGGTCCAGGTCTCGCGGATGCCCCCGGCGCCGTTGGTGAGCACCATGATCTTGGCGCCGGTCGCGGCGGCCGTGCGGACGCTGTGGACCACGCGGCGCACGCCATGGTCCTCGTAGTAATGGGTGCGGGCACCGATCACGAGCACGTTCTTCCCGTCGGGCGTGCGGATGCTGCGGAGGGTTCCCACGTGCCCCTCGAGCGCGGGCTTCGAGAATCCGGTGACCTCGGTCGCCGGGATCGTCGCGACCGTCTCGCCGATGATGTCGGCGGCCTTGCCCCAGCCGCTTCCGAGCGTGAGGGCGATGTCGTGCTTCTCGACGCCGGTCAGCCGCGCGATGTCGGCGGCGGCGGTGGCTGCGACCTCGAACGGGTTCGCGGACGGGTCATCGAGGGGGTTGCTGTGTGTCTCGGGCATGGATCCACTCTAGGAAGGTGCAGGCTCGGGTGCCAGGATTGCGCGAGAATGGATTCCATGTCTTCCACCACTTTCGAGCGCACTCAGCGCGTTGCCGTCCTCGGCGGCGGTCCCGGCGGTTATGAGGCGGCCCTGGCAGCCGCTCAGCTCGGAGCCGAGGTGACCCTGGTCGAGCGTGTCGGCGTGGGTGGATCGGCCGTCCTGACCGATGTGGTGCCGTCCAAGAGCCTGATCGCCACTGCCGATGCCGCCGTCGCGATCTCCGAGGCGAGCGACCTCGGCGTCAACTTCTACGCGAAGGGCGACGACGGCAAGCCGCTCAAGCCCGAGATCGCGATCAACCTCGCCGCGGTGAACAAGCGCCTGGTCGCCCTTGCCGGTCAGCAGTCCGAGGACATGCGTGCGACGCTCCTCGAAGCCGGTGTGCGCATCCTCTCCGGCCATGGCCGGCTCGAGGGTCCGACGGCGATCGTGGTATCCACGGGCCAGGGAGGTACGGATTTCGACCGGGTCGAGGCCGACACGATCATCGTGGCCGTCGGCGCGTCGCCCCGCGAGCTCGATTCCGCCCAGCCCGATGGCAAGCGCATCCTGACCTGGACGCAGCTGTACGACATGAAGGCGCTGCCTGAGCACCTCATCGTGGTCGGCTCGGGTGTCACAGGTGCCGAGTTCGCCTCGGCCTACATGAACCTCGGCGCGAAGGTGACGCTGATCTCCAGCCGCGAGCAGGTGCTCCCCGGCGAGGACAAGGATGCGGCGAGCGTCCTCGAGAAGGTCTTCAAGCGCGGAGGCATGCAGGTGTTGTCCAAGTCCCGCGCCGACAAGGTGAAGGCCGACAAGGATGGCGTCGTCGTGACCCTGTCGGACGGCCGCACGGTCGAGGGCAGCCACTGCCTGATGGCGGTCGGTTCGATCCCCAACACGGCGGGCATCGGTCTCGAGGAGGCAGGCGTCGAGCTCGATGAGTCGGGTCACGTCCGTGTGAACAAGGTGGCGCGCACCTCGGTGCCCAACGTGTACGCGGTCGGCGACTGCACGAACTTCTTCCCCCTCGCCTCGGTCGCATCCATGCAGGGACGCACGGCGGTGTTCCACGCGCTCGGCGACATCGTGATCCCACTCGAGCTGATCAAGATCACCTCGAACATCTTCACCGCCCCCGAGATCGCCACCGTCGGCTACTCCGAGAAAGACGTCGAAGACGGCGTCGCGGACGGGCTCGTCTACAAGCTGCCGCTGGCTGCCAATCCTCGGGCGAAGATGATGGGCATCAAGGACGGCTTCGTCAAGATCATCGCCCGCAAGGGGTCCGGCACCGTGATCGGCGGCGTGATCGTCGCTCCCAAGGCGTCCGAGCTCATCTACCCGATCGCCGTCGCGGTCGAGCGACGGCTGACGGTCGATCAGGTCTCGCGCGTCTTCGCGGCGTACCCGTCGCTGTCGAGCAGCATCACCGACGCGAGCCGCGCGATGCACCTGGGGTACATCTCCTGAGACGCACCACCGACGAGAAAGGCGCCCCACCGAGGTGGGGCGCCTTTTCTGTCGCCGGGTGCCTGAGCCTGTCGAAGGATCCGAGCCGCCCGGGGTCTCGGAGGGTCGAGGGTCAGCTGATCGTGAGCAGCTGGTGCCCGGCGGACACCGTGCTGCCGGCATCCGCGTTGATGTTGCCGACGATGCCGTCCTTGTGCGCCTGCATCGGCTGCTCCATCTTCATCGCCTCGAGGACCACGACCAGGTCGCCCTTGACGACCGACTGCCCGTCCTCGACCGCGATCTTGACGACGGTCGCCTGCATCGGGGACTTCACGGCGTCGCCCGATGCGCCGGCGTTCGCCGTGGTCGCATGACTGCGACGCGACGGCGGCACGACGGCAGGGCGACCTGCGGTGCCGGCGGCCACGGCGACGCGGTCGGGAAGGCTCACCTCGAGTCGCTTGCCGGCGACTTCGACGACGACCGTGTGGCGTCCGTCTGAGGCGGGGGCCGGCTCGAGCTCGCCGTCCCACGCGGGGATGTCGTTGTCGAACTCGGTCTCGATCCAGCGGGTGAAGATGCCGAAGGTGCCGTCCTCCGCCGTGAACGCGGGGTCGCGGACGACCTTGCGGTGGAAGGGCAGGACTGTGGGGAGACCGGCGACCTCGAACTCGTCGAGTGCGCGGCGGGACCGCTCCAGCGCCTCTTCGCGGTTCTTGCCCGTGACGATGATCTTGGCCAGCAGCGAGTCGAATGCGCCGGATACGGCGTCGCCCGCGGTGACGCCGGAGTCGAGACGGATGCCGGGGCCCCCGAAGGTCTTGAAGACGTTCACGGGACCCGGCTGCGGGAGGAAACCGCGACCCGGGTCCTCGCCGTTGATGCGGAACTCGATCGAGTGGCCCTGCGGCTCCGGGTCGGCGTAGTCGATCGTGCCGCCGGCGGCGATGCGGAACTGCTCGCGCACCAGATCGATGCCGGTGACCTCTTCCGAGACCGGGTGCTCGACCTGCAGGCGCGTGTTCACCTCGAGGAACGACACGGTGCCGTCGGCGCCGATCAGGAACTCGCAGGTACCCGCGCCCACGTAGCCGACCTCCTTGAGGATGGCCTTGGACGCCGAGTAGAGCAGACTGTTCTGCTCGTCCGTCAGGAACGGCGCCGGCGCCTCCTCCACGAGCTTCTGGTGGCGACGCTGCAGGGAGCAGTCACGTGTCGAGATCACGACGACGTTGCCGGCGGCATCGGCGAGGCACTGGGTCTCGACGTGGCGCGGCTTGTCGAGGTACTTCTCCACGAAGCACTCGCCGCGACCGAACGCCGCGACGGCCTCGCGGGTGGCGGACTCGAACAGCTCGGCGACCTCGTCGAGCTCGCGTGCCACCTTGAGTCCGCGCCCGCCGCCGCCGTAGGCGGCCTTGATCGCGATCGGCAGACCGAACTCCTCGGCGAATGCCACGACCTCGTCAGCGCCGGAGACGGGGCCGGGGGTTCCGGGGGCGAGAGGGGCACCGACCTTCTCGGCGACGTGCCGCGCGGTCACCTTGTCGCCCAGGGCCTCGATGGCCTCGGGGGACGGGCCGATCCAGGTCATCCCCGCACCGATGATCGCGCGAGCGAACTCGGCGTTCTCGGCAAGGAACCCGTATCCGGGGTGCACGGCGTCCGCTCCGGCGCGACGGGCGACGGAGAGGATCTTCTCGATCTGGAGGTAGGTCTCGGCGCTGGTGGCTCCGCCGAGAGCGTAGGCCTCGTCGGCGAGCCGCGTGTGCAGCGCGTCGCGATCCTGATCGGCGTAGACGGCGACCGAAGCGATCCCGGAGTCACGAGCGGCACGGATGATGCGTACGGCGATCTCGCCGCGGTTGGCGATGAGCACCTTGGCGATAGCAGGCATGGTTGCCAGCCTAGCGAGAAGAGCATCGAACCAATTGACGACTCTCCACAAGAAAGACGTCGAAACGTCGCGCAGAGTCTACGAGTCAGTCGGACTGCGGGATGTTCCAGAGATCGGTCCACACGACGCCGAGCTCCGCGGCCAGGCGGCGGATCGTCGAGAGCGACATGCCGACCACGGTCGATGGATCGCCGTCGACGCGAGTGATGAACGCGCCGCCGAGACTGTCGACCGTGAAGGCTCCCGCCACGTACAGCGGCTCTCCGGAAGCGACGTAGGCGGCGATCTCCGCGTCGGTGATGTCGGCGGCGAAGCTCACCGCGGCCTCGGCCGTCGCCGTGACCTCGGCCGGGGCGGCTCCGGGAGCGATGCGGAACACGGAGTGGCCGGAGTGCAGGACGCCCGTCGCCCCGCGCATCTCGCGCCAGCGCCGCGTGGCCTCCGCCGCGGTGTGGGGCTTGCCGTATACGCGCCCGTTCAGCGCGAACATCGAGTCGCCGCCGATGACGATGCCGTCGAACTCCGGGTCCTCCGCGGCGACGCGGGCTGCCACATCCGACGCCTTCGCCCGCGCGAGCAGCAGCACCAGCTCGGCCGGCGGCAGTTCCGCCCCTGCGGCCTCGGCTGCCGCCGCTGCAACAGCGTCCTCATCGACGTCCGGCGACAGGGTGAGGGGCTCGATCCCTGCCTGTCGCAGCAGCATCAGGCGGGCGGGAGAGGTGGAGGCGAGGCAGACGCGCATGTGCACCACCGTATCCTCGAAGAATGACTTCTTCCTCTGCCGACGTGCTCGAGCTCGACATCACCGGGATCGCGCACGGCGGGACCTTCGTCGCCCGCCATGAGGGGCGCGTCGTGTTCGTCTCCGACGCGATCCCCGGTGAGCGCGTGCGTGCTCGACTGATCGATCCGCACGACGCGGCGGCGGACAGCCGGAGCTTCTGGCGGGCGGAGGCGATCGAGATCCTCGATGCCTCTCCGCACCGCCGTGCGCACGTCTGGCCCGAGGCCGACATCTCGCGTGATCCCGCCGATCGTCCGGGAGGCGCAGACCTCGGCCACATCGAGCTCGCCCATCAGCGCACGCTCAAGCGGCAGGTGCTCTCCGAGGCGCTCGACCGCTTCGCCGGGGGCGGCCAGGAAGCCCCAGAGGTCGAAGCCGTCGAATCCGGCGATGGGCGGGGATGGCGCACGCGCGTCACGCTGCACGTCGACGACGCCGGCCGGGTCGGCCCGTTCGCGGCCAGGAGCCACCGTGTGATCCCCGTCCGCTCACATCCGCTCGCGCGCCCGGCGGTGGCAGAGGCAGCGCTCGCACTGCGGGGCGGGGCCGCGGGGCGCATCGATCTCGTGGAACCTGCCGACGGCGAGGTGCGCGTCATCCGCCATGAGGACGGCGCCCGTCCGGTGCACCGTGGAGGGCGTCGGCCCGAGCCCGAGGTCGTGCAAGAGCGGGTCGGCGACCGCCGATTCGACGTGGATGTCAACGGCTTCTGGCAGGTGCACCCGCGCGCGGCCTCCGTCCTCGATGGTGCGGTCTACGGCGTGCTCGACGGACACGTCGATCCGGACCGCACCCACTACGACCTCTACGGCGGCGTCGGACTGTTCGCGGCGACCCTCGCGGACCTCGGCGCCACGGACGTCGTCACGGTCGAGTCCAGCAAGCGCGCCACGCAGCACGCGGCGGCGAACCTCGCGCCGCTCAAGGCCACAGCGGTGACCGCTCGCGTCGATCGCTTCCTGCACGGCGCGACCGGCCGCTCGGGAACCGGGGCCGTCGTCCTCGATCCGCCTCGTGCCGGGGCGGGGCGCGCAGTGGTCGAGGGCGTGCACGCCCTCGACCCCGAGGCGATCGCATACGTCGCCTGCGATCCTGTCGCCCTCGCGCGCGATCTCGGCACCTTCCGCGGTCTGGGATGGAACGTGACGACGCTGCGTTCGTTCGACCTGTTCCCGCATTCGCACCACTTCGAGGTCGTCGCCCTGCTCACCCGGTGACGCGCGGTGAGGGGGATCCTCGCCCGGTGCGGTCGACTCACTAGGCTGGGTGGATGAGCACGGTCGCCCTCATCGATGATCACGAGTCCGTTCGCCTCGGCCTTGAGGCCGCGTTCGAGCGCGACTCGCAGACCGTCGTCTTCTCCGGGAGTTCCGTCAGCGCGTATCTGGACTGGCGCAAGAGCTCGGGGGCGGCACCGGCGGAGGTCGTGGTGCTCGACCTCACGCTCGGCGACGGGAGCACGGTCATCGAGAACGTCACCTCGCTGGTGGCGGACGGTGCGAGCGTTGTGATCCACAGCGTGGCCGACCGTCCGGCTGCTGTCCGTGAAGCCCTGTCCGCAGGTGCCGCCGGGGTGGTCAGCAAATCGTCGGCACTCGATGACGTGCTCGACGCGATCCGCACGGTCGCGCAGGGGGAGCCCCTGAACAACGTCGAATGGGCGAGCGCGGTCGACGGCGACCGCGACTTCGGCGACGCCCAGCTGTCCACGCGCGAGCGTGAGGTGCTGCGTCTGTACGCCACCGGGCTCCCGCTCAAGGCAGTGGCCGAGCGGCTCGGCGTCGCCTACTCCACTGCCAAGGAGAACATCACCCGCATCCGCGTCAAGTACGTGGACGTGGGGCGTCCGGCACCGACCAAGGTCGACCTGCTGCGACGTGCGATGGAGGACGGGATCGTGGAGACAGACGGGGACCCGAGTGGCCACTGACGCGCTCGACATCCGCGAGGCGTGGAGCAAGATCCCTTCTCCCGGCACGGCGGAGACGGAGTTCGAGCGCTTCACAGGAAAGCGCATGGAGCGGATCCTGGCGACCGTGGTGGCGATCGGTTCCGCGACTCTGGGCGCACAGGCCTTCGTGGCTGCCGTCGGTTCCTTCTCCCGCGGCGATGTGCCGCAGATCATCGTTCTCCTCGTCGTCTTCATCCCCCTGGCTGCGATGCTGGTCGCATGCATCCTCGGCCGATGGGTCTCCATCGCCGCGGGGTCCTTCGCGGTCTCCTACGTGCTCGCGCTCGCCGCCTGGCCGATCGTGGTCCCCCCGGGGGGAGCAGGAGATCAGCCGTGGATCTTCTTCCTGGTCAACGTCTGCGTGGTCGCGGCAATGCTCGCCTTCCCGATCCGCCTGCAGATCGCGTGGGCGGCGGGTCTGCCGTTCATCTACGGATACGTGCGGCTGGTGCAGGGGAGCTTCTCCCGCGACTTCTGGATCACAACCGCCTTCGACGTCTCGTTCACGCTGATCCTGGGCATCGTGATCGTCGCACTCGGATGGATGTTCCGCTCCGTCGCAGCCGGCGTCGACGATGCGCGAGGGCGCGCCGTCGCCTCCTACGCCTCTGCCGCGGCTGCTGCGGCCGCGGAAGAGGAGCGTGTGGCGATGTCTGCTCTGATGCACGACAGTGTGCTGGCCGCGCTCATCGCCGCGGAGCGGGCGGAGAGCGAACGCGCTCGAGAGCTCGCGGTCGCGATGGCACGCGAGGCGCTGACCCGTCTGGCCAACACCGAGGCGGCCGTCGCGCAGGAAGGCAGCGACGAGCCCGTCGGCATCTCGCAGATCGTGATCGAGCTGCGCCGGGCGTTGTCGGAGCTCGGCGCCGATGCGATCGTGGAGGAGCGCGGCGGCATCGGCCTGATCCCCGGACGTGTGGCGCGCGCCCTCGTCCTGGCTGCGCGGCAGGCGATCGGCAACGCGGTGGCGCATGCGCAGGGGCGCGGACTCCATATCGTCGCGACAGGTCGGGGGGATGAAGGGATCATCGTTGCGATCTCGGACACCGGTCCCGGCTTCGACATCGACACGATCGGCCCTGATCGGCTGGGCATCAGCGCATCGATCTTCGCGCGCATGGCCGGTGTCGCCGGCACGGCGGACATCGTCTCCGGCGCGCAGGGGACGACGGTCACTCTCGGGTGGGAGCGCTCATGAACCGCACGGTGCGCAGCGTCGCCACCTCGCTCGCGGTCGGTTTCGCCATGTACTTCGTCGCCCGCTCCATCTGGTGGACGGTGCAACCGACCGCGCCGGTGCTGATGGTGCTGGCGATCGCGCTGTACCTGGTCGTGGTCCTCATCGCGATCCTCTGGGACTCGGCCATCTCGGTGCGGATGCCGCTGTGGACGGCGTTGCTGTCCCTCCTGGCCTGCCTCTTCGTACCGCCGCTGGTGACCCTCTCGCTGGATGAGAGCGCGCGCACCGCTCCGTTCGCGACCTGGTACATCGGTGGACTCGGTCTGTTCGGCATCGTCTGCGTCGTGCGACGGCGGTTCCTGGTCGGATGGCTGACCGTCGCCGTGCTCGTGGCCGCCTCTGCGGGCTACCTGGGCCTCGGCGTGGCGCTGAACCTGGGTCTGGTCGGCTCGATCATGTGGGTTGTGGTCGCTCAGCTGCTCGTCCTGTTCTGGGACAAGGCGATCCGCGACACCGCGCGACTGGCGGAGATCCAGCAGGCGGTCTCCGCCTGGCACGCGACCCAGCTGGTGCGTCAGCGTGAGAGGCGGTTGCGCACGCAGTTCGCGCTCGCCGTGGCAGGGCCCGTGCTGAGCCGCGTCGTGGCCTCCCGAGGCAGCCTGACAGCCGATGAGCGCTTGGAGGCGCGTCTCGCCGAAGGGCGTCTTCGCGACGAACTGCGCGGCGCAGATCTCCTCAACGACGCGGTGCGTGATGCGATCGAGGACGCCCGGCGACGTGGTGTGATCGTCACCGTCTTCGACGAGGGCGGCCTCGACGGCATCGCGGAGGATCGTCGAGCCGAGATCCGGGACGAGCTCGCCGTGGTTCTGCGCACAGCGCAAGCGGGACGATTGATCATCCGGTCCTCCAACGATCCTCGGGTCGCGGTGACGGTCGTCGGTCGCGCGAGCTCCGGCTCGTCGCGAGACGATGACGCGGTCGACCTCTGGCACGAGATCGCGCGTGAGGCCACGACGGACTGAACGTCGTGCTACGCCTCCCTCGGCTCCGGCCGAGGGAGGAGGTCGGAGTCGAGGACAGAGAGTGGGCGAGGGGCGGCGAAGCCGCCCACCCCTCGCCATGCGGTCGGTTACCCGAAAACCGACCGCTGGTGGCCGTTCTACGTCTATCTACCCTGGGATAGAGAGAACAGCCGAACGCGAAGCGTCCCCATTAGTCTCCTCGGTCGATCAAAGGTTGTCTGTAGGTATTTTGGGGGACACGTTTCGGGGCATGATGAGGGAGGATTGGACGATGGGAATGCGTCGCGGTACCAACCTTCCACGGATGGGCGACTTCAATCAGTCGGTGATCCTGGAAGCCATTCGCCAGTCCGGTACCGGACTGAGCAGGACAGAGCTCGTCGAGGCGACTCGGCTGTCTGCACAGACGGTCACGAACATCACCCGTCGTCTCCTTGCAGACGGCCTCATCGCCGAGGCCGGGCGCACGATCAACGGTCCTGGTAAGCCCCGCGTCACCTTGCGCATGATCGCGGAGAGCCGGTACTCGGTGGGCGTGCATCTCGATCCCGCGGTGATGACGTTCGTGCTTCTCGATCTCACCGGTGCCGTGGTGCGGCGCATCACGACGCGGACTCCCGCGGCCGATCCGCGGCACATCGTCGACGCCATGGCGGCGACCATCGGGTCGCTCATCGACGTATCCGGTGTCGACCGGGGTCTGATCGCGGGCGTCGGGGTCGCGGCACCTGGTCCTCTGGACGCGGCGCGGGGCACCGTGATCGATCCGCCCAAGCTCCCCGGGTGGCATCGAGTGCCGCTGCGGGCGGTGCTCGCCGAGGCGACCGGATTCGAGGTCACGCTGGAGAAGGACACGACGGCTGCTGCGGTGGGCGAGCTGTGGACCAGGCACGGTCCGCCCGACGACTCTTTCGTGCTGATCTATCTCGGCACCGGGATCGGCGCTGCTCTGGCGCGCGACGGTGAGGTGGTGCGCGGGAGTTCGCGGAACTTCGGCGAGGTCGGTCACATCATCGTCGACCCCGATGGCCCTGCGTGCACGTGCGGGTATCGGGGCTGCGTGGAGGTGGTGTGCACTCCTCAGGCGATCGTGGAGCAGGCGGAGGCGGCCGGCGTCTTCCCGGACGACCGGGAGGTCAACGATGCAGAGGCCGTCGACACCCGCTTCACCCTGCTGTGCGACCGTGCCGCCTCTGGCGACGCGGCGGCGCAGCGTGTGCTGCGACAGGCAGCGGCGCACATGACGGTGCTCGTCGCGGCGCTGACCAACATGCTCGATGTGGACAGGGTGGTGATGGGCGGGCCCTTCTGGTCGCGGCTGGCGCCTGTCTATCTGCAGGAGATGCCGGTGCGACTCGACCGGCTCAGCGCGACGCGCGCCGTGCACGCATTGCCGGTGGATGGGAGCGTCGTAGGAGATGACGTGGGAGCGGTGGGGGCGGCGTGCGTGGTGCTGGACTCCGTGCTGTCGCCGCGCACCTCCGACCTGCTCCTGGAGACCTGACCGCGCGGTGCGCGGCGGACGCGGTCGAGAAAGCTCTTGACATCGATAAGTCTAATCGATGTATTATTTCTCATCCCCCTCTCTCTCCAAACGGAAGCGTGTGATGCACGACAACTCCGAACTCGTACAGGCGCGCATTCGCCGCTTCGAAGCCGAGCGGCTGCTGCCGGCCGTGTACGCCCGATCGATCGCGCTGGAACTCGCGGCCTGGGCGGCACCGGGAGAGCCGGTACCGTTCCGCGACGCGGTGGCGCAGGACTATGAACCGTTCTCCGTGGGCACCCGTTGGGGGCGGGCCTGGAGCACCCTGTGGGTGCGTGTCAGCGGCACTGTTCCGGAGGTGGCACCCGGTCAGCACGCTGAACTCGTCTTCGATCTGGGCTTTGTCGCCGCAGAACCGGGCTTCCAGTGCGAAGGCACGGTCTACCGGCCGGACGGAACCATCGTCAAGGCCGTCGAGCCCCGCAACGCGCATGTGCCGTTGGATGGGGCGCCGGGCGATCCGATCGAGCTCTACCTCGAGGCAGCGGCCAACCCCGATGTGGCCGACGGTTTCCGCAACTTCCGCCCCACACCGCTGGGCGAGTGGGACACCGCGGGCGACGAGCCGCTCTACGTCTTCCGTCGCGCGGATGTCGTGGTGCGGGATGTGACGGTCTGGGAGCTCGTGCAGGATGTCGCGGTGCTGCGCGGACTGCTGGGGGAGTTGTCGCCCTCGTCCCCACGGCATGCCGAGATCCTCCGCGCGCTCGAGCGGATGGTCGATGTCAGCGATCCCGAGGACATCGCGGGTACCGCGCAGGACGCGCGGGCAGCCCTGGCCGATGTCCTGGCGCGGCCGGCATCCGGATCCGCGCACTCGGTGCACGCTGTGGGGCACGCGCACATCGATTCCGCCTGGCTGTGGCCCGTCCGCGAGACCCAACGCAAAGTCGCCCGCACGTTCTCCAACGTCCTCTCGCTGCAGGAGGAGGACGCCGAGTTCTCCTTCGCCGCGTCCTCGGCGCAGCAGTATGCGTGGATGAAGCGCTTCCAGCCCGAGCTGTTCGAACGGATCCGCACGGCGGTCGCCGCCGGCCGCTTCCACCCGGCCGGAGGAATGTGGGTGGAGTCCGACACCAATATGCCTGGCGGAGAGGCGCTCGTGCGGCAGTTCCTCCGGGGCAAGCTCTTCTTCCTCGAGGAGTTCGGTGTCGAGCCGCTCGATGTGTGGCTGCCGGACTCCTTCGGGTACTCGGCCGCGCTCCCGCAGATTGCGAGAGCCGCGGGATCGCGCTGGATGCTGACGCAGAAGATGTCGTGGAACGAGACGAACGTCATGCCGCACCACACCTTCCAGTGGGAGGGAACAGATGGCACGCGCATCTTCACGCACTTCCCACCCGTCGACACCTACAACGCGGAGCTCACCGGTGCGGAACTGGCCAGAGCCGAGCGCCAGTACGCCGAGAAGGGCGCGGCGAACACCTCGCTGGTGCCGTTCGGCTACGGCGACGGCGGCGGCGGACCCAACCGGGAGATGCTGGCGGCGGCATCCCGCCTGCGCTCGCTCGAGGGCTCGCCGACGGTCCTGCTCTCCTCGCCGCGGCACTTCTTTGAGATGGCGGAGGCCGAGTACCGCGAGCCGCCGGTGTGGATCGGTGAGATGTACCTCGAATTCCACCGTGGCACCTATACCTCTCAAGCCCGCACCAAGCGGGGCAACCGGCGCAGCGAGCACGCGCTCCGGGAGGCCGAGCTCTGGGCGACGGCGGCGGCGCTGCGCGGTGCCGCATATCCGTACGAGGAACTGCAGGAGGCATGGGAGACCGTGCTGCTGCAGCAGTTCCACGACATCCTCCCCGGCAGCTCGATCGGCTGGGTCCACCGGGAAGCGGAACGTCGCTACGCCGAGGTCATCGCCTCGACGGAGCGCATCATCGCAGGGTCCTTGGCGATCGTGGCCGGTTCGGGCGACTCCGAGCTCGTCGCCAACCCGGGGCCTTATGCCAGGGAGGGAGCGGCGGCGATGGGGATCGCCGCCGCGCAGAGGTCTGGGGCCTCTGCGGGGGTCACGCGGACGACGGACGGCTTCGTGTTGGAGAACGAGCACCTCACGGTCTCGATCGACGACGCGGGTCTGGTGACGTCACTCGTCGTCCGCGCGACCGGGAGGCAGGCGATTGCGGCTGGAGAGCGGGGGAACCTCTTGCAGCTGCATCGCGATACGCCGACGCAGTGGGATGCCTGGGACATCGATGAGCACTACCGGCGTCACGTCGTCGACGTGACGGACGTGGTCTCGATCGACATCGTCCCGCACGCATCGGCGGCGATCGTCTGCGTGGTCCGCGAGCTGGGGGGTTCGCGGATCACGCAGGCTCTGACGCTGGCCGCCGGGGGCCATGCCCTCGACATCGACACGACCGTCGACTGGCACGAGCGCCAGAAGCTCCTCAAACTGGCCTTCCCGCTCGATGTGCACACGGAACGCGCGACATCCGAGATCCAGTTCGGCCATGTGCATCGCCCGACTCACGCCAACACGTCCTGGGACATGGCGAGATTCGAGACGGTCGCGCATCGCTGGGTCCACGTCGGTGAGCCCGGCTTCGGGGTGTCGATCGCGAACGATTCGACCTACGGGCACGACATCACGCGCGTGCCGCGTGCCGGAGGGGGCACGGCGACGACGGTGCGGCTCTCGTTGCTGCGGGCGCCGCTGTATCCGGACCCCGAGGCGGACCAGGGCGAGCACACGTTCCGAGTGAGCGTGCGCCCCGGCGCCTCGATCGCGGATGCCGTGCAGGAGGGGTATCGCCTCAACCTGCCGTTGCGTGCGGTCAAGGGAGCGGGTCCGGTCGCTCCACTGATCGAGGTGTCGTCGGACGCTGTCGTCATCGAAGCCGTGAAGCTCGCGGAGGACCGCAGCGGCGATGTGATCGTGCGGCTCTACGAGGCGCACGGCGGTCGGGCATCGGCGACGGTGACGCCCTCGTTCTCGTTCGACACGGTCATCGAGACCGACCTGATCGAGCGGGAGATCCCGGCTACGGCGCTGGATCTGTCCAGCGCAGGAGGTACCCGGGTGGATCTGCGTGCCTTCCAGCTGGTCACCCTGCGGTTCACCGCGCCGCGGCTCTGAGGCCGTCTCAGCCGGAGAAGCGCCCCCAGGGGATGTCGCGGCGCAGCGGTGTGCGCAGCGACCGCTGCGTGCGCGTCCACGCCGAGACGCGCGGCTCCTCGGCCACCGCGTCCTCCGTCTCGTGCGAGTACGCGTCGGTGACGACCGCGATGAGGGCAGCGAGCTCCTCTTCGGTGGCGCTGCCGCGCGTGATCTGGAGCGCCGGGGGCTGCTCGTCGAGGGGCGCGCTCACAGTGGGATGTTCCCGTGCTTCTTCGGGGGCAGCGAGGAGCGCTTGCCGCGGAGCGCACGCAGCGCCTTGGCGATGGAGACGCGGGTGTTGGCCGGCTCGATGATCCCGTCCAGCTCTCCGCGTTCGGCGGCGAGGAACGGAGAGGCCACGTTGTAGGTGTACTCGTTCGCCAGGCGAGTACGGACGGCGGCGACGTCCTCGCCGGCCTCCTCCGCCTTCTTGATCTCACCGCGGTAGAGGATGTTGACCGCCCCCTGGCCGCCCATCACCGCGATCTCGGCGGTGGGCCAGGCGAGGTTGACGTCGGCTCCGAGCTGCTTGGAACCCATCACGATGTAGGCGCCGCCGTAGGCCTTGCGCAGGATGACGGTCACGAGGGGCACGGTGGCCTCGGCGTAGGCGTACAGCAGCTTCGCGCCGCGACGGATGACGCCCGTCCACTCCTGGTCGGTGCCCGGCAGATATCCGGGGACGTCGACGAGCGTGACGATCGGGATCGAGAAGGCGTCGCAGAATCGCACGAAGCGGCTGGCCTTCTCGCCGGCCTCGATGTTCAGAGTTCCCGCCATCTGTGACGGCTGGTTGGCGATGATGCCCACGGAGCGCCCCTCGACGCGACCGAAGCCGATCACGATGTTCGGAGCGAACAGCGGCTGCACCTCGAGGAAGTCGCCGTCGTCCACGACATGCTCGATGACGGTGTGGATGTCGTAGGGCTGGTTCGCGGAGTCGGGGACGATCGTGTTGAGGGTGCGGTCGGCATCCGTGGTCTCGAATTCGAACGCGCTCTCGTAGGAGGGCAGCTCCGCCATGTTGTTATCCGGGAGGAATCCGAGGAGGGTGCGCGCATAGTCGATCGCGTCGTCCTCGTCCTCGGCCAGATAATGCGCGACGCCGGAGCGCGTGTTGTGCGTGTAGGCGCCGCCGAGCTCCTCCATGCCGACGTCTTCACCCGTGACGGTCTTGATGACGTCGGGGCCGGTCACGAACATCTGGCTCGTCTTGTCGACCATGATGACGAAGTCCGTGAGGGCGGGGGAGTACACCGCTCCTCCGGCCGCCGGGCCCATGATGATCGAGATCTGCGGAATCACGCCGGATGCGCGGGTGTTCAGTCGGAAGATCTCGCCGTACTTGCCGAGCGCGACGACGCCTTCCTGGATGCGCGCGCCGCCCGAGTCGAGGATGCCGATGCAGGGCATGCCGCCGTCGAGGGCGAACTCCATGATCTTGATGATCTTCTCGCCGGCGACCTCGCCGAGCGAGCCGCCGAAGGTCGAGAAGTCCTGCGAGTAGACCGCGACCGTGCGTCCGTGGATCGTGCCGACCCCCGTGACGACCGAGTCGCCGTAGGGGCGCGAGCGATCCATGCCGAACGCGGTGGTGCGGTGGCGCACGTACTCGTCGAACTCGACGAAGCTGCCGGGGTCGACGAGGAGTTCGATGCGCTCGCGGGCGGTCATCTTGCCCTTGGCGTGCTGCTTCTCCTTCGCCTTCTCCTCGGCGTCGACGACGGCCTCGGTGTAGCGAGCGCGCAGATCCGCGATCTTGCCGGCGGTGGTAAAGAGGTCGGGCTTGTCCGTCACGGATTCCACCCTAGCGTCGCTTCGGCGTCGTCTGTTGGATGCTCGGCACAACGGGTCGCCCGATCCTTTGGCGACCCGCACGAGGCGGGTCAGCGGGAAGCGTCGATCGCGGTGTCTGCGCCGATACCGGAGGGGAGCTCGTGATCACCGCGCAGATCGTGGGTGAGCTCGGCGCCGGCGCCGCGGCGGCGGCGTGCGGTCAGCTCGCCCACCTTGTGCCCGGCCCATCCGATCCCTCGCGCCGCGGTGCCCGCAGCCCCGGCCACCGCATTGCCGGCGTAGCGTGCGCCGCGGAGCATCCGCAGCTCGACCTTCTCGGCGCCTGGCACCGGCTCCAGCTCGAGCGGCAGATCGATGGGGGCTGCGCCGAATGCGCGATGCGAGGTGGTGAGCACTCGGCGACCGAGGATGTGGTTGCCGGCGCCACCGATCGCCGCACCCACTCCGAACGGAAGCGCCTTGCCGAGGAACGACGCTCCGCCACGAGCGGCGAACTGCTTGACGAACATGCTCTTGAGCTGGTCGACGAGCGGGCCGACTGCCGCACGGGGGAGAGACTTGGTGACCAGCTCGCCCCAGTAGCTGGAGCGGCTGCCACCGCGTCCGGCGACCTGACCGGCGAGCTGGCCGACGAGGTCGACACCTTCCTTGCCGAGCATCAGTGTCATCACGAGTGCGCGCGCGCGGTCGGGGTTCGCGATCGCGATGCCGTGCACCTCGGCGACGGACTGTGCGAAGAGGGCGGTGGACTCGACGAAGCCCACGGTCTCGACGCCGGAGAGCGCCAGCGTGATGCCCGTGCCGATGCCGGGGACGACGGCCGTCGCGCCGACAGCCGCGCCTCCGGTGGTCACAGCGGCAAGGTAGCGACGTTCCAGGATGCGCACGATCTCCGCCGGGGTCGCCCGCGGATTGCGCAGCCGGATGCTGCGGATGTGCGCGAGCACGAGCGGACGTTGGACCGACAACACGCGGTCGAGGCCGCGCACCATCAACGGATGCTCGGGAGAACCCGCAGGTGGCACCCCCTTGTCCCACGGAGCGTCATCCGGGAGGGAGTGGATCTTGTGCACCTTGGGGCCCATGTCCTGATCCTATGAAGTCAGACCGCGGAAACGCAGGGAGCCGCACCCCGAAAGGGTGCGGCTCCCTGAAAGCACGTGGGTCAGACGAAGAGGTTCGCGCGCTCCAGGTCTTCCGCGAAGTCGACCTCGACCGCGTACAGGTCGGAGACGTCCATCGGCTCGAGCAGGAGGCCGTCTTCGGCGATCGCGAGCTCGAGTCCGCGCTCGAAGTAGTCCTGGTCTTCGACGCGCTGCAGTTGACGCATGAACGCCTTCTTGCTCGCCGCCGAGATGTAGTTGATGCCGACGGCCTCGCCGAGTCCGCCCTTGACGGTCTTCGAAAGCTCCTTGATGAAGCCCTCGGCCGTGACGGTGTACTTCACCTCTTCGTCGCTCACCTTGGAGGTGTTGACCGTGACGAACGACTGGTCACGCTCGATGAACGCCGCGGCACGACCCAGGATCATCGGGTCGAAGACCACATCGCCGTTCATCCAGAGCACGCCGCCCCTGCCGGTCGCGCCGAGGGCGCGCAGCAGGCTCTTCGACGTGTTGGTCTCGTCGTATCGCTCGTTGTGCACGTAGTTCGCCGACGGGAAGGCGTCGATGATCGTCTCGGCGCGGTAGCCGACGACCGTGGTGATGCGGGCATCGGAGCCGAACGCAGCCTTGATGTTGTCGTGCTGCTGGCGCATGATCGTGCGCCCGTCGCTCAGCTCGGTGAGCGGCTTCGGCAGCGCGCGGCCGAGTCGCGAGCCCATTCCGGCTGCGAGGATGACGGTCTGAAGAGTCACGAGTGCTCCTAAAAGAGGTGTGTTAAGGATCGGTTCACCGACCAGACACTTCTTCGTGCCGAATTTCATGGTAGCGATTCAGTCTGGGAAGCCACGGGGCAGGAGGCCCCTGTTGCCATTTCGTGACCGAGTGCACACGCAACACACAGAATCGCACGAACGCCCTGTTCTCGGGAGAACTCACTGCTGATTCCCTGAAATGTTGCGCGGAACCACAGGCTCGCCACAGCTCGTTGATACCGTAGAACAGTGACTTCCTCCCCTGACGACCGCACCGACCAGGTGGACGACCCCAAGACCCCTCCCGCGAAGGCGACTGCGAAGCGGACGACCGCGGGAGTGAGCGCTGCAGCAGCCAAGAAGTCGCCGGTGAAGCGTGCCCCTGCGGCGCGGAAGCCGGCGGCGAAGGCGACCGCGGCGAAAACGACCGCGGCGAAGGCGACCGCGGCGAAGAAGACCGCTGCGAAGAAGCCGGCCGCTACGGCTGCGGCGAAGTCGGCAGCGGACAAGGCTGCCGCCAACGCGGAAGTGGTGATCGAGCCCGCGACGTCGAAGAATGCTACGGCCGGGAAAGCCGAGTCGAGCGCGACCCCGGCGAAGAAGACCACCGCAGCGCGCGCCGCTGCAGCGCGCAACACCGCTGCCCGTGCCGGATCGACCTCGTCCGCGTCTCCGCGCGCCACGTCCACGGCCGCGAAGACCACGGCTGCTAAGAGCTCGGCCGTGAAGACCACGGCTGCGAAGGCCGCGGCCGCGAAGAGCTCGGCCGTGAAGACCACGGCCGCGAAGTCGACCGCGGCGAAGCCCACCGGTGCCCAGACCGCGGCGGCGAAGACCGCGGCGGCGAAGGCGGCGGCTGCGAAGGCTGCCGAGACGAAGTCGGCGACTCGGACCGCGGCTGCACGCACGGCGGCTGCGAAGACCGCGGCGGCGAAGTCTGCGGCCGCGAAATCTGCCGCTTCCAAGGCTGCGGCGGCGAAGGCCGCGGAGGATGCTGAGACGGTGGTCGCGCCCGTGGAGGCGCCCGTCGAGACGGTGATCGTCGACGCACCGGCACCGGCACCGGCATCGGCAGTCGATACGGGAGTAGCAGGAGAAGCGACGGCCGCAGCCGAGGACGCGGCCCCCGCGGCGGAGGCCCCAGTCGTCGAGTCGACCAGCGAGGACAACGACGCCGACGACACGGCGGTCGATCTTCCCGCCGATGAGCCGCGCGAGAAAACCGATACCGGAGCGAACGCCACGGCGCGCGTCGTCGCCGAGGTGCACGAGGTCTCCGGCACCGCCGCGATCAGCATCCGCGGTCTGGTGAAGCACTTCGGCGACAACCGCGCGGTCGATGGGATCGATCTGACGGTTCCCGCAGGGTCGTTCTACGGGATCGTCGGTCCCAACGGCGCCGGAAAGACCACGACGCTCTCGATCGTGGCAGGGCTCCTGCGTGCGGACGAGGGCACGGTGGCGATCTGCGGCATCGATCAGGCTTCGCAGCCGCTGGCAGCGAAACGTGTCATGGGCGTGCTACCTGATCGCCTGCGCACTTTCGATCGGCTCACCGGCCGTCAGCTCCTCTACTACTACGGTCTGCTGCGCGGACTCGCCCCGAGCGTGATCGAGAAGCGCACCGCCGACCTGGCGCGGGCGTTCGACCTGCAGGAGGCGCTCAGCCGTGTCGTCTCCGACTACTCGGCGGGAATGACCAAGAAGCTCATGCTCGCGGGAGCGATGATCCACTCGCCGAGAGTGCTCGTGCTCGACGAGCCCTTCGAGTCCGTCGATCCGGTGTCGTCTGCGGTCATCCTCGACATCCTCCGCGCCTACGTCTCACACGGTGGCACGGTGATCCTTTCCAGCCACGGTATGGATCTGGTCGAGCGGGTGTGCTCGCGGGTCGCCATCATCGTCGGCGGTGAGGTCCTCGCGGAGGGGACGATCGACGAGGTCCGCGCCGGACAGACTCTCGAGGCTCGATTCGTCGAGCTCTCGGGCGGCATCGGAGAAGTGGAGGGTCTCGAGTGGTTGCACATGTTCTCCGACTGAGACTCGCGCTCCTGATCGGATCGCTGCGCGGGGATCGTCGAGGACGCACGCTCGTCACTCTGGCCGCCCTCATCGCTCTGACCATCGCGGTCTGCATCGCCGTGCATTCCCTGTCCGGCGCTCCGGCTCCTGTCGCGCGCACGGTCACCGTGCTCGGCGGCGTCGCGATCATTCTCGGATTCCTGGTGGGGCCGATCCTGGTGGGAGCGGTCGATCAGCTCGACCCGCGCAGATTCGCGGTGTTCGGCGTCGACGAGCGCACGATGCCCTGGGTCCTCACCGTCGCCGCCTTCGTGAGCGTGCCGAGCTTGGCGCTGTTGGCCGTGTACGCGAGCGTCTGCGCGGTGGCCATCGCGCTCGGCGCGCCATGGCCGCTCGCCGTGCTCATGACGGTCGTCGGCCTGCTCAGCACGGTGCTGACGGCCCGTATCGGCATGGCCATCAATGCCCTCTTCCTGCCAGAGCGGCGTTCCCGTGAGCTCACGGCGCTGTTCGCGCTCGCCCTGATCGTCGTCGCGTTCCCCGTCGCGGTCTTCTTCGCGTCGATGCGCTGGGACGGGCGCGTGCCGGGGTCCCTGGAGACCCTCACCACAGTGTTCGGCTTCACGCCGTTCGGCGCATCTCCCGGATTCCTGTTCGCGATCGCGACCGGCGACATCGCCGTGGCATGGATCAGCGGAGTCATCGCTGTGGTCACGGCCGGCGGGTTGTGGGGACTGTGGGCCTGGCTGGTCCGGCGCCTGCTCACGACCACCGAGCGACCGGCCGCCGCGCGCGAACGCACAGGTCTCGGATGGTTCGGTCTGTTGCCGTCCAACGCCTTCGGAGCGATCGCCGCGCGCAGCCTCGTCTACTGGCTGCGCGACCGTCGCTACATCATGAACATCATCGTCGTGCCCGTCGCGGGAGTGCTGACGGTGTTCCCGCTCCTGGTGGCCGGAGTTCCGCTCGAGATCGCGGCGTTGATCCCTGTGCCCGTGATGGCGCTGTTCTTCGGGTGGCTGCCGCACAACGACGTCGCCTACGACTCGACGGCGCTGTGGACGCATGTCGCCAGCGGCGTGCGGGGTGTCCCCGACCGGCTCGGGCGGCTGGTGCCGGTGGTGCTGGTCGCGGTTCCTGTGCTCGCTGTCGCCATCCCGCTGTCGCTGGTCTTCATCGGCGACCTGCGACTACTCCTGCCCCTGATCGGGCTGGCGGCGAGCCTGCTGTTCTCCGCTCTCGGTATCTCCAGCATCGTCTCGGTCGTCGCCCCCTACGCGGTATCGCGTCCGGGCGACAGTCCGTTCCAGCAGCCGCAACGACCGACGTCGCGCGGCGCCTTCGGGCCGGCGGCGGCGTTCCTCGGCGCCATCCTGTTCAGCGTTCCGACGATCTGGCTGTTCGTCGCGACGATCGCCGACGATGTGACCTACGCGCCGGCGACGTTCTGGGTCGGCATCGCGAGCGGCGTCGTCGTGCTCGTCGTCGGAGCGACGATCGGCGGTCGCATCTTCGAGCGCAGCGGCGAACGGCTCATGGAGTTCGTCGAGACCGCATGACGACCGCCCACGCGGACCCTGACGCGGCTAGACTCACGGGATGAGTACTCCGCTGGACAGCCCCGATCAGGGCGGCGTGGCAACGCTTGATCGCGAACTGGAAGAGCTCCTTCGTGAGGAGAACCTCGAACCGGGTGACCATGAGCGCTTCTCGCATTACGTGAAGAAGGACAAGATCCTCGAGTCTGCGATCACCGGCAAGCCGGTGCGTGCGCTCTGCGGGAAGAAGTGGACTCCGGGGCGCGACCCCGAGAAGTTCCCCATCTGCCCGACGTGCAAAGAGATCTACGAGTCCATGGTCCGCTGACGGGATAGCCCGTCAAATACCAGCGGACCGGCGCGCCCCGACGACCTGTCAGGCGACGTCGACGTAGACCGTGGGGATCGCGGGGTCCGACTTGCTGAGCGCGAGGGCCCGCACCGGCAGCTCTTCGCGCACTCGCAGGTGGTGGGCGCGCGCGGCCGAGGTTCCCGCTGGGCCTTCGTGGGCGGTGTCGATGTCGCCGCTCTCCGCGAAGGTCACCTGCAGGGCGCGACCATCTGTGTGCCCCGAAGGCGACTCGAGCTTCTCGAAGCCGTCGGCGACCACCACCGTCTCGCTCACCGCCACACCGTCCTCGATCGTGCGGAAGGCTGCCTTGCGCCCGCCGTGCGACGCCTTATCCGCTGATGCCTTCGCCACGCCGACCCAGGAGCCGTCTGAGTCCTGGCGTGCGACGAGCTTGTAGACCATGCTCGCGGTCGGATAGCCGGAACCGGTGACGACGGAGGTTCCGACGCCGTAGGAGTCCACGGGGGAGGCTGCGAGGGCGGCGATGGCGTACTCGTCGAGATCGCTGGTCACGGTGATGCGCGTCTCCGTCGCACCGAGCTCGTCGAGCTGGGCGCGCACCTCGGCCGCCACGATCGGCAGGTCGCCCGAGTCGATGCGCACGCCGCCGAGCCCGGTTCCCGCCACGCGGATCGCAGTCTCGACTCCGGTGCGTATGTCGTAGGTGTCGACGAGCAGCGTCGTTCCGGTGCCCAGACTGTCGATCTGTGCACGGAACGCCTGCTCCTCGGTGTCGTGCAACAGGGTCCAGGAGTGTGCGGCCGTGCCCATCGTCGGAATGTCCCAGCGACGCCCGGCCTCCAGGTTGCTCGTTGCACCGAATCCGGCGATGTAGGCGGCACGGGCGGCGGCGACGGCGGAGTGCTCGGCCGCGCGACGCGAGCCCATCTCGGCGAGCGGTCGCTCACCGGCGGCGATGCTCATGCGCGACGCCGCGGTGGCCACGGCCGAGTCGTGATTGAGCACGCTCAGGGCCAGCGTCTCGAGGACCACCGCGTCGGCGAACGTCCCCTCGACCGTGAGGATGGGGGAGCCGGGGAAGTACAGTTCGCCCTCGCGGTAGCCGCGGATCGAGCCGGTGAACCGGTACTCCTCGAGGTACTTCACCGCGGGCGCATCCACGATCCGGTTGTCGCGGAGGAAGCGCAGCTCGTCGTCGCCGAAACGGAAGTCCCTCACGAGGCTCAGCAGGCGTCCGGTCCCGGCGACCACCCCGAACCGGCGCCCGCCCGAGAGGCGCCGGGAGAACAGCTCGAACACGCTGGGGCGGAAGGCCGTCCCGTCGCGGAGCGAGGCAGCGAGCATCGTCAGCTCATAGCGGTCGGTGAGCAGCGCCGTCGACGAGGTCATGCGCTCAGCTTAGTGAGCGCGGTGATGCGCGCGGCGGCTCCGACGCGGGTAGGCTGGGGAGTCATGAACGACGCGCCGATCGGGATCTTCGACTCCGGTGTCGGCGGGCTCACGGTGGCACGGGCCATTCGCGCCCAGCTGCCCCGTGAATCGTTCGTCTACATCGGCGACACAGCGCACTCGCCATACGGGCCGAAGCCGATCGCCGACGTGCGCCGCTACTCGCTCGAAGTGCTCGACACCCTGGTCGATCAGGGCGTCAAGATGCTCGTGATCGCGTGCAACACGGCGTCGTCGGCGATGCTGCGCGATGCCAGAGAGCGCTACGACATCCCCGTGGTGGAGGTCATCGGCCCGGCAGTGCGTCGGGCCGTCTCCACGACCCGCAACGGGCGGGTGGGCGTCATCGGCACGATCGGCACGATCGGCTCGCGCGCCTACCAGGACATGCTCGAGGTGAACGAGCGGCTCGAGGTCTTCACCGCCGCCTGTCCGCGCTTCGTCGAGTTCGTCGAGGCGGGCATCACCGGCACACCCGAAGTGCTGGCGGTCGCCGAGGAGTACCTGGCCCCGCTGCGCGATGCCGGGGTCGACACGCTCGTGCTGGGCTGCACGCATTATCCGTTCCTCCGCGGCGCCATCAGCTACGTGATGGGCGAGGGTGTGACCCTCGTCTCCAGCGATGACGAGACCGCGGGTGACGTGTACCGACAGCTGGTCCGCGATGATCTCCTCGCCTCGCCGGATGCGACCGCGACCTACGTGTACGAGGCGACCGGCGACTCCGCCACGGAGTTCACCGCCCTCGCCAACCGTCTCATGGGCCGCGAGGTCCGTGACGTGCAGCTGGTGCAGACCGGCGTCATCACTCTTCCCGAATCCCTCTCCGAGCCGTACTGACGCGGCGCGGTCCTCCCTCCCCCCACTCGAAAGAAGACCATGACCGAAATCGTCCGCGCCGACGGCCGTTCCACCGATCAGCTCCGCGAGATCACCATCGAGCGCGGATGGAGCGCACAAGCTGAGGGATCCGCGCTGATCAGCTTCGGCGGCACGAAGGTGCTGTGCACGGCATCCTTCACCAACGGCGTTCCGCGCTGGCTGACGGGCAAGGGCAAGGGGTGGGTGACCGCCGAGTATGCGATGCTGCCCCGGGCGACGAACAGCCGCAACGACCGTGAGAGCGTGAAGGGGCGCATCGGCGGACGCACGCACGAGATCTCGCGCCTGATCGGTCGTGCTCTGCGCGCCGTGGTCGATACCAAGGCCCTGGGCGAGAACACCATCGTCATCGACTGCGACGTGCTGCAGGCTGACGGAGGCACGCGCACCGCGGCGATCACCGGCGCCTACGTCGCGCTGGCCGACGCCATCGAGTGGGGCCGCGCCAAGAAGTTCATCGGCAAGAACTCCACTCCGCTGCTCGACTCGGTCGCCGCGGTCTCGGTCGGCATCATCGACGGTGAGCCCATGCTCGATCTGGCATACGTCGAGGATGTGCGCGCGGAGACCGACATGAACGTCGTCGTGACGGGCCGCGGCCTGTTCGTCGAGGTACAGGGGACGGCGGAGGGTGCGCCGTTCGACAAGCGCGAGCTGGATGCCCTGCTCGACCTCGGCGTCGCCGGCTGCGCGACGCTGAAGGACCTGCAGACGGCGGCCCTGGCGGGCGAGTGATGAAGGTCGTCCTCGCGACCCACAATCCGCACAAGGTCGCGGAGTTCCAGCAGATCGTCGCGCAGACCCGTCCGGACCTGGAGGTCGTCGCCTATGACGGTCCGGAGCCGGTCGAAGATGGCGTGACGTTCGCCGAGAACGCGCTCCTCAAGGCGCGGGCCGCATCAGCGCACACGGGATTGGCGGCGCTCGCCGACGACTCCGGGATCTGCGTCGACGTGCTGGGTGGCTCGCCCGGGGTCTTCTCGGCGTACTGGGCGGGACAGCGTAAGGATGCGGCCGCGAACCTGGAGCTGCTGCTCGACCAGCTGCGCGACATCGCCGATCCCCATCGCAGGGCGCACTTCAACTCGACGATCGCTCTCGTCACGCCGGAGGGGCGGGAGTACGTGGTCGTCGGCGAGTGGCCGGGGCGCCTCGCGCAGGGGGCATCGGGCGGCGGCGGATTCGGTTATGACCCTATCTTCATCCCGGACGGGCAGAAGGAGGGAACCGAGCGCACGGTCGGCGACTTCAGCGCCGAGGAGAAGCAAGCGCAGTCCCATCGCGCCCGCGCATTCGCCGAGCTCGTGCCGCTCCTCGAGAAGCTCTGACACCCACACCATAACCACTACGCTTGACGTACTTCGCACGTAGTGGTTATGGTGTGTCGCATGCGACAACTCACGTACTGCATCGGCGTCACTCTCGACGGCTTCATCGCCGGGCCCGACGACGAGGTCGACTTCTATCCCCTCACACCGGCGTTCGAGGAGATGCTCGGCACCGAGCTCGCCGACGTCCAGCCCGCGCACGTGCGGGCGCGGCGCGGAGAAGCGGACGCCCCCGTGACGCGGTTCGACACCGTGGTCATGGGGCGCCGCACCTACGAGCCGGCGCTCCGGTTCGGCATCACGGATCCGTATGCGCAGCTGCGCACCCTCGTGTGCAGCACGACGCTGGCCGACCCGGGCGAGCCGAACGTGGAGATCGTCCGCACCGATCCTCTCCGCCGCGTGCAGGAGCTCAAAGCCGAGGACGGTCTTGGGATCTATCTCGCCGGAGGCGCGGGTCTCGCCGGTGAGCTGCTCGATGAGATCGATCGTCTGATCGTGAAGAAGTATCCGGTGATCGCCGGCTCCGGCATACCGATGACCCGCCACGGCTTCGCGCCGACGCTGTTCGCGTTGGAGGAGGTGCGCGCCTTCGACAACGGCTGCGTGGTGCTCAGCTACGTGCGTCCGTGATGGGACGCAGGTCGAACTGACGTCGGTTCGTCAGCCTTCGTCGTCTGCTCGCTCGCCCCGCGGCTGATCATGGTTCTCGTTACCCTTCCCGACTAGCGGAAATCAGCCTCTCGACAGGGATTCCCGGTCTAGCCTGAAGACATGCACGATCACGCTCCCGCTGCCGGCGGCATCCGTTCGGCAGGCCATCGCCGCCTGCTGACGATCTCGCTCTGCCTGACCGCGAGCATCATGCTCGTACAGGTCGTCGGGGCGATCCTGACCGGCTCGCTCGCGCTGCTCGCCGATGCCGCGCATATGTTCACCGACGCGTCCGCTCTCGTGATCGCGCTCATCGCGGCGGCGGTCGCGGCGCGTCCGGCCGACGATCGTCGCACGTTCGGATACCAGCGTGCCGAGGTGTTCGGAGCACTGATCAACGCCGTGATCCTGATCCTCCTCGCCGGGTGGGTCGGGATCGAAGCGGTCGGTCGGCTGCTGAACCCGAGTGATGTCGAGGTCGCCGGTCCGCTGATGCTCGTGGTCGCGATCATCGGACTCCTCGCGAACGGTGTCTCGATGTGGCTGCTGAGCCGCGCACAGCGCACCAGCATCAACGTGCGCGGCGCGTATCTGGAGGTCATGGGCGACCTCATCGGCTCTGCCGCGGTCATCGTGGCGGCCATCGTGATCGTCGCGACCGGCTGGATGCCGGCGGATGCCATCGCCTCGATGTTCATCGCGGTGATGATCATCCCGCGGGCGATCTCGCTGCTCCGTGAGGTGTTCTCGGTGCTCTCGGAGTCCGCGCCGAAGGGCACCGCGGTGAGCGACATCCGACAGCACCTGCTGGACTACGAGGGCGTGACGGGCGTGCACGACGTGCACGTGTGGCAGCTCACGCGTGGAGCCCCCGTCTTCAGTGCGCACGTCAGCGTCGATCCGGCGTATCCGGCGGACGGGCGATCGGCGAGACTGCTCTCCGACCTGCAGTCGTGCCTCGCCGACCATTTCGATGTGGAGCATTCCACCTTCCAGATCGAACCCGCCGAGCAGTCCGACTGCGAACCGCATCACGCCTGACCGCGTTCAGGCCTCGCGCACCACGTCTTCCGCCGCCTTGTCAGGGCGAAGTCCTCGCCAGCGTGCGTGCCGCAGCACGCCGTCGGGCGTCCAGTTCGCGAACTCGACCTCGCCGACCAGTTCCGGCCGCACCCAGAGTGCATCCGCGGCGTCGAGCGCCGGGACGCCGTTCAGCGGAGCAGAGTCGATCCGCAGCGGCTCGAGACGCGCCAACAGGTCACGCAGCGAGCGTTCGGTGAATCCGGTGCCTACCCGTCCGACGTAGCGCAGCGCCCCGCCCGCCGAGTCGCGGACGGCGAGCAGGAGCGAACCGAGCGTGCTCTCGCGGTCGCCCTTGCCGGGGCGGATGCCGACGATCACCGCCTCCTGCATGAGCGTGTGCTTGACCTTGAGCCACGACGGGGAACGCTGCCCCGGCCGATACCGCGACGACGGATCCTTGGCGACGACGCCTTCGAGTCCGAACTCCCGGCTTGCGGCGAGGGCGGCATCGACGTCGTCGAAGACCGGAGGGACCTTCACCGGGGCATCGAGTTCTTCGGCCAGGTCCTGCAGCAGCGTGCGTCGCTGTCGGAGCGGCATGTCGGTGAGGTCGTGGCCGTCGAGGCGGATCAGATCGAAGAGCAGGTAGACGATCGGTGTGCGCACGACCTCGCGCTCGATCTCCCGCGGACGCGTCAGGTGCATCCGGTTCTGCAGCAACGAGAAGCTCGGTCGGCCGTGATCGTCGAACGCCACGATCTCGCCGTCGACGACGGCATCCGAGGCGGGGAGGAACGGTGCGCCGTCGGCGGTGAGCTCGGGATACCGCGCCGTGATGTCGGTGCCGCTGCGGGCGTGCAGCAGCATCCGTCCGTGGGACCAGGTGCCGACGGCGCGGATGCCATCCCACTTCACCTCCACCCACGACGGGGTGCTCAGGCTCCGGGCCAGTGCGGGAGTGCCGTTCTCGGCGAGCATCGGCGACAGCGTGGGCTTCTGCGCAGCGGATGCCACGGCCGCTGATGCCCGCGGGTAGCGGTGCGGATGGCGGGGCGCGATGGGCGGCGCGGTGGCGGGAGCCTCGCCGCGGAGACCGGCCAGCGGATCGATACCGGCCGCGGCGCGCGCGAGCACCGCATCGATCTCCAGCTGTGCGAGATCGGGGTCGTCGAGTTCCTCCCACGTGCGGGGAGCGGCGACCCAGGGCCGCGCGCGGCCCCGGAGCGAGTACGGCGAGATCGTGGTCTTCTTGCCGTTGTTCTGGCTCCAGTCCAGGAACACGCGACCGCCGCGCACCGCTTTCGACATCGTCGCGGTCGCGAGGTCGGGGTGCTCGTCCTCGATGAGCCGGGCGAGTTGCTTCACGACCGCGGAGATCTCGTCGCTGGTCTGCTCACCGGGCAGTGCCGCGTAGAGGTGGATGCCCTTGGATCCGCTCGTCACCGGCAGCGGGTCGAGTCCCATGCCAGTGAGGATGCCGCGGGCGATGCGGGCGACCGCCGCGCACTGCACCAGATCGACGCCGGGTCCCGGGTCGAGGTCGAGCACGAGCCGGTCCGGCCTCCCTGGCAGCCCTTCGGCGGTGAACCGCCACTGCGGCACATGCAGCTCGATCGCGGCGACCTGGGCCAGCCACACCAGCGTCGGCACGTCCTGCACGAGCGGATACTCCTTGGCACCGTCGGAATGCTGGATCTCCTGGCGCGGAATCCACTCCGGAGCGCCGCGCTCGAGCTGCTTCGTGAAGAAGGCATCGGCCGGGGCATCCGCCGTGCCCACGCCCTCCACCCAGCGCTTGCGCGTGACAGGGCGTCCGGCGAGCAGGGGCAGGAGCTGCGGGGCGATCGTCGAGTAGTAGGCGATGATCTCGCCCTTGGTCGTACCTGTCTCGGGGTAGACGACCTTGTCGAGATTGGTGACGCGCAGGCGGCGGCCGTCGATCTGCACGATCTGCCCGTCGCTCGCCATGACGCCAGGCTAGCGGCGCGCAGGCCCCGCGGGGCTAGCCGCCGTGGGCGCGGCTGGTGTCTACTGGTCACATGAGGACGATCTGGAAGGGCGCGCTGACATTCGGGCTCGTCAACGTGCCGGTGAAGGTGTACTCCGCCACCGAGGACCACGACGTGTCGCTGCATCAGGTGCACGAGAAGGATGGCGGACGCATCCGCTACCAGCGCACGTGCGAAGTGTGCGGGGAGACCGTCGCGTTCGCCGACATCGACAAGGCCTATGTCGATGAAGGGCAGACCGTCGTGCTCACCAAGGACGATCTCGCGGCCCTGCCGGCCGAGAAGAGCCGTGAGATCGACGTGGTCGAGTTCGTGCCATCGGATCAGGTCGATCTGCTCACGCTCGACAAGCCGTACTACCTCGAGCCCGACTCGACTTCGCCCAAGGCGTATGTGCTGCTGCGCAAGACGCTCGAGCAGACCGACCGCACCGCCATCGTGCGGTTCACGCTGCGGCAGAAGACCCGGCTGGCCGCGCTGCGGGTGCGTGGCAAGGTGCTGGTGCTGCAGACGCTGCTGTGGGCCGATGAGGTGCGCGAGGCGGAGTTCCCTGCCCTGGATGAGGACGTCCGCATCTCGAAGAAGGAACTGGAGCTGTCGGCATCCCTCGTGGAGAGCTACTCATCGGACTTCGACGCGGAGGAATTCGTCGACGAGTACCAGAAGGAGCTGCGCACTCTCATCGACGCCAAGATCGAGGCGGGCGACACGTTCGACGTCTCCGACACCTTCGGCGAGAAGGAGTCGGACGCCCAGAGCGGGGAGGTCATCGACCTCATGGAAGCACTGCGGGCGAGCGTGGCGAAGTCGAAGGAGCAGCGGGCGCAGAACGCCGGCTGATCCCCGGTCCTCGCAGCGACGAGGACCGGATGGTGATCAGTGCGTGCCGTCGCCGTCGAGGTCGGGGGCGCGGTCGAACACCTCGGCGTCGAGTACGAGCTCCTCTGCCTCGGTGGCGTCGGTGACGACATCTTCACCGGCGGCAGCGGCCTTCTTAGCCTTGTGACGCTCGGACAGGTAGTGCCACAGGGTGATCAGGGCGGTGCCGCCGACCGCGGCGAGCAGGATCAGGTCGATGTAGCTCTCGACGAAGTGGGCGACCGGGGGGATGAACCCGATGGCGTATCCGAACATCGTCAGACCGAAGCCCCAGAGGATCGCGCCGATGAGGTTGTAGAGCGTGTAGCGGCGCCACGGCATGTGTCCGACACCCGCGGCCACGGGAGCGAAGGTGCGCACGATCGGGACGAAGCGGGCCAGGATGACCGTGATGCCGCCGAAGCGCTCGAAGAACGCGTTCGTGCGCTCGACGTTCTTCTTGCTGAACAGCCCGGATTCCTTGCGTTCGAAGACGGCGGGCCCGCCCTTGTGCCCGATGACATAACCGACCTCGCCGCCGATGAACGCGGACAGACCGATCAGCAGCGCGACGAACCACACGTTGATGCCGAAGACGCCGTGCTCCGAGCCGGCGACCGGGTGCGACAGCAGACCGGCGATCACGAGCAGCGTGTCACCCGGGAGCAGGAATCCGACCAGCAGTCCCGTCTCGGCGAAGACGATGAAGCACACCACGAGCAGTGCCCAGGGCCCGGCGGTGCCGATGATCATCGCGGGGTCGAGCCAGGGGATGAGAGCGGCGTGATGCATCGGTGTCCCGTCGTGGAGATGTGTGCGGCGGTCAAGAGGTCGAGCGCGTACGGTGCGATCGATCAGTGCGGAAGGTGGGACTTGAACCCACACGCCCTAGGGCACAGGAACCTAAATCCTGCGTGTCTGCCAATTTCACCACTCCCGCGCGGTGGAATCAGTCTACTGATCAGACGAAACGAGAATCTGGGGATCAGCCCGCAGTTGCTCGCCGGCGCGCTCGCCGCAGACCGCATGTGGATAACTTCGGAGCCGGGAACGGGATTCTTGCGAGGATGCACGGGTGAATCACCCCTCTGCCGTCGTCGCCGAGCGCGTGCGACTGCGGTTGCGTGCGGAGAGCAGCGACCCCTCGATCGACCCGGAGGCTCTGCGTCGTGTCGCGGTCTCGGAGGTGCGTCGACACAACGATCTGGCGCTCTCGCGCGGCGAACAGCTGATCGAGGACGAGGCGGCCTGCGTGCGCGATGTGCTCGCGTCGGTGAGCGGCTTCGGCGTGCTGCAGCCGCTGCTCGACGATCCCGAGATCGAGGAGATCTGGCTGAACGGTCCCGCCCACGTGCACGTCGCTCGGGGTGGGGTCGCGGAGCGGATCGATCTGCATCTGACGGATGCGACGATGCGCGATCTCGTGGAGCGGATGCTGCAGTCGACCGGCCGCCGCGTCGACATCAGCCAGCCGTTCGTCGACGCCTCGCTCCCGGACGGATCTCGCCTGCACGTGGCGATCGCCGATGTCGTGCGAGGCTCTTGGGCGGTCAACATCAGGAAGTTCCTGCCGAAGTTCCGCTCGATGGAGGCGCTCACCGCGCAAGGAGCGATGCCGCGGTCGCTGGCGACGCTGCTGCAAACGGCCATGCGCGATGGGGTGAGCGTGATCGTGTCCGGCGCCACGCATGCCGGAAAGACCACGCTGCTCGGTGCGCTTCTGGACTCCTGCGCCGACCGCCAGCGCATCATCACGGTCGAGGAGACGTTCGAGCTCGCGGTCACCGGGCCCGATGTGGTCGCGCTGCAGGGCCGGCAGGCGAGCCTGGAGGGCACGGGCGAGATCACGCTGCGCCGACTGGTGAAGGAGGCTCTGCGCATGCGGCCGGACCGGCTGGTGGTGGGCGAGGTGCGAGATGCGGAAGCCCTCGACCTGATCCTGGCACTGAACACCGGGGTTCCCGGGGCGGGAACAGTGCACGCGAACTCGGCGGTCGAGGCGCTCGAGAAGCTGACGATCCTGCCGCTGTTGGCCGGACGCAATATCGATCGCGCATTCGTCGCGCCCGCGCTCGCCGCGGCAGTCGGGCTCGTGGTGCACTGCGAACGGGATGCGGTCGGACGCCGCCGTGTGCAGGAGGTGATCGCGCCGACCGGTGACGTCAGAGACGGGCGCATCATCGCCCGGTCGATCTACTCGGCTGCGCCTGACGCGCTCGCCGCCGGAGGGCGCTCCGCGGCGCTGCGGCGTTCCGAGGTCCTGTCGTGACCCTGCTGCTCGGCGCTCTCCTTGCCGCCGGCGTGCTCCTGAGCGTCTCGCCGTGGATGTGGCCGCCGCGCGCCAGAGCGGAATCGTCTCCGCGAAGGGGGCGCCTCGCACGGCTGCAGGAGGAAGCCGGACTCGCTGCACTCGGGCGGCGCACGATCGTGAGCGCGATCGCTGCTGCGGCGATGGTCGCCGCAGCTGTGGCGTGGTTGCTCACGACGATCCCTGTTCTCTCTCTCCTCGCCGGCGTCGCGGGCGCCGTGGCGCCGGTGCTGTTCCTGCGGGCGCGACGGGTCCGTCTGCGACGGCTCCGGCGACAGCTCTGGCCCGACGTCTGCGATCTGCTCGTCGCCTCGATCCGGGTGGGGCTCTCGCTGCCGGACGCCGTGGCCGGGCTCGGCACCTCCGCGCCGGCGATGCTTCGCCCCGCTTTCGCCGTTTTCGCCCGCGACCTGCAGGCGACGGGCCGCTTCGAGGCGAGTCTCGATCGGCTCAAGGTCGCTCTCGCGGACCCGATCGGCGACCGCATCGTCGAGACCCTCCGGATGGCACGCCAGGTCGGCGGGACGGAGCTCACGAACGTGCTGCGGGCGCTGTCCGCGTCGGTGCGCGCCGATGCGGCACTGCGCGGTGAAGTGGAGGCGCGTCAGTCGTGGATCCGGGGTGCCGCCGTGCTCGGGGCGGTGGCGCCGTGGGTCATCCTGGGGCTGCTCGTGATGCGCCCGGAAGGTGCCTCCGCGTACGGCACGCCGGAAGGGATGCTCGTCATCTGCATCGGAGCCGTCGTGTCGGTGGTGGCGTTCCGCATCATGATCCGCATCGGCCGACTGGCGGAGCCGCGGCGGTGGTTCGGATGAACGGCGTCACGGCGATCGCGAACGCGGTGCTGCTCGGCGGAGCGTTCGGTGCCGGAGCGCTGGCTCTGATGTCGGCGTTGCCGCGGTGGCGGGCGCCGTCGCTCGCGGTGCGTATCGCCCCCTACATCCGCGATGTGGTCGCTGACGAGGACCTGCCGCGTGGCATCCTCCCGACCGCGGGCGTGCTGCCGGTCGGTGGTCGCACGCTCTGGCAACGGGCACAGGGGGCGTTCGAGCGTCTGGTCGGCGGCGGCGACGCGCTCCGACAGCGGCTCGCGCAGGCGGGCTCGCCGATCGACCCGTCCGCCTTCCGTGGCAGACAGCTCGGCTGGATGCTGGCGGGGATCGCACTGGGAGCGATCGTGCTGATCGTCCTCGTGCTCGCCGACCGGATGACCGCCCCGATCGCGGTGCTGCCTCTGCTGGCCGGAGCGCTCGCCGGTGTCGCGTACGACATGCAGCTCTCGGCACGCGTCGCCTCCCGTCGTGCTCGGCTGACGGAGGAGCTGCCGACGATGCTGGAGTTCCTCGCGCTCTGCCTTTCTGCGGGTGAGGGCTTCCTCGACTCGCTGCGGCGGGTCACGACCGTCGGCTCGGGGGAGTTGACCGGTGAGCTGCGCCAGGTGGTGCTCGCGGTGAACACCGGTTCGCCGCTCGCCGAGGCGCTCGCCGCGATGGCAGCGCGACTGCAGCTGCCAGGGCTGACGCGCGCAGTCGACCAGGTGATCGCGGCGCTCGAGCGGGGTGCGCCGCTGGCCGGGGTGCTGCACGCCCAAGCGGCAGATGCGCGGGAGGACGCGAAGCGGACCCTCATCGAACAGGCAGGACGCAAGGAGATCTTCATGCTCCTGCCGTTGGTGTTCCTCATCCTGCCGCTGTCCGTCCTGTTCGCGATCTACCCCGGCTTGTTCATCTTGCGGCTCGGCATCAGCTGACCGCTCCGAGAAAGGAAGACCATGACGACCCTTCGACGCTGGCGGACGGATGCGATTGCCCGGCTGCGCGATCTTGCCGAAGATGAGCGCGGCGACGTGCCCGGATGGGTGCTGGTAACGCTCATGACGGCGGGCCTCGTGGTGCTGATCTGGGCGGTCGCCGGGCCCGCGCTCTCCGCGCTCTTCGAGCAGGCGATCCAACGAGTCTCCGGGCTCTGACGTGAGCGTTGCTCGTGCGTTCTCCGACGACCGCGGGTCGAGTCCGGTGGAGTTCCTCCTCGTGGGAACGCTGCTCACGGTGCTCACGCTCGCGGTGCTGCAGCTCGCGGTTGCTGTGTACGTGCGCAATGTGGTGCACGACTCGGCTGTCGAGGGCGCGTACTACGCGGCGCTCGCCGATACGACTCTCGCGGAGGGAGCGGAGCGCACCCGGATCGCGATCACGCGGGCCGTCGGAGCGGAGTATGCCGAGGAGATCAGCGTCCAGCGCTCTGATGTGCAGGGGCAAGCCACGGTCGACGTGCGGGTGCGCACGATCCTGCCGGTGATCGGGCTGCTCGGTATCCCCTACGGATTGGAGGTCGAGGCGCATGCGCCGGAGGAGAGCCTGGGCGACGAATGACGACGGGTCAGCGGCGTTGGAGTTCATCACGGTCGGAGTGATCCTGCTGGTGCCGCTCGTCTATCTGGTGATCGTGCTCGGTGTGATCCAGGAGCAAACGCTCGGGGCGGAGGCTGCCGCGCGCCACACCGCGCGGGTCATCGCACTGGCCTCGGATGCCGACACCGCCGCCATCCGAGGGGAGGCGGTGCTGGAGGGGATCACCGAGGAGTACGGACTCGATCCGGACGACGTGCAGGTCTCGGTGGCGTGCGTGCCGGCGGGCGCGGACTGCCCGTCGTCGGGGGCCACGGTCACCGTGACGATCGGTGCCCGGGTCAGCCTCCCGTTCGTCCCTGCCGTGTTCGGACTCGACCGTGCGCTGTCGATCCCGGTCGAGGCATCGGCGGTGCAGAAGGTGTCGCGGCTGTGGGGCGCGCAGTGAGGCGTTCTCACGGAGGAAGGGGCGAGCGCGGGGGAGAGGAGGGCAGCGTGCTGCTGCTCACGCTCGGCTACGTGCTCCTCGCTCTGTCGCTGCTCTTCGTCTGCGTCTGCGCCACCGATCTCTACATTTCGCAAAAGAGACTGGATGCCCTCGCCGACGCCGCCGCGCTCGCCGGAGCCGACGGCTTCACCCTGGTGGCCGAGGGCGAGAGCGTGCGGGCGGAACTGACCGACACCGGGGTGCGCGACCAAGCACTGGCGCTGATCGCCGTGATGCCCGGCGATGCGAGTCTCGTCGCCGCAGACACTCCGGACGGCGTCTCCGCCCGGGTGACGATGGCCGCGCCGTGGCATCCACCTTTGTTCGCGCCCTTCGTCCCGGACGGGGTGCCACTGGAGTCCACCGCGACGAGCCGTACGGCGCTGCGCTGACGGCGTCAGAGAGGGATAGGAATGGAACTAACGACGCCGTCTTCACCAGTGGGCGGAAGAGGTCGGCGACATCTGGATCGATGAACGGTTCTCTGATCAGCTCGACGAGCGGCGCATCACGGGGCGACGCAGCAGGTTGCTTGGTGCGTACGAGATGTCGGGTCGCGTCCAGGAGGCCTTTGAGACTTCCGGGCCTCGGCTGCGCGAAGCGCCAGGATGCAACTGTCGGCGGCCACAGGGGCTCTTGAGGCCGGTTGCTGCCTGCCTGGTTGAGCATGTGGTCGTTGCCGAACTTGGTCACGTCGACGCGAATGATCGACTAGACGGCTCCACTCTCGCAACCGGAGGCCGTCACCTCGCAACAGCTCACGCGCGATTCACGCAACAACGTCCCTGGGCATCACAACTAGCAGCTCAGCTCCTCATCTACGAAGTTGGATTGCGGCGCTTCATCGCAGGGATACGCGTGATCGTCAGCCTGTTGTTCGCCGAGACGACAGCGTTGACGTACAAGGAGTGTGTCGGCGTCTCACCATCCGAGCATCGGAGGATGGCCGAGAAACGTGCCTTGTCAGAGTTCGTAGACGCGGACCGCGCAAAGTCGAGCGCAGGCGCCTCCCAGATTCTTTGCGTCCTGATCCAGCACGAACAGAGCCAATATATAGCAATTTGTTCCCTAAATGGTCTACAGACTTGCTCTAGTCCGGTCGCCTAAGGTAGTTCAAATCAATCAACTCGATGGAGATTCGAAGGAGATACCATGAAGCGACGTTTGAAAGCTGCGCTCGGCTGGGTGGCCGTAGCGGGCATCGTCGGCACGGCGACGATGGGATCTGGCCCCGCCTTCGCGAGCGACAGCGAGACCGGCTCCGATGCTGGTGCAGCGCAGGAAACCTACGAGCTGCTCGATTCGTCGTCGGATCCCCTGGCAACCTTTGACGCCTTGCCATTGGAAGACCAAATCGCCTTCACGGACTATTTTCTGCCGGTTGACGAGGTTGTGACGGTCACGCTGACACCCCTCGATGCTCGCAGTGCCGCGGCCGTCAAGTCTGGCACTGTTGGTTCGGACTACGCGTCGATGGCCGAAGCGCAGTCTGCGGTCGCCGCGGCGAGCGGTTGCTGGGGAGGCTATGTCAGGCGAACGGCGTACTCCGCCGCGAATATCGGGTTGTACGACATCCATACCGAGGGGAAATGGTGCGGCAACGGGACTCGTGCCACTTCTGCAACGTTCTCCCGCTCGTGGTCAACTATCGGAGTGATTGGGTGGCGCGACGCGGGCCAGATCGATAAAGGCGCAGGCGTCTACGGCGGTCAAGCTCGTATTTGGGCTCAGCGCAAGATGATCTTCGGTGCGGGAGGAATAGACCTTCAGGAGTATCGTCCTTGCCTGCGTCTCAACGGCCATGGAAACGGAGGCAAGTCTCTGACCGTGGTTTGCTCAATCTACTAAGGTCGTACCATGTCCGAAGTCACGAATACGTCGAACCACGCGCGTACACGATTGATCTATGTAGCTATCGTACTCGGGGGCATTGTCACATTCGGATCGTTGATGTTCGTCCTTCCCCTCGGCCTGGCGCTCCTCGCTGCAAATATCGTTCTTGCTGTTGTAACGCACGGCACGTTCAGAAGACTGTTTGCGAGTGTCGCCATCGGTGGGTTGCTTTTGTGTCTGGGCGTCGCCCTTACGCTTTTCACCGCAAGGTTCTAGTCGACAGTCCAGGTTGAGCGCTGGTTGCGCAGGGGCCAGAGCCAGGGGAAGACTCCGGCGCTTTAAGCGAACTGAATACGGGACTACAGACCCCCACCTGGCTAGAGGCGCTAGGTGGGGGTCTGTTCATTCGCGAGAGGGCGTTCAGCGTGGCGGAGTCCAATGGCCACAGCAACGGCGCCTGGAGGTGTCGGATCGCTCGGCAGAGTAGAGGGCCGCATCACGGCCACGGCGAAACGAAGCGCGGCATTCGGGAACTCCTCATCGCCGGTGCGGAGTGGGAGGCCTACTTCGAGTAACGCGCGCGGGAGGCGTGTTTATCGAGGCGAGTTCGGCTCAGAACCAGCCGAGCCAGTCGCCGAGGAAGTACACGCCGACCGCCACGACGAGCAGTCCGACACTGATCGACGACCAGAGCATCGCGCGCGGCTTCGTGTCCTCTTCCGAGAGCTGGCGGAAGGAGGCGCCGAGGGGATTATCGTTGATGCCCGGCATCTGACTGAATTCCTGCTGGTGTGGCTCCATAATCGACCTCCTCGAACTGCCACTCTCTCAGCAGCGCGGTGTCATCGCAACGCCGTCGTGATGTCGACGCGCTCAGCCCGCGTCAGTCTCGGGTTTTCGACCGCGGGACGAACCGCGGGATCCACCGCAGGAATCCGGCGGCTCCGAGCAGACCTACGACGCCCATCGCGGCGGCGGCGATCGGCAGCGAGGCGATCGCGATGATCCCGGATATCAGCAGTGGGGCGATCGCACCGCCGGCATCCGTCAGCGTGCGCCACGACCCCAGGAACGGTGCGGGGTCGCGCTTGGGAGCGACGTCGGCGCCGAGAGTGAGCAGGATGCCGCTGGAGAGTCCGTTGCCGACGCCGAGCATTGCGGCGAACATGCCGTACCAGAGCACGGCCGCATCACCGTCGTGCGTGAAGGAGAGGGCGAGGAAGGCGGCGGCCATCAGCACCATTGCCGGCATCGCCGCCCAGAGGCGTCCGAACCGGTCCATCACCTGCCCGCTCGCGTAGAACAGGGCGAAGTCGATCGCACCGGAGACGCCGACCACCAGGGCGATCGTGGAGGCATCCAGCCCGAGCGACAGCCCCCACAGCGGGAGCACGACCTGGCGCGCCGACCGTACGGCCGAGAGCGACGCCGCCGCGAGTCCGAGCCGGCCGAGCACGGCACGCTGCCGCCACATGGTGCGGAAGATGCCCGCGCGTTCGACGGTCGGGATCGCACCGCTCACCGGCTCGCCGGAGTCCTCGATGAACGACCGCGCAGACGGGCGGGTGATCGGCGGGATGTCCTTCTCCGGATCCGGACCGACGAGGACCAGGAGCACCATCAGCACCAGGCAGCCCACGAAGAACCAGATCGCGGCCGCTTCCGCGTCGAAGAGCTGCAGGAGTCCTGCCGCCACGAACGGCCCGATGAAGATGCCGAGTCGGAAGCTGCCGCCGAGCAGCGACAGCGCACGCGCCCGGAACGCCACCGGCACCCGGGTGGTCATGAACGCGTGACGCGCGAGTCCGAACGCCGCAGCGCAGAATCCGAGCAGGAAGACAGAGGCCGCGAGCACACCGATCGACGGCGCGAAGATCATCCCCGCCGCGGCGGCCATCGATACCAGCCCGGCGATCACCATCGTGAAGCGCTCGCCGATCCGGGCGACCGCCCAGCCGGCGGGCAGGTTGCCGCACAGCTGCCCTACCACCAGTGCGGATGCCACGAGGGCGGCGAAGGCGACATCGGCCCCCATCCGCGCGGCGATCACGGGGATCAGCGGGATCACGGCGCCCTCGCCGAGGGAGAAGAGCACGGTCGGCAGATACACCATCGGCCCGAACTGTCTCAGGATCGTCGATGCACCGCTCACAGTCCGAGGCTACTCCGCGACGTCGCCTCAGCCGCGCCGCCGACGGCGGTCGTGCGCTCGGAGCGGTGACCCGCGCACGGATTGCATATTGGTTGTCGACGCCGGATGCGCGAAACTGATCGGCGGGAGAAGTACAGGAGGCAGCCGGTGGGGAATCGGCTTTCACAGCAGCGCGCATCTGAGCCCCGCACGGATCGACAGGTCGGCTGGCTGATCGCACTCGGGTCGATGGTCGGCGCCTGGGCGCAGGCGGCGCCGCTGTTCTTCGCGCAGGCAGAGCTGTTCGACACCTGGTGGCAGGTGGCGTCATGGACCTGCATCGCACTCTTCGTGGTGCTCGCGGTCGGGGGACGGGTGCTGCCGATGACGGTGCTGCGCACGCTGTGGGCGGTGATCCCGGCCGCGGTCATCACGCTGCAGCTGGCGTCTTTCTTCGCCTACAACGGGCCTGCCGAGGGCGTCGTGCCCTGGCTCTGGATGATGGAACCGGGCTCGGTGACACTCCTGGTGCTGCTGTTCCGGCCTCTCGTGGCGGTGGTGCTCACCGTATTCTCCGGTCTGTCCGTGGCGCTCTCGGCGTGGGTCTTCACCGGCGCCGTGCCGGAGGTGATCGCCGCCGCGACGCCGATCCACGTGAGCAACATCGGGTTCGTGGTGATCTTCATCGGGATCCGTGCACGGCTGACGCAGTTGCGGCGACTGGAGGAGGAGGCGCGTGTCGCCGCGGAACGCCAGGCCAGGCAGGAGGCGGAAGCTGAACGCAACGCGGAGCTGCAGCGCCTCGTGCACGACGAGGTGCTCTCTGTGCTCGCGGCCGCTGCGCTGTTCAAAGGAGACGTTCCGCGTGAACTGCAGGATGAAGCGGCGCATGCGCTCCTGGTGCTCCGCGACTCCGGTGACCCCGATGAGTCGGAGTCCGGGGCGACGATCTCCGCCGGGGAGGCGGCGGAGGAGATCCGCCTGCGCGCCGCTCGCTTCTCGTCCGTGGAGCTGAGCATCACCGATCACGGCGGGTCGCTTCCGAGACGGGTGGTGCAAGACGTGTCGGCTGCTGCCGCCGAGGCGATCCGCAACGCCCGGCGCCACTCCGGCGCAGAGAGAGTGGTCGTCGATGCCGTGATCTCGCCGGGCCGGATCCGGGTAGTGGTGCGCGATCACGGTGTCGGATTCCGTGTCGAGGCGGTCCCGCCGGAGCGGCTGGGGGTGCGCGACAGCATCATCCGTCGCATCGAGCAGAGCGGGGGACGAGCGGAGATCCGTTCCGCACCGGATGCCGGCGTGGAGGTGACTCTGTCATGGCCACGGTGATGCCGAGCGGCACCGGAGCCGCAGGTCTTGCCACCCGGGCAGCGCGGTTGGCCATGATCGCCGTGTGGTGCTGCGGTATCGCGCAGGGAGCTCTCGAAGGGCTGTTCTCGCCGCCGGTGCCGGCCTATCTCCTTGCACTGCTCGTGGTACTCGCCGGCGCAATCGTGCTGACGCACCGCAGTGATGAGCCCTTGCGTGGTGTGCGCGCCTGGGCGGTGCCGGCTGCGACGCTGGCCGCCACGGTGTTGATGCTGTCGGTCCTGCACGAAGCGGGGGAGACCTGGGTGATCTACTTCGCCTCGTACCTGGTCGCGCTCCAGATCGGGCGCGGCAACCCGATGATCGGCGGTATCGGGCTCGGCGCACAGATCGCCCTCATCCTCGGATGGGGGTCGCTCACCGGGCAGACCGCCGCGGGAATGGTCGACATGCTCAGCATCCCGATCATGTCGGGAGTCCTCGGCGTGATCTGGCGTCTGACGCTGCGTAGCATCGTGGCGCGCGAGCGTGCCCATCGTTCCGAAGCTGCGGAGAGCGCGCGAAAGGCCGCGGCCGCGCGGGCCGCCGCGGCGCAGTACCGTCGCGAACTCGGTGCCATCGCCGCTGAGGTGCAGCAGGTGCTCGAGCGCGTGCGCGACGCGGATGAGCTCGACGAGGACTTCCTGACCGAGCTGACGATGCGGGAGGGGACGATCCGCGACCGTATCCGATCCCCACGCCTGCACCACCCCGCGCTCGCCGATGCGGCTGCCGACGCGCGGTTGCGCGGCGTGCGCGTCGCCGTGCTCGGCAGCCACGTACCCGATGCGCCGCGGATCAGCGATCGCACGGCGGCCCAGGTCGCCGCTGTCCTCGACGGCATCGCAGACGGATCGGTGGTGATCTCCTCCGGCGCGCGCTCGATCGATGCGCTGAGCATCGTGATCGATGACGGAGAGGCGCATCGACGGATCGAGATGTCGGTCCGGTGATGCGTGGGGAGGGCACCGTGCTGCCGGTCGGGAAACCGGCGGCGCAGAAGTCCGCGGCAGGATAGGCTCGGATATCATGCTCGAACTCGATCTCTCCGCCGACATCCAGGCGCTCAGGCACACCTTCGGCGACATCAGCGAGGTCGTCGATGTCTCCCGGCTCCGCGACGACATCGCGCGGCTCAGTGAGGAGGCTGGCGCGCCCGACCTCTGGGACGACACCGAGAACGCCCAGAAGGTGACCAGCGCGCTCAGTCACCGGCAGTCCGAGCTCGCCCGCATCACCGGCATCGCCCAGCGCCTCGACGACCTCGAGGTGCTCGTCGATCTGGCCAACGAGATGGGCGATGAGGACTCCGCGCAGGAGGCGCGGGCCGAGCTCGCCGCCCTCACCGACCTGATCAACCAGCTCGAGGTGCAGACGCTGCTCGACGGCGAGTACGACGACCGCTCGGCGATCATCACGATCCGCTCCGGCGCCGGCGGCGACGACGCCACCGACTTCGCCGAGATGCTCATGCGCATGTACCTGCGCTGGGCCGAGCGCCACAAGTATCCCGTCAAGGTCATGGACACCTCCTACGCCGAAGGGGCCGGCATCAAGTCCGCCACGTTCGAGATCGACGCGCCGTACGCCTTCGGCACGATCTCCGTCGAGGCCGGCACGCATCGCCTCGCGCGTATCAGCCCGTTCGGCTCTGCGGACAAGCGTCAGACCTCGTTCGCCGCCGTCGAGGTCATCCCGCTCATGGAAGAGGCCACCGAGGTCGACATCCCGGAGAGCGACATCCGAGTGGATGTCTTCCGCTCCTCCGGTCCCGGCGGGCAGTCGGTCAACACGACCGACTCCGCCGTGCGCCTCACCCACCTTCCCACCGGCATCGTGGTCTCGATGCAGAACGAGAAGTCGCAGATCCAGAACCGAGCGGCCGCGATGCGCGTGCTGCAGACCCGCCTCCTGCTGCTGCAGAAGGAACAGGAAGCGGCGAAGAAGAAGGAGCTCGCGGGAAACATCACCGCGAGCTGGGGCGACCAGATGCGCTCGTACTTCCTCTACGGCCAGCAGCTGGTGAAGGACCTCCGCACCGGCCAGGAGTCGGGCAACCCCGCAGCCGTTTTCGACGGCGACCTCGACGACTTCATCTCGGCCGGCATCCGTTGGCGCAAGCGTCCCAGCGAGGACTGAACTTCGAGACGCAGAAGGCCCCGGATTCCTCCGGGGCCTTCTGCGCGTGCAGCGACAGCTCAGCCGACGAAGCAGGCCGTGATCGCCTCGGTGTCGCCGAACACCTCGGCCACTCCGGTGGCGGCCTCGATGTCGGTCAGCGTGCCATCGCTCTCCGCGATCACACGCAGAGTGTCGTTGTCGAGGTCGGACGCGACGAAGACTTCAGCGATGCAGGAGATCTGCGCGTCGGTATAGCCGTCGGCGCCGGGCGTCGCGCCGATGATGGCGGCGAGGCCCACAGCGACCTCGTCCGCGGTCGGGCGAGTCCCCGTGTCCGCGCCATCGTCGGGAACAGCGGTCTCGCCGGGCTCGGTGGCCTCGATGGACGGCGAGGAGCTGGGGAGGTTGTCGATCTCGTTGCTGACGCCCTGCGCGAAGGCGAACAGGTACACGAACGACATCACGATGCCGATGATCGTGCCGACCACGGCGAGGACCAGACCCGTGATGCCCGGCCACTTCTTGCCCTTCAGGAAGAGCGAGACGAGCGAGACGATGAATCCGGCGGCGAGCAGGATGAAACCGATGAAACCGATGACAGGGAAGAAGACCAGGATCGTGCCCAGCGCCCCCAGCCCCAGTCCGACCAGTCCCAGGACCGAGACCTTCTTCGGCCCTTCGGGAGCGACCTGTCCGTAGGGTGCGGCCTGCCCGTAGGGTGCAGCCGCGGGGTAGCCGGACGGGGCAGCCGAGTAGGCATCCGGGGACGCCGGGGTAGTACCCGGGTATGCGGGAGTGGAGCTTGCGTACACGGGGGCGGCGTCCTGGTAGACAGGGGCCGGCTGGCCCGGTGCGGCGGCCGGGTACGCCGGAGGCGCAGCGGCGGAGATCCCGTCGTCGAGCGGAGTCGTCGCCGCGGTCGCGCTCTGGTCGGTCGCGCGGATCACGGTGTCGTCGATTGACGGCTCCTCGGCGTGCGTGGCGTCGGGCGCTGACACCTCGGCCGGGGCGTCGGTCTCTGCGGACTCGGTCTCGACCGGCGCTGCGGCCTCGGCCGGAGCTGCGGCCTCCGGTGCCGTCGCCTCCGGCGCGAAGTGCTCGGTCCACTGCTGGCCGTCCCACCAGCGCTGTCGTCCGGATCCGTCGTCGTACCAACCTGCAGGTGTCGTCATGGTTCCCCCTAGAAGCAATGGGCCGGCCGCGAGTGCGTCACCGGCACTCTCATGTTAACAGGGGCCTGTGACGTGGCAGGGGGTTTCCTATGGGGAGCAATCCCCATCGGATCCGGAGACGGACGCACTGAGCGGGGTGTCGCTGGCGGCCAGTCGAACAGGCGCGCTTAGGCTCGTAGCGCCATGATTCGGTTCGAGAACGTCACGAAACGCTACCGCGGGACGTCGAAGCCCGCTCTGTCCGGAGTCGACTTCGAGGTGCAGCGCGGGGAGTTCGTCTTCCTGGTCGGAGCCTCCGGTTCCGGCAAGTCGTCCTGCCTGCGGCTCATCCTGCGCGAGGACGTCCCCACCTCAGGGAGGGTGGCGGTGCTCGGTAGAGACCTGCGCTCCCTCGCCAACCGCAAGGTGCCCTACTTCCGGCGTCACATCGGCTCGGTCTTCCAGGACTTCCGGCTGCTCCCGTCGAAGACCGTCTACCAGAACGTCGCCTTCACACTGCAGGTCACCGGATCATCACGCGGCTTCATCCAGCAGGCGGTCCCCGAAGCGCTCGCGCTGGTCGGGCTCGACGGCAAGCAGAAGCGGATGCCGCACGAGCTCTCCGGCGGCGAGCAGCAGCGCGTCGCCATCGCGCGTGCCCTCGTCAACCGCCCGCAGGTGCTCCTCGCCGACGAGCCGACGGGCAACCTGGACCCCGCGACCTCGGTCGACATCATGCAGCTGCTCGCCCGTATCAACGCGGGTGGCACGACCGTGCTGATGGCGACCCACGAAGCGGCGTTCGTCGACCAGATGCAGCGTCGGGTGATCGAGCTCAGCGACGGTGAGATGGTGCGCGACGAGGTGCATGGCGGATACGGCGACACCTCGAACATCCCGCGACTCGTCCCCGCCGAGGTCCGCGGCGCCGCCGCTGTCGCCGCGCTCACCGCGGTGCAGGAGGTGCAGCGCCAGACGGCCGACCTCTCCATGGTCCGAGCCGCGCTGGCCGAGGAACTGAGCGAGCAGCGCAAGGCTGCTGCCGCAGCGCCGACGCCGGCCGCCGCTCCCTCCCCGGCCGCTCAGACCCCGCCCGCGGATGCCGTCGTGCCACCGGAGCCCGTCGTGGCTCCGAGCGAGGCATCGGCCGAGCCCCCGGCCACGGTCGGTCCGCGTACGCATCCGATCGTCCTTCCGCAGGTCGATGTCGCCGAGCTCGGCGTCGCCGACCGACTGGGGCTCTCCGACGGTGACGACGAAGAAGTGGGGCCGACCTCATGAGAATCGGTCTGATCCTCGCCGAAGCCCTCGGGGGCCTCCGCCGCAACATCTCGATGGTCATCTCCGTCGTGCTGGTGACCTTCGTCTCGCTCACCTTCGTGGGAGCGGCGATCCTGATGCAGGGCCAGATCGGCGTCATGCGCGGCTACTGGGCCGAGCGCGCGCAGGTGGCGGTGTACATGTGCTCCGCGGTCTCGGAGTCCGACACCTGTGTCGACGGCGCCGCCAGCGAGGAGCAGGTCGACGCCGTCAGGGCGCAGCTCGAGGGCGACGCGCTCTCACCGCTCATCAGCTCGATGACGTTCGACACCAAGGAAGACACCTACGCCAAGCTCGTCGAGCAGCTCGGCGCCGACCAGGCCAGCGTGCTCACGCCGGATCAGGCGTTCGAGGTGTTCTTCGTCACGATGAAGGACCCGGGCCAATCCCCGGTGCTCGCCGAGGCCTTCAGCGGCCAGGCGGGTGTGGAGCAGGTCAAGGACCAGCTCCAGTATCTGGAACCGCTCTTCTCCGCCCTCACGGTGGCGACGTACATCGCGGTGGGCATCGCCGTGCTCATGCTCATCGCGGCGACACTGCTGATCGCGACCACGATCCGGCTGTCCGCCTATGCGAGGCGCAAGGAGATCGGCATCATGCGGCTGGTCGGCGCGTCGAACAGATTCATCCAGACCCCCTTCGTGCTCGAAGGCGTGTTCGCCGCCTTCCTCGGCTCTGCGCTCGCGAGCGCTGCCGTCGTCGCCGGCGTGCACCTCGGCGTCAACGGCTACCTTCGTGGTCGGGTGCCGTTCATCACGACGTGGATCACGATGCAGGATGCCATGCTGGTCGTGCCTGTGCTGATCGGCATCGGGATCGTCCTGGCTGCGCTGTCGGCCGGCTTCGCGATCAGACGCTGGCTGCGCACGTGACCCGACCGGGTCGGGTGTGCGCTCCGAGCCCGGTATAGACTGAAAGGCTGCTCAGCCGTTCCATGTCGCTGAGCTCATCGACACACAGGAGAGCATCATGCCCAGGGAACGCGGGGAGAAGGTCATCGCGACCAATCGTCGCGCACGTCACGACTACACCATCGAGAAGTCGTACGAGGCGGGGATGGTGCTCACGGGCACCGAGGTGAAGTCGCTGCGCCAGGGGCGCGCGAACCTGAGTGACGGGTACGCGTTCATCAAGGGCAACGAGGTCTTCCTCGACTCGGTGCACATTCCGGAGTACTCGCAGGGGCATTGGACCAACCACACCGCCAAGCGTGTGCGCAAGCTGTTGCTGCACCGGGAGGAGATCGCGAAGCTGGCGCACGCCGTCTCAGCCGGCGGGTACACGCTGATCCCGCTGAAGCTCTATTTCTCCGATGGCCGGGCCAAGGTCGAGATCGCTCTGGCGAAGGGCAAGCGCGAGTACGACAAGCGTCAGACTCTGCGCGAGCGTCAGGACACCCGCGAGGCCGATCGGGCCATGCGACTGCGCAATCGCGTCGGGGAGTAGCCCGACCGCGTCCGGGATCAGAGCTGCGGGCTGAACCCGAATGCGCGACCGAGGAACGTCAGTTCCCGCTCGAGCGCGTCGACCACGGTCTCCGCGCGACGGAAGCCGTGCCCCTCACCGGGGTAGAGCACGTATTCGTGATCGATCCCACGCTCCGCCAGTGCGTCGCGGATGGCTGCCGACTGCGACGGCGGCACCACGCGGTCGTCCTCGCCCTGCAGCAGCAGGACCGGCACCGAGATGCCTGAGGCGGACGTGAGCGGGGAGCGGTCGATGTACAGCTGTTCCGCCTCGGGCAGGGGACCCACCAGGCTCTCGACGTAGTGTGCCTCGAAATCATGCGTGTCCGCGACGAGCATCCGCAGGTCGGAGACGCCGTAGCGGCTGATGCCTGCGCCGAATGCGCCGCCGCGCACGAGGGCGGACAGCACGGTCCAACCGCCGGCCGAGCCACCGCGGATCGCGATCCGGTCGGGATCGGCGAGACCGGCACCTGCGAGACCACGCGCCGCGGCGATCACGTCGTCGACATCGACCACGCCCCACTGGCCGTGCAGCCGCTCCCGGTAGGCCCGGCCGTAGCCGGTCGAGCCGCCGTAGTTCACGTCGAGCACGCCGATGCCGCGGCTGGTGTAGAACGCGATCGCCGCGGACGCCGCACCTGTCACATGCGCGGTCGGTCCGCCATGCACGAGCACGACATAGGGCGGGAGCTCGTCGTCGGGGGCCGAGACGTCCGGGTTCGCCGGCGCATAGGCGAAGGCGTGCACCGGGCCGTGCGCGCCGTCGATCTCGAGCTGTTGCGCGGCGGGCATCCACGCGGGGTCTGTCGTAGCGCCACCCCGCACGGCCGTCACCTCGCCGGAGTCCACGTCCACGCACCACAGGCCGGGGCTCACACGCGAGCCATTGCCGGAGAGCAGCACGCGGCTGCCGCTGACGTCATCCACGCTCACATGTCCGTCGCACGGCACGTCGAGTTCGCGGCTCCCGCCGTCGGCGCCGACCACGACCACGCGGTCGCGCCCGTTCGTGCGGACCGCGACGACGCGGCCGTCATCGAGCGGCTGGAACCACCGGTTGCCCAGCACCCACAGTCCGTAGCCGGTGTCGGCATCGGCGGGAGCGACGACCTCGGTAGGGCCGCGCGGGGTCAGCCCGTCCAGGCTGAGGCGGTGGAGGAGCCAGCGTCCTGAGGGGTCATCGGCATACAGCAGCACGTCGTCGGCGATCCACTCGGGTTGCAGTGCGGCCAGAGTGGGGAGCGTGGCCGTCTCGCCGCCGTCCACCGTAACGATCCTCAGCGACGCGGCATCCCAGGGCATCCGCCCTTCGCTCCACTCGATCCACGCGATCCGCGAGCCGTCGGGCGAGAGGGCCGGATGCGCGAAGAAGGAGGAGCCTTCGGCGATCGTCGGGATCGCCGACGCGTCGTCGGAGGCGGAGCCGTCCAGCGGGATGATCACGATCGCGCGTCGGTGCGGCTCGGATGCCAGATCCTCACGCACGGCGAGCAGACGGCCGTGCTGCCACCGCAGACCGCCGTGCGCCGGGCCCTCCGGTGTCAGCGGCACCGGGTCGCCATCCGCGGTGAGGCGGTAGACGCGCTGATCGGCGGCTTCGACGAAGTACAGGGTGCCATCGCGGTCGGCGGTCCAGGCGCCTCCGCCGTACTCGTGCACCCGCGAACGCGCGTTCCAGGGACCGGGCAGCACTTCCCGTCCCGTCGAGGACCGTACGGTGACGCGACCGCCCTCGGCCGGTACGGACTCGCCCCACCAGATCTCGTCTCTCACGAACCGCGCTCCGTCGATGCGGGGCGAGGAATCGGCGACCGATGCCGCCGAGAAGGGGGAGGGCCAGGACCCGTAAGGCGAAGTCATACGTCGAGCCTATTCGTCTGGGGAGACGGCGACGGTGGTCAGTGCGGGGGGAGCAGCCGGGGCAGGATGCGGACCAACGCGACCATCACGACGAGCTCCACCAGAGTCTGGGTGACCACCACGAGCGGTGCGAGCGCGAGGGAAACCGGAAGTGCGAGGGCGAGGGGGAGCACCACGAGCGAGTTGCGCGTCACTCCGCTGAAGGTCAGCGCGCGTGATGTCGCCGGATCCAGACGGGCCGCGCGCGCCACGAGGATGCCGAGCCCGACCAGGATCACCGCGAAGGCGATGTAGAGGGGCACCACTCGGGCGAGCGCGCCGAACTGCGCACCCACTCCGCGTACCTGTGACGCGACCACGACCGTCAACGTCGCGATCATCAGCGGCACCATCGCGGCGAGCAGCCCGCTCTCGAGCGCCCGAATGAGCGGGAACCGGCGGGCCAGCGCCTGCACCACGGCGGCCGCGCCCAGGGGGAGGAGGATCAGGAGCACGAACGCTCGGATGAACGGACCCGCGTCGATCAGCGGGGCATCCGAGCCGAGGAAGAGCAGCAGATACAGCGGCAGCAGGACCATCTGAGCCAGCATGAGCAGCGGAGCGGCCGCGAGCAGCTTCGACGCGGACCCGCCGGCCTGACCCGTGAAGACGATGACATAGTCGACGCACGGCGTGAGCAGCACGAGGAGCGCGCCGACCAGGAGGGCATCATCGTCGGCCACGAGGCGCGACAGGGCGAACGCGACGAGCGGGACCAGCGCGAAGTTGAGCACGCCGAGCGCGCCGAGGAACCTGACGTCGCGCAGGGACTCGCCGAGCCGCCGGAAGGGAACCGAGAGGAAGGTGGTGAACAGCAGCAGGCCGAGCACCGGCTCGATCGCGAACTCCAGGGAGTCGCTGCCGGGAACGGCGAGGCCGAGACCGACACCGATCAGGATGGCCGCGAGGTACAGCGCGACCTGATGCCGCTCCAGCCAGGGGGTGCGCGTCGTCTCAGCCATGGCCTCCCACTGTACGAGGGTGACGGAGCGTCACCGGCGAACCTCGGTCGAGGGAGTGCGCCGTCGAGGGTCAGACGGCGCGGAGCACGGCGACGACCTTGCCGAGCACCGTGGCCTCGTCGCCCGGGATCGGCTCGAACGCGGAATTGCGCGGCAGCAGCCAGGTGTGGCCGTCTCGTCGACGGAAGGTCTTGACGGTCGCCTCGTCGTCGAGCATCGCCGCGACGATCTCGCCGTTCTCCGCACTGTTCTGCGAGCGGACGACCACCCAATCGCCGTCGCAGATCGCTGCGTCGATCATCGACTCACCGGAGACCTTGAGCATGAACAGGTCGCCTTTGCCAACGAGCTGCCGGGGGAGAGGGAAGATCTCCTCGACCTGCTGCTCCGCGGTGATCGGCACCCCGGCCGCGATGCGACCCACGAGTGGCACGAGTGCGGCGTCCCCGACGGGCGTCGCCACATCGGCCGGGTTCTCGGTGCTGGAGCCGGGAAGGTCGATCAGCACCTCCATCGCCCTGGTCTTGCCGGGGTCGCGTCGCAGGTAGCCGCTCAGCTCGAGCTGCCCGAGCTGATGAGTAACGCTCGAGAGCGACTTGAGTCCCACCGCGTCGCCGATCTCGCGCATGCTCGGCGGGTACCCCTGCTGAGCGATCGAGGCCTGGATGACCTCGAGGATCGCCATCTGCTTGGGACTCAGGCTCTTCCGACGGCGCGTGCGCGGTGCCTCTGGCTCGAGGGCTGAGTTCTCGCTCATGATGCTCCTTCGGTGCGCGTCTCCGACGCCGCTCTTCGAATGTCGGAGGCCCGTGGTGGGGTGTTCCTATCGAAACCGTATCCGAGAATCATGCGGAGCTGGAAGATCTGTTCGAGCGTGTCGGCGGATTGGCGGGTGCGGTTTCGAAGAAAGCTTGACAGATGTTCGAAATCGAAGATATCTTCGGAACGTAGCTTCGCATTCAGCTCTCCCGGCCGAGTGCAGGATGCGAACGCTACGCCAACTTCCACCGGCCCGAGCGGCAGGCGGCTGATTCCCCCGGCAACGGGGCGACGCAGAGGAGCACACCATGAGCACCATCACCTTCGGCACCGCAGCAGTCATCCCGGCCCGTCCGGCGACGCGTCTTCGGCTGACGGTGCGCGGTCGCCGCGTGATGCTCGTTCTCGCGGCGCTGCCGCTCGCCGCAGGGATCGCGTTCGCCGCGATCAGCGGCGGCAGCGCGCTCGCCTCGAATGAGAGCACCGGAACGGTCAGCTTCGAGACGGTCACCGTCCTCCCCGGAGACACGCTGTGGTCCATCGCGAGCAAGATCGCGCCGACCGCCGACCCCCGCGAGGTCATCGGAGAGATCACCCGCCTGAACGTCCTCCAGACCGGCGAGCTGCAGATCGGTCAGACCCTGTCGATCCCGACGCAGTACACGAACTGAACGTGATCCGCGTCACCGTTCCTCTGCCATAACGCTCACCGCGTCCCGCTGAGCGTTCTAGCATGGGAAGGGTGACCGCTTCACTCGATGACCTGCCGCTCCGCGACGACCTGCGCGGGCTGACTCCTTACGGTGCCCCGCAGGCGCCGCTGCCGATCGCCCTCAACGTGAACGAGAACACGCATCCGATTCCGGATGAGGTGGCCAGCGACATCCTCGATGAGATCGCCGTCGCAATCCGTGATGTGAATCGCTACCCCGACCGCGAGTTCACGACGCTGCGCGAGGCGTTCGCGACCTATCTGGGCCACGGTCTCGAGGCGGAGGGGATCTGGGCGGGCAACGGCTCCAACGAGGTGCTGCAACACATTCTGCAGGCCTTCGGCGGACCGGGGCGCACCGCCTTCGGGTTCGCTCCGACCTACTCGATGTATCCGCTGATCGCGCAGGGGACCGGCGCCCGCTGGGTTGCCGGCACGCGACAGCCCGATTACACGATCACCCCAGAGGAAGCGGCCGCCCAGGTGCGGGACGTGGATCCCGATGTGGTGCTGCTCTGCTCGCCGAACAACCCGACCGGCACACCGCTGGGCCTCGACGTGGTCGAGGCCGTGTACGAGGCCGCCCGCGGCATCGTCGTGGTCGACGAGGCCTACCAGGAGTTCGCCCCGCGTGAGGCCCCGTCCGCGCTCTCACTGCTGGACGGCAGGCCGCGTCTGGCCGTCTCGCGCACCATGAGCAAGGCGTTCGCCTTCGCGGGCGCGCGGGTCGGGTACCTCGCGGCTGATCCCGCCTTCATCGATGCTCTGCGCCTGGTCCGGCTGCCGTATCACCTGAGTGCACTGACGCAGGCTGCGGCCGTCGCCGCGCTGCGCAACGCCGACGTCATGCTCGGCATGGTCGACGAGATCGTCGAGCAGCGCGACCGGATCACCGCCACCCTCGAGGCGCTCGGCTACACGCCGCACGAATCATGGAGCAACTTCGTGCTGTTCGGCGGGGTGGCCGATCCGAAGGCCACGTGGCAGAAGCTCTATGACCAGGGCGTGCTGATCCGCGACGTCGGCATCCCCGGGCACCTGCGTGTCACCGCGGGTACCGAGGCTGAGACCACGGCGTTCCTCGACGCGCTGGCCTCGATAGACTCGGCATCATGAGCAGCCTTGCCCTGACCCCGCGCACCGCGAACCGCGTGCGCGGCACGTCGGAGTCCACCGTCGAACTCGAACTGAACCTGGATGGCACCGGTGCGAGCCGCATCGACACCTCGGTTCCGTTCTTCGACCACATGCTCACCGCCTTCGCGAAGCACTCGCTGACCGATCTCACGGTGCGCGCGTCCGGCGACACCCACATCGACGCGCACCACACCGTCGAGGATGTCTCGATCGTGCTCGGCCAGGCGATCCTCGAGGCGCTGGGCGACAAGTCCGGCATCTCCCGCTACGGCGATGCCCTCGTTCCGCTGGATGAGGCGCTCGCCCAGGCGGTCGTCGACATCTCCGGGCGGCCCTACCTCGTGCATGAGGGAGAGCCCGTCGGTTTCGAGCACCACCTCATCGGCGGTCACTTCACCGGCTCTCTGGTGCGCCACTCCTTCGAGGCCATCGCGTTCAACGCCGGCCTCACCGTGCACGTCCGCGTGCTCGGCGGACGTGACCCGCACCACATCGCCGAGGCGGAGTACAAGGCGTTCGCACGGGCCTTCCGTCAGGCCAAGGCGCTCGACCCGCTCGTCGACGGCATCCCCTCGACCAAGGGCGCACTGTGACTCGCACCCCGAAGGTCGCGGTCTTCGACTACGAGTCGGGGAACGTGCATTCCGCCGTCAAGGCGCTGGCCGCGGCGGGCGCTGACGCGGTACTCACGCGCAACCGCGCGGAGGCGCTGGAAGCCGACGGCCTGGTCGTACCCGGAGTGGGCGCGTTCGCCGCGGTGCGTGATGCCCTGCACGCGCATGGAGGAGACGAGATCATCGACCGTCGACTCGCCGGCGGTCGCCCCGTGCTCGGGATCTGCGTCGGCATGCAGGTGCTCTTCGAGCGTGGCGTCGAGCGCGGTGTCGACTCCGAAGGGCTCGGTGAATGGCCGGGCGCTGTCACGGAGCTCAATGCCCCCGTCCTCCCGCACATGGGCTGGAACACGGTCAGCCCCGGTGAGAACAGCGTGCTCTTCCAGGGCATCGAGGAGGAGCGCTTCTACTTCGTGCACTCCTACGGCGCACAGTCCTGGGAGCTCGACGTCATCCCGCCGTTCCCGCAGCCGGTGCTGACGTGGACCACGTATGGCGATCCTTTCCTCGCCGCCGTGGAGAACGGGCCGCTGTCGGCCACGCAGTTCCACCCGGAGAAGTCGGGAGAGGCCGGCATCCAGCTCCTGCGCAATTGGATCGGAAGCCTCCGCTGATCCCGGAGAACGGCTGATCCCGGAGAACGGCTGATCCCGAAGAAAGTCCGTCCGCTCAGAAACCGCGGGCGACGGCGGCTGCGGCAGACAGCCACGCCCGCTGGGTGCGCTTGTGGAGAGCACCGTAACGGAGCGGGCCGTCGACCATCTCATGATCGAACGGGATGCTGACGACCTCTCGTGACAGCGAGCGATACCCGTTCGTGACGTGTTCGACCTCGGCGGCCGTGGCCTTCGGATCCGCCTGCGAGACGACGGCCACGGACTGACGCGCCAGGCGGGCGGACCTCTCGTCTCGCTCCTCGAGTGCCTCGATGAGCAGGGCGCCCGCTTCAGCGTGGTCCGCACGCGTCGTGGTCGCGATCACGAGCTGATCTGCGTGGTCGATCATGCGCAACCACATCGGGTCCGACTCGTCGTTACCGGAGTCGATCACGATCAGTCGGTAGAACTTCGCCGCGACGGCGTGGATCGCATCGACATCGGTCGGGCTCACGCGGTTCTCATGCGCGAGCCTGATCGGCTTCGAGCGCAGCACATCGTACTTCTCGCGGGGCTGGTGATGCATGAAATGTGCGAGGTCAGCGGACTGGGCGCCGGTGCCCAGCAGTCGCTGCGACTCCGGCAACAGCTCGAGCAGGGTGCGATCGTGGGCTCCGGTGTCGGTGCGCCAGCCCAGGGTGCCGCGCGTCTGGTTGTTGTCCCACGCGAGCACTCCTGCACCGCCGTAGCGGGCGAACACGGCGGAGAGCAGGATGGTCGTCGGAGTCTTGCCCGCGCCGCCCTTGCCGTTCACGACGGCGATCGTGCGTGGACCTGGCCAGTGCTGGCTCACTGCGAGTTCGTCGTCTCTGGCCGACTGCTCGTCGGCCGAGGGGCGCATGCGCAGGCCGAACCGGTTGAGCGCGCCGCGGGCGCCCTCACGGGCCGGTTCCTCGGGGCGTTCGGTCTGCAGGAAGGAGTCCCGCTCGCGCACTCGCTGCTCCCGACGCGAATCCGGAGTGATGATCGCTGACGCGGAGGGCGGTGGTGACGCGGGCGTCTGAACGCCCGGCGCCGCGGGGGCGGGCATCCGGGGTGCAGGTGGGGCCTGGGTCGGTGCGGCCGTGGTTCGCGGCGTCACCGGGAGGCGGGGGACGGTGTCGGTGGGCGCGGTCTCGGGGGTCGCGACCGGAGGCGTCGGTGCGGGCGGGGCCGGCGGCGCTGCGGGTGTCGGCGGCACCGGGCGCGGGGGCGCGGTGATCTGCTGATCGCGGTCTTCACGGGCCTCTGCACGGGTTCGGCGGTAGGGCGGTTGCGCAGGCGAGCTCGGCGTCCTGGCAGGCCGGGGAGGCGCAGCGGGGGCGTCGGTCGAGAAGAGCGGAACCGACTCGACGAGCGGGGGCTGTTCGCCGCGTCGACGCGCGCTGGAACCCGGCGTGGCTTCTTCGTGCGGTCCGGACATCATGCCTCAGCCTATCCCGTGCGTTTCCTTCGCATCTCTCGCGCATTTGGAGGGTGACCGGGGTCACGGTACCCTCGGTTCTCGTGCGTCCGTGACGGGTGTGCTCGGACCGCTGATCTGAATCCTCACCTTAGGAACCCATGAACGACTTCGCGCAGTCTCCCTCTCTCACACTTCTCCCGGCCGTCGATGTCGCGGGCGGAAAGGCCGTTCGGCTCACGCAGGGCGAGGCCGGCACCGAGACCAACTACGGCGACCCGTTGGATGCCGCAGGCGAGTGGGTTGCGCAGGGCGCCAAGTGGATCCACCTCGTCGACCTCGACGCCGCGTTCGGTCGCGGCAGCAACGCGCCCATCCTGCGCAAGGTCATCAAGCAGTATCGCGGCGTCAACATCGAACTGTCCGGCGGCATCCGTGACGATGCGACGCTCGAAGCGGCTCTCGAGAGCGGCGCGACCCGCATCAACCTCGGCACCGCGGCTCTCGAGAACCCCGAGTGGGCCGCTGACGTCATCGGACGCTACGGCGAGGCCATCGCCGTGGGCCTCGACGTGCGAGGGACGACGCTCGCCGCGCGCGGCTGGACCAAGGAAGGCGGCGACCTCTGGGAGGTCCTCGACCGCCTGGAGGACGCCGGCTGCAGCCGCTACGTCGTCACCGACGTCACCAAGGACGGCACTTTGCGCGGACCGAACATCGACCTGCTGCGCGAGGTCGCCTCGCGCACTCCGAAGCCGGTCGTGGCCTCGGGGGGAATCTCGAACCTCGACGACATCGCGGCGCTCCGCCAGCTGGTGCCGCTCGGCATCGAGGGCGCCATCGTCGGCAAGGCTCTCTACGCCGGTGCGTTCACGCTGGCCGAGGCGCTGGATGTCGCAGGGGACTGACGACGCCTGCGGGCACGGCGAGCGCGGTCACACCGATCACGGTCGCGGTGCCTCGAACCGTGGCGACTCCGCGGGCGTCCCATGGGAGGGCCGCAGCTTCGAGTCGAACCCGCATGCGGCGGACGACGGTTCCGCCGACCCCGTACTGCTCGACGCGCTTGTGCGCTTCCGCGCGGGGCAGGGCAGTCAAGCGGAGGTCGTCGACGCGTTCCGCTCTGCACGCGTGTTGATCCCGCTGATCGCGGAGAAGGGTGAGGAGGGCATCGCGCCCAGCGGCCTCGCCGTCGACAAGACGCAGGAGCTGTCGATCGTGACGGTCGCGGCGCCGGATGGGCGTCGCGTGCAGCCGGTGTTCTCGTCCGTCGAGGCGATGCAGAGGTGGGATCCCGCGGCGCGACCGATCCCGGTCGAGGCGCTTCGAGCCGCCCTGGCTGCGTCTGCGGAGGACACCGACCTCATCGTGCTCGACCCGACCTCGGACACCGAGTTCGTCTTCCGGCGTCCGGCTGTCTGGGCGATCGCCCAGGGGCACGCCTGGGAGCCGAGCTTCGTCTCCACCGAGGTGTACACCGCGCTGCAGGAGAGTGTGGCGCATGAGCTCGCGGTGATCGATGTCGCCGTCGCCGCGGGTGACCCCGACGCCCGTCTTCGCGGCCCGGAGCTCGTCGTGATCTTGGAGCTCGTCGATGGCTTGGAGCGCGAGGTGCTCGACGCCGTGCTGTCACGCCTGGCTCAGCGCTGGGCTTCCGATGACCGCATCGCCGTGCTCGCCGATTCGCTCACCGTCAAGCTCCGACGCAGCGCCTAGCCGCCGACTGCGTCTTCTGCCGGCCCGCGCGCCCCGCGCACCTAGTTGACCGGCCCCGTCCATTTCTCGCCAGGACCCTTGCCGATCGGGTCAGGGATGACGGATGCCTCGCGGAACGCGAGCTGCAGGGAGCGCAGACCGTCGCGCAGCGAACGCGCGTGCATGTCGCTGATCTCGGGGGCGCCGGCGGTGATGAGACCGGCGAGAGCGTTGATGAGCTTGCGCGCCTCGTCGAGATCGAGCTGCGCTGCGGCGTCGGGTTCGTCGGCCAGGCCGAGCTTCACGGCGGCCGCGCTCATGAGGTGCACGGCGGCGGTGGTGATCACCTCGACAGCCGGAACGTCGGCGATGTCACGGGTGGCGGATGCCGCCGCCTCCTCCTGTCGTGCCCAGCGCTCTTCCCGCTCGCGGTCTGCCTCGTGGCCCTGAGTCGTCACTTCGCCTTGCTTTCTGTTAGACTTTGCCGGGCTCCCGAGCGTCATGCTCTGGACCGAAAGAGGATTCACTTCCCACCCGCGCTTGCCGTTCAAGGCTACCGGGTCTTGCACTCCACCGGCTCCGCTCGTACGAGGGAACCGGCAGGCAGGGTGCAGAGCCGGCGTCTGAATGCCGGTGGGTGGGGGACGATTCCGATTTCGCCCGTGATGCAGACAGCGTCACGGTGGCCGAAACACATCGTCTAAGGAGTTCCGCATCAGCGATCCCCGCACCAATGAGCGCATCCGCGTCCCCGAGGTCCGCCTCGTCGGCCCCGCGGGTGAGCAGATCGGCGTCGTCCGCATCGAGGCGGCGCTGCGCCTCGCGCAGGAAGCCGACCTCGACCTCGTTGAGGTCGCCCCCAACTCGAAGCCGCCCGTGGTCAAGATCATGGACTACGGCAAGTTCAAGTACGAGGCCGCCCAGAAGGAGAAGGAAGCTCGTCGCAACCAGGCGAACACGATCCTCAAAGAGGTCCGTTTCCGTCTGAAGATCGAGGCGCACGACTACACGACCAAGCTCAAGCGCGCCGAGGGCTTCCTCAAGGCCGGCGACAAGGTCAAGGCCATGATCCTGTTCCGCGGTCGCGAGCAGTCGCGTCCTGAGCAGGGCGTGCGTCTGCTGCGCAAGTTCGCCGAGGACGTCGCCGAGTTCGGCACGGTCGAGTCGAACCCGACCATCGACGGCCGCAACATGGTCATGGTCGTGGCTCCGCTGAAGAGCAAGTCCGAGGCCAAGCAGGAGCAGAACGCCGTGCGTGACGCACAGCGCGCTGCGAACAAGCAGGCTGCGCGTGACGCCAAGAGCGAGTCGGACGCTCCGGCTCAGGCTCCCGCGGAGTAACGCCCGCCCCCCAGACTCCCGCACCGCGGGTTGACAACGTCGCCTGAGAAGGCGCATGACGAAGGAAGAGAAGATGCCGAAGCAGAAGACCCATTCGGGTGCTAAGAAGCGCTTCAAGATCACCGGCAGCGGAAAGCTGAAGAAGCAGCAGGCCGGGATGCGCCACAACCTCGAGCACAAGTCGAGCCGTCGCACCCGTCGTCTGAACCAGGACCAGGTGCTGTCGAAGGCTGACACCAAGGTCGCCAAGAAGCTTCTCGGCCGCTGACGCGCCCGACGCACGAATAGGAACATAGGAAAATGGCAAGAGTCAAGCGGGCAGTAAACGCCCACAAGAAGCGCCGGGTCATCCTCGAGCGCGCCAAGGGTTACCGCGGTCAGCGTTCGCGCCTCTACCGCAAGGCCAAAGAGCAGGTCATCCACTCGCTGGTCTACTCGTACCGTGACCGTCGCAAGCGCAAGGGCGACTTCCGTCGTCTGTGGATCCAGCGCATCAACGCCGCGGCGCGCCAGAACGGCATGACGTACAACCGCTTCATCCAGGGCCTCGGCCTCGCAGGTGTCACGGTCGACCGTCGTATGCTCGCCGACCTCGCGGTCAACGACGCAGCGACCTTCGCCACGCTGGTGGAGACGGCCAAGAAGGCTCTGCCCTCCGACGTCAACGCTCCGAAGTCGGCTGCGTAAGCACCTCTTCACGCAGGGCGCTCTCCTTCGGGAGGGCGCCCTGCGGCGTTTCCGGAAGTTCTCGACACCCGTCGACGAGCACGGCGTACAGCGCATCGCCGACGACATCGCCCACGATGCCATCGATCGACCGATGCGCGAGCAGTCCCACCCCCGCGGTCGTGGTGGCGAGCCCCGCGAGCACGAGCCGTCGGCGGGTCCGCGGCGCGGCGGCATCCGTCGTCATGCACGCACCTCATCCCGATGGCACGAGAAGGACCTCTGCGTTCCCTAGACTGTGACACGTGCTGGAGAACCCCCGGTCCCCCCGAGTCCGTGCTGTCGCGAAGCTGACCAAGCGCAGCGCGCGCACCGAGACAGGTCTGTTCCTTCTCGAAGGTCCGCAGGCCGTGCGTGAAGCGCTCACCTACCGGCCCGAGTCGATCGTCGAGCTGTTCGCGACGCCGACCGGATGGGAGAAGCACCCGGACATCCGCGCGAACGCCGCGGACGCCGACATCGACGTCGAGTACGTCACCGAATACGTGCTGAACGCGATGGCCGACACAGTGACCCCGCAGGGACTCGTCGCGGTGGTCCGGCAGATGCCGACATCGGTGCGCGACGTGTTCGCCGCTGGTCCCCGGCTCGTCGCGATCTGCGAAGAGGTGCGCGATCCGGGCAACCTCGGCACCATCATCCGCGCAGCCGATGCCGCCGGTGCCGACGCCGTCGTGCTGACCGGCCGCACCGTCGACCCCTACAACCCGAAAGTCGTGCGGGCCACGACAGGATCGCTGTTCCACCTGCCTGTCTCGGTCGCCGGTGACCTCGCAGATGTCGTCGACCGCGCCCACGCGGCAGGGCTCAAGATCCTCGCCGCCGATGTCAAGGGCGATGACCTCCTTGCGGCGCGCGCCGAGGGCGTCCTGGCCGAGCCGACGGCCTGGCTTTTCGGCAATGAAGCTCGCGGGCTGGAGGACGCCGCCCTGGAGCTCGCGGACCGCGTGCTGAAGCTGCCGATCTTCGGTCGCGCCGAGTCCCTGAACCTGGCGACCGCCGCCAGCGTGTGCCTGTATGAGAGTGCTTTCGCTCAGCGCGCTGCGGGCTGAGCGGCGAGACGAGAGCCAGGATCGATGAGGATTCTGATCGTGGAGGACGACGAACGCGTCGCCGCCGCTCTCGACGCCTTCCTCGCACGGTCCGGCTATGCGACCGTTCGCGCAGCGGACGGCGCTCAGGCACTGGAACTCCTGGACGCCGACACCGAGGTGGTGCTGCTGGACCTGGGGCTGCCCGATGTCGACGGCATCGATCTGTGCCGGCGGATCCGGGGACGCTCCGACGTGCCGATCGTGGTGGTCACGGCGCGGAGCCAGGTCACCGAGCGCATCAAGGGACTGCGCGCCGGCGCCGATGACTTCGTCGTGAAGCCCTATGACGTGCACGAGCTGCTGGCCCGCATCGAGGCGGTCACTCGTCGCTCCCGTGCGGTGCGGCCGGACGCGGATGCGCGCGTCGTGGTGCACGACGGCGATGTGCAGATCGACCTCGTCGCCCGGCAGCTGATCGTGGATGATGCGCCGGTCGAGCTCACCCGCAAGGAATTCGACATCGTCGCGGTGCTCGCGCGCTATCCCGGCGTCGCAGTGCCGAAGGAGCGGCTGATCCGAGAGGTGTGGAACACCGACTGGCGCGGATTCGGGCATTCGCTCGAAGTGCATGTCGGGGCGATCCGCCGCAAAGCCGGCGAACGCACGCTGATCGAGACCGTACGGGGAGTCGGATACCGGCTGGCGGGCGCCTGAGCGATGCGCACCCGCCTCGTGATCGTCTTCCTCGTGCCGTTGATCGCCATCCTGCTCTCCCTGGGCGGAGCCACCGGTCTCAGCGCGGCGCGCAGCATCCAGCAGGCGCTGTACACCGAGCAGCTCGGCGACCTCGGCTACTTCGTCACCAGCGCCAGGCAGGCGCTGAGCTCGGGCAGTGCGACCGTGATCGAGGGGGAGGCCAGACGCTTCCAGGAGGTGTACGGGATCGAGGTGGTCGTGTTCGACCTCACCGGTACCGCATGGGCGACGAGCGATCCCGCGCTCGAGGTGCTGGCGGACGACGAGGCGGAGCGCGTGCGCCTCGCGCTGTCGGGGCGGCGGGCGGAGGCGCCGGAGCCCGCGTTCCCCTGGGTCATCCCCGACACGGGCATGGTGGAGCCGGTGTTCGATGGCGGCGACGTGATCGGTGCGGTCATGATCACTGCCGATGTCGAGGCGCCGCGGGCCGCCATCCTGCAGCAGATGCTGGTGCTCGGGGCGATCGCCATCGTGTCGATCATCTTGGGCGTACTGCTCGTGTTCCAGCTGGCCCGATGGGTGCTCTCGCCGGTGCGGCGCCTGGATGAGGCGATGATCGCGATCGAGCGCGGTGAGATGCATGCGCGGGTCTCCGAGGACACCGGCCCGCCGGAGCTGCGACGGATGACGCGCGTCTTCAACGGGATGGCCGGGGAGATCGAGCGGGTGCTCGCCCGGCAGCAGGAGTTCGCGCTCAACGCCTCGCATGAGCTGCGCAACCCTCTCAACGCCCTGCTGTTGCGCGTCGAGCATCTGTCGACGGGGCTCGGTCCGGAGTGGCAGGGCGATGTGGAAGAGACCCGCGAGGAGGGGCGTCGGATGGCGCGCATCCTCGAGACGCTGCTCGGGCTCGCGCGCCGGGGGCAGGCGGACTCGATGTTCACCGCCGTCGATCTGGCGGTCGTGGCCGCCAGGCGCACCGACGCGTGGCACGAGGTCGCCGCACAGCGCGGCATCGTGTTCCGCACCGTGGGAGAGAACGCCGTCGTGAGTGTGACCGATCGCACGATAGTGGAGAGCGCCTTGGATGCGGTGATCGACAACGCCGTCAAGTTCTCGCCGGACGGAGGAGAGATCGAGGTCGGAGCGCATCGCGATGCCGACACGGCCGTGATCATCGTTCGCGACCACGGACCGGGGCTTCCCGAAGACCAGGTCGGATCCGCCACCGACCGCTTCTGGCGCAGCGCCGACAGCGGAGATACGCCGGGCTCCGGACTCGGGCTCGCGATCGCCACCGACCTCCTCTCGTCGATCGGTGCGGAACTGACGGTCTCCTCGCCAGAGGGCGGCGGTCTGATGGTCGCGCTGCGGGTGCCCGAAGGGGTGATCGCATGAGAAGCACAGGAAGGCTCCTCGCGCTGCTCACGGCGACGATGCTGGTGCTGACGCTGACAGGGTGCACGCAGCGGGCAAGCGAATGGGACGATGGCGCCGCGGTGATCGCCGGCGGCGGCTCGACCGGCGTCTATTTCGACTACGGCAGCCACATCGCCGCAGAGCTCTCGGACACGCTCGGGGTGCACGCGGTGGTGGAGGAGACCGACGGTTCCGTCGAGAACCTGCGGCAGGTGGGCAGCGGTGAGGCGCTGCTCGGGTTCGCGCAGGGGGATGCGGCGGCGGATGCCGTAGCCGGCGTCGGGGCCTTCCACGAACCGCTCCCTGTGCGCGCGCTGGCGCGGCTGTACGACGAGTATGTGCATATCGTGGTGCGCGCCGACTCGGACATCGAGGACATCCCCGATCTCGCGGGGAGGACCGTGTCGTTGGGCGCGGAGAACTCGGGCGTCAACGTGATCGCACGCCGCGTGCTCGATGCGGCCGGCGTGGACGTGAAGTCGGTGCAGAACCCGCAGTGGGACCTGCAGGAGTCCATCCGTGCCATGGAGGCATCGGAGATCGATGGCTTCTTCTGGGTGGGCGGGCTGCCGACCCCCGGCATCCAGGCCCTTGCGTCCGATCTGCCGGTACGGCTGCTGCCGGTCGAGCAGGAGTGGGTCAACGCCGTCAACGATCGTTACTCGGATGTCTATCGCACCGCAGACTTCCCGGCCGGCACCTATGGGCTCACGGCACCGGCGCCCACGATGGCCGTGCCGAACTACCTCATCACCGCAGCCGCCACACCCGACGAGGTGGTGCGCGATGTGCTGAGGACGCTGTTCGACGCGCGTTCGCGCATCGCGACGGAGGTGCCTGCCGCCGCGCTGCTGAATCGACGGCAGGCGATCTTCACAGCGCCGGTCGATCTGCACCCTGGTGCGGTGGAGTACTACCGCGAGACCCGGCGCTGAGCGCGAGCGGCGACTCCTCAAGAAATACTCAAGAACTCTCACAGAGCACTCGGGCTCTGCCACTCTGATGTCGATCACCTCGATTCGACGGAGAATCCCGATGCCACTGAGTTCGTGCCGCACATCACGGCAGAGGCGTTCTCCCTCCCTCGGATCCTGTGTGTGCGCGCCCGTCCGGGCGCACGCTGGGGGGCGTCGCCAGGGGGACGATCGCACCAGCGGCAGGGGTCCCGCGGCCCGTGAGGGACGGTCCGCGGGACACCTGTGCCCGCAGGCGGATCACCGACGCCCTCGGCATTACGAACGTGTAAATCTCGCCTCGTTTGCATGGAGCGAACAACACCACGTGGCTAGTTTGGAGAAATGATGACCTCAGGTACGGCCCTCGTCGTGGTAGAGAACGTCCAGAAGCACTATGGCGATTTCCAGGCACTGACCGACATCGATCTCACGGTGAATTCCGGTGAGGTCGTCGTCGTGATCGGTCCGTCCGGTTCCGGCAAGTCGACGCTCTGCCGCACCATCAATCGACTCGAGACGATCACCAGCGGCTCGATCCGCATCGACGGCAAAGAGCTCCCCGCCGAAGGCAAGGGGCTCGCGAACCTCCGTGCCGACGTCGGCATGGTGTTCCAGTCGTTCAACCTCTTCGCGCACCTCACGATCCTCGAGAACGTGACGCTCGGCCCGATCAAGGTCCGCGGTCTCAAGAAGGCGGATGCCGAGAAGGAGGCCATGGTGCTCCTCGAGCGCGTGGGTATCGCGAAGCAGGCGTCCAAGCTCCCCGCTCAGCTCTCCGGTGGTCAGCAGCAGCGCGTGGCGATCGCCCGCGCGCTGGCGATGCAGCCCAAGGTGATGCTGTTCGACGAGCCGACCAGCGCGCTCGACCCGGAGATGATCAACGAGGTCCTCGACGTGATGGTCGACCTCGCGCACGACGGCATGACGATGATCGTCGTCACCCACGAGATGGGCTTCGCCCGCAAGGCGGCCGACCGGGTGGTCTTCATGGCCGACGGCCGGATCGTGGAAGAGGCCACGCCGGAGGAGTTCTTCACGAACCCGAAGAGCGACCGCGCCAAGGACTTCCTCTCGAAGCTCCTCACGCACTGATCCCACCCCAGACCCTGCACACACAGCACACGAAGGAGACGCACATGCGACGCACACGGACACTGGCAGGCATCGGAATCGCAGCCACGGCGCTGCTGGCACTCACGGCCTGCAACAGCGGCACGCCGTCGAGCCCCGGAGCAGGCACCGGCGACGAAGGCGGCGAGGACAGCACCTGGTTCGAGGTCGCGAGCGACGTGAACCTCGAGGGCAGCCCCACGTTCGACGCCATCAAGGAGCGCGACAAGGTCGTCATCGGCGTCAAGGAGGACCAGCCCGGTCTCGGCTACCTCGACGTCACCTCGGGGGAGCGCACCGGCTTCGACGTCGACATCGCCCGCTGGATCGCCGCCTCGCTCGGCTACGGCGAGGACAAGATCGAGTTCAAGCCGATCGCCTCCGCGAACCGCGAGCAGGCCATCGTGAACGGTGACATCGACTACTACGTCGGCACCTACTCGATCAACGACAAGCGCAAGGAGCTCATCGACTTCGCCGGTCCCTACTTCGTCACCGGTCAGGGACTCCTGGTCGCGGCGGATGCGGACGACGCGGATGCGCTCGAGGACTTCAACGGCAAGACCGTCTGCTCGGCGACCGGCTCCACGCCGATCCAGAACATCAAGGCGAACTTCCCCGACATCAAGACGCAGGAGTACGACCTGTACTCCGCCTGCGTCCAGGACCTGATCGACGGCAAGGTCGACGCGGTCACCACGGACCAGGCGATACTGATCGGCTACGCCGCCCAGTACCCGGACGACGTCAAGGTCACCGGCGGCCTGTTCACCGAGGAGAACTACGGCGTCGGACTCGCCAAGGGCGATGACGTGCTGCGCGCACACATCAACGAGCTGTTCACCGACGGCGGCGACATCTGGCAGGCCATCTTCGACAAGAACCTCGGTTCCTCCGGCATCAAGGTCGAGCAGCCGGCGGTCGACGCGTACTGATCTGACACGGGGCGGCCTTCCTCCGTGGAGGCCGCCCCACCCAGCCTGAAGAAGGGAGGGTGGCGTGGACGTCATCTTCGGCAACCTCGACCTGTGGAGCAAGGCGATCAGCAACACGCTGCTCGTCTTCTTCATCGGCGGCATCATCGCGTTGGTGCTCGGCATCATCGTCGGCGCCATGCGCGTCTCACCGATCCCGATCGCCCGGAGCGTGGGCACGCTGTACGTCAACATCGTGCGCAACACCCCGTTGACCCTCGTCTTCTTCTTCTTCGTGTTCGGCTACCCGCAGCTCGGGCTGCCTGATCTGTCGAACACCGTGCTCGGCATCCTCGCCATCGGCATCTACACTGCGACCTACGTCGCCGAGGTGCTGCGGGCCGGCATCAACACCGTCCCGGTGGGCCAGGCCGAAGCCGCTCGCGCGATCGGACTGCCGTTCGGGCAGGTGATGACGCTGGTCATCCTTCCCCAGGCCTTCCGCTCGGTGGTGCCCCCGATGATGAGCGTGTTCATCGCGCTCCTCAAGAACACCACCGTCGCGGCGGGCTTCTCGATCGCCGAGCTCGCGGCCCTCCGGTCCACGATCAACGACTCCGCCGACCGCCCTGGGAACCCCATGGAGGTCCTGCTCTGGGTCGCCGTGGTGTTCGTGGTGCTGGTCCTGCTGATGAGCTGGCTGCAACGCCATCTCGAGAACCGATGGAGGATCGCGCGATGAGCTCCGTACTGTACGACGTCCCCGGACCCCGGGCGATCGCCCGCAACCGCATCCTCGCCATCGTCACGGTCGCCGTGGTGCTCGCCATCGTCGGCTTCGTGATCCTGCGGATGTTCGAGACCGGGCAGTTCTCCGCCGAGAAGTGGTACGTCTTCACGTTCTCCAACGTGTGGATGGGCATCCTCAAGGCGCTCGGCAACACTCTGGCCGCGTTCGCACTCGCCGCCGTGCTGAGCATCGTCCTCGGATTCGTGCTCGCGATCGGCCGGCTCTCCGAGCACGCCTGGGTGCGCCTCCCCGTGACAGCGATCACCGAGCTCTTCCGCGCTGTCCCCGTGCTGGTCTTCATGATGCTGCTGTACTACGGGCTCCCCGTCGTGGGGGTGAAGATGGACCCGTACTGGGCCGTCGTCATCGCGCTCATGGCCTACAACGGATCGGTGCTGGCCGAGGTGCTGCGTGCCGGCATCGAATCCCTCCCGCGCGGACAGAAGGAGGCCGGCTACGCGATCGGTCTCCGCAAGAGCGGTGTCATGCGCCTGATCCTGCTCCCACAGGCGATCAGGGCCATGCTCCCCGTCATCGTCGCCCAGCTGGTCGTCACGATGAAGGACACCGCGCTCGGCTTCATCATCACGTACCCCGAGCTGCTGTACTACGCCAAGCAGCTGACCTCGCAGCAGGGACGTCCGATCCTGCAGTCCGCGTTCGTCATCGGCGGCATCTACATCATCATGTGCCTGATCCTCTCGGGGATCGCGCGCTGGGTCGAGATCCGCACGCGGCGCTCGCCGAAGGTCCGCGCCATCGCGGCCGGTGGCGATCCGCGCACGCATGAGGACGGGACCGACACCGAGCTCATCACCCTGCAGCGCGGTGGTAGTGGGTTCGGAGGTACTCCGACTCCGGGCATCTGACGGGTGTACTCGTCTGACCCCGTCGCCCCGCGCCGGTAGACTCCTATCTCGTGTCTGAGTCTCCCGAGATCACCCCAGAAGCCGTCGAAGCGGCCGTCGCCGCAGCGCTCGCCGCGATCGGTGCTGCCGCCGACACCGCCGAGATCAAAGCCGTCCGTGCCGCGCACGTCGCCGAAGGGTCGCCGCTCGCGGTCCTGAACGCGTCGATGCGTCAGGTCGCCCCCGAGAACAAGGCGGCGTTCGGCAAGCTCGTCGGCCAGGGCCGCGGTCAGGTCACGCAGGCGCTGGCGGCGAAGGAGGCCGAACTCGCGGCCGCCGAGGTCATCGCGCGGCTCGAGGCCGAGCGCATCGACATCACGGCCGTGCCCTCGCGCACCCGTGTCGGCGCCCGGCATCCGCTCACGCTCCTGCAGGACCAGGTCTGCGACATCTTCGTGGGCATGGGGTGGGAGATCGCGGAGGGGCCGGAGCTCGAGCACGAGTGGTTCAACTTCGACGCGCTCAACTTCGACGTGGATCACCCCGCCCGCCAGGAGCAGGACACGTTCTACGTCGACCCGACCTCTCGTCACCTCGTGATGCGCACGCACACGAGCCCCGTGCAGGTGCGGTCGATGCTGGACCGCGAGGTGCCGATCTACGTGCTGTGCCCCGGTCGCGTGTACCGCACCGACGAGTTCGACGCCACGCACCTGCCCGTCTTCACGCAGTTCGAGGGTCTCGTGATCGACAAGGGCATCACGATGGCGCACCTCAAGGGCACCCTGGATCACTTCGCGAAGCAGCTCTTCGGCGCCGAGGCCAAGACGCGCTTCCGCACCAACTACTTCCCCTTCACCGAGCCCTCGGCCGAGCTCGACCTGTGGCACCCGACCTTCAAGGGCGGCGCGCGCTGGATCGAGTGGGGCGGCTGCGGCATGGTCAACCCGAACGTGCTCCGTGCAGCCGGGATCGACCCCGAGGTGTACAGCGGCTTCGCGTTCGGCATGGGCATCGAGCGGGGACTCATGTTCCGCAGCGATGTGCAGGACATGCGCGACATGGCCGAGGGCGATGTCCGTTTCAGCGAGCAGTACGGGATGGTGGTGTGATGCGCGTCCCGCTTTCGTGGTTGCGTGAGTACGTCGATGTGGCACCGGATGCCGCGCCGGAGGATGTCCTCTCGGCGCTGGTGACGGTCGGCTTCGAAGAGGAGGACGTGCACCGCTTCGAGATCTCCGGTCCCGTCGTCGTCGGACAGGTCGTCTCGCTGGAGGGCGAGCCGCAGTCCAACGGCAAGACCATCAACTGGTGCCAGGTCGACGTGGGCGAGGAGCACGGTGGTATCCGAGGCATCGTCTGCGGCGCGCACAACTTCGTCGCCGGAGACAAGGTCGTCGTGACCCTGCCGGGAGCCGTGCTTCCCGGACCTTTCCCGATCGCGGCGCGCAAGACCTACGGTCACGTGTCCGACGGCATGATCGCCTCGGCCCGTGAGCTCGGCCTGGGCGATGAGCACAACGGCATCGTCGTTCTCTCCGACCTCGGCATCGACGCACCCGTCGGCACCGACGCGATCGCGCTCCTGGGGCTCGATGACGTCGCGGTCGAGATCAACGTCACGCCCGACCGCGGTTACGCGTTCTCGCTGCGCGGCGTCGCCCGCGAGTACTCGCACGCCACCGGAGCGACCTTCCGCGACCCCGCCGAGCGCGACTTCGCGGAGCTGCAGCCGGGAAGTGGACACACGACCGTCGTCGACGACGTCGCGCCTGTGCGCGGCCGCGTCGGTGCGAGCGAGTTCGTCACCCGCGTGGTGCGCGGTGTCGACCCCTCGCGTCCCACCCCGCCGTGGATGATCGCCCGGCTGACGCTCGCCGGCATGCGTTCGCTCGGCGTGCTGATCGACATCACGAACTACGTCATGCTCGAACTGGGGCAGCCCCTGCACGGCTACGACCTCGACAAGCTCGACGGCGGCATCACGGTGCGTCGTGCGACGCCGGGCGAGAAGATGACCACGCTCGACGGCCAGGAGCGCGCGCTCCACGTCGAGGACCTGCTCATCACCGACGGCTCCGGCCCGATCGGTCTGGCCGGCGTCATGGGCGGCGGCACGACCGAGATGAGCGAGACCACCACGAACGTGCTGATCGAGGCCGCGACCTTCGACCCGGTCACGATCGCTCGCACCGCCCGTCGGCACAAGCTGCCCAGTGAGGCGTCCAAGCGCTTCGAACGCGGTGTCGACCCGCTCATCCCGTTCGTCGCCGCGCGCCGCGCCGCCGACCTCATGGTCGAGCTGGCGGGCGGCACGCTCACCGACGAGGGGGGCGCCCTGTTCGCCGAGGTCTTCGTCGCCGAGATCGAGCTGCCCGCCGGTTTCGTGCAGGGCCTCATCGGCGTCGACTACACCGACGACGAGATCACCGGCGCGCTGACCACGATCGGTGCCGAGGTCGAGAAGGCTGATGAGGGGTGGACGGTCATCCCGCCCACCTGGCGCCCCGACCTGACCGACAAGTGGACATTGGCCGAAGAGGTCGCCCGCATCCACGGACTCGACCGCATCCCCTCCGTGCTGCCGACGCCTCCGTCCGGCCGTGGCCTCACGCCGCTGCAGCAGGGCCGCCGCCGGGTCGCCGACGCGCTCGCGGCCGCCGGCTTCGTCGAGACCCCGGCGTTCCCGTTCACGACCGAGGCGCAGAACGACCTGCACGGCTCCGCGTCCGGCGAGCATCTGCCCAGCATCCGTCTGGCGAACCCGCTCGACGGTCAGGCGCCGTTCCTTCGTCGTTCGCTGGTGCCCGGCCTGCTGCAGACGGCGCATCGCAACATCGCTCGCGGGCTCACGGATCTCGCGATCTTCGAGAGCGGCGCGGTGTTCCTGCCGGAGCCGGGCGTGACCTACGGTACCGACGACGTCCCGCCGCTGGGCGTGCGGCCCTCTGACGAGACCCTCGCCGCGCTGAACGCCTCGATCCCGCCGCAGCACCGCCACCTCGCTCTGCTGCTCGCAGGCAACATCGTGGCACGACAGCCCGGCCGTCCGGCCGAGCCTGCGGGTCTGTCCGAGGCGCTCGACGCCGCACGGGTCATCGCGAGCGCCGCCGGTGTCGAGATCGACGTCGTGCAGTCTCAGCGGGCCGCTCTGCACCCCGGACGCACGGGAACCCTGCAGGTCGACGGCGCCGAGGTCGGCTACGTCGGCGAGCTGCACCCCGTGGTCTCGGACGACGCGGATCTGCCGGGACGCGCGATCGTGCTCGAGCTCGACCTCGACCTGATCCTGTCGCTGGCAGGACGTCGTGTGGTGGCTGAGTCGTTGTCGACCTTCACCGCAGCCACGCAGGACGTATCGCTCACGCTTCCGGTCGATGTGGCTGCCGGTGACGTGCGCACCGCGCTCGCGGAAGGCGCCGGCGCCCTGCTCGAGTCCGTGCGTCTGGTCGACGACTACCGCGGCGAGGGTGTTCCCGCCGGCTCGAAGAGCCTGACGTTCGCCCTGCGCTTCCGCGCCGACGATCGCACGTTGACGGCAGCGGAGGCGACCGAGGCGAAGCTCGCCGGCGTCGCGGTCGCAGCCGAGCGCTTCGGCGCGGCGATCCGGGACTGAGCAGCAGTCGCACGCAGACCAGGGAGTCACACCGACGGCGCAGGGCGGCCGGGGTAGCGTGACGGGATGAGCATCCTCCCGCAGAGCACCCCGGCGGCCGTGCCCGAGGGCGTGCGCCCGTTGGGCGAGGGACCGTTCCTCGCGCCTGGTGCACAGATCGACTGGCACTACCGCAAGCCGGGCTGGCAGCAGGGGGAGCCGTCGACGATCACTCCGATGCGGGTGGTGCGCGACGACGAACGCGGCCTCGTCGCGTGGCTGGCTGCGGGCACCCTCCAGGAGGGCCAGGGCGCGCCGGACGGTCAGCGGGTGCGCAGCGTGCCGCTCGATCGCCGCTGGCTCGAACCGCGCACGCGCATCGTAGAGGAGTGGTGGGGCAACGGCATCCTGCGGATCGCCCCTGCAGGCGCCGCGTGGTCGGTGTGGCTGTTCTGGAGCGACGTGACCGGTCCGGAATGGGAGTTCGCCGGGTGGTACGTGAACCTCGAGAACGCGCACCTGCGCACCGATCACGACACGTACACGTCCGATCACATCCTCGATGTGGAGATCGATGCAGACGGGGGAATCCACCTGAAAGATGAGGACGAGGTCGTCGCCGCGATCGAACAGGGGCGTCTCAGCGCGGAACAGGCCGCGCAGATCGAGCGCCACGCGGATGCGGCCATCGCGTCGTTCCGTGCGGGCGACTGGCCGTTCGACGCCGAATGGCGCGACTGGCGGCCGGATCCGACCTGGACCGTTCCCCGGCTCGCCGGCATCGACGAGCTTCCCACCGCTGAGTGACGATGCCTCTGCTCTGAGCGGAAGAACTTCCCCGCGGCCATGGATGCTGGTGTCATGGGTGCATGACAGACGTGCTGATCCTGGGGGGAACCGGCTGGCTCTCCGGGCGGATCGCCCGCCTCTGGGCGGATGACGGGGCCGCGGTGACCTGCCTGGCCCGTGGCGAACGGCCGGAGCCGCCGGGTGTGACGCTCGTGCGCGGTGACCGTGACCGCTCCGATGCGTACGACCGCCTCGCGCGCGACTGGGATCACGTGGTCGACGTCTCCTCGCGGGCCGATCACGTCGCTGCCGTCGTGGCCGCGCTCGGAGCACGTGCGCGCCGATGGACGTACATCTCGTCGGTGTCTGTCTACGCGGATGACGCGACCCCGGGCGCCGATGAATCCGCCCCGGTGCATGAGGCGGCCGCCCCCGGTGATGAGTACGACTATGCGGCAGAGAAGGTCGCTGCCGAGCAGCAGGTGCGCGCGCTGGGCGACCGGGCGCTGATCGTGCGCCCCGGGTTGATCGTCGGTGACGGCGACCCCAGCGATCGCTTCGGCTACTGGGCGGCGGCGTTCGCGCGGGCCGGGAGCGATCGGGTGCTCCTGCCACCGCTCGAGGGCCGTGCGACGCAGGTGATCGACGTCGACGATCTCGCCGCGTACGTGGTCACAGCATCGTCGGCCGGGGTCAGCGGTGCGGTGAACGCGATCGGCGATCGGCATCCGCTGCGGGATGTGCTCCTCTGCATCCGGAACGCGGCCGGCCACTGTGGTGAGACTGTCGTCGGCGAGGCCGGCTGGCTCGCAGATCACGGCGTCGCGTACTGGGCGGGGGAGAGGTCGCTGCCGCTGTGGCTGCCCGCCGACATGACCGGGTTCATGACGCGATCGAACGCGGCGTTCCATCGGACAGGGGGAGTGCTGCGGCCGATCGACGACACGATCGCCCGCGTGGTCGCCGATGAGATCGCGCGCGGCGTCGACCGCGAGCGGCGCGCGGGTCTCACGCGAGAAGACGAGCGCGCACTGCTGGCCGAGCTCCTCTGAGCGACATCCTCGCTTCGCTAGACTGCGATCAGTGACACGGGGTGCCGCGACCGCGGCTGAGAACAGACCCGTCGAACCTGATCTAGTTCGTACTAGCGAAGGGATGTCGCATTGAGCGATCGTCTGCGTCCATCGTCCGATTCCACCGTCGTGTCCGAGGCGGTGACCCTGCTCGAGCGCGTGCGAGCGACTCCGCCCCTGACGCACTGCATCACGAATGCGGTCGTCACCGGCTTCACCGCGAACGTGCTCCTCGCCACGGGGGCCGCTCCCGCGATGGTCGACATCGTGGGGGAGAGCGGCATGTTCGCCGGTATCGCCTCCGGCATGCTCGTCAATCTCGGCACGCCCACGCCGGAGCAGCGGGCCGCGAGTCGGGAGGCCGCCGAGGGGGCCTCGACCGCGGGTACTCCCTGGGTGCTCGATCCGGTCGCGATCGGCGCGCTGCCGGTGCGCACCGCTCTGGCGCAGGAACTCGTGGCGCTGCGTCCCACCGCCGTCCGCGGCAATGCCTCGGAGATCCTCGCGCTCGCCGGACTCAGCGGCGGCGGTCGTGGCGTGGATGCCACCGACAGCACGGATGACGCCGCTGAGGCGGCCGCCGCACTGGCCGACCGGTACGGCAGCGTGGTCGCCGTCTCCGGTCCGGTCGATCTGCTCACCGACGGGGAGCGCGTGATCCGCATCGCGAACGGCGATCCGCAGCTCACGCTCGTCACCGGTGGGGGCTGTGCGCTCGGCGCCGTGATGGCGGCCTTCCTCGGGGCCGCCCGCGCGACCGGGATCTCCGCGCTCGGCGCTGTCGCGGCCGCCACGCTCGTGTACACGATCGCGGCGGAGCGCGCTGCAGCGGCGTCCGGCGGCCCGGGCAGCTTCGCCGTCGCTCTGCTCGATGCCCTTGCCGGCCTGCAGCCGGAGCACCTGGTGGCCGCGGCCCGCATCGAGGAGAGCAGCCGATGAACGCGGACCTGTCGCTCTACCTTGTCACCGACGCCGCCTTGTGCGGCGAACGCGGTGTGATCGAGACCGTCCGCCAGGCGGTCGACGGGGGCGTGCGCATCGTGCAGCTCCGCGAGAAGCATGCGTCGGACCGTGAGGTCGTGGAGCAGCTGCTCGCGCTCTCAGCCGCGATCGACGGTCGCGCGCTGCTCGTGGTGAACGACCGCCTCGACGCGGCGGTGGCGGCGCGGGCTCAGGGAGGCAGAGTCGACGGCGTGCACCTCGGGCAGGGTGATGCCTCGGTGCTGCGGGCGCGCCAGGAGCTGGGCCCCGATGCCCTGATCGGGCTCACGGCGAACGCCCCGGAGCACCTCGACGCGGTCCGCGCGCTCCCGGTCGGCACGATCGACTATCTCGGCGTCGGAGTCATCCGTCCGACGCTCACCAAACCGGACCACCCGCCGGCCCTCGGCATCCAGGGGTTCCGGGAGTTCGCGGAGGCCAGCCCCCTGCCCTGCGTCGCGATCGGCGGCGTCGGGATCGATGACATCGAACCGCTGCGTGCGGCGGGGGCGGTCGGGATCGCGGTCGTGTCGGCGCTGTGCGCGGCCGAGGCTCCGGCTGCCGCGGCGAGGGAGTTCCGTCGGCGCTGGCAGGCGGCCTCGGTGCCCCGCGTGCTCACGATCGCCGGCAGCGATCCCTCCGGCGGCGCCGGCATCCAGGCCGATCTCAAGTCCATCGCCGCGAACGGCGGATACGGCATGGCGGCGATCGCGGCTCTGACTGCGCAGAACACCAGGGGAGTGCGCGCGATCCACGTGCCACCGTCCGACTTCCTGCAGCAGCAGCTCGACGCCTTGTCGGATGACATCGCGATCGACGCGGTCAAGATCGGCATGCTCGCCGATGCCGACGTCGTGCGCACCGTGACCGCGTGGCTGGACGTGGTCCGTCCCCCGATCGTCGTTGTCGATCCGGTCATGGTCGCCACCAGCGGGGATCGGCTCCTGGACACCGCGGCGGAATCGGCGCTGCGGGAGCTTCTCGTACGTGCCCACGTGATCACGCCGAACCTCGCCGAACTCGCGGTGCTCGTGGGGCGGGAGATCGTCGACTGGGCGGATGCGCTCGCCGCCGCCGATGCGTTCTCCGCGCAGATCGGGGCGGCGGTGCTCGTCAAGGGCGGACACCTCGACGCCGAGGAGGCGCCGGATGCCCTCATCGACGCGGCAGCAGGCGTCCGGCAGCATTTCGCCGGTGCGCGCATCGACACCATGAACACGCACGGCACCGGATGCTCGCTGTCCTCCGCGATCGCCACCCTGCTCGCGCGGGGACTGGATTCCGTTGCGGCCGTCGCGCACGCACGCTCCTGGTTGCGGGAGTCGCTCCGTGAGAGCAGCGCGCTCGCGGTGGGTGGGGGACACGGACCCGTCCACCACTTCGCAGGACTGTGGAACCGCGGAGGACTCACGACCCGCCCGGCGGCTGCGGACGTGGCCGCCGAGTGGTGGGACGGCATCGCGGGGATCAGGGCCGAGATCGACGCGCTGCCGTTCATCCGCGCGCTCGCCGACGGCACACTGCAACGGGAGCCGTTCGTCTTCTACCTCTCCCAGGATGCGCTCTACCTGCGCGAGTACGCCCGCGTGCTGGCGGAGGCCGCTCGACTGGCCCCGAGCTCGGCGGAGCAGGCGTTCTGGGCGCAGTCCGCTCAGGGCTCGATCGTCGGGGAGCTGGAGCTGCACGCCTCCTGGCTCACTGCCGCGCAGGGAGTCTCCGCGGCGACCTTCGCCGCGGAGCCGGCGCCGGCCACGGTGGCGTACCTCAACCATCTGCGCGCCACCGCGTTCGACGGCCGGTACCCCGAGCTGATCGCCGCCATCCTGCCCTGCTTCTGGCTCTACACCGACCTCGGCGAGCGGCTGCACGCCGGGGCGTTCGGCAGCCGCCCGCAGGACCCGCACCATCCCTACGCCTCGTGGCTCGCGACCTACGCCGACCCTGCGTTCGCGGAGGCGACAGCGCAGGCGGTCGCCTACGTCACGGACGCCGCCGCGAGGGCCGACGACGCGACCCGCGCCCGCATGCAGCGCGCGTTCGACCTGTCCAGCGCACACGAGCGGGACTTCTTCGCAGCGCCGGGGAGCGCGCGCGACGCCACATGACGGGCCAGATTTGCGGATGCGGCGGAAGGCGCGCTATCGTCGCGGCATGCCTTCGGCCGCATCCGCTTCTCTGACGCTCGTTCCGAGCGTTATCGTGGTGCGCCGACGCCGGGGCGACCGCCGACTTTAGGCGACCCTGCGCTCCCGCCTGCCGGCGGTCGAGTGTCGGTGTCGCCGCCTCGGCCACCTCACCCCGACCGTTAAGGTAGAAGCATGACGTATTCCGTCGCCGTCTCCGGCGCATCCGGCTACGCAGGCGGCGAGATTCTGCGCCTCCTCGCCAGTCATCCCGACATCCAGATCCGCACCGTCACCGCGCATTCGAACGCGGGGCAGCCGCTGATCCAGCATCAGCCGCACCTGCGCTCGCTCGCGGATCTGACCCTGCAGGACACCACTCCCGAGATCCTCGCCGGGCACGACATCGTGTTCCTCGCGCTGCCGCACGGGCAGTCGGGGCAGTACACCGACGCGCTCGGCGACACCCCGCTCGTGATCGATGCGGGGGCCGACCACCGGCTGACCTCCCAGAGTGCCTGGGACGCGTTCTACGGCGGAGCCTTCCACGAACCGTGGACCTACGGGGTGCCCGAGCTTCCCGTGGGCGGAGCGAAGCAGCGCGACGCCCTTCGCGGTGCGACCAGGATCGCGGCTCCCGGCTGTAACGCGTCCACGGTCAGCCTGAGCCTGGCGCCCGGCGTCGCGTCCGGTGTGATCGATCCGGGTGACATCGTGTCGGTGCTCGCTGTCGGCCCCTCGGGGGCGGGCAAGAGCCTGAAGTCGAACCTGCTCGCCAGCGAGATCCTCGGCACCGCCAACCCGTATGCGGTCGGCGGTACGCATCGGCACATCCCGGAGATCCGGCAGGCGCTCGCCGCCGCTTTCCCTTCGACGGGCTCTGGGGCCGAGTCGGAGGACGGCATCCGCATCTCCTTCACCCCCGTGCTCGTGCCGATGTCGCGCGGCATCCTCGCCACCTCCACCGCCCCGATCGTCGACGGCGTCACCGACGCCCAGATCCGTGAGGCGTGGGAGAGCGCATACGACGGCGAGACCTTCGTGCACCTGCTCCCCGAAGGCAGCTTCCCGCGCACCGCCGACGTGCTCGGGGCGAACACGGCGCTGATCGGTCTCGCGATCGACCGCGCCGCCAACCGCGTCACCGTCGTCACGGCGGTCGACAACCTCGTCAAGGGCACCGCCGGCGCCGCCATCCAGTCCATGAACATCGCGCTCGGGCTTCCCGAGGACCGCGCCCTCTCAATCAACGGAGTCGCACCATGACCATCGAGGCACTCATCACCGAGGTGTCGCTGTGAGCGTCACCGCCCCGGCCGGGTTCGAAGCAGCCGGAGTCGTCGCAGGACTCAAGTCGACGGGCAAGCCCGACGTCGCCGTCGTCGTCAACCGCGGACCGCGCAAGGTCGGCGCCGCGGTGTTCACGAGCAACCGCGCCAAGGCCAACCCGATCATCTGGTCGCAGCAGGCCGTGGCCGACCGGATCGTCGAGGCCGTGGTGCTCAACTCCGGTGGGGCGAACTGCTTCACCGGGAGCTTCGGCTTCCAGACCACGCACCAGACGGCCGAGAAGGCGGCAGAGCTTCTGGGTATCAGTGCCGGAGACGTGCTGGTGTGCTCGACCGGCCTCATCGGCGTCGGTGACGGCGAGTTCCGTGCCAAGGTGCTCGATGGCACGGCGCAGGCGATCGCCGCACTCAGCACCGACGGGGGAGACCTCGCGGCGCAGGCGATCATGACCACCGACAGCGTCGCCAAGACCGCAGTCGTCAGCCGCGACGGCTGGAGCATCGGCGGCATGGCGAAGGGCGCGGGGATGCTCGCGCCGGGGCTCGCGACCATGCTCGTCGTGATCACGACCGACGCCGACCTCGAGGCGCTCGAGGCGGATGCCGCCCTGCGCGCCGCGACCGGACGCACGTTCGATCGTCTCGACTCCGATGGCTGCATGTCGACCAACGACCAGGTCACCCTGCTGGCGAACGGCGCGAGCGGCGTGAAGCCCGATCTCGAGGAGTTCACCGCTGCGCTGATCGAGCTCTCGCAGGAGCTCGCGGTCAAGCTGCAGGGAGATGCAGAGGGGGCGAGTCACGACATCACGATCGAGGTCATCGGCGCTGTGTCGGAGCAGGATGCCGTGGAGGTCGGTCGCTCGGTCGCCCGCAACAACCTCTTCAAGGCCGCGATCTTCGGCAACGATCCGAACTGGGGCCGCGTGCTTGCGGCCATCGGCACCACGGGAGCGCAGTTCGATCCCTACGACGTCGACGTGTCGATGAACGGCGTGCGCGTGTGCACCGCCGGAGGTCCGGACCGTCCACGCGAGGAGGTCGACCTCACGCCGCGCGCCACGCACCTGCTGATCGACCTGCGCGTCGGCGAGGCCACCGCGACGATCCTCACGAACGACCTCACGCACGACTACGTGCACGAGAACAGCGCGTACGCCTCATGACGGACATCCAGGACACGCCTGCCGAGGTCGCGGCCCAGAAGGCCACGACCCTCATCGAGTCGCTGCCGTGGCTGAAGAAGTTCCGCGATCAGATCGTGGTCGTCAAGTACGGCGGCAACGCCATGGTCTCGGAAGAGCTGCAGGACGCGTTCGCGCAGGACATCGCCTACCTCCGCTACGTCGGAGTGCAGCCGGTGGTCGTGCACGGCGGAGGCCCGCAGATCTCCGACATGCTGCAGCGGCTCGACATCCCCAGCGAGTTCAAGGGCGGCTACCGGGTCACCAACACCGAGGCGATCAGCGTGGTGCGCATGGTGCTCACCGGTCAGGTCAACCCGCAGCTGGTCACCAAGATCAACTCCCACGGGCCCATCGCCACGGGACTCAGCGGTGAGGACGCAGGTCTGTTCGGCGGCCGTCGCCGCGGCGTCATGATCGACGGAGAAGAGATCGACCTCGGCCGCGTCGGCGACGTGGTGGAGGTGGACCCCACTCCGGTGCTCGACCACCTGGCGGCCGGCCGAATTCCCGTGGTCTCCAGCATCGCGCCGGACCTCGACCATCCAGGACACTCGCTGAACGTCAACGCGGATGCCGCAGCGTCAGCGCTCGCGGTGGCGCTGAACGCCCGCAAGCTCGTGATCCTCACGGATGTGCCGGGGCTCTACGCGGACTGGCCCCATCGGGACTCGCTCGTGTCGCACCTCACCTCCACGGCTCTCACCGAGATGCTGCCGAGCCTCGAGTCGGGCATGATCCCGAAGATGCGCGCGTGCCTCGAAGCCGTCGAGAACGGCGTGGACGCCGCTGCGATCATCGACGGGCGGGTGCCGCACTCTGTGCTCGTCGAACTCTTCACCAACAAGGGAATCGGAACGGAAGTGGTGGCAGGATGACCATCTGGCAGGACGACGCAGACCGCGATCTGGTGCTCAACGCGGGGCCGCGCCTCGCGTTGCTCACCCGCGGTGAGGGCTCCTACCTCTGGGACTCGGACGGGCGACGCCACCTCGACTTCCTCGCCGGCATCGCGGTCACCTCGCTCGGCCACGCGCACCCCGTGTTCGTGGAGGCCGTGTCGCGGCAGGCGGCGACGCTCGCGCACGTCTCGAACTATTTCGCGACGCCCTCGCAGCTCGCCCTCGCCGCGCGCCTCAAGCGCCTCGCGGGCGCCGGCATCGACGGACGCGTGTTCTTCTCGAACTCCGGCGCCGAGGCCAATGAGGCCGCATTCAAGCTGGCGCGCCTGCACGGTGGCGCGGAACGCCCCCGGATCATCGCGCTGCAGAACGGCTTCCACGGTCGCACCATGGGATCCCTCGCCCTCACGGCGAAGGAGTCGATGCGCGCGCCGTTCGAGCCGATGCCCGGTGGCGTCGAGCACATCCCGGCGACGGTCGAGGCGCTCGAAGCCGCGATGGACGACCGCGTGGCTGCCGTGATCGTCGAGCCCATCCAGGGCGAGGCCGGCGTCGTCGAGCTGCCGGAGGGCTACCTCGCGGCCGCTCGGTCGTTGACGCTGAAGCACGGCGCGCTGCTGATCGTGGATGAGATCCAGACCGGAGCCGGTCGCACCGGCGCCTGGTTCGGCTTCAGCCACGAGGGCATCACCCCCGACGCGATCACCCTCGCCAAGGGCATCGGCGGCGGCTTCCCGATCGGCGCGCTCGTGACCTACGGATCGGCGAGTGCGCTGTTCACGCCGGGATCTCACGGCTCGACCTTCGGCGGCAACCCGTTGGCGACCGCCGTCGCCGATGCGGTCCTCGCCGAGATCGAGGATGCGGGTCTGGTCGAGAACGCCGCGACGCGCGGCGTCGAGCTGCGCGACATCATCCTCGGCATCGACTCTCCGCTGATCACCGCGGTGCGCGGTCGCGGTCTGCTGATCGGCGTGGCGCTGTCGGAGCCGGTCGCCGGTGCCGTGGTCGCCGCGGCGCAGGAGCGTGGTCTGATCGTGAACGCCGCGAACCCCGAGACTGTGCGCATCGCGCCCGCACTCACCATCGGCGACGCCGAGCTGAGCGAGTTCCGTGAGCTGTTCACGGCCGTGCTCGCCGACGTCCAGGCATCCCTCCCCGGAAAGGTTTCCGCATGACCCGTCATCTGCTGCGCGACGACGACCTGACTCCCGCTGAGCAGGCGGAGATCCTCGAGCTCGCCCTGGAGCTGAAGAAGGACCGGTGGGCGGACAAGAGCCTTGCCGGCCCCCAGACCGTCGCGGTCATCTTCGACAAGTCCTCCACCCGCACCCGCGTGTCGTTCGCGGTCGGCATCGCCGATCTGGGCGGCTCGCCGCTGATCATCTCGACGGCGAACAGTCAGCTCGGCGGCAAGGAGACCCCCTCCGACACCGCGCGTGTGCTGGAGCGCCAGGTCGCGGCGATCGTCTGGCGCACCTACGCGCAGTCCGGGCTGGAGGAGATGGCCCGCGGCACCCGGGTGCCGGTCGTCAACGCCCTGTCCGACGACTTCCACCCATGCCAGCTGCTCGCCGATCTGCTCACGATCCGCGAGCACAAGGGCGACCTCAAGGGCCTGACGCTCACGTTCTTCGGCGACGGTCAGAGCAACATGGCACACTCCTATGCTCTCGCCGGAGTCACCGCCGGTATGCACGTGCGCATCGCCTCGCCGGACGACTACGCCCCTCGCGCCGACGTGATCGCGGACGCCGACCGCCGCGCCGCCGAGACCGGCGGTTCGATCACGCTCTTCACCGACCCGGTCGAGGCAGCGGCCGGTGCCGACGTCATCGTCACCGACACGTGGGTGTCTATGGGCAAGGAAGAGGAGAAGCTCGCGCGGATCCGCGACCTCGGCACCTACAAGGTGACGCCGGAGACCATGGCGCTGGCCGACTCCGAGGCCATCTTCATCCACTGCCTCCCCGCCGACCGCGGGTACGAGGTGGACTCCAGCGTGATCGACGGTCCGCAGAGTGTGGTCTGGGACGAGGCGGAGAACCGCCTGCACGCCCAGAAGGCGCTGCTGGTCTGGCTGCTCGGCAAGAAGGACGACTGATGACCGACGCCACGCACGAAGGAACCAACGAGGGCGCGCTCTGGGGTGCCCGGTTCGCGACCGGACCGTCCCCGGAGCTGGTGGAGCTCAGCCGCTCCACCCACTTCGACTGGATCCTCGCCCCCTACGACATCGCCGGCTCTCACGCCCATGCGACGGCACTGGCCGCCGCCGGGTACCTGGAGCCCGATGAGGCGCAGCGCATGCACGAGGGACTGGACGCCGTGGCCCGCAAGGTCGCCGACGGCACCCTGCTGCCTGCGCCGACCGATGAGGACGTGCACGGCGCACTGGAGCAGGCGCTGATCGTCGAGCTGGGACCGGAGCTGGGCGGACGTTTGCGCGCCGGCCGCAGCCGCAACGACCAGATCGCCACGCTCGTGCGCATGTACCTGATCGACCACGCGCGGGTGATCGCCCGCGACATCCTTCGGGTGATCGACGCTCTCGTCGCACAGGCCGAAGCGCACCCGGCCGCGATCTTGCCCGGTCGCACACACCTGCAGCATGCGCAGCCGGTGCTGCTCGCCCACCACCTGCAGGCGCACGGCTGGCCACTGGTGCGTGAACTCGAACGCCTCGTCGACTGGCGTCGTCGCGCCGGCGTCTCGCCGTACGGCGGGGGAGCGCTGGCCGGTTCGACGCTGGGCCTCGATCCGGCCCTCGTGGCGACGCAGCTGGGCCTCGACCGTCCGGCCGAGAACTCGCTCGACGGCACGTCGGCACGTGACGTGGTGGCGGAGTTCGCGTTCATCACCGCGATGACCGGCATCGACCTGTCGCGTCTGTCGGAGGAGATCATCCTCTGGAACACGCGGGAGTTCGGGTTCGTCACCCTCGACGACGGCTACTCGACCGGGTCGAGCATCATGCCGCAGAAGAAGAACCCCGACATCGCCGAGCTCGCGCGCGGCAAGTCCGGCCGCCTCATCGGCAACCTGTCCGGGCTGCTGGCTACGCTCAAGGGATTGCCGCTCGCGTACAACCGCGACCTGCAGGAAGACAAGGAGCCGGTCTTCGATTCGGTGCAGACGCTCGAGGTCGTGCTGCCCGCATTCGCCGGCATGATCGCGACGCTGCGCTTCGACACCGCACGCATGGCCGAGCTCGCCCCGCAGGGCTTCTCGCTCGCGACGGATGTCGCGGAGTGGCTCGTGAAGCAGCGGGTCCCCTTCCGCGACGCGCACGAGATCTCCGGCGCGCTCGTTCGAGCCTGCGAGGAGCGCGGGATCGGGCTAGAGGATGCCTCCGACGAACTGCTGCTCTCGGTGTCGCCGCACCTGGTGCCCGCGGTGCGCGAGGTGTTGACCATCGAGGGATCCGTCGCCTCGCGCACGGGTGCCGGCGGAACCGCTCCGGTGCGGGTGGCGGAGCAGCGTGCCGAGCTCGTGGCACGCGCCCAGGCCGCGGCGCACGCCCTCGGACTGTAGATCGCGTCGGTCCACGACCCGGTCGGTGGTTCACGGCTGACGGATCACGGAGAAATGGACGATTCGACGAAGGATCTCCGCGAAACTCTCCGTGATCTGTCATCCGTTCCGGGATCTGTCATCCGCTCCGCGATCCGTCATCCGTTCCGTGATCTGTCATCCGTTCCGTGATCTGTCATCCGTTCCGGGATCTGTCATGCCCGGGCGGCGGCCGGGCGAACGCGTCGCATCGCGCCGAGGATGGCTGCCTGCACGGTGGGCCAGTCGTGGACGATCTGCGCGTAGTCGAATCGCAGGGTCTCGTAGCCGAGTCGGGATGCGGCCGTGTCCCGAACCCGGTCGCGGTGGCGTTTGTCGGATGAGCCATGGTTCTCCTCGCCGTCCGCTTCGAGGATGATCCTGCCAGCGATGACGAAATCGACTCTCCCCACCCCGACGATCGTCACCTGACAACCGATTCGGATGCCGAGCAGGTGGAGTCGCAGCCGGAGGAGCGATTCGAGACCGCTGTCAGCGTCGGGGCGAGCAAGATCGACCAGCCATCGCGCGACTCGCGGCAGTGCTGCGCGTATCCGATCTCGCGCGGCACGAGAGAGCTTTCCGATGCGCCAAGCCGATTCATACGCGGCGAAGAACGCCTCGTCGCCGGCGCACCGTCGCAGATGCAGCAGCGCACGCTCGATGCTCGCCGCGCCTGGGACCGGCGTCCCGCCGTAGTAGTGCGATATGCAGCGACAGTGCGGGTGCGCGAGAGCGTGCTGACTCGGGCCGAGCCAGACGTGCGGCCCGGTCTCGTCGGGAAGCACCCAGATCCCGTGCGACCGCAGCACGCTCACGCAACTGAGCGCACCGCCGTGGGCGATCGCGCTGCGGATGTCATCGGCAAGCGAGGGTATCGCGAAGACGCCCGGTCGCACACGCTGGATCGTGCCTCGCTTCACCTGGTCAGCGAGGTGCTGCCGGGTGAAGCCGAGCGTCTGGAGGTGCGTCCCTCGGGCGATGCCCCCGAGGTCGCGGATGGTGTCGTGGGCGGAGAGCATGAGCTCCACCCTGCTGCGATCGCGGGGGACCGTCGACGCCCAGATCCGCGTTCGGGGGATAGGTCCTTCGTGCGCCGCGGTGTGGAGGACGGGCGGCTCTGACTGATGCCGGAGGTTCTGACGGATCACGGAGGTCCTGACGGATCACGGAGGTCCTGACGGATCACGGAGCAAATGTCGGCACATCGTCCGTGATCCGTCATCGTCTCCGTGATCCGTCGGGCCTGTGCGGGGTTCCCGTGACGGAGATCCGTCGGGCGAACCGGCCGCGCTCAGTGCAGGTCGACGTCGGCGGCCGACCGCTCCCACCGGATGAAGCGCACGGTGAGATCCCCGCGCATCGGTGCCGCGAGGAACGGTCCGGCTGCGGCATCCGACTCTCCGGAGAACGGTGCCACGCGCACCAGGCGCCAGGGGCCGTCGTCTGCCTTGGCGCGGATGATCAGGGCATCGGCCCAGCGGCTGACGCGCACCGTGATCTCGCTCTCGAGCCAGTCGTCGACGTAGCCGACCGACCAGTCCGAGCGGATGTCGGTGACCACGGCGCCGAGCCCGAGGTGACCGTCGGCGAACTCGACTCCGGTCTTGACCCAGTGCTCGTCGTCGATGCGGATGAAGATGCCGGCCTGGTCGAACTGACCGTCCCAGGACGCTCGGAACGAGACCTCGATCGCCTCGCCCACCGCGAGCGGGGTGAGCAGGGCGTGTTCGGTGTTGTGCACGAAGCCGTAGGCGGTGTGCCGCCAGGCGTCGCTGCCTTCGACGGCGGTGACGTCGAGATGCGCGTCCGCGGTTTCGGCGGTGTGCTGCGGGGCGTGGGTCCACGCCCCCTCGGACCAAGGGATGATGTGCGATTCAGGCATGATCACAGACTATAACCAAATAACGCATTAATCCAGAAGTAGTCGTGATACGGTTATGTCATGGTCATCGCCGTGATCGCCGATATCGTGGGCTCTCGCAAGCTCGACGACCGCGCCGCCGCACAGCGGGTGCTGGATGACACGATCACCCGCGTCGAGCGCGACACTCCTCTGGCTTCGCAACCGCTGACCCCGACGGTGGGGGATGAGCAGCAGGGCGTGTATGCGAACCTCGAGGATGCCATGGCCGGGCTCCTCATGATCCAGCTCGCGCTGCCGGACGGCATCGCCTTCCGGTTCGGGATCGGCGTCGGCGCCATCCGCGCGGTCGATTCCGCCCATGGAGTGCTGACCGACGGGCCGGGCTGGTGGGCGGCACGCGAGGCGATCGAGACCGTGCACGCGCGCGAGCCCCGCGCTGTTCCACGCACGCGCTCGTGGATTGTCGGAGCCCCCGGTCAGGATGAGGTCATGAGCAGCACGATCGGAGCATCCAACGCCTATCTCCTCGTGCGCGACGAGCTGGTCGGCTCGATGAACGAGCGCGAGCGGCGCCTCACCTACGGTCGCCTGATCGGAGCCTCTCAGCGCGAGCTCGCCGAGCAGGAGGGCATCACGCAGCCGAGTGTCTCGAAGTCCCTGCGCAGCGCGGGTGCAGCGGCGCTGATCGAGGGGCTGGCCGTATTGCGGGGGGAGAGGCCATGATCATCGCAGGGTTCATGCTGCTCGCGATCGGCGCTGCCGACCTGGTGCGTCAGTTCGCGCCGCGCCGGTGGATCGGCTACCTCGCGAGCACCGTGGTGCTTCTGCTGCTCGGCAGCGTGAGCGACGCGCTGCTCCCGATGATCGCGGCGCTGGTCGCCGGTGCGGCCTGGGTGTGGTGCATGCCGGATGGCCGCCCATCGCCGGCGGGATTCTGGCCGGCCGTGCTGCTGGCCCTCGTGATCGTCGGCGCGGTGATCTGGACGGGCGAGCGGGCGGGTGCCGGACTGATCGGACAGATCTGGCGCCTGCGCTCTCCGTTCGGCGAGGTCTCATTCGACCTGGCGATGCTGGTCCTCGGTCTCGCCGTCTTCCTGCTCGAGTCGGCCAACCTCGTGGTGCGTGCCGCGCTCGACGGCGAGCACACCTGGCGTCCGGTCGACCCAGCACGCCATACCGCCGCACCAGCCGCCGCCGTCGACCCGGCCGCAACAGATGCCGAAACACCGGCGCCGGTCGCGCCCACCGCGGAACCGACGACCGCTGTCGATCCGCGTGCGGGCTTCAAGGGCGGACGCCTGATCGGGCCGCTCGAGCGGATGCTCGTTCTCATCCTCACGCTCGCCGCCGCCTACCCGATCCTCGCGGCGATGCTGGCGGCGAAGGGCATCGTCCGGTTCCCGGAGATCTCGCGCGACGGCGAGACGGGTGCGCGCGCCGAGTACTTCCTCGTCGGCAGCCTCGTCAGCTGGGTGATCGCGCTCGGCGCGGCCTTCCTCGTCTGGTGGTCGGCGCACAGCTGAGGCGTCGCGCGCTGATAGCCTGGAGCGCGTGTCTGAAACCCCTTTGACGACCGCTGTACCGGCGATCGACCCGACGTTCGAGAACGTGTGGGACGAACTGCTGTGGCGCGGACTCGTCCACGTGTCCACCGACCAGGAGGCGCTGCGCGCCCTGCTCGCGGGAGACCCCATCACGTATTACTGCGGGTTCGATCCGACGGCGCCGAGCCTGCACCTGGGAAACCTCGTCCAGTTGCTGACGCTGCGTCGCATCCAGCTCGCCGGGCACAAGCCGCTCGGCCTGGTCGGCGGCTCGACCGGTCTCATCGGAGATCCGCGTCCGACCGCAGAGCGCACGCTCAACACGCGCGAGACCGTCGAGGAGTGGGTCGGCCGCCTGCGCGCGCAGGTCGAGCGCTACCTGAGCTTCGAGGGCGACAACGCGGCGCGCATCGTGAACAACCTCGACTGGACCGCGCCGATGTCGGCGATCGACTTCCTGCGGGAGATCGGCAAGCACTACCGCGTCGGCACGATGCTGAAGAAGGATGCGGTCGCTGCGCGTCTGAACTCCGACGAGGGCATCAGCTACACCGAGTTCAGCTACCAGATCCTGCAGGGCATGGACTTCCTCGAGCTGTACCGCCAGTACGACTGCGTGCTCCAGACCGGTGGATCCGATCAGTGGGGCAACCTGACCAGCGGCACTGACCTCATCCGTCGGGCCGAGGGCGTCTCGGCGCACGCGATCGGCACACCGCTGATCACGAACAGCGACGGCACGAAGTTCGGCAAGAGCGAGGGCAACGCGATCTGGCTCGACGCCGAGATGTGCAGCCCGTACCGCATGTACCAGTTCTGGCTCAGCACGACGGATGCCGACGTGATCGACCGGCTCAAGGTCTTCACCTTCCTCAGCCGTGCCGAGATCGAGCAGTACGCGGCGCTGGTCGAGTCCGAGCCGTTCCGGCGCGCAGCGCAGAAGCGTCTCGCGCTCGAGGTGTGCGTCACCGTTCACGGTGCCGAAGCCACGGCTGCCGTGATCGCCGCTTCCGAGGCGCTGTTCGGCCAGGGTGACCTGACCGCGCTCGACGCCGCGACGCTGCGCACGGCGCTGGAGGAGCTGCCGAACGCCACCGTCGCCGCGGGGACCCCCGTCGTCGAAGCGCTGGTGGCGACCACCCTCGTGTCGAGCCTCTCGGAGGCGCGACGCGCGATCTCGCAGGGCGGCGTCTCGCTCGACGGCGTGCGCGTCGAGGACGAAGCCGCCACCGTGCAGGGGAGCCTGCCCGGCGGAGTCTCGGTGCTGCGGCGTGGCAAGAAGACCCTGGCCGGCGTCTTCCTCGCCTGACGCTCGATTTCCGTGTAGCTGTTCCCGAGCGCTGCGGCGCGACGACCCCTGAGGAGAGCGGATGCCGTTCACCCCGAGTCATGCGATCGTCGCGTTGCCGTTCATCCGCACACCTCTGGTACCAGCCGCGATCGCCATCGGCGCGATGACGCCGGACCTGCCGCTGTTCCTTCGGGGTGTGGGCCTGAACTACACGTTCACCCACACTCCGGGGAACGTCGTGTGGACGGCGCTGCTGGCGTTCGTGCTCTTCCTGGTCTGGCGCGTGGTGCTGCGCCCGGCGGTTCCGGAGCTCACGCCGCTCTGGATGGCCCGTCGTCTTCCCGCGGACTGGAGCGACTCCGGCCTGGTGGCGGCGGGGCGTGCGGTCGGCATCGGGCAGACACGCGTGTATCCGCTGCTGCTCGCGGTATCGCTGGTCCTCGGGGTGCTCTCGCACATCCTGTGGGATCTCTTCACGCATGAGGGACGCTGGGGTGTGGAGATCTTCCCCGCCCTGGACCAGATGTGGGGTCCCCTGCTCGGGTACAAGTGGCTGCAGTACGGCTCCAGCGTGCTGGGCCTCGCAGGCATCGGCCTCTGGGCGGTGCTCCGGTTGCGGCACAGTGCCGCGCGCGTCGACGCCGCGCAGCGCGTGCCGGGCGCGGTCCGCGTCGCATGGTGGGTGTCGCTTCCGGCCATCCTCGTCGCCGCCTGGTTCATCGGTCTCGCCGTCTACGGCCCGCTCACCGATGCGTTCACCCTGCAGCACCTCGCGTACCGAGTGCTCCCGCCGGCCTGTGCGCTGTGGGGAGCGATCACGCTGGTGCTGTGCGTGATCCTGTCGCTGTCATCGAGGCCTCACCAGCGGGGCTGATCCTGACCCCACGGGCGCGGTGCGGCGAAGTCGAACCCGGGGATCGCGGGGGCGGACGTGACCACCGCGCGGTCGGCCACCTCGAAGTGGGAGGTGTGGAGTGCCGGATCGTCCATGATCGCCTCGGCGGGTTCCGATCGACGCGGCATCCCGAGCAGCTCGGCGGCCACCCGTCGCAGCGAAGTCTGCACGCGCCACGATCCGCCCTCTGCAGCGCGGCGTCGGAGCAGCGTGATCACGGCCGCCGCCAGCAGATAGCCGGCGCTGTGATCCAGTGCCTGCGCGGGAAGTGCGCCGGGGTTGTGACCGTCGGGTGATTCGATCCACGCGATGCCGGACTCCGCCTGCACCAGGCTGTCGAATCCTGCGCGTCGGGGATGCTCGGTACCCCAGGCGCTCAGCCGCGCGACCACCAGGCCGGGATGCCTCTCGATGAGATCGCTCGGCGCGAGGCCGAGCCGGTCGAGCGCATCCGGTCGGTACCCGAGCACCACGACATCCGCAGTCGCGAGAAGTTCGTGCATCTGCGTCGAGCGCGCGTCCAGGAGTGCCGTGCGCTTGCCATGCCCGGTGTCGAGATGCTGCCAGCCCGGCTCGGAAAGATGTGGAGGGTCGATGCGCAGCACGTCGGCCCCCAGCAGAGCCAGGGTACGCGTGCACACCGGTCCGGCGATGACGCGGGTGAGATCGAGTACGCGGATGCCGTCGAGAGGGGGATCCTGCGACAGGGATGTGCGTCGCCGCGGAGGAGCCGCAGGAGTCTCGACTCTTCGCACGTCGAGGAGCGGCCGGGATCGGAGGACCGCATCGAGGGCGGGGTCCTCCGTCCCGACGGGGACGGCGAGGCCACCTGCAGCCGTGATCGCGGCGACGGCATCCGAAGACGTGCGAACCGCGAGCGCGTCACGGACCTGATCAGCGTCGGCGGTCTCTGGCATTCCCAGACCGGAGCGTAGCCCGGCCGCGTGGTGCGGGTAGTTGCCATGCGTGCGCACCCAACCGTCGAGAGTGCGCCAGAACCCGGAGAAGGGCGACCACACCGGGGGAGCGGTGCCGTCGATCGTGAGTACGCGGTCGCTCCGGTAGGCGGCGGCGATGCGATGCGGGTCGAGAGCCGCGACATCGAGGTGTGCGGCACAGGTCGCTGCCGCCACGCTCGCCCAGGCGAGGTCGCCGGCGGAGAGCCGGGAAGGCAGTGGGACCGAAACCGGGGAGGGGCGTACGTCCTCGATCAGGCGCCGGTCTGCGCCGAGCTCGTTCCACACGCGCGTGAGAAGCCGGTGACCGCCGTTCACCGAAGGCTCCTCTCACGGAGACGCGCGAACGCGTGCCCGCTCAGGTGCCGCACCCGATGGACGGGAACGGTGGTCGAGTGGAGGCGCTGGCCGGGGAGCGGGAGCATGGCGTGATCGTACTCCTGGCGGCGTTCTGGAGGAAAAACGGCGCTGATCCGGGGAAACCGGCGCGGGCACCACTCACGACACGCCCGGGGGGTGCGCCCCGATTTGCCAGAACCCCGGGATCCGCGTAACTTATTACTTGTTCGCCCCACAGGGAAGCGGAGAGGCCGAGAGCCTCACCCCCCTCAAGCGGCAGAAACACTCCCTATTCAAATCCTCTCTTGAGAGGTGCGGACGCTTGCGTCTAGAATGGGAGGTCCACCCCTTCTGCGGTCGTTCTGACTGCGCTTCGGATCTTCAGATCCGGACAGCGCGTCGATTTGACATGCGGGGCCGGGTGGGTAAGATAGAGAAGTTGCCCTTCGGGCCTGGTTGTGATGACTGGGTCGTGGGAGCATCCGATCCTTGAGAACTCAACAGCGTGCACTTGTCAAATGCCAAATTATCCTCGTCTAGCTTCGGCTG